>JAWODJ010000035.1:0-2959 GCA_046483315.1 Bacteroidales bacterium | reverse complement strand
ATCAAGGTCGCCACAAAAAAGTCCTTGCGGCTATCCAGATCCATGACGGTCAGAGTCAACTGGGCACCTGCGAATACGAGCAGGACCCCCAGGATGGACATGGGCAGCAGGTTCAGCACATTTATGACATCGCTGCCCAGAACCAGGGCCAGCACTGCAAAGATCAGCCCGATCATCAAATTGGATCCCGCGGTCCGAGCCCCGAAACGGTAATGGGCCGCAAGTACGCCTGCTCCGTGGCAAAGCGGCATCCCGCCCAGCAAGAAACTCATGAGGAAGCTATGGAGCGTCCTTGAAAATATTTCGATTGAAGTCTCAAATTCTTCGGGTATCACATCATCAGCACCGAGCGCTATGAGTTCGGAAATTTCCTTGACATATCTCGTTCTGACTACCAGATGTATGGACAGGCTGATTGCACGTATATATTTAGTTATAACTTTTGTCGCCACAGGGTCAGAAATGGCAATAACAGCAACCCTTGCATGTTCAAGCCTTGCTAACTCCAGAATATGACCCTGGCTCGCATCTCCGAATATTATTGGAACACCTTTTTTACGTTCTTCTCTGACTACGTCTGCATTGAGCTCAATGACAAAGTAAGGGATTTTACTGAACTCTGCCGCTTTGCTGAGGTTTCTGCCATTGATGCCATAACCGATTATTACCAGATGGTTATTCAGTTCTTCTTCAACCGCCGGGCTTGATTTATCTTTTGATGCCGTCATCATTTTATCAATTGCCTTTAAAGGTTTTAATTGCATCATTCCGAAGGCAATATTTTCAGAAAAAATAATGATAAATGGGGTGAGTAGCATGGACACTATAGATACAGCCAAAAAATACTGATTAGCTTCTGTGCTGAGCAGACCGTATTCGATACCGACTTTTGAGAGGATAAAAGCAAATTCGCCAACCTGGAAAAGGGCAAGTCCCGTAAGTAAAAATGTTCGTGGAGGATATTTTAAGACTGCTACCGCAAATGAAGCAATCATAGATTTTATTAAAAATACAGCTAGCACAAGTAGCATTATAGGGCCTAAATGCTCACCAAAAAACTGAAGGTTCAATAGCATCCCTACAGATATGAAAAAGAAACTGGTGAACAATTCCCGGAAAGGAAGTATGATGCTCGTAGCCTGATGGCTGTATTCCGATTCTGATATTATCAGCCCGGCAAGGAAGGCACCTAATGCCAGAGATAGTCCCGCCTGCGAGGTCAGAAAAGTCACAGCAAAACAAATGGTAATGGTCGTGATTAAAAATAACTCCTTGCTACCGGTCCTGGCAATAATATGCATTAACTTTGGCACTAAATATCTTGCACTCACTATCGTGATGATTACTACAATCGCCGTTTTAAGCAACAGCAGCAGTACGCTGTTAGTAAGATCTCCCGAGTGCCCGGCAATAATAGGTGTGAACAGCATCATTGGCACTACTATAATATCCTGAAAAATAAGAATGGCAAGGGCATTCCGTCCGTGAGGCGCAGATATTTCATTTCTGTCCTGCAGAACCTTAAGAACAATAGCCGTACTTGAAAGGGAAAACAAAAAACCTATAAACAAAGCTTCGTTCCATGGGTTTCCGAGGAAGTAATAAACCAGTCCTGATACGATGATCGTCAGTCCAACCTGTAAGGCACCTCCGATAATAACAGTATTTCTAATAGATATCAGGTGCTTAATGGATAATTCCATTCCAATTACGAAAAGCAGTAAGATAACGCCAATTTCAGAGATAACTTCAATCTGCCCGGATTCATGTACAAGGCCCAGCGCGTGTGGTCCAATCAAAATACCCGTAAGCAAAAACCCCAGGATTGAAGGTAATTTCAGTCTACGCAGTACAAAAACAACCACTGCGGAAAAACCCAGAATAATTAAAAAATCCTGCAGTAAAGGTAAGTGCATGTTCTGTTTGCTTTTATGGTTCTTCTTTCAACTAATAAATACTCTCCTTTAAAACCAGGTTTTTTGATCCTGACAGCTAGAACTGAATGGTACTAAAATTAGCAAAACTTCCGGGAATAATTAATATTAAGGAAATATAATAGTAAAAAATGATGAATATGATATAGCAGGTCTTATCCGCCATATCCATGATGTGGCATATCATTTTGTGATGGCTCTCTTCGCTGCCCGGCTAATTCCGGTTTTATGGGTTTTGCGACTGCCTGTTAATTATCAGCCGCTGGAATTATTTGTTCTTTTCTCAAATTCAATTAATTCAACAGGGGCTCCGTTATGCTCAATCATAGCAACTCTCACTCCCTCAGAAGGTGGATCCGGTTCCGTAATTATTTTAAAATCACGTTTTTTTAATTCGGAATCCAGATCATCAACTTCAAATGCAATATGGGGAATTGTTTGTATTAGTTTATTAACCGGGCTGTCTTTTTCAAATCTCATCCATTCAATCCCGAAAGGGCTGGTGCTGAATCCTGAAACAAAGAACTTTAATTTTGGCAGGTATTTTTCACCCGGCATTTTTCGGTCGGTTGGAATTCCTATATGATGATATCTCCAGCCCCAATTCTCAATGCAGGAAGGTAATTCAAAGTCCTGGCGTATCTGTTGAATCTCTTTCATATTACTCAGATCGTTTGCATATTATTAAAAAACATTTTATTGGTGGTTCGTTCTTCATTTACTTTAACAGCTCACCAATTTCGGAATAATTTATCAATTCATAACCTTTACAAAAGTGATTTCCTGACATATTGCCTGGTTAATACTCATTGCACCTTGCGGACTATGGTAGTATCGCAGGATTAAGCCTCGCTGACGCCCGGCTTCTTACCTTATACAGGATTAAGCCTCGCTGACGCCCGGCTTCTTTCCTTATACAGGATTAAGCCTCGCTGACGCCCGGCTTCTTTCCTTATACAGGATTAAGCCTCGCTGACGCCCGGCTTCTTTCCTTATACAGGATTAAGCCTCGCTGACGCCCGGCT
>JAWODJ010000007.1:0-24706 GCA_046483315.1 Bacteroidales bacterium | reverse complement strand
CTGAAATATCTCTTCTCCCCGTCTATATTCATGAACTCCAGCTCACCCTGATCCTCCCATGTTCTCAGTGCCTCCTCATCAGCCTCAACTGAACCGGACCTGAGAAGATCCAGAATATCATCCTCTGTATAAGGGAAATCTATCATATATCTCACTGCATAATCGGCCATACTGTCGATCTCCCTTCTGACGGCTTGATCAGCGTTAAATTCCCCGTCAAGGGAATCAGCAATTTCAATTACCCGGCTGAACATTCCCTTTTCCATAAGCTGCCGGGCACGGTTTGTTAAACTCTCATTATTATGTTCACTGCAGGATAAGACCATAAAAAAAAGCTGTATCATCGCAAAATTAGAAATAAAGTTCTTCATACGGGATAGCTTTGGGTGACTCTCTGTTTAATTTTCTATTTTTACACTATAAAGTTATAAAAATCAATCGGGTTTATTATGAGAACATTCATACTGGCAATTATTGTCTCTGCAGGGATTTCTGTTTCTGCTCAGGTAAAGACAGGTATTGAGATACTTAAGGAAAGCGGTTTTGAACAGCTTAAAGGTAAAAGGGCGGGACTGGTAACAAATCCAACAGGTGTTGATTGCGGACTTGTTTCGACTGCCGACATTCTTTTCGATGCACCCCAGGTGGAGCTTGTGGCACTGTTCGGACCCGAACACGGCATAAGAGGTGACTTTTCAGCAGGTGAGAAGGTGGAGACTGTTTTCGATCCCATAACCGGCCTGCCCGTTTTCAGCCTCTACGGGGCAACCCGTAAACCCACCCCCGATATGCTCGACGGACTGGATATCATGATATTTGACATACAGGATATTGGCTCGAGGTCATATACCTATATCAGCACTTTGAAACTTGTTATGGAAGCGGCTGCCGATAAGGATATTGAAGTGATGGTGCTGGACAGGCCCAATCCGCTCGGCGGAAAGAAATTCGAAGGCCCTCTAGTGGAAGAGAGGTTCATTTCTTTCGTCAGCCAGGTTCCCATTACCTATGTACATGGTTTTACCGTTGGTGAACTGGCACTGTTCCTGAACGGAGAGGAATTGCTCTCCTCCTCCCCCGTAAAGTTGAGTGTAATACAAATGGAGGGATGGGAAAGAGATATGTTGTTTGAAGATACCGGCCTGCCCTGGGTACCAACCTCTCCGCACATACCCCATGCTCATTCGGCATATTATTATCCGGCATCAGGCATACTGGGCGAACTTTATGTATTCAATACAGGAGTAGGATACACACTCCCGTTCCAGATGATAGCGGCGGACTGGGTGGATGCGGACAGGCTGGCAGGGAGGCTGAACAGCCTCGGGTTACCGGGAGTGATATTCAGGCCTGTACATTTCATGCCCTACTATAATGTTCTTAAGGGTGTAATGGTGCACGGGGTGCAGATACATCTTACCGGTGTAAGGGAAGCACCTCTTTCGTTGCTGCAGTTTTATGTATTGCAGGAGACAAAGGCAATTCACCCTGAAAAGAATGTCTTTGAGATGTGCACCCCTTCGCGCCTTGACATGTTCGATAAGGTTACCGGCACCGATAAAATAAGGACCAGGTTCAGTAAAAGGTTCATGGTTGAAGATATTATGGATATCTGGAACAAAGACACTGACACTTTCGTGGAAAAGGCCCGTCAGTATTTTCTTTACTGATATGCCCCTTATCTTCCTGTGCCGGTTATTTTTATCACATTCAGTAGTGGTTTGTCACTTCGGGAGGGTCAATCCTGAGACCGTTTCATGAAGCTTTAATGGTTAAACGGGGTATTAAAATAATCATACTGTCCGGGTTCTTATACGATGATCAGGACTCTTTCTTTTTCTTAACCCCGAAAGCCGGATTGATCCTGAGATAGAAGATAATGATAAATCCGGGCAATGTGCATATCACCACCCAGACAAAGAAGTTCACATATCCCACTATCTCCTGTATCCATCCCGATATCATTCCCGGGAGCATCATACCCAGTGCCATAAATCCTGTGCAGAATGCAAAGTGTGCGGTCTTATGGCTGCCTTCGGAAAAATAGATCATGTAAAGCATATAGGCAGTGAACCCGAATCCGTAGCCAAACTGCTCAAGAGCCACGCCTCCGGAAATAATCCACATACTTTGAGGAGTATAGAGCGAAAGAAACACATATACCACATTGGGTATGTTCATAGCCAGCGCCATAGGAAACACCCAGTACTTCAGGCCCTTTACTGAGGCAGCTATGCCCCCTATTATTCCTCCGAGAGTAAGTGACAATATCCCTATGGTCCCGTAAATCAGTCCGACATCCCCGGTAGTAAGACCCAGTCCGCCCACCTCCCTGGGATCCAGCATAAAAGGTGAGGCCAGTTTGACTATCTGTGCCTCGCCCAGGCGAAAAAGGAGAAGAAAAGCAAGGGCTGGACCTATATTATCCTTTTTGAAGAAGGCGCCGAAAGTTTTGAAAAACTCACTGAAAATGCTCTCACCCTTCGCACTTACAGTAGCTTTGTCCGCTGACGGAAACGGAAGAAAAAATCTGTGATAAAGCATAAATACCAGGAACAGGCCGGCAAGGAAAAAAAAGGTCACTGTCCATGCAAAGGGAATATTGCCGGACAGCCCTTCAAAATAAGCTTCAGCCGGCCTGTTCAGTGCAGGATCAAGTTGTACGGCAATCATTGCCATATTGTTCCAGTTTTCGGAGTTAAACACCAGCCGTTCCCCCTCTACCAGTCTTATACTCCCGTCACCACGCTGAAAACCGGTATTCAGGATAACCTCCTCCTCAGGACCGGGGGGAGCGGCAAGTGAAACTCCAACCAGTCCGATATTCCCCCTTACGGCATCTGCCTGATATGTTATTTCATCCTCTATACCAAGCTTGTTTTTCAGCCATATTCCCAGGGGGCCCGATACCGAACGGGCAAACCATGAAACTTCATGCTCAATATCACTTTCAGGCGTAACAAAACCATTTGCAATATTGCGCTGCTCAGCCAGTTGCAACAAGCTGTCTGCTGTCTCTGCCGGTACGTTTTCAGTGGACAGTTCCAGCTCATCCGTGGTAATCTGGAAACTCCCCGCCTCATTTCCGGAATCTTTAAACCCGGACACGGAGAAACCGGTGTGTTCAAGTGCCGGGTCTGCAACAACAGTAAAATTCAGAGGTTCCAGACCGGTTCTGGTTTCAATAAACCCGGCCAGTATGATAAGAAGTCCCTGGCCGGTGATCATGGCAAAACGGTAAAAAGTACTTCTGATGCCGACAAAATAGGCCTGCTCATGCTCTTTCAGGCCAAGCATGTAAAAACCGTCGGCTGCAATATCATGAGTGGCAGAACTGAAGGCAAGCAACCAGAAAAAAGCCAGAGTATACTGAAAGAATCCCGGGACAGGTATTGTAAGGGCAACCCCGGCCAGCCCGGCACCGACAAGCAACTGCATAATAACTATCCACCATCTTTTGGTTTTTAAAAGGTCCACCACGGGGCTCCAGAAGGGCTTTATAACCCATGGCAGATAAAGCCAGCTTGTGTAAAGGGCAATATCAGCATTTGATATACCCAGTCGCTTGTACATAATAACTGATACGGTCATTACAACCACATAGGGTATGCCCTGTGCAAAATAGAGTGAAGGGACCCATGACCAGGGGGAGCGGTGGCGGACTTTCTTCATTATAATCTGAGTATTTGGTAATTTAATATATTCACTGCCTGACAATAATATCCGGATTCCCTGTTATACGAAGGTTTTGCTTAGGAACCACCATCATCTTTAATATGTTCTCATGAAGGGTTTTTAATATCGTTTCTCCAGACCGGCTCCCGGAAAATAGTGTGTCAGGATCTCCTCATATGAATACCCCCCCGATCCCATAACAGCGGCTCCAATCTGGCATAACCCCACACCATGGCCCCATCCGGCTCCCTTCAGGGTAAAAGCTGCAGGCACACCCTGCGCCACATTCTCCTTTTCAACAATAAAGGCAGAACTGTAAAGATGTGATGGAGAAAGAGCCTTCCTTATCTCCAGCTCCTTACCCAGAATCAAAGATTTTTTGGTTCCCCTGATCCTGAGCCTGATCAGCCGTCCGGAAACACCCCTTTCAACAGGTTCGAGGTCAATAATATCTCCTGCGGTCAGGCCAATTTTACTTTTTAGCAGATCCTTAACCTCCTGCTGGGAATACTTAACTTTCCACCTGAAAAAATCAAATGTCTCCTGGTCATAGTCATTGAGAACCTGTCTCAGAACATACCTGCTTTTTGTGTTACAGAATGCCTCGGGAGAGCCAAGGATCCATTTCCTGGCAGATTCTTCACTGGTAAGATCGGTGTCATACCCGCGCGGAGATTCGGGATTATCAATAACCTTTGTCAGATAGGGATGCTCAACAGGCTCCCATACATTTCCAAACTTCTCACTTATTCCACCGCAACACTTCGAATAACGGGCATCGCAAATATCATCTCCATACATCAGCACCATTCCGGATGTTAAATTTACAGCATCTTCAACCGTGGTGGTACCTGCCCTTGTAATACCCTGGTAACGCTGGCAATGATCATCTGCGCACACATCGAAATTGCGGTGATCTTCCCTGTCATACCATCTTATCCTCTCTCCCTCTTTCTCTATGGTGGTAATGTAATCTCCCGATTCCCTGAGTTTCTTCTCCTTCTCCTTCTGGGCAAGCAGCCAGCTGCGAGAAATAACGGCGTGGGCCCTGAGCAGTTCGGGAGATGAGCTTGCGCTCATCTCCGAAGAAATAACACTTATCAGGTAATCCTCCAGGGGCAGAAAATTGATGGCAGTGAGATGTCCGTTCTCCTCGATAATCCTGAGACCTCCCCTGAAACGCTGATCCTCCTTCCTTTCCCAGTGAAAATTGATTCCAATGGTAACCTCACGCAAATCGAAACTGCAGGTTTCGCAGGAAACAGGCTCGAGCTCAACAGGAAATCCGGCACTTATAGTGCTGTTGCCAATGGCAAAGTGCAGATTTCCATTCTCAAGAACCGCCCTGCCGGGGCCTTCAAATTCAATACCCGATTCAACATGCCTGTACCTGCCGTTAAGGTTAAAAACCACCTGTGGAGAGAACAGGATTCCTACATTGATTTTTGGTTGCATAATTATATATCGTTGGTTGTCTGTTTTTTATCTGCTCCCAGCAGCTTTATCAGTCCCCGCCAATCTTCTTTTCCAAGGCTCACCTGGCTAAAAATATCCTTTACCGCAGCAGCATCCAGCTTCTCAAAATCCTCCCGTCGCGGCGTTATCCATACCCCGCCAAAATCAACAGAAGCCGGACTGAGGAGTATCTGCCTGTCGCCTTTTTCATAAAACTGTACCGGCCTGTGGGCCCTGCGCGGAAAAATAAACACTCTCCAGCGGTTTTCATCAAAGGCAGCCAGAATATTCATCATTGGTTCATCTTCAACCTTTTGTATCTGCTGCAGTATATCATAAATTTTTGTAAACCGCCTGTCAAGAGATTCAACACTCCGGCCTTCCAGAACCAGCGTATGCCGCAAATACCCTTCCATGACGGCAATGCTGCTGCTTTTATCGCTATATATACGCCTGCGCGGAAAAAAACGGGATTCCTCTTCTACAGGCATAAAACCCTTGTTGCCGGCCTGAAAGTGAAAATGGTCGGGGGCACTGGCTCCGCACCGCGGTCCGTTATAAAATACCGTATAATCATCCAGGGCCTCAGCCAGCAGAAGCATATCTGAAAATCGTCCTTTAATCCGCTGGTCTGTATGCTCTTTCATGGCAATGGTAAGATGTCTCGGAAATATGGGGAAAGGATTGACAAGTATCAGATACCTGTCATTAAAATCAACCCATTCCTGCTTCCGGGGAAGATTTTGAGTACAAAGAAAGCAGGGCCGCTCTTTGAGCGAATCTTTATCGACCTTTGCGGCAGATGAGCGTATCCTGGCCGGATTAAACTGAACCTTTACAGAAATTCCGTTTCCCATTTTCAAAGACCGGATCATTACATCAGCCAGATCCCGGTAATTGTTACCCGCCAGTTCCCAGTCATCCAGCTGGGAACTTATCAGACTGTTAACAGCAGAGGATGTATCCCTTTTAAAAGTCATTTTCATTGCGGTGTTTAATCCGTTAAATGCAAATCAGGATGATTCCCCTTTTTCAGAATCCCTGTTCAGGGCTATCCTGGCTTTCAATTCAATGGTCCGTATCCTGTCCTTATAGGTGTTGTGTGAATTCATCCTGTTTATATCAAGTGAGGCATCAGTATTATCATCCCACCTCCTGCAGAGGTAAAGAGGATCGTATATCCTGCCTATCCGGTAATGCCTTGAAACGGCCAGTCCCAGCGCATAATCCTCGCCATAGCTAACATTGGGCAGCCTGATATCTCTCAGCACAGGGGTGAAGAAAGCCCTGGGTGCACCAAGCCCGTTAATCCGCAATGCATTATTGCGCCCGTTTTCCGGAGTCCATTCGCGATGGTCGATCAACCCGGGAGGCATCTCCTCAAGATCAAAATTCACCATTTTATAACTGCCCACAATCATCACGCAATCCTGCCTGTAAAATTCATCGACAATGGTCTGGAGTACACTGTCATCAATATATATATCATCGCTGTCAAGCTGTATGGCAAATCTGCCGCAGGAAGGATGAAATGCTCCTGTATTCCAGCATCCTCCTATACCCAGGTCATCCCTTTCCGGAATAACATGAATCATCCTGTTATCTTCTTTGGCTATCTTTTCTAAAAGCTCACCGGTTCCGTCAGAAGAATGATTGTCCACAACAATAAGATTGAAGAGGAAAGAGGTTTTCTGACCAAGGACAGATTTTACGGCATCTTCTATAGTCTTTATACGGTTACGGACAGGGATTATTACCGAGGCTTCCAGGGGAAAAGTCCCTCTCTCAAGACCAGCTTCCCTGAATTCAGGCCTGAGCCATCCACCCACAGATTTGAGATGCTCTGTACATGCCCTTTCCATCTCGATCTGCATCTGCCTGTTGCGCGGGTCAACATAGTCAAACATTTTCTGGCCCGAACGCCGCGTATCAATCTCCATCTCAGTATATAAAAATTCAGGTATCCTGAAAAGAATATTTTTTTCAGACACTTTGAGCCTCAGGTCATATAAACCGGCAAACTGGTAACCCTGCGGAATCTTAGCTGCCGCTTTCCTGAATGCAGAGGTACGGTAAAGTATCAACGATCCGAAATTAAAGTCGTCACGCAAACTTCCCTGCTGGTAGTCAATTACAGGACATGAGAATACCTGTCCCTCCCTTATTTGAAAGTAGTCAGAATAAACCATTCCTGCTCCGGTATCATCGGCCACCTGCATCATCCGCTGCAATGAATACTCTCCCAGCTTCAGCGGCAACGTCCTGGTGTATAAAAGAATGTATTCGGTGTCTGTCACCGATGCCATCTTTTTAACCGCCGGAGTGGTAAGCATTGAGAGAATATTAAGTATCTCGGCATTCTCCGGTAAATGAATATCTGAACTATCATACTTCCCGAAAAGGAAGAACCTGTCCACTGCACCTGCCCCTGCAAGCTGGGTAAGAGTTACATCAAGATCTTCAGGGTTTCCGGCCGGTAAAAAACATGTAATTCGATTTTCCATATAATTTGATTTTACAGTTAATTCGTCTGCAAGTTATTGTTAAATGGCGTATCTGACTCAAAAAAACTCATAATCTTTTTTATAAGATCCATCCGCAGACCCTCTTCTAAAACAGTTTCAAAAGGGAACCCCAGCGCCAGAACCTTGTGTCTGCCCGTCATTATCACTCCTGCGCTGGCATTGTTTGAACCGTAACGGTATATACTGAAAGAGTTTTCGCCTGCCGGCTCAATGGCATCCGGGGCTTCAACACTATATACACCGGTGTGGTATGAGCTGTTAAAAAACAGTTCATCCGGGAACGAAGACAAAAACATGTCCGTCGCAGCTACCTTTCCCACATTGTCTGCATGGTTGGTTCTCCATGTAAACCCAAGCACTTCGCGTGCAAAATCAATTGCCGTGCTGTCATTGTTTACAACCATATCAGTGCCTATATAAGCACCCGAAAGAAATATATTACCTCCCTCTGCGGCAAAAGACTTCACTGCATCAATCATACCGGGCGAAAAAACCCTGAAATCAGATACCGGCCGGCCATCACCGTGTCCGGAACCCAGCTGTTCACCAAAGATAAGGATCAGTGCAGGGTGGTTCAGGGGACTGTAGTGTGACTGTTCAAAAGCCTTACGGGATACTGATATAAAAGAGTATCCGGCATCTTTGAGCGCCCTGCCATAAAGAGCCGGAAAATCAAAGGTGTTACCGGGAATTATTTTGTTTTCCATATCGGCGTAACTTGCGCCCCATCCCGGACTGTCGTCGTCGAGCCAGTCGCTGGACCTGTCAAAATCGTACTGCACACCGGTATGGCTGAAGTCGTACCTGTCCGCCACACCGTGATCATCCCACCAGGCAACACCGGCCATACTGCCCTGGTCAAAAACAGCCGGACCCGACACACGTGTAAAGGCATTGACTACCAGTACCGGTTTATCATTATCCTCCGAAAGGCAGGCAGACAGTATCTCTCCCGGCATACTCTCACCTCCTTCATTTAATGCCGTTACCCTGAAGCCGTATATTATTCCTTTTTCAGGCAACCTGACATCAATAAAATTTGTATCGGTGGTTACGCCGCCGTCAAAACCGGCATTCTCCCTGCGGGTATATACCCTGTAACTATCAGGTACGGCAGAAGGCTCCAATGGGTCCTCCCTTGCCATCCATCTCAGCCGGACAGTTCCTTCGCCCGCTTTCTCCAGTGCCATACCTTCGGGAGGCAAAGGCTGGATAACAGCGTCACGCCCCTGCTCAAATGCCAGGTACCGGAGTATCCCCTTATATATTGACCGGCTCACAATGAATTTAAACCCGGGATCCAGACCGTAACCCATATCAGCCAGGTTCTGATGTGAAAGCAGCTCAAGCAGCAAAGACGGCACATGAGGCCTCCATGCCTCAGAATACTCCCTGTCCCATATTCCGCGACGGGTCCATTGATCATTGAAGTGCAGGCGTATGTCGTGCACTATCTGGGTCTGGATTATATCGGACATATCCCTGGCAGCCAAACGTGACTGTCCGTTGTGAAACATTCCACCGGTTCTCTCACTGCTGTATATGGCAAGAGTGCCTATAACAGAATCATTGGAAGTAACACCTGCATCGGTATGAAAGGCCATGGCCAGGTCGACAGGGATTAACGGACTGCCGGGATCCGGTTTACCCGTTACGGTCATCGGTGCCCCCGTAAGATAATTCACCCATTCACCCCTTGACATATAATCATCATTGTAATCATTTTTACCTTCGTTAATGCTGTAAACCGTTGAATCGGGCATTCCCGAATACTGTAAATAATAACGTGCCGCCTCCATATAACGCGGCCTGCCACTGAGTTTCCATTCAGGTTCATGAAACTGATACAAAACCTGACCGTCAATCCCGCCCTGTCCGCCGTTACGAAGCGACCGCTGCCGGGGTAAATAATTTCCGGCCGGCTTTCTGGCAACATTCCCTTTCCCGCCTCCGAAACGCACCGCATCGGCAGTAATATATCCGGCCTCACCACTGTCACCTGATATCGTCAGGCTCCCTGCGGTGCTGTCCATTCCCTTCAGAAAATGATAAGTCCCGATATATATCCATGTCCCCCAACCCATTGTCTGGTCAAGGTAAAAAACAGAGTTTCCGCCGCCGTAATTCAGGGTGCATCTTACACCGGAAATATTTACGGGAGAGTCCGCCCAGGAAACATAAACGGCATATTTACCATCAGCGGGTATATCGGGTATATAGATTATTTCCGCACCCTGTTCCTCTCCGGCCTTTATCCTCATATGACTGCCCGCTGTGAAAGGGTTATCCCCTTCAAAAAGAGTATCTGCGGCAGCAAATCCACTGCCGTCAATGATCTCCCATTTATTCTTCTCACCGTCAACAGTAATCAGCTCAGACTCTCCCGTTGATCCGTCATAATCAACAATCACTTCGGCACTCTGCAGATCCCTTTCCCTGGGTAACATAACATATGCTCCGGCATTCTCAAGCATTGGAAGAAGGTAAGGTTCTATAAAAGAAAACGGGTAAAGGTCCTCTATTGTACCATAAAGCCTGGCTCTCTGCCATTCCCAGCGATCAAGCTCAGCTTCATAATAATATCCGTGGCTTGGCCAGAGTGCAATATGGGATCCTGAAAGACCTCCTTTAAAACAGGGTTTCCCGGCGTTTCTGACTATTTGCCGGTTCCCTTTCGCCTGAGCCATCCTTGCACTATCGGTCTCCATATAAGGAACCCTGTAATAATTGGGTATATATTCTTCAAGCAACCTGCCCCTGGAATAAAACAACAGCTCATAGTCCCTGAACCGGAAGCCGAGCCGGTTAATAAGCCGGGCACGCAGGCTTTCCAGCCATGGATAGCGTACCGGGATATGGGTAACCGGCGGATTGAAATAAACCGAAATGATATTGTCGTCCCTGTTTACCATCACACTGTCAATCTGCATTTCACCGACATGGTTCCAGCCTTCCAGCAAAACGGTTATGTCGCCGAACCTGCGCAAGGCCCTGTCAGCCAGCCTCTGTTCCCTGGCAGTCTGCCGCTGACCGGCAGCAGTGAGGCATAATGCTGAAAATAGCAGTATTAGAAGTAAAACAGGTCCGAATACGTTCTTTAACAGGATCATGGCATCAGGGGTTGCGTCTTTGGATGCTAAAATAACTATTTTTAACTGAGGAAAAAATGCTATCCGTATGCCCTTGAACAGATCATTATTGTATTTTCCGCCGGGTAAACGAATTGGTCATTTTTTTTACCTTTGTAAAGTCAATCAATCCCGTGAAAATAATATGATTCTGATAGCCGACAGCGGATCAACAAGTACCACCTGGTGCTTAATAACAGATGAAAGCAGCAATATAGATATATGTGAGACTGCAGGTATAAACCCCTTTTTACAATCATCCGCTGAGATATCAGAAACACTGAGGAATGAATTCACACTTCTGAAAGGCCCCTTCGAAGCCATTCATTTTTATGGCGCCGGTTGTGCTAATCCCGAAAAGAACGATAAAGTCAGGAGATCAATGCATGAATATTTTGATTCGGAGAATATTTTCGTCGATTCCGACCTTATGGCAGCGGCAAGATCTCTGTGCGGCACCGGTCCGGGAATTGCCGCTATACTGGGAACCGGCTCCAATTCATGTTTTTACGACGGCAATCAGATTATAAAACATGTTTCTCCCCTCGGATACATACTTGGCGATGAGGGAAGCGGAACAGTGCTGGGCAAAAAACTGCTTTCGGATATTCTTAAAAACCAGCTTCCTGAAGAAATTTGCCGCAGGTTTTATAATAAATATAACCTTGAGCCTTCAGAAATACTTGACCGTATTTACAGGAAACCCTTCCCTAACAGGTTTATGGCGCAATTCACCCATTTTATTGCAGCAAATACAGATCATCCCTCAATACATAAACTGGTAAAAGACAGTTTTTCTGAATTTTTTATCCGCAATATCAGGCAGCTCCCGGAAGCAGGTCGCCTGCCGGTCAACGTAACGGGAAGTATAGGCTTTCATTTCAGGAACATTCTTGCCGAAGCTGCTGACGAAACAGGGTTTAAGACAGGATTAATAACAAAAGCACCCATGGACGGACTGCTGGAATATCACAGGAGAAAGACAACACAGAGCTAAAAAATATGGAAAAAACTGAGGACAGGGATCTGAAAAAGATCATCACAGAACAACCTTCCAGGTACCAGGATCTTGACAAAATGTCTGTCAGGGAACTCATTGAAGGAATAAACAGGGAGGATGCCTGTGTACATATTGCCGTAAAAGAGGCACTGCCGCAAATTGAAAAGCTTATTAAAGAGATCCTTTGGAGGATGAAAAAGGGAGGCAGGGTATTTTACCTTGGAGCGGGAACAAGCGGCAGGCTGGGTGTCCTTGATGCATCGGAGCTGCCCCCTACCTTCGGGGTGCCAGACAATATGGTTATCGGACTTATTGCCGGTGGTGATGTTGCACTTCGAAAAGCAGTTGAAAAAGCCGAAGATGATACCGCAGGAGCATGGAAAGATCTGAAGAAATTTAATGTAAACAAGCTTGACACTGTTATTGGTATAGCGGCCTCGGGAACTACGCCTTATGTGGTTGGCGGACTGGAACGGGCAGGAAAAGAGGGACTGCTGACAGGTTGCATAACCTGCAATCCGGGTTCACCCGTTTCACTTGCAGCGGAAATACCGGTCGAAGCAGTCGTCGGTCCTGAGTTTCTTACAGGAAGCACCAGGATGAAAGCGGGCACCGCCCAGAAAATGGTTCTGAACATTATCACAACATCGCTTATGATAAAGCTGGGAAAGGTAAAAGGGAACAAGATGGTCAATATGCAGCTCACCAACAACAAGCTGGTCCGCCGGGGAACAAGAATGATTATGGAGGAGTTGCCTCTTGATGCCGACAAGGCAAGGGACTTGCTGTTGCAGCATGGCAGCGTCAGACTGGCAATTGAATCATGGAGAAGGGAACAGGGCTGACACCGGCAACATATTCAATTATTCCTGAATACAGCAAAAAACCAATCTGCCAAAGAGTGCTCACTGAAAATGAAGGCAAAGCAAAGTGTCAGAGAGTTTTTTTTCTTTCCCTAAGCTTATCGGCCGACCTGAGAACCATCTCCCTGGTTGCATCGAAGCTCATGCAGGCATCGGTTATGGAAATACCCCGCTGCAGGACTGATTTGTCAAATCCTGTAAGATCCTTGCTGATCTTCTGCCTGCCTTCCCCGAGATTTGTCTCTGTCATCAGTCCGACAATCATCTCGTTACCATCACATATCTGCCCGATAACATTATTAAAAACACCGGACTGTTTACTGTAATCCCCCCCCGAATTGCCGTGGCTGCAATCAATAATAATCCCGGTTTTCACCCCCCTGTCTGACATTGCTTTCTGCACCAAACCCACACTCTTACTGTCATAGTTAGGCCTTTGTCCGCCCCTGAGAACAAGGTGGCCCGTATCATTACCGGTTGTGGCCACCACACTTGCATTCCCGTATTGATCAATTCCGATGAAACAGGTCTCATTTTTAAGGGCGATAAGTGAATTAACGGCAGCATCAACATCGCCCCGTGTGCTGTTCTTGTATCCCACAGGCATCGACAATCCCGACATCATCTCCCTGTACAACTGTGTCTCACTGGTCCTTGCCCCCACAGCCGTCCAAGAGATCAGATCCGAATAATACTGAGGTGTGAAAGGATTCAGGAATTCGGTTGCTGCAGGCAGCTTACATTCATTAACCGCAAATATCAGTATCTCCCTGGCAAGCTCGAGTCCCTTCTCAATATCCCAGGAGTTATTGATATAGGGATCATAAATCAGTCCTTTCCATCCGTCAATGGTGCGGGGCTTCTCAAAATAAAACCTTCCGGCAACAACAAACTGGTCATTTACCTCTTCGGCCAGATGTGAGATTTTGCCTGCAAGCTCTTTGGCCTGGTCCGCGTCATGAATGGAACATGGACCTGTTACAAGGAGTTTGCGGGTGTCGCCGCCTTTTATAATGGTGGTAATTTCTTCTCTGGACCGTTTAACAACCTCCCGTCCTGCCCGGGCCAGAGGCAGGGAAGATACGAATTCAGCCGGCCTGGGCAGGGCTTTGTAATATTTTATCCGCTTATCGGTTACTCCGTTCAGCTTTGACATTTTTTTCTTAAAAATTATATTGCTAAATGAGGTGAACCGGACAGTATGCCTGTAAGCATTTGATCCTGCCGGTTACACAATGATCAGAAAACACAAAGATAATAAGCAAATATTTAAGTACCTCTATTGCGGGGCTGATTTCTTAAGTCTGATAAAAAAACTGCTTCCTTCTCCTTCCCGGCTCTCAACATATAAAGTGCCTCCGTGCATATCAATAAATTCCCTGCACAGAATCAGTCCGAGTCCTGTACTAAGCTCCCCTTCTGTTCCCGACCGGCTTGTTTTGACATCCAGTCTGAAAAGGTTATCTGCCATCTCACTGCTCATCCCAATACCTGTATCGCTGAAGCAGATCTCAACAAATTCATCGTTATAATGGCTGGCAGAAATATCTATTGATCCCCCCTTAGGAGTGAATTTCACTGCATTGGTGAAGATATTCCTGATCACAGTGTCAAACATTTTTCTGTCGGCAAATACAACCATTTCGCCGGGTAGATTATAATTTACATCTATTACCTTGTTATTTGCAAAGGTAAGCAGAGGCTCTATGCAATTCAGAATTCTGTCTCTCAGCAAAAGCTCTTCCGGCATGTAATCCACCATTCCCTGCTGCATGCGCGACCATTGCAGTAAATTTTCAAGCAGGCTGTAGAGATTATTGGCCGATTCCTTCATGCTGCCAACAATTGTATGGATCATTTCCTGAGACATACTGTCCAGGCTGTCTGACAAAACATCAGTGTACCCGAGAAAAGAGCTGAACGGACTTCTAAGGTCGTGGGCAAGGATTGAAAAGAATCTGTCTTTTTCTGCGTTAAGGCGTTTAAGCTCGGCATTGGTCCTTTTTATCTTCTCTTCCGAGACCTTCCGGCCGGTAATATCTTCAACAATACAAAACCCTCCCTCAAAGGACTGTTCCTTCATAATAACCGGCTGAAAGATCGCCCGTACATAAACTGATCTATTGCCCGTTTCCGAGGTATATTTTCCTTCAAAAACAGCTTTTTCCCCCTGGAAAGTCTTTTTTACGGCATTCACTATCCTTTTATCAGAAAGCTTTAACATGCTGAGTCCTGTCAGCCGTTCCTCCGAAGAGCCAAGCAACCGGATAAAATATTCATTGCAAATCTCAACTATCCCGTTCCTGTTATAATACATCAGTCCGAGCGGTGCATTTTCAAAAATTAAACCGAACTTCTCCTCACTCTCATTTCTTTCCAGTTCAGCCTTCTTCTGATCTGTCACATCATGCACAATAAGCATTTTACCCTTTTCAGCACCGTAATCATTAGTAAGCGAAATAAAATAACACTCCAAAAAGAGTGCCTGCCTGTCTGTTATCCTCGATACTTCAAAATTCTTACCCGGCTCACTGTTTGTCATATAAGAGATAATCTCAGGCCAGTTATCAAAAATTATACCTGCCGGTTCTCCTATATCCGCAGGCTTAATATGAAAGAAAGAGGAAGCCGCCCTGTTAAAATCAACCAGCCTTAAATAACTGTCCATCACCAGTACCCCGTCGGGTATATTTTCAAAAAGCATATTCCTTGCAAGGGGATAGAGTGAAAACAACCTCAGGCGAAATATTCCGAGAAAAATAACCAGTCCGCTGAAAGCAAAAGAAAAAGGCAGCGGGTCAAGCCCGTCGGGGAAAAAACCCATATGGTATGCCAGATACATGGCAAAGGGGACTACCGAACCGGCAAGTACTATGCTGACCTGCTTCCGGAAGGCCGGTGCCGAAAATATCAACATCCTGAAAAGGATGACTATACTGTATATAATTGCACTGATCGAGTACACCTGCTGAACCCAGTACCATGCACCTTTTTCAAAAACAAGTACCGGGAAAGGCGCCTTTTCATCAATGTATCTTCCGCTTATAAAAACATCATGATACTCACTGGTAAATGCCAGGATAGCAGTAACGGAGGGAATCAGCAACAGCGGTATCAACAGGTAAGGACTATCCGCATCCGACTTGCGTGTGTAACTGATTGCAAAAAGCAGAAAAAAGGCGGGAATAAAAGGTATTCCCAGGTATTCAAGTTTGTAAAAAATATTTACAATGGTCAGTTCGGAGGCAGAGATCTCAAGTGCGTAAAAAAATGAATATACCGAACCCGCCAGCATAAGAAGAATAAAATAAACAACTCCGGCAGCTGATCTCTGCTTCCTGATCAGCAGAGCAAGCAGTAACATCAGAATTGCCGAAATAAATACCGGAATGGAATAAACATTAAAGTACATGAAGCAATTATTATGTTATCTATAATTACCCGCCCTGATCCGAATACCGTTATACAGGTCAGGATAACCCTAAAAATCTATCATTGCCTTCATTACACCGTCCCTGTAGCCTGCCACAAGGTCAAAAGCCTCTTTTGCCTTCCCGAAAGAAAACCTGTGCGTTACCATCGGTTTTACATTCACACCTGCGTCAGAGATCAGATCAAGAGTTTCCTCCAGGGCATGATTCTGTCTTCTTATATTTATCAGGCTGATCTCTTTACGGCGCAATTTGTCTGCATTGAAAGACCAGTAATCAAAGCCGGGTATGCCGATAATAATTATTTTACCTCCGGGTTTGACCAGCTCAACAGCCTGATCCATAGCCTCCTGTTTTCCGCAGCACTCATATACGATATCCAGGCCGCCCCCCTCCAGCTTATAAATCTCCCCCGCAATATCTTCCCTGTCGGGATTACCTGACCATACGGCACCTCTGTCTGTTGCCACGGCTACCCGTTCATCTATCCTGTCGGTTACATATATTCTTTTTGAGCCTTTTGCAAGTGCGGCAAGCATAACGCTCATACCGATGGGGCCGAAACCAAGAATACCCGATGCCGAAGCCTTCTGATGCATTGCCTGTCTCACCGAATATACTCCAATGGCAAGCGGTTCGGAAATTGCAGCCTCATCATAACTCATATTTTCGGTTAACGGGAAACAACTTGATTCAGGCATGACAATTAATTCGGAGAGGCAACCTTCAGCCTGACCCGGACAACCAAGAAACCTCAGGTTACGGCATGTATGGGGCCGGCCGGCAACACACTGGTCGCATGCAAAGCATGGCATGGCCGGTTCAATGGCAATACGGTCGCCAACCTTTACACTGCGTACATCCCTGCCGGTTTCAACAACCTCCCCTGCACCTTCATGACCCACAGTAAAGGGATAATCCACTACCTGACTTCCTATACGGCCATCAACATAATAGTGTATATCAGAACCACATACACCAACAACCTTCATTCTGATTATGACATCTGTCCCGTTCAAAATTACCGGATCAGGAACATCTCTCATTTCCATCTGCCTTATACCGGTAAGCATCATTGATCTCATATTGATAAATTTTCAATAATAAAAAATATCATACGGACTGATCTCAGAGAATAAAAATCCAACCCTGACAACAATTCTGTTACAGGCAATGCCGGAATAAACCCTCTTCCTCCAAACCAAAATTTATAATATAAAATCCCGTATAAAAATCAAAAATAATAAAATTCAACCGGGAGGCAACAAATATTTTTAAGTAAAATAACTGAAAACAAACTCTAAGTGATATTTTACTTCATGCTCTGGAAAATAACAAAAATTGTTACAGGGAACATATAATAAAATATTTCCATAACAGTAATTACTTTTACATATTAATAAATTATTTTTGATAGTACTTCGTGCCGTAATTTTTCTGATGATGAAGAGCATAATCAACAAAACCGCAACCTTCTTTATTTATCTCCTGGCAACCACTCTGGCAGTAAGTTGCATTAAAGAGCCTGAATTTGAAAATGTTATTGAAGGAATCAGGGTAAATCATGCCCCTGATCCCAGGGAGGGGGTTTTTGAAGTCAGTGGTGAATGGCAGCGCCGGAAAGAAATTATGCTGACAGGGGAAACGGACAGAGCACAATTAAAGAAAATGGTCTCTGATTCTCTCAGACTTGCGGGCTTCATTGTAAGAGACAGTATAACGTTGCTTCCCGTCAATGTGCCCTGGCCATGGGCACTGGTCAACCTCAGCACTGCAAGTATCAGGTCCTCTCCCTCCCACAGGGCTGAAATGGTAAACCAGGCAGTAATGGGAACACCTGTAAAAGTGCTGAAAGAAAACGGCGGATGGGTGTACATACAAACACCCGACAATTACCTGGGCTGGTGCGAAAAATCATCCCTCTCGGGCATGAGTGATAAGGATCTGATTGAATGGAAAAATTCTCCGAGGGTGATTTTTCTGAACATATATGGTTTTGTCAGGTGCAGGGAAACAGACCAAAATATTTCAGATTTAGTGGCAGGGGCAATCCTGGAAAAGACAGGCGAAGAGGGAAATATCACCATGGTGAACCTTCCTGACGGTCGGAAAGGTTTTATTGACAAAGCGGATATCAGCTGTTTTGATACATGGAAAAACAGGGTTGAGCCTGAAGCTGATGCATTGACAGAGACAGCAATGACCATGAAAGGCATTCCCTATTTATGGGGTGGTACATCGGTGAAGGGATTTGATTGCAGCGGTTTTACCCGTACCCTCTTTTTTATGAACGGCTTTATCATTCCCAGAGATGCATCACTGCAGGTCAGGCACGGCAGGAATATCCCGGTAACAGCTAATCCGGAAGTTCTGGAACCCGGAGATCTTTTGTTTTTCCGCGGCGATCCTGAGGGAGCTGATGATTCTCCCGTAACCCATGTCGCACTCTATACAGGTAATTCAGAATATATTCACGCCGCCGGCATGGTCAGGATTAACAGCCTGGACAGTAGCAGGCATGATTACAACGCATACAGGCATGCCACACTGCAAAGCGCCAGGAGAATTATAAAAGCGGATCCTGCAGGCGGTGTTTTACCGGTTAGTGATCATCCGTGGTACTGAACTTAACCAGAATAAACTGATAGAATGGAATCAAGAAGAGAGTTTTTGAAAAAGGCGGGAGTTTTTGCCGGTGGAGCTGTTGCAGCACCGGTTATTTCCGGCTGGAACCTGCCGGACTCCGTGGCCCCGGATAATGCTAAAAAACTGACTATTAAATATATGCCATATGAGGTCAGGCTCAGACATCTGTTTACCCTGGCCACCGGAAGCCGTACTACCACTCCCGTTGTTTTCACGGAAATATGGTACGACGGCCACGTGGGCTACGGAGAAGCGTCAATGCCGCCCTACCTTGGTGAAAGCCACGAAACGGTTATCCGTTTCCTTGGTAACGTTGACCTGTCCCGGTTCAGCAGCCCTTTCCATATAGAAGATATAAACAGATACACTGACTCTCTTGCCCCCGGCAATTATGCCGCCAAAGCATCTGTAGATATAGCTCTGCATGATCTCACGGGTAAACTGATGGGGCAGCCCTGTTACAGGATATGGGGACTCAACCGGAACAGTACGCCTGACACCTCTTTCACAATAGGCATCGACACACCCGAAATTGTCAGGGAGAAAACCAGGGAGGCATCCTCATACAAAATACTGAAAGTGAAACTGGGACTGGAAACGGACAAAGAAATGATAAAAACCATCCGTTCGGTCACAGATACCCCGTTATGCGTTGATGTAAACCAGGGATGGACTGATCGTGAAAAAGCCCTGGAGATGATCCACTGGCTTGATGAATATGGAGTAGTATTCGTGGAACAGCCTATGCCAAAGCATGCGGTTGATGATATGGCATGGCTTACAGAAAGGAGTCCAATACCCACTATAGCTGATGAAGCACTTCAGGGACCGGATGATATAAGTTCAGCCTACGGGGTTTACGACGGAATCAACATCAAGCTTATGAAATGCGGCGGAATGCGTGCTGCTAATCAAATGGCTGCCACTGCCAGGGCCCTTGGAATGAAAGTGATGATAGGCTGCATGGTTGAAAGTTCATGTGCTGTAACCGCTGCCGCGCAGCTTTCTCCGATGGCGGACTGGGCTGATTTGGATGGTAACTTATTAATAAACAACGATGTTTTTGACGGAATCAAAATAACAGACGGGAAAGTCACGTTACCGGAAAGACCAGGAACAGGAGTTGTGCCGCTGGGTAATTATGATCATATATAACTTACCCATTATCCCGGTCAGCCCATGAAGACCGGGATCAGAACAAGCAGTTTTGCACACACCTATGGCTGAAACGCGTCTGTTCTATATGGCAGTTTAACAAAATACAAACAGAGAAAAATCAAACCCTGTTACTATGAAAAAGAAAGCACAAAGAATCAGACTTGGCATATTTATAATTGTCAGCGGGACTTTCTTACTGCTGATATTTGGCTGGTTCACAGGACGAGGATTGCTTGAGCCAAAAGATACTTACTACGTAGCATACAGCAATATATCCGTTACCGGACTGGAGGTGGGCAGCCCTGTAAAATATATGGGTATAAACGTCGGATCGATCCGGGAGATAAGAATTGACCCGGAAGAATTTAACAGAATAATTTTCGAACTTACAGTTGATCCCGATACGCCGATAAAAAAAGATGCTGTTGCCGATATCGTAACCGTAGGCATCACCGGCATGAAAGCTATAGAGATACATGGAGGAAGTGAGGATGCAGGAAACCTTGAACCGGAGAATTTTATTAATGCAGGTTCCACACTGGCAACCGATATCAGTGGCCGGGCAGAGGTGCTGGCATTTAAGGTGGAAGAAGTGCTGAATAATCTGCAGGCTTTCACTGAACCTGACAATCTTGAAAATTTTACACAAGCTGCAGAGAATATATCAGTTCTGGCAGATAATTCCAACACCACTGCCCTAAGAGTGAATGAACTAATTTCCGAAAACAGAAATGATATCAGGGAGGCTGCAGCAGCCATCAACAAAATTTCGGGCAGACTGGATGGTGCATCTGTCGACTTTGCCTCTTCAATGGAAAGGTTTAATGAAATAATGCAGGGAGAAGATATTGCCGAGGTGCTTGGTAACCTGAGGGAGATATCACTTTCACTCAGGGAAGCAAATGTTGAAGAACTTATTGATAACCTGGCCGAAGCTACCAGATATACACAGGGCTTACTGGCAAATCTGGAGACTGATTTCGAATCCAGCAGCAGTCATCTCAATGAGAATCTCATCCTTTTAAAGTATACTCTGGAAAATCTTAACGAAGCTACCAGGAAGATCGGTAATGATCCTTCCATATTAATAAGGGGAAAAAGCGAAAGAGATACACCTGATAAAAATCTGAAAGGGAATTAACAACTGAAATTGTCCCGCTTATTTATTTTTTGAACTATCTTTTCTTTAACAAAGTAACCACTATAAAATAAAAACATAAAAAAATATCATTATGCTTCATAATAAAAAACACTTTTCTGATTTTCAATTTAGGAACAGGATACGGATATGTTTTCTTCTTTTATTCGTTTCACTGATTGCTTCAGGATGCCTGTCCCGCAAGTCTGCACCTGCCAGGTACTACGATCTGGAATATCCTGCAGAACCGGAAGTCAGTATTAATGATACAGTTGAGCCACTGAATAATTCATGCCTGATCAATATTGTTGAAGTATATCCTGCATTTGCAGGTTCCCAGATAGCAATAAGGGAAAACTCCCACCAAATAAGATATTTTTCTTTCAACCACTGGGCGGTGAGACCCGAGCAAAGCTTAATATATTTAATGACCGAATTTCTGAACAGGCATAGGGTTTTCAAAACCCTTTATACACCTTCCCTTTATATTGAATCAGATTACACCATCGAAACCATAGTCTATCACCTTGAATTAGTTGAAGATGGAAATGAATATCATTCCCGTCTGAACCTTGAATTCCGGTTAAATGATAGCCAAACCGGCGAAGAAATACTAAATCACAGGGCAGACAGAAAGCATTTGCTTGAGGAAAGAAATCTGAATCTCTTTGCTGCAGCAGTCAGCGAAATATTCATTGAAGAGCTGGCTGTATTTGCCGGTTCAATATTGACAGAATTAAAATAATCATGTGGACAGCCTACTGATAAAATTCATGAAGCCATTCAACCGAAACAGAGACAATCAAATGCTGGAATCCGTAAATACCAGTTGCAGATTTGAAAATAATACCCTTTTCATATCAGGACGGCTTGGAGTAAATGATGCAGGCAACTTTACAAAAGCTGCCCTGAAAAAACTCCGTACATTCAACCTGCCTGAAATTACCATTAACCTTGAAGAACTTAATGATATAGACAGTGCGGGTGTAACGGCACTTTTCTATTTAAAAAGGAAGTTATCAAAAAATATTCCCAATATAAAGATTGAAGGTGAAAATAAGGATGTGGGGAAAAAAATCGAGCTGTTCAGTTCAGATATCCCGATAGAGGAAAAGCCTGACGAAGAGTTTGAAATAACGGAGGCTGTAGGAAGGAAGACCCACACTTTTATCACCACATATCTCTATGGATTTCTTCTTCTCGCGGCCAACACTCTCTACTGGGCAGCAGTTGACCTTTTCAGAACAAAAACCACCAGGGAAGGTGAGTTTGTTAACCAGTGTGTCAACATAGGTGTAAATGCCGCTTTGATAATAATCGTTATGTCATATGCAATAGGCTTTGTAATGGCAGTGCAATCGGCCCAATATCTGCAGGAATTCGGTGCCGATATTTATATTGTAGATCTTGTGGTTATCAGCATTATGAGCCAGATGGGCCCTCTCATTGCCGGAGTGCTGATTGCCGGAAGAAGCGGTTCGTCCATTGCAGCAGAAGTGGCCACAATGAGGGTGACAGCCGAACTGGATGCATTAAAAACCATGGGACTCGACCCTGTCCGTTATGTTGTTGTTCCCAAGCTATATGCCAGTCTTTTCACCATACCTCTTCTGATTATACTTTCCGATGTAGCTGGAATTACCGGAGGAGCAACTGCAGCTTACTACAACCTCGATATTACTCCTGAAATATTCATAAACCGGATGTCGGGTATTATGCAAAACAAAGACCTCCTTACAGCCTTTATAAAAAGCCAGGTATATGCCTTCATCATTGTCCTTACCGGCAGCTATTACGGTTTCAGTGTTGAAAAGGGTGCCGAGGGAGTAGGAAAGGTGACTACCCGGGCAGTTGTTGTGTCAATATCTCTTGTTATCCTGGCAGACAGTTTAATGGCAGTACTGTTTTACTAAACCCCGCTGTTTAAAATGGAAAAAGTAATTCATGTAGAAGGATTATCCGTAAAAATAGATGACAGGGAAATACTGTCTGATGTTTCCTTTTCAGCACTAAAGGGCGAAATAACAGTTATCATTGGCGGAAGCGGTTCGGGAAAGACAACTATTCTCAGGCATTTACTCGGACTGGATCATTCTGAACGGGGATATATATCGGTACTCGGCAAAAATATTTCAGGGTCACAGGAAGGGGAAATGAATGAGATGTATCATCAGTTGGGCGTTTTTTATCAGAACGGGGCACTTATTACTTCAATGACGGTTGGGGAAAATGTTGCCATGCCGCTTGTGCACCAGAGCAACCTGCCCAAGCCACTGGTAAAAGATATTGTTATGATGAAACTGGGACTGGTAAATCTGAAAGAGGCATACAATCTTTATCCTTCCCAGCTCAGCGGGGGAATGCTTAAAAGAGTCGCCCTGGCCAGGGCAATAGCAATGGACCCCCCTCTTATATTCTGCGATGAACCCGGAGCCGGACTGGATCCCGTATCCCTTAAATCTCTCGACAACCTCATTCTGAACCTGAGAGACTTTCTTGGGATATCAATTATAATGATAACCCATGAAGTGTCAAGTATTCTGAGGATTGCGGACAGGATAATCTTTCTTGATAAAGGCACCGTTAAGTATGAAGGAAAAACCAAAGAAGCACTATCCTCTGACATTCAGGAGGTAAAGGAATTTTTCTCGGTTTTAGATACTGAACATGCAATCAACCAGAAAAGTTAAAAATTCATATCCAACTATCCAAAGAAAAGACAGACCGGGCTATAATGGCTGTTATACATATCCATAACCTTTTAGATCATGATGTGATAATTAACCGGCCGGAACGAGTCAGGAAATCCCCATGATAATGAAGTCTCCAAAAAAGAATAAACCACCATTTTCTTAATGTATAATTCTTCTGAATGGAGCAAGGAGAGTGCTCCAGGGAAATTCAGAAAGGATCATCAGCACGAGGATTGATGGTTCGAAATGAATTGCTGCCAGAACAATTGCCATACCATTATTCATATAAACAGCCCCCACTGCAATGGCCTTCCTGCTTTCTTTATCCTGCCTGTATCCCATAACATAACCAATAATATGCAACAAAATAAATACCAGGTATAAAAACAGTGTTTGCCAAATAATAACAAGCGGTTGATCGAGGATTAAATCGCGTTGTGACCCCATAGCCGCATAAATCATTATAAAGAGTAAAAAAATATTGACAGAGGTAAAGCTCGCTTTTACCCTGAGTATCGTTTCAGGGTAAAATCTTTTTAAAACCAGTGAAATGGTCAAAGGAAGAAAAATCAGCATTGCCATATCCTTAAATATTAATAAGGTATCAATCGAAAGATCATTATAATGAATAAACCCGAACAATAATGGCACCGTAAAGGGTGCAATCATTGATGTGATTACCGTAATACCTAAAGAAAGAGCCGTGTTCCCCCTGATAATATCGGTCAGCGTGGATGAAGCCACTGCGGCAGGCATGGCAGTTAGAAGTAATATTCCTATTGCAAGTTCACGGTTGAATAGATTTATGACCAGAAAAAACGCCGAAGGAATAATCAGCATGTACATAACCACAAGATATACCATCAGCTTGTAATCTTTTATCTGGCGAATTATTCCTCTCATATCGGTCTTTAAAAAAACCAGAAAAAGCATCATCATCAATAGTGGTTTTAGTAATGCCATCAAAAAGTCATTATAAACAGGCCAGGCAATT
>JAWODJ010000087.1:0-22532 GCA_046483315.1 Bacteroidales bacterium | reverse complement strand
ACGACCTGGCAGCCTCTGGGTGCGACTGTGTTCATCAGTAATCCTCCTATTCCCAGTGGGTCTGTTGTAAACCAGTTCATATCCTGACAAATATCTTTAAAAGCCTGCTTCAGAGAATCAAGAGAGGCCCTGCTTTCCGGAGCTGCTTCGATGGCACTTAAAACGGATACCAGGCCTTCCATCGGATCATGGGCACCCATACTTTCAACTACCGGTTTAGTAAGGTCGGTGTTCATTTTCCAGTAAATTTTCAGCATACCCCGGTCTTCATCGATAAATTTTTTACCTGCTTTTATAAGTTCAGAAGCCCATATTGCATAAGTATTGTCACCGGTTTCCCGGAAGGCCATAAGGAGTGTGTTAAACCAGCGGGTCAGGTAATGAAAATACTGGCCATCCCGTTCCCATTCCAGGGTTTGGTCAAAAAACTCTCCATTTTTTTGTTCGGATAATTTTTTACCTATCCTCAATCCACCGGCAGTTGGATGTTTTTCACCTTCATCAGGTGGCAATCCGCTGATCCAACTTTTTCTGTGATCATCTTCCCTGTATTTTCCAAGAGTATGATGAACCAAATCAATAAGCTTCAAGGCATAATTTTTATAAATATCTCCTTCCTGTTCTTTTGATAATGCAAAACATGCCTGAACGGCAAAAGCATCTGTCCACAGATACCGCCGGGCAGGATTCCCTTCAGATCCTATAATGCTGGTTCTCCGTAAAAAATCATTTGTCAGATTCAGCGCTACTTCAAATTTTTTATCATTATGGTTGATCATGAAATAAGTAAGTGATTTTATTATTATTATGTATTCCGGTATCCGGTCATTGGCACAAAGCGAACGTGAATCAGGTCATGTTCAACATAATTACCTTCTTCTTTCTTTTCCAGCAGAATAAGTTTCTGAAATGTGTTAGCTACCGGTGCTAAAATTTTGCCGCCTGTAGTTAACTGGTTTTTTAACGGTTCAGGTATAACAGGAGCAGCCGCAGTTATCATGATTTTGTCAAAGGGAGATTTATCCGGCCAGCCCTGGTAACCGTCGCCAAAACTGACGCTCACATTTGGAATATCTGCTTCAGCAAGATTCTTTTTTGCAAGTTCGGCAAGCCATTCAATTATCTCTATACTGTATACATGCGAAACCAGCCGGGATAATACTGCGGCATTATATCCACAACCACTCCCCACTTCCAGAACCTTATCATCCGGTTCCAGATCCAGGGCCTGCGCCATGTAAGCTACGATATATGGCTGGCTGATTGTCTGATCCTTTCCTATGGGCAGTGGCGTATCATCATATGCCATATCCTTGATATCATCAGGAACAAAGATTTTCCTGTCCACCGCACTCATGGCTTCCAGCACCTTCTCATCGTAAATATCGCGGTTACGTAACTGTTCTTCAATCATTCTTTCCTTATTATCCATAGCTTAACATTTAAATTACGTTTTTGAATAAACAAAAACCATTCCGTACAGGATAAGTAAATATGTTATGACCTTTTGAGAGAAAATACTGATCATATGGAGACTGGTAAACATATTGGTTTCTTTACTGGCATAATGATTGTGCTGTAAAAAAATATTGATTATGATTTTTTGAACAACAGCATTATTATAGTATATATGGATTTTCAGGAACAAGAATATCAGCCACTATGTAAAACTCGAACTTAAAGGCAAGTACCGGGAGATAGGGGTTCTTTTGCTTTATTTCAATTTATCCGGGTTACTTAACAAACAGGGTTTGACAACTGACACCATTAAGCATGGAGAATCGGCAGATTTAGGATATGTTTACAGGCCACTCACTGACAAGGAAAAGGAGATGATTAATAAAAATACAGATTTCCTTTACAGGAAATTTCTCGACCGGGTTGCAGGATTCAGGAATATGTCTGCAGAGAAGATTCATGAGCTGGGCGAGGGGCGGCTCTGGCTGGGACAGGAGGCGGCAGAGCGTGGTCTGGTAGATGAGTCCGGAGGGCTTTATGATGCCATATCACACGTAAAGGATATCATCAGGGCCAAAAAAGTGCGGATATCTTTTTATCCCCGACAGCCATTTATTTTCCGGTATATCGCACGCAGGAATGCATCCAATAATGAAAAAGCTGAGAGTACATTTGCTAATACTTTTCGGGGATCTTTAGATAGTGGATTATCCGGACCGTTATCACTTTTTTTCATTTATGGCTGGCTGACGGAGCCCGGTGAACCGGGACCCGGAGTATTGAATGAAATAGCAGAATCCTGTCTTTTAATTCATGGCCGGCCTCTGTTTTTTGATCCTTTTATGTTGCATCAATGCACCATTTTGGAAGAAGTTGAAAACTAATCCGGTCATAAAAAAAATATTATTTCAAATGGCAGTTAACCTGTAACTTATAATTACTATCTAGATCACAGGATCATTGCCGGCACGAATTTTATATCTATTTTATAGAATTTTTGTCTTTTTTATAAGAAGTAATTCTTTGGCATTAATTTTAAGTCTCAAAGTTAACTTTTAACCAGATTTTTATGGCACGGAAAAGAGATAATGAACAACCTGTTATTGCAGCTATTGGTGCATCCGCCAACGGAATAAAGGCTATGGAAGCATTCTTTTCAAATCTGGGAGAATCAACGGGGATAGCCTTTGTGATAATACAACACCTCTCTCCCGATTACAAAAGTATCCTTCCTGAAATTCTTCAAAAAAAGACCGGCCTAAAAGTTCTTGATGTAGAAAATAATACTACTCCCAGCCCCGGGCATGTTTATGTACTGCCTGCTGGATTTGATGTTACTATTTCAAACAACAGGTTTCATCTTCAAAAATACAGCAAAGACAAGCGGGGACTTCATTTGCCCATCGATCTTTTTTTACGGTCACTTGCAGCCGACTATAAAGACAGAACAGCTGCGATATTGCTAAGCGGGTCTGGTTCTGACGGGACAGCAGGAATAAGGGAGATAAAAAGCGCCGGGGGACTGGTGATGGTGCAGGATCCGGAGTCGGCTAAATTCAGTTCCATGCCCCGTAACGCGATTGAAACCGGGCTAGTGGATAAGGTTGCAAGGCCGGAAGATCTTCCCGGTATGCTTATTGAATTTCAAAAGAATATCAACAAGGAAGACAAACCATTTGATGAGGATGATTCTCCTGATTCACTGAAAAGATTGTTTCAGCTGCTTAAAGCGGAAACCGATCACGATTTCTCAGGCTATAAGAAAAATACCGTATTCAGGCGTATCCGCCGCAGGATGACCCTTCATAAAATAAAGAGGCTTAAAGATTATGTGAATTTCATAGAAGACAATCCGGATGAAGTCCATCATCTTTTCAAAGAACTGCTGATCCTGGTAACCTCATTTTTCAGGAACAGGGAAGCCTTTGATATTCTGAGGGAAAAGGTGTTCCCGGAAATATTCAATCCCGATAACCCTGATCCTGTAAGGATATGGGTTGCTGCCTGCGCTACCGGTGAAGAGGTATACTCCATTGCCATTCTTGCCAAAGAATATCAGGAATCTCAACATATAAGGGTGGACATGCAGATTTTTGCCACCGATGTCGATAGTCAGGCACTGGAGATTGCACGTACCGCAAAATACAAGGGAAACATCGAATCTGACATTCCCGGTGAACTGCTGGATAAGTATTTCCAGAAAACAGATGACTTATACCAGGTTCATAAAGATATCCGCGACATGGTTACCTTTGCCGAACACAATGCCATCAAGGATCCGCCTTATTCAAAACTTGACCTGATAAGCTGCCGTAATTTTTTGATCTATCTGGAGCCACCAGTACAGAAAAATCTGTTGAACGCCTTTCATTACGCGCTGCAGGTTGAAAGGTACCTTTTTCTGGGAAGCTCTGAGACACCTTCCTTAAAAGAAGAGCTGTTTGACTCAATGGATGCTAAGGCACATATTTACCGGAAAAAAAAGAACAGAAAAGCGGTTGTAGATTATTTGTCACAGAAAAGAGAAAAGGAAACCCAATGGGGCATTGCAGGCGCCCGGGAAAAGCCAGGCAGGGAAAAACTGTCGGTTAAAGAATTTGCCGAAAACGAAGCATTAAAAGAATATATGCATCCTTTTCTGCTAATTGATAAAAATGGAGATATTCAATATTCTTTGGGCCGTTGTGACAAGTATTTCAGATTTCAGGTCGGGGAACCCAGTCAAAACATTGTCACCCTGGCCAGGGAAGGATTACAAATACCTATTACCAGCGCTTTACGCAAAATCAAATCAGAAAATAAATCTGTTGCATTTAAAAACATCAAAATCTCCGATTCCGGAAATAATGATTATGTTAGCCTTGCACTGACCCCGGTTAAAAGACCTTCACAATTTGATCACCTGATCATTGTGACCGTACTGCCTTCGAAATCTGTTCCCACCAATAAGGAATATAAAAGAGAAGATGTACAAATATCCGGCGAATATGAAGAATACATGCGGCAGATGGAGCTGGAACTTCAGGAAAACCGTGAATACCTGAACAGTATTATTGAAGAGCTGGAAACTTCCAATGAGGAGTTGATCTCGGCAAATGAGGAAGCCCAGTCCACAAACGAAGAACTTCAAAGCACTAATGAAGAGCTGGAAACATCAAAGGAAGAGATGCAATCACTTAACGAGGAGCTTGAAACCTCGAACAATGAATTGCAACGCAAAATTGACGAAGTAACCACTATTAACAATGATCTTAATAATTTTCTTCAAAGCACCGATATAGGGATACTGTTTCTTGATAAAAGTCTTAAAATAAGAAGATTTTCACCTCAGATTAAGTCGATCGTTAACCTGGTTGAATCTGATATAGGCCGTTCCATTAATGATTTTGGCATTAAATTCCTGCAGGAACAGTTGGTGCAGGACGTTAAGGAGGTGCTGGAAAAGCTTGTAAAGGTTGAAAAGGAAGTTTCCCGGGGAGAAAACGAGATATACTGGATGCGCATTTCACCCTACCGGACAATTGAGGATCAGGTAGACGGGGTGGTGATTACCTTTACAGATATAACCGAGAAGCAAAAGGTGCAAAAGCTTATAGAGGAATCAGAACGGTGGAAAAAATACAGGGAATTATTCCACCATATGGAACATGGGTTTGCCCTATTTGGCGCAGTGAGAGATAAAAAGGGAGATGTTGATGATTTCCGGCTTATAGAAACCAACCATGCATTTGAAGATTTGTTGCAGATTGATCCGGACAAAGATAAAGATAAGAAGGTGTCTGAACTTTTTTCGGAAAAAGGTTACCGGCATGCCTTTATGGTCGCCGGTAAGAAAGCACTGGCCGGGAAGGCGTATCGTGATGAAAGGTATTTTGCAAAATCTAAGAGGCATTTTAATATCCTCTATTTTTCCCATGAGGAAGATGTTGTTGCCACTTTTTTACAGGATATTACCCGGGAGAAAGAGGAGATGAAAGCAGATATGCACCTGGCCTCCATTGTTGAATCATCAGATGATGCCATTTTTAGCGAATCACCTGAGGGAGAGATCCTGTCATGGAATGAAGGAGCAGTGCAGTTATACGGCTACACCGAAGAGGAAGCAACAGGCTCCGGTGCAGGAGAGCTTTACGCCTATCCCAGGGATGACGGGGATATGGCCGTGATCAGAGAGGTAAGAAAGGGGAAAAAGATAAAGAACTTTGAAACGTTTCATAGACGAAAAGATGGTTCGGTGGGGCCTGTATCCGTAACCAAGTCACCCATAAAAGATGATACAGGGAAAGTTATTGCCATTTCCAATATTGTAAAAGATATCACCGGGATAAAAAAACGGGAGAAGGAACTGATAAATGCCAAAGAAGCTGCTGAGCAGGCGTCAATGCTTAAAAATATGTTCCTTGCAAACATGTCGCACGAAATACGCACCCCGTTAAATTCCATTCTGGGTTTCACCAGTATTTTGAAAGAAAAAGTCAGCAATGAACAGGACAAAAGATGCGTTGATAATATTTCTGATTCCGGTAAGCAATTGCTGCATCTTATAGATGATATCGTGGATGTTTCCCGTCTGGATGCTGGTGAATTGATGATCCATCCGGCAAGTGTAAATATTGATGAGTTGCTGAAAAAAATAAAAGAACAATTCGAGGGATACATAATTGAGAAAAATGTACGAAATATAGATTTCAGGCTGAAACTGCCCGATGGAAATGGTAAACGGTGTGTTATAACCGATGAATTCAGATTGCGGCAAATTTTTCAAAATTTATTAAGCAATGCATTCAAGTATACCGAAAAGGGATATATAGAATTTGGTTATGAAATACGGGATAAAAAGGATCTCCTGTTTTATGCAAGCGACACCAGTGCAGGAATAAGTCCCGGCTATCATGAAAAAATATTTGAACGGTTCCGGCAAGCTGACAGCTATAATAGAAAGCGGGATAAGGTTATTAGGGGTACCGGTCTGGGGCTTGCCATAGCACGTGGATTAACGGAGCAACTTGGAGGTGAAATATGGGTGGATTCAATAGAGGGCAAGGGTTCAACCTTCTATTTCACTATTCCCTTTGAAGAAGGAAAAGCAGAAAAATCAACCCGGAAACAAAAAAAGGAAAAGTCTGCTCAGACTCCGGAATTTACCGGGAAAAAAGTCATTATTGCCGAAGATGATCCATACAGCCTGGAGATGTTGAAATTTATGCTGAAAGCAACAGGTATCGAAATGTTTGCTGCCGAAGACGGAGAAGAGGTGATGGATTTGTTTAATAATGAAAAAGTGGATATTGTTTTGCTTGACATCCGAATGCCTAAAAAAGACGGTTATGAACTGATCAGGGAAATTCGCTCTAAAGATCCGGATATACCGGTTATAGCACAAACCGCCTTTGCCATGCCCGAACAGATCAAGGCAAGCAGGGAAATGGGATTTGACGAACACCTAGTCAAGCCTGTCAGCAAGGAGAGTTTATATGCTGTATTGGAAAAATATCTGGGTTAGGCTGATACAGGTCATACCTCTCGACACCCGCAGGATTGGAATGGAATATTATTCCCCATTCTGTTGCATCAATGCACCAATCTGGAAGAAGTTAATGAGTAATTTGATTATTACTATACAGTGTATCAAATGGCTGTCAACCTGCAATATATAATTACTATCAAGATCACAGGATCTTTTTGGCATAAATTTTATGTTTATCTCAGTAGTTAAAGCAATATTACATACACATGCTCTGTGTGTAGATTGGTTTTTTAAATACTTAAAAACTATTATCATGACAACAGATAAAATTATTGAAATGCTTGGAGGCAAGGCAGATTATCTCTTAAACCATGAATGCAAAACAATAACAAAAGATAAATTGCATTTACCCGGTCCCGATTTCATTGAAAGAGTTGTTTTTAATTCTAACCGAAATCCCAAAGTTTTGCGTAGTTTGCAACAGCTTTTCAGCCATGGGCGTCTTGCAGGTACGGGATATATATCAGTATTACCTGTTGATCAGGGTATCGAGCATTCTGCCGGAGCATCTTTTGCACCAAATCCGGTTTATTTTGATCCGGAGAATATTGTAAAACTAGCCATTGAAGGAGGCACAAATGCTGTAGCATCAACGTTTGGTGTTCTTGCTTCGGTATCACGCAAATATGCTCATCGTATACCGTTTATCGTTAAGCTGAATCATAACGAGTTGCTGACTTATCCCAATAAATATGACCAGATCATGTTCGGATCAGTTGAAGAGGCATGGAATCTGGGAGCCGAAGCAGTCGGCGCCACCATTTATTTCGGTTCACAGGAGTCTTCCCGTCAGATTACAGAGGTGTCAGAAGCTTTTGAGATTGCTCATCAACTTGGCATGGCTACTATTTTATGGTGTTATACCCGCAACAACGCTTTTAAAGTTGATGGGAAGGACTATCATACAGCTGCAGATCTCACCTCTCAGGCCAATCATCTTGGCGTTACAATACAAGCTGATATTATCAAACAGAAAATGCCGACCCTCAATGGCGGCTACAAAGCTGTTAATTTTGGCAAAACGCATGATAAGGTCTACAGTGAATTAACCAGTGATCATCCGGTGGATTTATGCCGTTACCAGGTAGTAAACTGTTATATGGGGCGTGCCGGACTCATTAATTCGGGAGGGGCCTCTTTGGGTGCATCTGACCTTGTCGATGCTGTTACCACTGCAGTCATCAATAAAAGAGCCGGGGGTATGGGACTGATCTCCGGAAGAAAAGCATTCCAGAGGCCCATGGATGAAGGAATAAAATTGCTTAACGCTATTCAGGATGTTTATCTGGCAAATGAGATAGGCCCTGCATGATAAATATGATGAATCCCAATTACAAATTATGGATATACATATTGGATACGGAGGCCATAACTACAAAGAACAGGAAAAACAAGCCGGATAATTTTTCCTGAATCGAATAAGGCTTTGTTATATAAGCAAACAAGAGTACCGGTCGCATTGAAATAAGCAGTGATATAGACTATTTTCAGGAAGGCATGATATTGGATCCTGTACCCGAAAGGATAAATCAATTATTTCAATATATACCGCAGGGATTTTTTGCCGGTGAATTTTCTGCTGACTTCTCCGGAATCAATTTGGATTTTTATTCATTGCTGATTAACTTGCCTGATGGAATATCTCGGACCACCTTTATCGGCAGTTACTCATTTTAATCCTGATACAAGATTTCATGGAAGATATCAAAAAATCAAAATCCGGAATAATAGGCCTCGATATCATTACCGGCGGAGGCCTGCCATGGGGGCGTCCGTCGCTTATCTGCGGAGCGGCTGGTACCGGTAAGACCCTTTTTGGCATCGAATTTATTGTAAACGGCATAGAGGATTTTAAAGAGCCTGGTGTTATCATCTCCTTTGAGGAACGTGTACAGGACCTTATCTCAAATGTTAGTATGCTGGGCTGGGACCTGCAAAAGTATCTGGATGAAAAGCAGCTTGCCATTGATTATGTATATATTGAGCGCAGTGAGATAGAGGAGACCGGTTCATTCAACCTCGACGGTTTGTTCATACGCATTGCAGAGGCGGTAAGAATTACTGGTGCCAGGCGTATATTGATAGATACTCTGGAGTCACTCTTTTCCGGTTTCTCCGATCAGCAAATATTGCGTGCCGAAATCAGGCGACTGTTCAAATGGCTGAAGGATAAAGAGCTTACTGCAATTGTTACTGCGGAGGCGGGCGAAAATACATTGACGCGTTACGGACTGGAGGAGTACCTGTCCGATTTCGTTTTACTGCTGGATAACCGGGTCAGGGACAGTGCATCCACCCGCAGGATGAGGCTGGTAAAATACCGTGGTTCAAGGCATAACACCGATGAATTTCCTTTCCTTATCACCGATACCGGATTTTCAATTTTGCCGGTTACCGAAGTTACGCTTGACTTTGATGCCCCGGAAGGAAGGTTCCTTACGGGGATCGAAAAGCTTGACGATATGCTTGAAGGCCGGGGGTTTTACCGTGGTTCGTCACTGCTTATCTCCGGATCACCGGGCAGCGGGAAAACTTCCCTTACAGCCTCCATTTTAGATGCAGCCTGCAGGCGTGGTGAAAAGGTTATGTTCCTGTCATTTGAGGAATCAAAACGGCAGATCATTCGCAACACAGCCTCCATAGGTATTGATATAAATCAGTGGATTGAAAAGGGGCTGTTCCATTTTGAGAATTTTCGTGTTGTCTCTTACGGGATTGAAACGCACCTGATAAAAATGATCAATAACCTGGAAAGGGAAAAGCCATCCCTTCTGGTTATAGATCCAATTTCCAGCCTGGCTAGTTTGCATTTACCCCTTGAATCAAGAAATCTTGTATTAAGGGTACTTGACTATATCAGGACGAAGGGCATCACCTCTGTATTTACAGAAATTTCCTGTCCCCGCGACACGGAAGCAGGCAATATGGACGTCTCCTCCCTGATGGATTCCTGGATAATGTTATGTCACCGTGAAATAAACGGTTACCGGAAAAAAACATTGAGCATTATTAAAGCAAGGGGATTGAAACATTCCGACCAGATATGTGAGCTTGTCATGACAAATAACGGAATAGAACTTAAGAGTTTGAATGAAAAAGGTTAAGGTAAATAATAATTGGTGCATTGATGAAAAAATGGGAACTTAGGCTTTATGTTGCCGGGCTTACCGGGAACAGCATCCTCGCTTTAAAAAACCTTGAGAAGATCTGTGAGGAAAACCTCAAGGGAGAGTATTCTATAGAGGTCATCGATCTGCTTGAAAAACCGGAGCTGGCCGCCGGTGACCAGATCACTGCCATTCCCACGCTTGTGCGAAAGCTTCCCGAGCCCCTGGTGAAGATTATCGGTAACCTTTCAAAGAAAGAGAAGGTGCTGGTGGGACTGGACCTGCGTCCGCGTTCCTGAATCTGAAAAATAGAAGAAGATGAGGAATAAAATGGAAAATCAAGATAAAAACAGAAAAAGTTCATCCCAAACCGGCAGGAAATATCTGTTAAGATTATTCATAACCGGATCTTCGCCAAGATCCATCCGTGCCGTGAACAACCTGACCGGAATATGCAGCAAATATATGGATGGGGATTATGAGCTGCAGATAGTTGACATCTATGAAAAACCGGAACTGGCCGGGGAGGATCAGATCATTGCCATTCCCACCCTGATCAGGATCCTGCCTGCCCCTGAAAGAAGAATTATAGGAGATCTGTCCCATACGGAAGAAGTAATGGCCGGACTGGGACTGGAATATTCGTAAAAATAACCGGTTTCTGACTTTGTGACTTTCAGCAGCCTGGTTTGTAATAATAAGAGGTTCTAATGGAATTTAAGAATTTAAGTAAAAACGAACTTGTTGAAGAAATTAAAAAAGCACATCGCGAACTACGGGAATCACAGGATATGCTTCAGGCTATCCGGACTGGCGAAATAGATGCGGTCGTGGTGCAGCGCGAAGGAGGCGAACAGATCTATGTACTCGATGATGCCAATATTACCTACCGGAGGATGATCGAGGAGATGAATGAAGGGGCTGTAATATTTAATCCCGGCGGCTCAGTACTTTTCTGTAATAAAGCCTTTGCCGCTATGGTAAAATTCCCGGTTGAAGAGATTGTCTCCAAACCCATCACAAATTTTTTTAATCCTAAATTAATTGAAAGGTTTCGTGAGCTGTCCGCAAATGCCCTCAGGAAACCGGTCAGAGAATCAATCAAATTGCGGCCCAAAACAGGTAAAAACATTCCCGCAATTATTTCCCTTCATTTAATAACAACTTCATCGCTGGATACTTTTTTGATGACGGTAACCGATGAAAGGGAAAGATTATATATCAAAAAACTCAGTCATCAACAGGCAGCCCTGAAAAAACTTACACTTAAATATAAGGAAGCCAAAGAGGAAACAGATAAGGCCGTTAAACTTTTGAAAGAAAAAAACTTTGATTATGCCCTGTTGAACAGGGAGTATGTAACCATCAACAATAAACTGGCAAAAGCCAATAAGGAGCTTTTGACTGCAAAAAAGAGAGCAGAAAAAAGCGATCATCTGAAATCGGCATTCATTGCAAATATGAGCCATGAAATACGTACGCCGTTAAATTCGATAATGGGATATACTAAAATACTCGCGAATTTGGTCACAGATGACGAGCATAAAAAACATATTGAAATTATTTCCCTATCGGGTAAAAATTTACTTCACCTGATCGACAGCATCGTTGATCTTTCCAGGCTTGAGGTTGAAGAGATGAAGATCGAAAAGTCGATTGTTTTTTTAAATGACTTGATGGATGGCATCAAAGCCCAGTTCGAACCATTTACTGTCAACAAGGAGGGGCGGCCTTTGGAATTGCGGTTGCTGTTGCCGGAAGAAACTAAGGATCAACCGGTCATTTATGCTGATGAGTTTCGTCTGCAGCAGATAATTTCCAATCTGCTGAGCAATGCATTTAAAAATACTGATGAAGGGTATATTGAATTCGGCTATAAAATGAAAACCCGTGAGGAGAAAGTTATGTTTTTCGTAAAGGATACGGGAACAGGTATTTGCAAAGGAGACCAGAAAATCATTTTTAACAGGTTCCAGCACGGAACCAATTCTTCAAAAAAGGTTGTTTCCGGTACGGGACTGGGCCTTGCCATATCAAAAGGGTTAACAGCGCTTATGGGGGGAGAAATATGGCTGGAATCTGAAGAAGGTTCAGGATCAACCTTTTATTTTACTATCGCCCTCGATAAGATCAACCCTGAATCACGTCAGAAACCGGTAAAGAGATATATTTCATATACGGATATTCCCCGGCTTGGGGGGAAGAAGCTCCTTTTAAGTGAAGATGATCTTTTCAGCAGGGAGATGATGGTTTACCTGCTGAAAAAAACAGGTGCCGAACTGATTACCGCCACTGATGGCAAGGAAACCCTGAAAATGTATAAGCAACACGGTGCCGATCTCGTTTTGCTGGATATCCGGTTGCCGGAGGTGGATGGTTACCAGGTTTTGAAAGAAATCAGGTCCGGTGATCCGGATACAATTGTTATTGCTCAAACGGCCTATGCCATGCTGGATGAGATCAGGAAATTCAAGCTGGCAGGGTTCAATGATTATCTGATAAAGCCCGTCAGCGATGATCAATTGTACGCTCTGCTGCACAAATATTTGTGCTGACCCGCTCCGCGCCCTTTGTAAAACCTTCCTGAACCGGCAGGTACACACTAAATTCAATTTTACTAAATTTGATTGTGATATTAGGAGTATCTATTTTACTTTATACCAAAGTGATTTCTTGTTGGTGAACTCCCTGCTGCCTTCACCAGCCATTTCACGACCCAGCCCCGATTTTTTTATTCCGCCGAAAGGCAGTTCAGGCCTTGAGCGCACAGGGCCATTGATATAAATGATACCTGCCTGAATCTCCCGTGCAAATTTCCAACCGTGTTCAGAGTCCTCTGTCCATATAGAAGCCCCCAGGCCGTAATCGCTGTCATTCGCCAGGCGTGCAGCTTCCAGTCCGTCGTTTACCACAAAAACCGATGCCACCGGGCCGAATAACTCTTCATTGTAAGCCGGCATACCAGGTTTGATACCGGTGAGGATCATTGGATTAAAAAATGCATCTGTTTCAGGGGTCCGGTTTCCCTTCCAGTACAATTCAGCACCCTTATCAAGGGATTGATTTACCTGTTTTTCCAGAAGTTTTCTTTGCTCCCTGCTTGCCAGTGAAGCATAATCGCTGGTATCATCAAGAGGATGGCCAAATTTTTGTCCTTCCAGCTCTGTTTTAAGCAGGGGCAGGAATTCATCTGCCAGGCTTTCATGAATAATGAAGCGCTTGGCTGCATTACAGGCCTGTCCGAAATTCTTCATTCTCGATTTGGCGCCAGCCTTTGCTGCTTTTTTAACATTGGCATCTTTCAATACAATGAACGGGTCGTTACCGCCGAGTTCAAGAACCGATTTCTTGAGGTGCTTGCCTGCATGCAGGGCTACATCAGCACCTGCCTCAGCTCCCCCGGTCAGACTGACTCCCTGCACACGGAAATCTTTGATAATATTATTTACTTTTGATGATGATATGACCAGGCTCTGGAAAACACCACCCGGGAAGCTAGTTTGTTCAAATATCTCTTCAATTTTTTTTGAACAGGCCGGCACCTGGGAAGAGTGCTTTAGGATCATCGCATTACCTGCCATCAGTGTTGTGGCGGCAAACCGGAAAAACTGCCAGAAGGGATAGTTCCAGGGCATTATACCCAGGATCACCCCCAGGGGCTCATATACTACCCGCCCTTCTCCGTCAACTGTTTCCACGGGTTTATCGGCCAGGTAATTTTCGCCATGTTCGGCAAAATATTCAAGGGCCATAGCTGATTTATCCACCTCTTTTCTTGAATCGGAAATCACTTTTCCCATTTCATTGCTTATCAGGGTGGCATACTCGTCTTTGTTGTCTTTAAGGTTTGAAGCCAGGCGCCTGAGAAAATGGCTGCGCCTATCAAAACCGGTTTGACGCCATACTGTAAACCCCTGTTGTGCCAGGGTAAGCATATTGTCAAGTGCCTCAATGCTTGTTTGTTCAAACTTTCCGACAACCTCGTTGTTATATGGATTTTTTGAAAGTATCATAACATTTTAGAATTACTTTATTTTCAAATTCAGAACCGAATTTTGCTGATCAGGGAAATTGGTAGGGGCCAGTTCATCGGCTTTCATATCCGTTTCCCGTCCCTGGGTTTGAAGTTCATGACCAGCCAGTTAGGCCAGTTAACAAAATCTTCATTTTCAATAATTTTCCCTGCCTGCAGGTTTAAATCGATCTTCGATTAATCCCTGTTTAATTACTGCATTAGTTTTGACTTTCGAGAGCTTTGTAAATTAAATGACTAAGATCTCCATCAACAAATTCCACTTGTTCCAGGTATTGGCCTTCAATCTTATAAATCCTAACCTTATCATCATCCAAATAGATCTGTATTTTGTCAATATTTAGCCGGCACCATTCAAAGATGGGGTTAAAACCAGGTAGTGTAGTTATAAGGATATATACCTCAAATAGTTTCCTCAGGGTTTTTTGCTGCGAGGTTAAACATATGCCCGGTAGTTTATAAGTCTCATTTATATACCAATGAAATTTGTTTTCAATTTTCATAAGTAGAAGCTGCCTGGATTTTTCAGATGTTATCATAGTTGTGATCAATATTTAAATTGATATACATGATTCATTAAATCAAATTATATACCAACTGTGCTTTTGTATTATGTGGTTAAATAAGAATATCAAGACGGGATCCTCTGGCTTCCAGTGCTTTCAAAAGTAGGGTAAGAAATTACGATTATTAAATCTTTGAGTATGCAGTTGGGGAAAATATGCTACAAGTGAGTAATATGTTCCTATGAGTATTTTATTCTGGCAGACTTTAAAAAATTTGGGTTCAAAATTTCTTTCGACAAATAAATATGAATAGTCTAAAAATATTAATGTTTAATAAAAAACATAAAATATTAATCAAATAATTTTTGATGTTTATGATCTGATGTCAAACAAAAAAAATATTACAATGAAAAGCAGAATTTATGAAATTTTTGGGCGTAAGATGATTTTAAATACTTTTTTATTGTCCGCCCTGGTACTTGACGCCGGTCTCGTTGATCTGTTCCTTAACGGTACCGACCAGTTTACTGTTTTTGCCCCGACCAATGAGGCTTTCGAAGGACTTTACGGTGCTCTTGGAATTGACGGAATCACCGATCTTCCAGCCGAACTTGTTCTGGACGTATTACTCTACCACGTTGCTGAGGGTCGTCGTGCTGCAAACAGTGTGGTTCCACCTGTACGCCCGCGAACAATCACAACTCTTCTGGGTGAAACATTCTCAGTGAATTCGGCAGGTGTGATTACCGATATTGCAGGACAGGAGGTCAGCATTGTTAAACCTGATATTTCAGCCTCCAACGGCATAATTCATATTATTGACATGGTATTATTACCTTTGGAATAAGAGATATTCAAAGATATTTTTGTTTCTTTGCTGGTATTGTAATGTAAAAGAGAGGCTGTTTTTTTAAGCAGCCTCTCTTGCATGATATTGATTACTTTAATTGGGCAGTAACGTTGTCAAAACAATCCTGACTTTATTCCCATGAAGTAAATAAGGCAAAATGTTAAATTAAATGGATACAGACTTATTTTCTGGTTGCCCTGCAATTTAAAGGGATTACATTATTTGCCGAACTTTTGTCTCGTTTGTTTGTTTATAGAATGGCTTAAATATATAAACATATATTGCCGGACTACTCCATAAGAAACTTTTGAACATTCCGGAAAAAGAAACAAAAAAACCATTACTGTTTAAGTTTATATAATGAAGATACTGCTGACCGGAACCACCGGATATATAGGCCAAAGACTATTGCCTGTTTTGCTTAATGAAGGGCATAACGTTATATGCTGCACCCGGGATATTAAAAGATTTAATGCTGCCAGATATAATTCGCCCCATCTGAAAGTTATTACTGCGGACTTTTTGGATAAGTCTTCGCTGATGTCTATTCCTGAAGATATCGACGCAGCCTATTACCTGATCCATTCAATGTCTGCCTCTATTGATGATTTTGAAAATCTTGAGAAGGAATCTGCTTTGAATTTCAGAGAAAGAATTGAGCAAACGAATGTCAGACAGGTAATATATTTAAGCGGGATAGTTAATAATGAGAAGCTTTCGAAACACCTCTCTTCAAGAAAAGCGGTTGAGGAAATCCTGTCAAGCGGTTCATATCATCTTACCACTCTTAGAGCGGCAATTATTGTCGGGTCGGGGAGTGCATCATTTGAGATAATCCGGGATCTTGTAGAGAAATTACCGCTTATGGTCGCCCCGCGCTGGTTAAGTACAAAATCACAACCAATTGCCATAAGTAACGTTATTGAGTATTTACAAGGTGTTTTATTCAATAAGCCTGCATATGACCGGAGTTTCGATATTGGCGGCCCGGATATCCTTTCCTATAAAGAAATGCTCTTGAAATTTGCAAAAATACGGAAGCTGAAGCGTAGAGTATTTGTTGTACCTGTAATGACTCCTAAATTATCTTCCTACTGGTTATATTTTATAACGTCCACTTCCTATAAACTTGCCGTGAATCTTGTTAACAGCATGAAAGTTGAAGTTACATGCAGTGAGAATGATTTGCAGGATATTCTGGGTATTGATTTAATCAGTTATGATGATGCTGTAAGGCTCGCATTTGATAAGATTGAGCAGCAGGAGGTATTATCAAGCTGGACTGATGCACTTAACAACCAGTTAATGAAAGATGGAATATCAAGTCTTATTGACGTGCCTTCTTATGGTTGTTTTAAGGATAAAAGGGTTGCCGAGGTTAGTAATGAGGATGTTGTTTTAAAGAAAATCTGGGCTATCGGAGGGCAGAATGGCTGGTACTATGCCTCCTGGTTGTGGGAATTAAGAGGGTTTGTTGATAAAGTTTTTGGCGGGGTTGGTTTGCGCAGGGGGAGAAAAAGCAATTATAATATTTCGGCCGGTGATTCAATTGATTTCTGGAGAGTTCTTTTTGCTGATTCAGGTAAAAAACGTTTATTGCTTTATGCAGAGATGAAACTTCCGGGTGAAGCATGGCTTGAATTTAATATTATAGACGGCAAACTTTATCAGACTGCCACCTTCAGGCCTTTAGGGTTATGGGGCAGAATTTACTGGTATTCTGTTTTACCTTTCCATGCGATTATTTTCAGGGGTATGATCAGGAACATGGCTAACTAAAATAAAATCCCAGATACATTGGCATTCTATCAATTACATAAAAAACAGTTTGTTCCTGCCTCAGCAGACAAGGTCTGGGAATTTATTTCAAACCCCGAAAACCTGAAGGTTATAACCCCGGAATACATGGATTTTGTGATTACTTCGGGCAATCTTCCTGAAAAGATGTACGCGGGAATGATAATTACCTATACCGTGAAACCATTATTAGGGCTTAAGATGACTTGGGTAACCGAGATAACCCATATCGAAGAAAAGCGGTATTTTGTAGATGAGCAGAGATCCGGACCTTACTCTATGTGGCATCACCAGCATTTAATTGAACCCGTTGAGGGCGGTGTTATGATGACAGACATAGTCTCGTATAAACCACCTGGTGGCTTTTTGGGAGCCATCGCCAACAGCCTGGTGATCCGCCACCAGCTCGAGGGTATTTTTAACTATCGTGAAGAAGTTCTGGAAAAGATTTTCTCCAGGGGCGGTGCGGATCTGCTGCTATGATTAATTCCGGATATTATGATCATATCATCGTGGTATTGCCTGGTTTATTGTTGATTATTGTGTTGTTTGCATTAAATATGATCATCATACGGGTTTACAATTAATGGATGCTGAAAATATGCTTTTTGAAGATATATGGGCAGATTTCTTCAAGTTTTTTCAGATAACCAGTAACAAGACATGAAGGTGAAATCCGGCTTCGCAATTCTGATTTTTGCATTGCTATGATGCCGGAGGCAGAAAAGTGTGCTGCAGGTGCTTCTTGACATTATCATATAAATAGCCTAAATTTGATATGTATGATTAACTTGATTAACGGAAATGGCATAATGTTTTTTACTTCCTGGCAGTTACTCAGCATATCAGGATAGCCGTAACTCAATTCCGGCCGTGGCTTTCCTCTGTTATGTGAGAGAGATGATGATGATTGTTTAAGAGGTGTTTTTTATGGTAAGCCGGTATGTCGCTGTAATTTTCTCCTTAATGAAGAGTTTATCCCGCACATTAATACTGTTATTGTTTTCTCTTAGCTGTTTTATTGTTCTGAACAGCTGTAAAAAGATTAAAAGGGAGATGATGGTTTTGACAGGAGAGGTAACCAGCATCTCTGCTAATTCAGCAAATGCCTCAGGAGAGGTGATAGATATCGGAGAAGGTGCTACACAGCATGGACATTGTTATTCAGAAGACCCAAATGTTACGGTGAGCGGTCCAAAAACACAACTTGGTGCCCCAACCGGTGCAAAAGGCTTTACGAGCAATCTTACAAACCTTAAAGCGGAGACCAGGTATTATATAAAAGCTTATATCAGGAATGAAGATATTGTTGTTTACGGCAAGGAGGTCAGCTTTACCACCGCTGAACCATCACTGGCAACTATTACTACGTCAGAGGTAAGTTCTGTCTCCCGGAATACTGCTGTGTGCGGGGGTAATGTGACCGATGACGGCGGATCGGAGGTTACTGCCCGCGGTGTTATCTGGGATACCGGAGAGAATCCTTCTTTTGACGATACTGAGCATGAAGGTTTCACGGAAGACGGTACCGGTACCGGTCAATATACAAGCAACCTTACCGGCCTCACTGCCAATACAACTTATTATGTACGTGCCTGGGCCACCAATAGTATCAGCACGGTTTATGGCGAGGTCAAAAATTTCACTACTACTGAATTATCTTCACCAACTATTACTACGGCTGAAGTAAGTTCTGTCTCCCGGAATACTGCTGTGTGCGGGGGTAATGTGACCGATGACGGCGGATCAGAGGTTACTGCCCGCGGTGTTATATGGGGCACCGAAGAGAACCCCTCACCCTCTTTTGATAATGCCGACTATGAAGGTTTCACGGAAGACGGTACCGGAACGGGTGAATTTACCAGCAACCTGACAGATTTGTCCCCCCAAAACTGGTATCATGTGCGGGCATATGCAACCAACAGTATCGGCACGGCCTATGGTGAGGTACAGAGTTTTGTCACCCAGGAACCGGAGAGTGGCAACATAATGAAAATTCATGATATAACGGCTCAGGCGGAAGAAACACTGACAGTGGATCTGGAAATTCTAAACGAGGAGGAATTCGTTGGTTTTAACCTCGATATAACCCTTCCTGAGGGCTTTGAATATATAGCCGACTCTGAGGAGTTATTCAGAAGTGATGATCATATGCTTTCAATTGCCGTTCTGGAAGGGAATATTGTAAGGATAATAAGTGGATCACAGGAAAATAATCCCTATAAAGGCAATGAGGGCATCATTCTCTCCTTCGATATGGAGAGTCCTTCAACTGCCGGAACCTATATTCTTGAAATTCAGGATGCTGTTATAGGTGATTCAGAGGCAGTCAATATACTGACAGAGACCGTTGACGGGACTGTTGTTCTGGAATGAACGGTAATCAATCCCGGTATATCCCTTCAATAACTTCGTGAAGAAACCGGGTGATAAATCACCTTTCACTCCTGTTTCACTATGATCTTTGAATTGATGACAATGTTACCCCGTTCCAGTCTCACTATATAAATGCCTGAATACAAATCCTTCAGATCAAACATTATTTTTGAATATCCCTTTCGGGGAACCGTACGCATATCTACAACACGCCCTTCCATATTAAGCAGCGAAACAATCGCCTGTGCATTCTTTTCGTTGATGAATTCCACCCAAAGAATATCGCCGGCCGGGTTCGGGTAAGCTGCAAAGCCGGTTGCACTGCCGGCCCCTGTAGATGCAGCGTCCTCAAATGTGTGTTTGATCACGGGGACACTTTCTCCATCCCTGTTGCCTGCTACCACTTTACCCCAGTCAACCCTCGCCTCTTCGTTATCAAAGGCAACCAGCCGTATTTCGCCTGCCGGGAGCGGGGTGTTGTCCGTGCTGAAGAGAATAACTGTGATTTTCTCATCAGCTATGGTGCTGAGCAAGTTGAGATCTTCCAGTCCCGGACTGAGAGACAGACTGCCGGGCAATCTGCCTGTAAGTTCAATCTGCAGCCCTGCCAGTGTCCCGTCACTCTTTAACGATATGCCGTCATTGTTCAGGTAGAGATGGGCTGCTTCCGGATGCAGGCTGAGAGCCTTAACGGATTTTGTGCCAAAAAAGATGTTTACCGTTCCTATAAAATCAAGTACATTGATTACTCCGTCATGGTTGACATCGGCATTTTTAATAAAGAAGGGCTCAGGATTCCGGCCTGTGAAATAGTTAACCAGTGTCGTTAAGTCCAGCACATCTACAACACCATCGCAATTGGCATCTCCGTAAAGATAAATGTCGCCCGTTGATGTCGGGGCCCCTTCAAGTGATAACAGATAGTTATCCCTGTCATTTCCTGTAAGTTCTGCGCTGATAATATTAACCGTAATATCTTCGCCCGGGGTGGACCGGCTGAATTCAACCTCGATACTGCCAAGGTTAACATCATCATCTTCGATTATACCTGAAAGATTCAGGCTATTTTCAGCTATAGTTGCAACATTCGTCCCGTCATACTCTTTTTCCTCTACAGTGAAACTGCCCCCTAATGTCAGCTCTGCGGGACTGACCACCACCTCCTTCACAATAGTGTCATGGCATTCGTCCGGTACTCCAATTACCAGTCTGGCCATATAAACCCCTGCCGATCCGTACATATGCTGGAAATCATCTTTACCTTCGTAGTCATTTTCACCATCTCCGTCCACATCCCAATGATAGACAATACTCTCATCGGCCTGTTCAGAGGAGATGGCAAACAAGGTGGGATTGCCGTAAACCACTTCACCGGCAGAGAAACTGGTGTAAGGCAAACGGCAGAATTCCTCAATACAGGTGAAGCTCCATTTGCCGTTTTCATCCATGGCACGGACAAATATTGTGTGGCTTCCCATTGAGAGTGAGCTTGCATCTGCAACAAATGACAGACTGTCAATCCTGCCTGCCGGGGAGGCTATAGCAATCTCTGTTGCAGCGCCAAAACCCGGGTCGCTGTTGAAGAAGTACTCGGCCTTCACTATGTTGGAGGGATCAGGATCAGTCGTGATGTCAGTCTTGTAGAAAGGGCGCATATATGTATGTGTCCATTTGCCGTTTTCATCCATGGCACGCACAAACAGTGTGTTGAACCCGTTCTGCAGTCCGCTTACATCGGCAGTAAAGCTCAGGTTGTCAACCCTGCCGGCGGGTGTGGATACCGGGATATCCGTTGCAGCGCCAAAACCCGGGTCGCTGTTGAAGAAATACTCGGCCTTCACTATGTTGGAGGGATCAGGATCAGTCGTGATGTCAGCCTTGTAGAAAGGGCGCATATAGGTATGAGACCATTTGCCGTTTTCGTCCATGGCGCGGATAAACAGTGTGTTGAACCCGTCCTGCAGTCCGCTCAAATCGGCAGTAAAACTCAGGTTGTCAATCCTGCCGGCGGGTGTGGCAACCGGGATATCCGTTGCAGCGCCAAAACCCGGGTCGCTGTTGAAAAAGTACTCGGCCTTAATAATGTCCTGCGCTGTTAAAAGAGCAGTTGAATGCAGGAAGAGAGCAACCATTATCATAATGCCTGGCAGGAAGTTAATACCGGGGCACCGGTGAACAAGGTCTTTATTATTGCCTGGTCTGCTTTTGAAACAGAGCATCTCTGTTATCAGTTATTTGATTTTATGCTGAATGTGACTTCAACTTCCTGGTTTTTATTGTTGTAAACCTGCTGGTATTCGAATATGGCAGGGATACCGGGAATGCCGGATAGCTTGTACGGATACAAACCGTCAAACATGCCGCAATCCACCCCGTTTGTTCCCGCGCCCAGGGCAGGTGACCCCTCCTTTAACTGCCACATTCCGTCGGTGGTGCCCCCTTCCGAATAGTCGCCGATAAATACATCAAACATTAAAACATTCTGCTGATTGCCGTCTTCAGTGCCAAACTGTTCGCCATTACCGATATTGTTAAGATAACTGCAGTTTGTTGCAGAAAAAGTGCCGTCACGCAATATATTGTTATTGAATTCTGAGTTTTCAATGGTAACCCCGTTGTAGATCACATTGTTTTCAATAATGTTTTCAATAAGCCCTGATGAAGATGATGATGTTAACCTGATAGCATAGCCATCTCCCAGTGATGACGTATTTTCAATATAATTCCCGTAAATCAGCAGATTAAAAATGTCATCATTTACAGCGTTTATTGCTGAGTTAGCAAAAGAATAAGAAATATAATTCCTGGCGATAACAATATCACTGCAACTACTACTTATAGATATTTTCCCGGTCCGGTTCCTTTCAATAGTTATATC
>JAWODJ010000003.1:0-5869 GCA_046483315.1 Bacteroidales bacterium | reverse complement strand
TACATGGATCTTCAAAGAATGGTGAGAAAGGATGGTTTTAAACTGATTATTTATCCTGATGCTGATAAGATCTTGTTATTCGACATTGAAAATGACCCCAGGGAAATGATTGACCTTTCAGATGATCCGGATTATCAGGACATCAAAGCCGGGTTATTCATTGATCTTTTGAACCTTCAGAAAGAGATGAATGACAATCTTGACCTGACAATGAATATTTTACAAGAAAAAACTGTGAAATAATACTTATGAGAATGAAGCGAGTATTCAATTGGTAGTGATATACTTGCAATTACCTGTTTACAGCCGTTCTGAGTAAACCAACTATAAGAGTATAATCAAAAATTGCCAACATGAAAAACAAATCCAAACTCAACTCCAGACGCGAGTTTATCGGCAATGCTGCCGCTATCGGTCTGGCCGGTGCCGTGGGTGCCGGATATCTACTTTTATCCTGCAGTTCCGGAAGGTCCGGGTATGAAGCTCCTGTTTTCCATGACAGGGCTCCTGACGGTCCTCTGCTTAAAGCCGGACTGATAGGCTGCGGGGGCAGGGGAACTGGAGCAGCTATAAATTTCCTTAATTCAGGTCATGATCTTCAGATAACAGCTCTTGGTGATCTCTTTCAGCATCGTATTGATAATTGCAGGAAAACGCTGAAAAAGAGGGCAGAAGTTGTAATTCCAGATGAAAACTGTTTCGTTGGGTTTGATGCCTATAAAAGGGTTATTGAATCTGATGTAGATGTGATCCTGCATGTAACACCGCAACATTTTCGTCCATTGCATTTTGAAGCTGCGGTGCAGGCAAGAAAGCATATCTTCATTGAAAAACCCGGGGGTGTTGATCCGGTTGGAGTTCGTACAGTCATGGCTGCGGGCAGAATGGCTGAATCGGCCGGCTTGGTAGTTGTTGCAGGAACGAATTTCAGGCATCAGCGTGATTACCTGACAACCCACAGCATGGTCAGGAGCGGAGTCATTGGTGATCTGGTTTCTGCCAATGCTTATGATATCCGCGGAAAGATCTGGCATGTAAACAGGCAGGAGGGGTGGAGTGATATGGAAGCAATGCTGAGGGACTGGATGAACTGGTACTGGCTTTCAGGCGGCGATAATGTCGATATTGCAGTCCATCAGATTGATATGATCAGCATGTATTTTGAGAAGTTTCCGGTCAAAGCGCTGGGATTTGGTGGCAGGCACCGTCGTCCTACAGGTGATGTGTATGATTATTACAGTGTCGAATATGAGTATGATGACGGAAAAACTTTTGAATGCAAAACCCGGTGTATTGACGGTTGCGACAACAAGCACGGATTTCTTATATTCGGAACTAAGGGGTATACTAATTGCAGGAATAAAATATGGGACTATGATGATAACCTGATCTGGGAATATGAATATCCCCTTGATGAAGAGGGAAGGCCAACTAACAGGGTTGCTATTTCATCATATGACGAAGAGCATATTAACTTCGTTACCGCTATTCGCAATAATACACCTCTCAACCAGACGTATAATCTTGCCGCGGCAACACTGGTTGGTATAATGGGAAGGGAATCGGCTATAACGGGCAGAGAGGTATCCTGGGATGATATGATGGCATCGAACCTGAGGCTTGGACCGACTGAATATTCCATGGGCCCGGTTGAGGAAATTAATGGAGTGCCTCCTGTTCCGGGAACCGCTTCCGGCACATAAAAATCGCCCTTCCCATAATGGATAGCCTGGATATTCCGGCTTGTTCTTGTATACCAGTAATTCCCGGATCCGGCCCCATTGAAATTGCCGGAAAATAGAAGTGCGCTGATAAAAAACGGATAACATGGACAGAAGAAAATTTTTAAGTATTACTATTCCAGCTACGGGTGCTATTATGGTGGCGCCGGGATGTTTGAATAGTAAAGTAGTTGAAGAGATCAATCAACAATTTTCCGGAATAAGTGATTTTGATCAATACGATATAGTGGTCAATGGAGCCGGTTTGGGTGGTTATTTTGCAGCAATTAAAGCTGCAAGGGAAGGAAAAAGGGTTCTGGTCGTTGAAAAACGAACCAGTCCGGGATATGAAATAACCGCCAAAAAGAAACTATGGCTGGGGTCCCTCGGGTTTGACAGGTTTCCGGAAGAATTAATACAGTTATTTCTGCCCTCCGGAGAAACTCAGGAAATACATAACACCTTTGGTAGTGGTATAAACTCAAGTCTGGTTGATGATGAGATTCTTCTTTTTTCCGGAAGTGTAAGAAAGGGAATGCTGCGAAATTTGCTTATAAATAAAGTACATGTGTTATTAATGACCGATGTTTGCGGGTTATTAACTGATAATGAGAATGTGCAGGGAGTTTTAATGGCAAGTAAACATGGGATGCATATCGTAAAATGCCGAAGTTTTATTGATGCTTCAGATAATGTCTTGTTTAGCAGGCAATTATCAGGAGCTGAATATAAAATCAATCGTGCAGGTTTTGTGGCGGAGATAAGACAGGCAGAAAATCCACGAAATAAGGAAGTTTTTGTATCTGAAGAGTTTGGGCTGTTGAATAACAAGATCAGGTTACATCGGGGAAAAAATACAGACGATCAATTATATCTGGAATTTCAATTTCCGGTAGATTCCCAGGAATTGAGTGAAATAGAACATCAATCAAGGTTTATCCTGGCAAAAATCGGAAGCAAACTTCCGGGCATTGACAGCGCTCTGAAGGCGGCCAGGATTAATGAATTTGCTTTAGAATGTTCTATTTGCCTTGAAGATGATGCATTGCCGGTTCCCATTTTAAAAGGACACTACATGCTTCCAAATGTCCGGACTGAGTTAAGTTGTAGAGGAATATCAGATATTGAAGCCGATGCAAAGCACCTTGTCAGTAATATTGAGTATGCAAAGCCCAATGCTGACGCCATGAGTTTATTAATACCGGGAGCCAATATACCAGTCAATGAAATACTTCTCACTGATCCTGATGAACCGGGTTTGTCGGTTCCTTTAAAGAGTTGCAGTTTTAATTTTGAAAATAATGTTGAAGTTAAGGAACACTGCCAGGTATTGGTTGCAGGGGGAGGAACATCGGGAGCTATGGCAGGTCGGGGATCAGGAGAAAAAGGTGCGAATACTGTTGTGGTTGATTATTTTAATGATCTAGGCGGCACAAGAACTATGGGTGGAGTAATGGGGTATTATTACGGAGTTAGAGACCCAATGATTTTCAATAAGCAGGATGAGGATACTCTACAAATAGCAAGTGATCATAATATGACACGAAAATCAGGCCATAAATTATATCATTTGCAGGGAATACTTAACACAAAGGGCAGGTTTATTGCGGGATCAATAATGTGTGGTGCCCTGGTAAACAATAATGTTGTGGAAGGTATAATCATTTGTCAGAATGGCAGACTGCAACTGATTAAAGCTGAAATTACAATTGATGCCACCGGTGATGGAGACATAGCATATTTTGCCGGGGCAACTTATGAGCATGGGAACTCACGTACCGGAAAAACTCAGAATTACAGCCAGTGGGATATCGCTGGTGGAGGGAAATTACCAGGGCCCACCAACAGAGATTATGATATTATTGACAACACCAGGATATCTGAATTACAAAGGGGATTGTTTTTATCTCATTATAAGGCACATTTTTTCGATTTTCATCCCATGCTTACAGTAAGGGAGTCCAGGAGAATTGAAGGACTATACACCCTTAATCTTATAGATGCAGCGGAGGGAACACACTTTGAAGACATCATCTCCAGGGCCAGAAGTGATTATGATCCGCACTACAATGGGAATTCTGAGTTTACAAGGTGTGGGTTTTTATTACCCCATTCCAATGAGTTGACTGTTGAAGTGCCGTACAGGTCAATTGTGCCTAAACATTTAGATGGATTATTAATTTCAGGGAAAGGGATCAGTCAAACACATAATCACCTTCAGTTTACGCGAATGTGCCCGTGCTTGCTGGTATTGGGATACTTAACGGGACAAATAGCCTCCGAGCTTGTAAACAGGAATCTATCACCCAGGGATTTTGATATCTCCGGACTGCAACGTGAATGGGCTGCAAATGGAAATCTTCCTTCAGACTATGCAAGCAGAAGAATAGGAAATCTGACACAGGAAAATGACGAAATTAACCGAAGAGTTAAAAACCTGGCAAGTGGCAGGGAAGAATATTTATGGGAATGCAGCAGGCTGCCAAAAGAGAAGACGGTTCCTGTATTACTGGAGTTTTTTGATGATTTAGTAAATGAAGAAAATAAATTATTGATAGCTAAAGCGCTGGCATGGTTCGGGGAAACAACAGGGAACGATCTGATAAAAAAGGAATTAAATCAATTATTTATACAGGAATTAGGGGGGGGGTATCCGGGAGGATATTTTGAAACATATGACTATATCAGGGGCAGACAAAAGAATGTAATTGAAGGGCTATTTTGGAGAATCAATCAGAATATTGCATTGTTGGGTATGGCCGGCAATGTTCAAAACAATGACACAATCAGGTATATTCTGGAAAACACTTCATCGGGCGGCGGAATGATGAAATGGACCAGTGACATTAAGTTATCCAGGTCAGTGAACGGAGTACATACAATAGACTATATTACAGATGGCTATGCTACATATAACAATGAAAGAATTGATATAAGGCTGATCCCTTATCACAATCGGATATTTAATTTGTGTTTTTATGCTGAACGCGTACCTGATCCTATATTCATTAGTGGATTTGAAAAATTGCTGGAAGATCAAAATATTGGAGGTTTTAAAACACAAGAATATCACCTTACCAGGTGGAAAGTTTATGGAGGAGATCTGGAACTATACATTACTGCTGCCTCTGCCCGTTGCGGATCAAAAAAAGGTTATGAACTTTTAACAGAATATCTGGAGGATATTCATTACAATTTTAAGGATTACGCAGCCTCGGAACTAAGGGAATTAACTGGAAAGGATTATGGTTATGAAGCAGGAGCATGGAAAAAATTTGTAAGTAGCTTAACCTTCCCGCAGTCTGTTAAGACATTAAGGAAAGAAATTGAGCTTTAGTAAAACCTAAATTCCCGCCTCATGCTCCGGAAGTGATTTAAATTTTAGTTGGACACTACTGATTCTAAATATAAAACCCGTCTCGAATTTATCGTCGATGCTGCAGCACTCGGACTGGGGGAATATGAGCATTCCCTGGATGAAGAAGGCAGGCCGACCAACAGGGTTGCAATATCCTCTTATGATGAGGAGCATATTAATTTCGTAACGGCTATCCGCAATAATACTCAACTTAAACATATTGAGAATCTTGCTTCAGCTACTCTTGTTGGTGTTAGTGGCAGGAAGTCTGCCATAACCGGCAGAGTTGTGACCCGGGATGATGTGATGGTTTCAAACCTCAGACTTGGTCCCCAGGAATATACCATGAGACCTGTTGAAGGCATTGAAGCAGTTCCCCCGGTACCCGGGACCACTCCTGATATTGATAGAACCCGGGGAGGAGGATGAATTAATTTAGTTAATCTGTGAAACCCGCCAGGGAACCCTTAATTTAATTTATAAAAAATGGAAAAAAGCAATAACAATCAAGCTCATAACTCCTCCAGACGTGATTTTTGTAAAAATACTTCATTGCTGATTGGTGGTGGTTTTCTTTTTAGCTCTATACCTGTACTTGGTTTTAGTGAGAGTGAAAGAAAAGTTGCTGGATTTTTAGCAACAAGGATTAGCGGTCGATATCCTCATTTGACTATGTTCAATAATGGGGAGGAATGTGGTATTGGTGCTATTATGCCATGGGCAGGAAGGCTTTGGGCAATTACTTACAGTCCCCATGATCCCTTTGGTAATGATCATGATGGTCTGTATG
>JAWODJ010000002.1:0-15401 GCA_046483315.1 Bacteroidales bacterium | reverse complement strand
GCAACAGCCTGCAAAGCTTCATCCTGTCCAACCACACGTTTATGCAGCTCAGTTTCCAGCGAAAGCAGTTTTTCCCTTTCACTTTGCAGCATGCGGCTTACCGGTATCCCGGTCCATCGCGAAACTATTTCTGCAATATCATCAGAATCTATCTCTTCCCTTATAAGGGAATCATCACCCTGGACCTCCTGCAACTCCTTCTGAAGATTATCAATTTTTGCCTCAGCCTCCCTGATACGACCGTACCTGAGTTCAGCCACCTTTCCGTAATCACCCTGCCTTTCAGCTTGTTCCGCCTCAAGTCTCATATTCTCAATTGCCTCTTTATACCTTTGTATATTGCTTATGATACCGCGTTCATTATTCCACCTGGCTCTCAGTTTGTTTTTCTCTTCATTCAGATTTGCCAGTTCCGAGGTAAGTTCAGAGACTTTTTTTCTATCACCTTCACGTTTTATTGCTTCCCTTTCGATCTCAAGCTGCTTGATTCTTCTCTCAATCTCATCAATGCTCTCCGGCACTGAATTCATCTCTATCCGCAGTTTGGAGGCGGCTTCATCAATAAGATCTATGGCTTTGTCCGGCAGAAAACGTTCGGTGATATATCTGTGAGACAACTCCACGGCAGAAATAATGGCATCATCCTTTATCCTGACCTTGTGATGAGCTTCATACCTCTCCTTGAGTCCCCGCAATATGGAAACAGCACTCATTACATCAGGCTCATCAACCATCACTAACTGAAAACGACGTTCCAGGGCCTTGTCTTTTTCAAAATATTTCTGGTACTCATTCAGTGTGGTAGCTCCTATAGCCCTCAGTTCACCACGTGCCAGTGCAGGTTTCAGTATATTTGCAGCATCCATGGCCCCTTCACTTTTACCGGCACCAACAAGTGTATGTATCTCATCAATAAACATCACCACTTCACCATCTGATGCAACAACCTCTTTTACAACAGCCTTTAGCCTTTCCTCGAACTCTCCCTTGTATTTTGCACCGGCAATAAGGGCACCCATATCAAGCGAAAATACCTGTTTTGTCCTGAGGTTTTCCGGCACGTCACCATTCACAATCCTGTGGGCCAGTCCCTCCGCTATCGCAGTCTTGCCAACCCCAGGTTCACCAATAAGTATTGGATTGTTTTTGGTTCTTCTTGTGAGTATTTGCAGAATGCGCCTTATCTCTTCATCCCTGCCTATTACGGGATCAAGTTTACCGAGGCGTGCCATCTCGTTAAGATTAAGGGCAAAACGGTTAAGCGCGTTTAAAGTGTCTTCGGCACTCTGGCTCGTGGCTTTGGAACCTTTCCTCAGTTCTGATATCGCTTTTTTAAGGTCACCCGAAGTAATACCGCTGTCTTTCATCATTTGCGAAACCTGATCTCCGGCTGAAAAAAGACCTGCAAGCAAATGCTCTATAGATACAAATTCATCCCCTGCCTCCCTGGAGTGATTAACCGCTTTCTGCAAAGCTGAAGAGGCAGCAGATGAAAGATACTGATCGCCTCCTGAAACTTTAGGATAGGATTCTATTATGCTATCCAGCACCCTGGTAAATTCCCGGGGTTTTACATTAAGCTTTCGCAGGATAAATCCGGTAATGTGTTCATCAGTATTAAGCAGGGCTTTCATAATATGACCTGTTTCAACAGCCTGATGCTGGTAACCCGAAGCAATTGAAAAAGCCTGTTGAATAGCTTCCTGTGATTTTATGGTAAAATTATTAAGGTTCATATATATTTTTTATAATGCAGGGCATCAAAATTACTGCCAATTAAATATACATGAAAATTTTTTCAGCCAATTTACAAACAGACGGATGAAAAAATTTTTATGTTAAAGCGAAGCGGTTCCTCCTGTAAGTCAAAATTTTGTATTTTCAGAACAAAATTTTGGCTTCTTTTATTACAGGAGAAATATACCGCCACAAACATGAAATAATGACACATCAGTGAATAGCCCCGCACGACAAAATGTCTGTGATAAATCCAGGTGTGTATTTGCCTGTTTCATACCCAACCGGAACGAACCCTCCAGTTACCGTATCTCAGGTAAAGAAATGAAAGTATAAAAAGCCCTGATGCATAAAGAAATTCAACTGTCCACACCCATGATACAGAAAGCTCATAGACATTTGTAAGCAAATAAGCAACAAACAGGTAAACAGTTACAACCAGCAATTCTATAACCAGGGTAGCCTGTGTAACTCCTGTACCGGAAAGTCCGTAAAAAAACACCATAGCAAATGCAAAACATAGAACAGCTCCTGATACAACATTCAAAACAGGAAGTGATGCAGCAACCAGATCAGCATCTGTGGTATACACTCTGATTATCTGATCCGGCATTAAAATAATAAGCGACACAAAAGCCATAACCATCAGGAAACAAAGCCATGCGGTTTTAAAAATTAGCGGCAATACTTCCATATCGCGCCCCCGGCCAATGAGATAACTGACAAGAGTATTGGAAGCGGAGGCAAATCCCCAGATGGGTACCATCATAATAACATACACACTTCTTATTATATTTGATACAGCAAGTGACGTTTCACCCATTTGTTCAACAAAAACAAAAAATACGAACCAGACACCAAAAGAGAGAAAATTCTGCAGCATTACCGGCAATGATATTCTGATGATCCGTATCCAGATATTGATGTTTATCTTCTGAAAATAAAAAAGCCTGTACCTTTTCAGATCGGTATAACCAAAAGTGTAAATGAATAAAAAGATGCTGACCGATATCTCGGCACAAAAAGAAGCTATTGCTGCACCTTTTATTCCGTATTCCGGAAAACCCAGTTTCCCGAAAATGAGCACATAATCCAGGAAAATATTTATACAGGCCATTAGCAGCGTTGACCAAGTGATTATACCGGTCCTTGCTGTTCCTATATATAACGCATTAAATCCCATATTTATAAATGCAAAAAAGACACCCCATGCCCGCAACTGGATAAAGTCATTGCTGGCAATGTATACCTTTTCCGAACTGATAATAACTGAAAAAAAGCCGGGTGAGAACAGCTTCATCATAACAAACATGGCCAGGGCAAGAAAAATCAGAATAATGAACGAGTGTTCCATTACCCTGCCTATGCTTCGTTGCCGGCCTTCACCTTCTCTTCTGGCAACTATTATCTGGGTACCGATACCAAGGCCGTATCCAAACATTACGATTGCCAGATAAAAAATGCCACCTATAGCTGCTGCACCAAGTTCAACCTCCCCCAGCCTTCCCAGAAATGCTGTATCGGTAACATTAATAAAATTCTGTGCGATGCTGCCCAGGATAATAGGATAGGCTATCCTCCAGATTCTTTTATTTGATATGGTAGTTCCCAACTATAAATATTAAGCCTCTATACGGAAAAGGGACTGGTTAATCCGGTAATGTCAGTCGTTAATGGTCAATTCAGCTGCAATATAGTAATCTAACACATACCTGACAAATAGTAAGATAGTATAAAAAAAACATGTAATTGAGCCTTTTCAGCAATTTTAAGAATATTTGGTATGATTGTTTATGAAAAATAAAATTTCTATTTTTATTTTTTTATCACTTAATGCTTATATATCCTTTAAACTCCCGTCTCCAAAAATGAGCCAGCAGATCCTCAGAGCATTGATGCAATTATTTGCTATCATCGCCCGCCCTGAAAGCAATAAAAAAGACAGACGGTCTGTAGTTGAATCGTTTTTAAAAAGACAATTAAACCAGAAACTTGTAAATGAATACCTCGAGGTATTTGATAAATATTACAATATCCACCAGGTAAAACAAAGTGAGGAGGGCAAAAGGAAAAAACGGACAGCTTCCAGTTCCGTGCGGGTGCTGGTTATATGCACCAGGATCAATGAAGAGCTGAACAGGCGTCAGAAGATCATAGTTTTTACTAATCTTCTTGAGTTTGTTAAAAGTGACAGTGAGATCATCACCGACCAGGAAACCGAGTTCATCAACACAGTTGCCGAAACATTTAATATCTCCAGTGAGGAATATGAGAGCATGAGGGACTTTGTCCTTCTGCCTTTCGACACTATCCCGGTGTCGGAAAATATCCTTATAATAGACAGTAACAAGGGTTTTTCGCATGATGAAACCAGGCATATATACAGGGACATGCCCGAAGGTCAGATGAGAGTCCTTAAAGTACCCGATATAAACATGTACCTTATACGGTATATTGGTGAAAACGAGATGTATCTCAACTCACAGCTCATCCAGCAGGACAAGGTTTATGTTTTTGACAGTGGCACATCTCTTAGAAATCCCAAAATTAAACCCATATATTTCAGTGATATCGTAAGTGCCTTCAGCCCCCATCTCACTGAAAGCAAAATAGTATTCAAGGCAAAAAACATCGAATACCGTTTCAAAGATGGCAACATTGGTTTACAGAGGATGTCTTTCACCGAACATTCCGGCAGGCTTATCGGTATTATGGGTTCAAGCGGATCAGGAAAATCGACGCTCCTGAATGTCCTGAACGGCAGCATGAAACCATATAAAGGACAGGTTCTTGTTAACGATATTGATATTCACAGGGAAGAAGAAAAAATTATAGGTCTGATAGGACATGTATCCCAGGACGACCTGCTGATAGAAGAGCTTACAGTATTCCAGAACCTGTATTACAATGCAAAACTCTGCTTCGATCACTATACCGAAGAACAGACGGTCGAGGCAGTCAATAATATGCTGCAGCAACTCGGACTGTATGATATCAGCAACATACAGGTTGGCAGTCCTTTAAATAAGAAAATAAGCGGTGGTCAGCGCAAACGCCTTAATATTGCCCTGGAACTTATCAGGGAACCCGCCATCCTGTTTCTTGACGAACCCACCTCCGGACTGTCTTCAAGGGATTCGGAAAACATACTTGACCTTCTCAAAGAGCTGACTCTGAAAGGAAAACTGATCTTTGTAGTGATTCATCAGCCATCTTCCGATATTTTCAAGATGTTTGACAAGCTTTTGATACTTGATACCGGAGGATTCCTTATTTACAACGGAGATCCGATAGATGCGATAATATACTTCAAATCACATGTTCAGCATGCCAACTGGAATGAGAGCGAGTGCCAGAAATGCGGTAACGTAAATCCTGAGCAGCTGTTCAATATCATTGAAACCAACGTTCTTGACGAATTCGGGAAACAGACCCCTTCAAGAAAGATATCTCCATGGGAATGGTCATATTATCAGCTGCAGCACAGTCTGAAAAACCAGGAAAAACCCCTGCTGCCCGGCAGTATACCGGAAGTTTCATTCAGTGTGCCCAACAGGTTCAGACAGTTTCTTGTTTTTGTAAAAAGGGATATTCTTTCAAAACTGGCCAATCGACAGTATCTGATAATCAATTTCTTTGAAGCACCTTTCCTGGCGTTCCTGCTTTCATTCATTATTAAATACCATGATGTAAGTACAGGCAGTCAGGCAGGTTATACTTTTTCCGGAAACCTGAATCTTCCTGTCTACATCTTTATGTCGGTAATAGTTGCCATTTTTATCGGACTTACCGTGAGTGCCGAGGAGATAATAAAAGACAGGAAGATCCTGAAAAGAGAAGCATTCCTTAATCTGAGCTGGTCGGGATACCTGTTGTCTAAAATAACGGTTCTTTTTGGCATCTCGGCAATACAGGCTCTTTTCTTTGTGCTGGTGGGAAACACCATAATGGAAATAAAGGGAATGTTCTTTGAATACTGGCTTATACTGTTCAGTGCATGGTGCTTTTCCAATGTACTGGGACTTATCATCTCCGACAGCTTCAAAACTGTAATAACCATTTATATCCTGATACCATTCCTGGTTATACCGCAACTTATCCTGAGCGGCATTATTGTCAAATTCGAAGAGCTGAACCCTTCCATATCCTCCCCGAGCCGCATACCTTTTTACGGAGAAATTATAACAGCAAGATGGGCATATGAAGCCCTGGCTGTTTATCAGTTTAAGGACAATGTATTTGAACGGGAATTTTATCCCTACAACAAGGCTATGAGCAGGGCAGAATACATGAACAACTTCTGGATACGCAACCTGCAGAATAAGCTGGATTATTGCAAAGGCAATCTTAATAACCCTGAGAACAAATCCAGAGTCTCAGATCATTACAGGCTTGTGTTAAACGAATTACGAAAAGAACAGAAGAATAATACCCAGGTTGAACCGGGTGTTGATTTTAACAGCCTCGCTTATGATTACCCGGATGCGGAAATCATTGAGAGGGCACAGGATTACCTTGCAAGGCTCAACCGTTACTATATACAGCTATATAACAGTGCCAACAGCGAAAAAGACAGGATAATATCAGAGTATCACCAGACGGATGAAGGCAGGGAGCAATTTCTTGAAAAAAGAAACAGGTATCAGAATGAAGCTCTCAGTGACCTTGTAAGAAACTCCAGGGAAATGATCAGGATCATTGAATACAATGACCGGTTACACCAACGGGTTGACCCTGTATACAAGGATCCGGAAGGCAGCTTTATCAAGGCACATTTTTATTCTCCGGAAAAAATGCTTTTCGGAAACAAATACAATACGCTGGTTGTTAACACCTTGGTAATATGGCTAATGACGCTCATATTGTGTATTATCCTTTATTTCAGGATTCTGAGAAAAGGATTGGAAAAAGCTGAGGAAATAACCGGCTATATCAGGTCAAAATTATACGGAAGGGATTGATTACAGCATAAAAATTCCGGTCCTTACAAGACCGGAAAGTGCAAAAATACAAACGCTATTATTTTCTCAAATGCAATGTGAGGGTCAGTCCTCAACCTCAATCATCTTAAACGGGATACGGATAATTGATTCATAGTCTTCACCGGCCTCGAGCATATCCTCGTCATCCTCCTCATAATACCAGTTTACGGTAACATCGTTCTTCGCCTTGTGAATCGCTTCAAGCTTCTTGAAAACATCAAGTATGCACTTTGAAGAGCTTGTATTAAAATATTCAAGATGTATATTGACACTTGTCTTATCTGCAGGACTGCCTGCGTACTGTTCCAGCCAATCCACCAAAGGCTTGTAAAACTCGATTGAATTCTCGGGAATGGATCTTCCTTTGATCTCAACAACTCCCTGCCTGGCATCAAACCTGACCGATGGTGTTTTAGGGGTTCCTTCTATTATTATAGGTTCCATTCTTAATATTATTTAAAATTTCTAATTCTTACTTTCTGAAATAAATACATTAAGGTTAAAAAAATCAAAATCTCTGTTGTAGCTTTGGAATACATACTCAATCTTATTCCCGGTTTTCTTTGCAATATCTATCAGGCCAAGTCCGCCGCCACCCTTGGCGGACAGCTTCTGATGATTAAGAACGAACTTATACATATCTTTAAGCTCCTCCCGGGAAAGTGAGTTGATTTTATCGATCTTTTCCTTGAGTTGTTTCACTTTTTCGGTACGCACAAAATTACCTGTAGATATCCTGTAATAATCATTCTCTTTGGCAACAACCAGCACTCCGAACCTTGCATCAAATTCGTCCTTTATCTCATCAGGAATTTCTTCGATGTGATGAAAAAGATTTTGCAGACTTTCAACAAGAACATTGTAGATCTTTTTCCTGACCGCAGAGGCCGCATTGATATCATCAAGCTTGGATTCAATTACCTCAAGAACATTGGTTATCAAGTCAGTGGTAATACTCCCCTTATATGCGAGAAGCACATCGCCTTCATTCATTTTTTTAAAACTTTCCTGTAAGTTAAAGCTCATACAAGGCTTATGCTTTGAGAAAAAGATAGCTGTTCTTAATTAATTCCGAACAAATATAATAAAACTACAATATTTTAAACACAAAAAATATAAAATTTAAAAATATTATTAACAATCAATATGATGCATTTTTTTGGTGACAGTCTTTTATTAGTATTATCCTGATTTTTTACTCCCTTTATATATGGAATATTTTACAAATCTGCATTCCAGGGGTCCGTTAAAAAGAATGATTTTCCGTTCTGCCCGCAATCCTATAAATTTCAGGGCTTCCATGTTGCCGGTCAGCACCCATGCCGTATAACCGGTAAAATTCTTCTTCAGGCTGTCACCTATAACTGAGTGAAAAGCCTCTATGTTCTCTTTATTCATTCTCTCACCATAGGGAGGATTAGTAATTAAAAAACCACCTTCCCCCGGAGGCATCATATCTTCTACTGATGAGATCCTGAAATCAATCTTATTCTTCAGAAAAGCATTCCGGGCGTTGGCCTTTGCAATAGCTATGGCACGGGGAGAAATATCAGATCCTGTTATACGCGGCGACAGGTCAGGATCAGGTTGCTCTTCATTGTATATTCTCCTGAACAGGGCATCATCAAAATCCGGCCATTTTTCAAAAGCAAACTGTTTCCTGTATATGCCGGGAGGGATATTGTGGGCCATCATAGCTGCCTCAATGGGTATGGTGCCGGAACCGCACATTGGATCAACAAAAGGAGATTTCCGATCCCATCCTGAAAGCATGATCATACCCGCCGCCAGCACCTCATTAAGAGGAGCGGAACCGGCTTCGGTGCGATAGCCCCTTTTATGGAGGGATTCGCCGGAAGAATCAAGAAGCAGGGTACACTGATCATCCGAAATATGAAGGTTGATCCTAATATCCGGATTCTCCCTGTCGACACAGGGTCTCTTACCTGTTTCCTTACGAAACTGATCGGCAACAGCATCCTTGACTTTGAGAGCAATATACCTGGAGTGATTAAAATACGGGGAATTAAGAACCCCGTCAATTGCAAAAGTCTTACTATTATCAAGAACAGAAGACCAGTCAAAGTTGTAAGCTCCCTTGTAGAGTTCATTTTCATTTTTTGCCCTGAATCTATAAAAAGGCCTCATTATCCGCAGGGCAGTCCGCACCTGAAAATTGGCCCGGTACAATACTTCCTTATCGCCCCTGAAATAAATCACACGTGTTCCCGTATTCACATTTTCCGCACCAATAACCTTAATTTCAGAAGCAAGCACCTGTTCAAGTCCCCTGAACGTTTTTGCAACCATATCGAACTTTCCGGATGTTGTATCTGAACGGTCCACGTAAATCAATATTTAATTATCTCTTCTGTCTGCTGCCAAAAATCCATTAACTGCCTCAATGGCATTACATGCCCGGTGTTCTGCTTTCCCGGTAACAAGTTTCCATGGTATGTCAAAAAAATTGATTTCATCAATATACAATTTTTTAAGCACCTCCCTCCTCTCACCTCCGTTCTCCCTGACCGGATCAGGAATCCATGGTATATCGGTATCACAAACAAGAAAAAGGTCAATTCCCGAATTTTCCATCGCCTCATCAAGCCATCCGGGATAACGGCCAAACACCTCCCTGAACCACACTTTGGTAACAACCAGGTATGTATCAAAGAACAGAAGATCCGTTGCTTTCTCACTAAAAAGTTTTTCCTGCCGCAGCTGTTCCCGGGCAATGCATTCGACATCTTCGTAATTGTATTTCCTGTCCAGGCGGGAAACATATTCGCGCGCATATTCAGGAACCCGCAAGGCATTGAAGTGTGACGCCAGATTATCTGCCAGCACAGTCTTTCCGGTAGATTCAGGTCCTGTTATAACCACCTTGCGGAGCACCATAAACAAAAGATTAGGCAGAATATATAAATCACTTCTGACTGAGAATGGACTGGTAGGTACGGTGGTCGTTTATTATCTCCAGGGCCTTAACAAAAGCATTATCATGGACATTCATAATTTCGTAATACTCGCTCATATCCCATATGTCTCTGGCAATAAGCGCTTTTATCTGATTTTTAATCAACCCTTCTGACAATTCCATCTCCAGCTCATCATGCTCTACCCCCTCCTCTATCCCATACCCGACAAGATCGGAGATCATTGAATCATCAACGACAAAATTATTCTTATAACTTTCGAAATCGGAATAGTCTGATATGATCTGCTCCCTGTTGCGATCTACATAACTCAGAATAAACCTGTTAAGTACTCCTGTCCTTACAAGGTCACGATAGTACGTAGTCAGGGAAGTGGTGTCAAAAGGGGTAAATACATCAGGCATAATACCGCCTCCACCATATACAGGCCGGTTATTTATCCTGGTATAGAATTTCAGCGAATCAGGCAACGCTATGCTGTCACGTGAAAAATATTCACCGTTGTTAAACCTTCTCCATGAATCCAGTGAATAATCTTCCACACCCTCGTCATATGGTTTCTGAATTAGTCTGCCGGTAGGAGTATAATACCTTGCCACCGTGAGTCTGATCATTGATCCGTCGGGGAGGTTCACCGGTCGCTGAACAAGTCCCTTTCCGAATGACCTTCTGCCCAATATAACTCCCCTGTCCCAGTCCTGAACAGCTCCCGCCACAATTTCACTTGCAGAAGCAGAGCCCTCATTAATCATTATAACAAGTCTCCCATCCCTGAAATCACCTTCACTGGTGGAGACATAATCCATTTTGGAAATATTCAATCCCTCAGTATAGACTATCATCCTGTCTTTTTCAAGAAAATGGTCTGAGAGGGTAATGGATTCCTGCAGATAACCACCCCCGTTTTCCCTGAGGTCAAGAATAAGGTTTTTAATCTTCTGTTCCCTGAGATCAGCCAAAGCCTCCTCAAATTCATCCACTGTAGTAAATGAAAACCGGTTAAGGCGGATATAACCTGTTTGATCATCTACCATATAGGCAGCATCAAGACTGTGAATAGGTATCTTGTCACGCTCTATAGTGAAATCCAGCAAAGAAGGTTCACTACGCCGCTTAACAGTGACGGTTACTATAGTGCCCTTCTCTCCCATAAGCTTTTCACGGACCTGGTTGTTTGTTATACCAACACCTGCAACAACTTCAGAATCTATACGCACTATTCGGTCTCCGGCCAGTATTCCCACCTTCTCCGACGGCCCTCCCGATATGGGTGATATTATGAAAATAGTGTCATTAAGGATATTGAACTGAACTCCTATACCCTCAAAGTTACCCTGGAGAGGTTCATTCATTGCTTTAACATCATCCTTATTTATATAAACAGAATGCGGGTCAAGCTTTTTCAGCATCTCGACTATCGCAGTTTCAACCAGCTCATCCTGATCTACAGAATCAACATAAAAACCTGATATGGATCCAAGGGCCTTGCTGAATTTATATATCTGGTCATTGAAAATCTGGCCATCAGAAAACTGAAAGACAGAGAGAAGAAATAATGCGGTCAATATGAATTTAATTCGTCTCATGCTAATATGTTTACTTTAAAACCCGAAACTTCAGAAAACAAAAAGGTAAAACAGTTATTTAACGGTAAGACATGCTTTTTTGTTGAATATTCCGGAAGTACATTTCCAATAATTTGACAAAATAAGAGATTATTTTTACAGTAACATAAATCGGGCCAATTACTTAAAACTATTATTTCCTTTTAAAAAAGAATCTGTATTTAACACTTGTTATGATTGTTGATAAATCAAACCCCTGACCGGGTTGACCGGTTCTACTCCCATTCAATGGTGGCGGGAGGTTTGGAACTGATATCATAAACCACTCGGTTCACACCTTTTACCTTATTGATTATCTCATTTGATATTTTACTCAGGAAATCGTAAGGCAAATGCACCCAGTCCGCCGTCATACCATCGGTAGATGCCACTGCCCTTAAAGCAACAACATTTTCATAGGTGCGTTCATCGCCCATCACACCGACGGACTGAACCGGGAGCAGCACTGCTGCCGCCTGCCATACCTGGTCATATAACCCGTGATCCATCAGACCATTGATAAAGATGTTATCAACCTCCTGCAAGATGGCAACCCTGCCGGCTGTTATCTCACCCAGCACCCTTATTCCAAGTCCCGGTCCCGGGAAAGGGTGACGGTTCAGCAGGGTCCTGTCAATACCCAGTGTGCTTCCTACACGCCTCACCTCATCCTTGAATAATAACTTCAGCGGTTCTATAACCTTCAGGTTCATCTTAAGGGGCAGTCCCCCCACATTATGATGGGATTTAATAGTTGCGGATGGACCGTTAACTGAAACCGACTCAATAACATCAGGATATATGGTTCCCTGCGCCAGCCATTTAACGTCCTTCAGCTTCAGCGATTCCTGTTCAAAAACTTCTATAAAGCAGCGGCCTATGATCTTCCTTTTCTTTTCGGGATCAACAACACCTTTCAGGGCATCAAGAAAAATTTTCCGGGCGTCAACACCCCTTACATTAAGTCCCATATGTTTATATGATTCAAGAACTTTCGAAAACTCATCCTTCCTTAACAGTCCGTTATCAACAAAGATACAGTTAAGGTTTTTTCCCACAGCCCGGTGCAGCAGAACTGCAGTTACAGATGAATCAACGCCCCCCGACAATCCCAGTATGACCTTGTCATCCTGCAGTTCACCACGCAGCATATCTACAGTCTCCTCAACGAAGGAAGCAGGAGTCCAGTCCTGGCTGCATCCGCAAATATCATCTACAAAATTCTTCAAAATAAGCTTACCCTCTGTTGTGTGATATACCTCGGGATGAAACTGGATACCGAATATCTTTTTGTTTTTCACCCTGAAGGCAGCAATGGCAACATCGGCGGTTCTTCCTATCACACTGTAACTGTCCGGCAGACTGAGTATTGTGTCGCCATGTGACATCCATACCTGGGTACCTTCACTTACCCCGCTGAAAAGATCGGAGTTTACATCAATAGAGGCAAGATTTGCCCTGCCGTATTCTCTTGTCGTGGATGGTGACACATCTCCTCCGTCATTAAAAGCCATAAACTGGGCTCCATAGCATATCCCAAGTACCGGCACCGTATTCCGGACAGAATCCAGATCGGCAACCGGAGCTTCAGGATCTCTTACCGAAAAGGGGCTTCCCGAAAGAATAACGCCCTTAACCGAAGGATCGGGGAAAGGGAATTTATTATAGGGGTAAATCTCGCAATATACATGTAATTCACGCACCTTTCTGGCTATAAGCTGTGTGTATTGCGATCCGAAATCAATAATCAGTATCTTTTCCTGCATATAAAAACTATTATCAATGTTCTCTTTTCCAGTAAACTATCCCGGGCAGATTATCTGCCTGCTAAATTACATATTTTTTTGAGACATCAGGTTACAAAACAGTAAGAGTGAAATAATCTGCAAATAAAATATTTAAAGGAAATCAACCTGAAATAGACCAAATTACTTTATCTTTGTCTGTATGGCGTTAGAAATAATGATATCTGTTTAACCCCAAAAAATTATTAAAATGCAAAAAAACAGTTCAATTTTATTAAGCCTTGTCCTGATCCTTGCTTTGTCATTTATTTCAGGATGCGGACAAAGAACAGAACAAAAGGCTGAGGAAGAGACAGCCGTACAGCATAATGTACTGACAGATGAAGAAAAGGCAGACGGATGGGAGCTGCTTTTTGACGGTAAGACAACAACCGGATGGAGAGGTTTTAAAAAGGACGACCTTACCATTGACGAAGGATGGTACGCACACCAGGGTGCCCTGGTAGCCGGCGGCACTGGTGGAGATATTGGCGGTGACATTGTTACGGAGAGACAGTTTGAAAATTTCATTTTCAAGACAGAATGGAAAATCAGTGAAGGAGGAAACTCGGGTATACTTTATATGGTTGCTGAGAATGATTATCCCGCAGTATATGCCACCGGACCCGAATACCAGATTCTCGACGACCTGGGGTATCCTCAGCCGCTGGATGATTCTCAGTATACAGCTGCCAATTATGGTATGCATGCACCTGAGGATGCACCTGTCAAGCCTGCGGGTGAATGGAACACCACCAGGATAGTGGTTGACAACGGACATGTTGAACACTGGCTGAACGGCAAGAAAGTGGTTGAGTACGAGCTGTGGTCGGAGGAGTGGGAAGAGCTTGTTGCCTCAGGCAAATGGTCTGAGTACCCTGGTTACGGCAGGTACCCGGAAGGTCATATTGCACTTCAGGACCATGGGGACCAGGTATGGTTCAGAAATATGAAGATAAAGGAACTGGACTAATAACGGGATTTTCAAAAATCCTTACCAGTTTTTTGTACAGCCGGTGAAACCAGATACCGGCTGTCTTTTCAGTAGTATTCAACCTGCATATTATAACTCCACCTGTCAAAATAGATATTGCCTCCGTCCCACTCCAGTTCACCTCTCTGAAAATCCAGCGGTTCGCTCCTGGGATAAATTTTCCGGGGATACAGGTCCCTGCCATAATCATCATTCACAATAAGCCTGTAACTGTCCATTCCCGATATATAAAACTCCTCAACCAGGGGATTGTCTGACGGTTGAAGTTTAAAAGACACATCCACAGGTACCCAGCCAGCCTGATCGAGCCATATTTCCGACCAGTCATGCAGGTTTACATGACCGGGATGCATCATCCAGCCGCTCTGCCATTTAGCCGGTATTCCTGCGTAACGGCAGAGAGAGAGAAAAAGCAGGGTCTGCATACCACAATCACCCCGGCCGTTTTTCAGCACATAACCGGGAATGTCATGCATAAGCCCGTATTCAACCGCCGAGGTCCATATTATATTATCATTAATCCATCGGTAGAAAGCCTTTGCTTTTTCATAAGGCCCCATGCTGTCAGTTACCAGTCCGCCGGCGAGTTCCCTTATCCCGTTGCTGAAACTTATATGAGGCAGCCTCTCCACTGTCAAAGGCAGTAAACTGTCAGGAACATGATTGTCGGATGAAACAGCAAGAATTTCAGGATCAAAAAACTGGCTCCATGACCTGTATTCCAGTTCCAAACTGAATACCGTAGCTTCGCCGCCTGCAGCAGCCTGCTCAAAATAAATGCTTCGCTGCTTTACATTGCCGGGAGCGATAATATATTCGCCCGGGAAAGCTGAGATAAGGTTTACCATATCCTGCCTGGGAGAATCTTCACGGGGATAGGGCATCCAGCATCTTATCATCTCACCTTCCGGAACAGCATCGGCATCAACCGTGATAGTGTAGTTTATTCTCATCTTCCGCGGATTGAACCTCATACCGGCAGGCTGCACAGAATCTCCTGTCCTGTTTTTATCATTATTCCCGGGCTCACCATACCCTGTAATGCCGGCACAGTGAAAGATATCTTCTATCTCATTTTTACATAAGGCATGTAACGATTCGTTACGCTGTTTGTCTATCTGTTTTTCCGCTCTCAGGGAATCATTAATCCTGTAAAGGTTGCGGTGCGCCCACCTGAAATATCTCTTCTCCCCGTCTATATTCATGAACTCCAGCTCACCCTGATCCTCCCATGTTCTCAGTGCCTCCTCATCAGCCTCAACTGAACCGGACCTGAGAAGATCCAGAATATCATCCTCTGTATAAGGGAAATCTATCATATATCTCACTGCATAATCGGCCATACTGTCGATCTCCCTTCTGAC
>JAWODJ010000093.1:0-18658 GCA_046483315.1 Bacteroidales bacterium | reverse complement strand
GGCGGACAAATCATTTATTTGATTGATATAGGTAAAATTGTTTCTCTGAAATTCCCGACATTCTGGTTTGAGCCTACACCACAGGGGTTATTTATGCTGCAAGTGGCTTTCGGACAGTCGAAATATTACAGCGATAACCTTTCTGAAAACGTGAAGAGGGGCATCCGTCAAAAAATCAGGCGGGGGGAATGGGCAACCCTGGCCCCTCTTGGATATGTAAATAATCCCAGTACACGTAATATAGACCCGGATCCTTTTAAAGCAAGGATACTGAAAAAAGGGTTTGAGGAGTTTGCCGAAGGAAAACACTCTTTGGAAACTTTACGTCACCGCCTGTATTTTTTGGGACTGGCGAGCAAAGTGGGAAAACCGATTGCCAGGGGAGCTGTGCAGAGTATTTTAACAAACCCTGTTTATATAGGACTTATACCGCATAAAGGAGAGCTTCACGAAGGTAAATTTCAGCCAATAGTGCGAAAGGAATTGTGGGATAGGGTACAATTGGAACTGAAACGCCGTTCAAGACCGAGAAAGAGCAAAGAAGGACATAATTTCCCCTTTACCGGATTGTTCAGGTGCGGGGAGTGCGGCTGCATGATTACAGCCCAATATGCAAAACAGAAAAAGTTCATTTATTACCGTTGTTCCAAAAAGAACGGGAAATGCAATCAATCATATGTTAATAATACTGATATGATAAAACAGCTCAAAGATAAATTAGAAAGCATTGCAATACCGGAGAATTGGGCTGTAATCTTATTGGCTGAAATAAACCGGATGGAAAAGCAAGATGTGCAGAAGCAGAGGTCTTTTTCCGAAAATCTTGAAATCCAAATCAGTGAGTTAGACAAAAAGCTCAATAAGCTGGTAAATTCATTTTTAGATGGTTTGATTGAAAAAAATATTTATGTGAGGAAGAAAGATGAACTTTTAAAGCATAAAGCAGATTTAGAGGAAAAACTTAAAGATTTTAGGGAAAAGGGCGATGCGTGGGTCGAACTAACCAGGGATTGGGTGGAGGTTGCTCGCCAGGCGGGAAAGCTGGCTTTATCAAATGATTTTTCTGAAATAAAACAAACTGTAAAAAAAATCGGGTCGAACCGCCGTGTGATGGATAAAAAAGTCCTTTTGGATGTCGTGCCGCCGTTCGCGTTTGTGTCCGCGTACCTCAGTGGGCGGGGGTTGTGGACGGACAGCGCGAAATCGGGTGGGGGTGGGAAAGAAAAGGACACCGACCAAAAAATGGAAGATGTCCTGTCATGTCGGGGTGAGAAGACTCGAACTTCCGACCTCGTCGTCCCGAACGACGCGCGCTGCCAACTGCGCCACACCCCGTATTAATTTCATCAGACCCCGATTCCGGCTTATGTATGATAATCTTTCCCAAAACATCAAAACCGGTTTCAGAGAATGGTTGCAAATTTAAAAAATAAAGTATAATAACATACAACCATTATGTCTGAATTTATTCAGGCATATGATAACCCGGCCGGCTTTCTCTTCCAGAATCAAATCCACGTTGTCTTAGCGCCTCATACAACACGATGGAGGTGGCAACTGAAACATTTATCGAATCAACCTTGCCAAACATAGGTATAATTATGGTTGCATCAGAATTCTCCTCCCAAATTGCAGATACACCGGTTGCCTCAGCCCCGGAAACAACGGCTGAAGGGCCTTTGAAGTCGGCACTATAATAGGGTTTTGAAGCTGTAAGAGCAGTTGTATGGATCTTGATTTTCTTGCTCTTAAGCCAGCTTATGGCCTCTTGCGGTGAACAGCAGACAACAGGTACCGTAAAAAGTGTCCCAAGACTGGATCTCACAACATTTGGATTGAATATATCTGTTCCGCTGTCACAAACTATTACAGCATCAACCCCGGCAGCATCGGCAGTGCGAAGCATAGCACCAAAATTTCCCGGCTTTTCTACCGATTCGGCCACCAGCACCAAAGGATTACTTCCCGGTTTTATATCTTCAAGAACAGGAATTTTCTGCCGGGCTATTCCCACCAGTCCGCCATATCCCTCCCTGTATGCAATCCTTGCAAAAACAGCTTTGGTAACCTCAATTATCTGAGCCTGGCCGGTCATAAGATCAACCACATCTCTTGCATCAGAATATCCGGCAGAGATATCACCATGAAAATCCGCACAATATTTTTCAGCAATCGCCGGGCAGAAAAACAGTGTGTGGAACTGATAACCCGCCAGCATGGCAAGTCTGATCTCCCTCGGCCCTTCGATCAGTAAAAGTCCTTCCTTTTTACGTACAGAAGCTTTCTGAAGTGAGACGGCAAATTTTATTTTAGGATTTTGGTTGCTGGTAAGAACTCTGCTTCTCATAATGTTAATTTTGGAAAGTAAAAGCCTCTAAAAGATCATGAAAGTTAAAAATTTTATGTTATAAGTTCAGCAACATTACTTATTTATACAATTGGTTATTGAACTTCCGGAATAAATTATTTACTTTTATCAATGATATCTTAACAAAAAAGTTCATCCATTTTGCCGTTGCGGAATGGTTCGTTTTTTTAGGTGACAACCCTTCCAGAATAAGGGAATTCATTGAAAAACAAAGGGAGAAATAATGGAGAGAAATCTGCTTAAGATTATCAGAAATCAGGTTGATTATCCCAATGTTTCAATCCTGATGACCACCCATAAGACAGCACCTGATAACAAACAGGATACCATGGTGCTTAAGAAACTCTCAAAACAGGCTGAAAAGAGGCTAAAGAGAGAGTTTAACAGCCGAAATATAAAGGGTTTACTGGAAAAACTGAAAAAAACAGTTGCATCCATAGATTTAAGACATAATCTTGACGGACTGGCAATCTTTTTAAATAATAATTTCGAAAAGGTGGTACGTCTGCCATTCCCTGTAAAAGACAGGATTATAATAGACGGGAGTTTTGCTACACGTGACCTTATAAGAGCCATGAACAGGGGAATAAACTACTATACCCTCTCAATAAGTGCAGGCTTTGTAAGGCTTTTTGAAGCATACAGGGACAGGTTCTCTGAGATAACGGAAAGTGGATTTCCCTATGCCAATCCTTTTCCACGAGGGTCAAACCTTGAAGAGTCAACATCACTGAAGGAAACCCGTCTGAAGGAATTTTTCAAAATGGTAGATAAATCTTTTGTTCAGATTCATAATCAGCATCCTATGCCACTGGTTATTGCAGGTGTGGAGAAAAATATTGCACTATACAGGGAAATTTCCGGTTTACCCGATAAAATAATAACTGCCATGGAGGGTAATTATGACAATATATCATCATATGAACTTGCTCAGATAGTATGGCCGAAGGTTAAAGAAATTATGGCGCAACAACGAAAGGAGGCATTGAAAAATCTTGATAAAGCCATTGGCAGGAAGAGACTTGTTACCGGCATTGATGAGGTTTGGCAACTTGCCACCCAAAACAGGGGTGAATTACTGGTTGTTGAAGAGGGATTTCATCAGTCAGCAAAAATAAATAATTACGCTAATTCCATCACTCTGGTCAATGATCACGGCCATACCGGTGCCACCGATGACCTGGTTGACGATATTGCCGAGAAAGTTGTTTCCACCGGCGGCAGGGTGATTTTTGCTGAAAACGGTTCCCTTAACAATTATGACCACATTGCGCTGGTAATTAAATATTGAATGAAGATTCCTGCAATATCAGCCTCGATTATTATACTGTGAGTGACCAGATTATCAGGAAAAGTTTTGCCGGTATCTTCCTTTAAGAGAGGCCCTGATTACCGGTAAAACAGTAATTTTCCGGAAAAGAATAAAAGACAGGTTGTTATTCGCGCAGCTCTTCATCACGCGTCCACGTGGATTCGCGGCCAAGAAACCTCATGCCAAGTACAAAGCCCTTTAACTTCATGGTATTATTACCTTCAAGACGCATAAAAGCATCATATGTTTTACCACTTTCAGGATCATATATGGTCCCATTTTCCCATTCCTGCTTTGAAGCATTATATGTAAAATCCTTCAGTAATTCAATACCCAGGGTCGGACGGTTTCTCAAAGACCTGTCAGGGTTCTCGTCATCACGTTTTATGCTACCGTCATCTTCAAAAGGTTCCTCAAGCCATACAATCCTGCCATTAAATTTATTGCCGGGAACCCTGTATATCTCTATTTGAGATTCGCCTTCCTCAGTAAGCCAATACCCGACAATTCCGCCGGATTGTGCAAAAATACCTGTAAAAGAAAAAAACATAAAACAAAATAGAATTGCCAGTTTTCTCATGGTATAAAATTTTTTGTGATTTAATAGGTTAAATATACTCCTATTTTGTTATTCAGCTTATTAATGTTTGATTGTTTTTTTGTTAACGAAAATAAATCATCATGTATCCAGCTTAAGAACAGCAAGAAAAGCTTGCTGAGGCACCTCCACATTGCCTACCTGCCTCATTCGCTTTTTCCCTTTTTTCTGCTTTTCAAGCAGTTTTCGCTTCCTGGTAATATCACCCCCATAACACTTGGCTGTAACATCCTTTCGCAGGGCTTTTACGGTCTCACGGGCTATTATTTTCGCTCCTATGGCAGCCTGAATGGCAATATCAAACTGTTGTCTGGGGATGAGCTCTTTCAGCTTGCTGCACATCTTTTTCCCGAATTCATAGGCATTATCCCTGTGAGAAAGGCTTGAAAGTGCATCAACCGATTCTCCGTTAAGAAGAATATCCAGCCTGACAAGGTTTGATGTCTTGTAGCCGGAGATATAATAATCAAATGAAGCATATCCTTTGGAGATACTCTTAAGTTTATCATAAAAATCAAATACGATTTCTCCAAGGGGCATCTCAAAGGTCAGCTCGACCCTGTCACTCGTAAGGTAATGCTGGTTCTTAAATATTCCCCGTTTGCCTATGCACAGGTTCATTACAGGTCCCACATATTCCGATTTGGAAATAATCTGCCCTGATATATAAGGTTCTTCAATATGATCAAGCAGGTTTGGTCCCGGCATATCAAATGGATTATGAACCTCTATCACATCATTTTTTTTGGTATATGCCTTGTATGAAACATTGGGCACGGTTGATATCACGCCCATGTCAAATTCCCTGTCCAGCCTCTCCTGAACAATTTCAAGGTGAAGCAGACCCAGAAACCCGCACCTGAAACCAAAGCCCAGGGCAACCGATGATTCAGGTTCGAAAGTAAGCGAGGCATCATTTAACTGCAGCTTTTCGATCGAGGACCTTAACTCCTCATAATCATCAGGATCAATCGGATAAATTCCTGCAAAAACCATCGGCTTTACATTTTCAAAACCGGCGATGGCATTACGGCAGGGTCTGTCAACATGGGTTATTGTATCACCAACCTTAACTTCGCGGGAGCTTTTTATTCCGGAAATAATATATCCGACATCCCCGGCAGATAATTCCTTTCTTGGATGCTGGGTAAGCTTAAGAACACCTATTTCATCAGCCTGATATTCCTTACCGGTTGCAACAAACTTAACCAGTTCGTTTGTCCTTATCCTGCCGTTCATAATGCGGATCAAGGCGATTATTCCCCGAAAGGGATTAAAAATTGAATCAAAGATAAGGGCCTGGAGCGGTTCTTCCGGATCACCCTCGGGAGCCGGTATTTTTTCTATGATACTTTCCAGAATTCTGTTAACTCCCATACCGGTTTTGCCGCTGGCCTCAATAACGTCATCAGGTTTACACCCTATAAGATCAACAATCTGGTCTTTTACCTCATCCGGCATGGCCGCATCCAGATCCATCTTATTCATAACAGGAATGATCTCAAGGTCATGCTCAAGAGCCAGGTAAAGGTTGGAGATAGTCTGGGCCTGAATACCCTGTGTTGCATCAACTATAAGCAATGCACCCTCACAGGAGGCAATCGAACGTGATACCTCATATGAAAAATCAACATGCCCGGGAGTGTCAATAAGATTCAGCTTATATTTCACCCCGTCCTGAATAAAATCCATCTGTATCGCATGGGACTTAATCGTAATTCCCCTCTCCCGCTCAAGATCCATACTATCAAGCACCTGTTCACGTGCATCACGTGCAGATACTGTTTGTGTCATCTCCAGCAGTCTGTCAGCTATAGTGCTCTTCCCATGATCAATATGAGCTATGATGCAAAAATTCCTTGTGTATTGCACAGAAAAAAACCTTATTAAAGCTTTATAAACTTTGTGATTATTTTCTACCAGTTGTAACCTGCAAAGATATCTATTTACTTCGGTTTTAAGATAAAGTGACTTCTAAAATAAATTACTGCAGGAAAATTTACCATTGAAGTGCCTCAACTATTTCATTAAGGCTGACAGGAAAATAGTCGGAAGGAGGATTTCAGTATTATATGTCATTATTAAAACAAATTGATCATCCCTTGTAAAATTTCCTGTAAATTACTTTTTTAAACTCCCTTTCAAGTATCATTTCTGCAATTATTCCGGCAGTTGCTTCCTGTCCGCCAGAAAGCTTTTTATTAAGCTCCTTCTCGCTTACATCAATATGATACAATAATGAAAGAAGTTTCTGGTAGTCGGAATTCAAAAGACCAATAAGGCATGAATTGAGTTGCACGAACAACTCATCATAGGCATTTATTATGTCCCCGGAAAAACTGACCTCCATTCCAAAAAGACCAAAGTCTTTAATAATCTGATCTGCAGTAAGCCTTATTATCTCAATCTTATTGCGATACTTTTCAATTTCATACGGACCTGAATCCGGTAATGACATAGCTCTACTCTTTTATCTCATATGTATAAAGGATGGCTTCCACCTGGCGCAGTAAATTCCGTTTCTTCTGTCCGGGGGCATAAACAAAACACTCAACGGTAACGACCTTGTTCGTTTCTTCATTCAGTTTAGTGTGACTGATAAAAGGCCCTCCCATAAAATCATTTTCTACCTTCCATAAACCTTTTAATTCAGCTACATACTTCTCGTCCTTCATAAACTCGGAAAAAACAGGTTCCACAAGCATTTCAGTGGTCATCCAGGAGTCCGGAGAAGGTCCGGAAATGTAATTCTTTAAAAATTCATTTCTTTTATCCACCAGATACCCGGGAGTAAATGTCTCCGGGTCAGTATAATCAAATTGATAAATAAATATCCCCTGAATAATGTCCTGTGTTATTCGCCTGGGATCAAACCTGACCCATACAAAATCGCTTGTATCAATAACTATATTATATCCACGGGGTATAATTATTGAGATATCAAATTTTTCCTCGACCCGCTCCGTGACCGATGTCTTTTCCATCTCGCGTATATATTCAGTTATCCTGTTACGTTCTGCTTTAACCAGCTCTTCAAGAATTCTTTCATCCTGGTTATCAATAAATATATGAAAAGCATCCATGTCGGGGGCATTTATCTCCAGAACAACCTGGGGTTTTGCCCAAACATTATTCTTTATTGTCATCTGCGTTTCACTGTACTGACTGGAAATATTCACAATAATGATATTACGGTGCGTTTTAAAAATATTTGTGAAAGCCGCATGTCCAATCCTTACGACTTCGAACATAGGCTCAAACTGCACCAGTCCCGGATGCTCAGAGGAAAGAATACGGCCAAGCGCCCTTCCCGATTCAGACTCCCATACCGGGGAATTCATTACCAGTACAACCTCTCCGGCACGCCCGGTAACATTTGGCAATAACGGACTCCTTTCTCCACTGCATGAAGAAATTGTAATTATAATTGCTGTTAAGAAAAATAACCTTTTAAGAATTATTATTCGTTCCATAAAATCTTGAATTAAGAATTCATACTTAATAACGGGAAATTAAAAATAGTGGTATACCAAAACATAATACTGTCTCAGGCAAATAAATAGCTTGTAATAATGGAAATGACCCGTCCATTTAAAAGATATTATTTAAGCATATACATACTTTAACGTCGTATCTATGTACAAACAGTGTCCAATATACTGACAAAAAATTTTCTGACCGGTCACTGGTCTGTTCCGGCATCATAATCTATAAATAAAGGTGTTGTATCATCAGAACGCCTCATCATTTCCGGTGAGACCCATATCTCCAGTTCCTGTCCTTCATAGATCAAATCATTATCCAGTTTGTTCCATTCCATGATATAACTGGAAAGGGTACCATACATAATGGCAATTTTATGAATAAACTCACCGGCCTTTACCCTGTGGGTAATTCTAATAAGCCCGCTATCTGCATCAGCACGATGTATATTATGAAGTGAATTATCAATCCCGGATGCATATATCCTTTCCATGTTCTTAAGAAAAGATGGCACGTAAACAGACGGAAGCACAAGATAATCCGAAGAGTCATTACCTGGTATATAATCCAATCTGTAAACAGGGTTAAGAAAACGCAGGGTCTCTAACGGAATATTCAACTCACCACTTACCTGCCTCAGACTGAGGGATCTGGATATATGTAATGTATCGATGTCCTGAAAAGAGTATTCTGCTTCGAGAGGTGCAATCTGATAATCTTCATAATAATGCATAATATAATTAATGGCTATGTAGGCGGGAATAAATCGTTGAGACTGTTCGGGAAGATATTTCCTGAGCTCCCAGTAATTCCGGCTGCCTCCGGCGCGTTCAATTGCATTCCTCACAACTCCCGGTCCGCTGTTATAAGCGGCAAAAACCAGGTGCCAGTCACCAAACATCTCATACAGATAAGCCATGTACCTGGCCGCTGCTTCTGTAGATTTAAAAACATCTCTTCTTTCATCTACATAAGAGTTGACTTCCAAATCGAACATTCTTGCTGTGTGCAAAAGAAATTGCCATAATCCGATTGCTCCTGATGAAGAAACCGCCCGGGGATCAAGCGCCGATTCAATAATGGCCAGATATTTTATCTCATGCGGAAGACTATGACGATCAAGAATTTCCTCTATAATCGGAAAATAAAGTTCACTTAATCCAATTATCCTGCTTACCGCTTCACGTCGCTCTATGGAAAAAACAGTAATAAACTCATTTACATGATTATTAAATTCAAGGGATACCGGTGTGGCATTGTCAAGTTCTGCCAGGCGGAATTCAATAAGAAGGTCAGGCAGGGAATCCTGATCTGTTCCCGCAGCCTGGCATATTTTCAACCACAGCAAAACAACAATGAAGCAACATAGACGGATTGACATGGGCTGCCCATGTGATGTCAATACAAGAGATAATCAATTAACTCAGGCAAAATGAACTCAGGAGGTATCATTTACTTTTTTTCTTCGATTGGCTTTTCATCCTCCTTGACATCATCCTTCTCATTGGTTGCCTTTTTGAATTCCTTTATTCCTTCCCCGAGTCCTCTCATCAAATCAGGAATTTTCTTTCCGCCAAAAAGAAGAAGTATAATCACAACGATGAGAACAATCTGCCACGGGCCAATCATAGTTCCCAAAACAAATAGACCTGTCATATCTTTTTAATTAAATGTGTTCACAAATGTAATAATAAATAAATGAAATAATCCGGTTTTAATTAATAAAGATCATCTAAACAATCTTACAATATCATTGGCATTGGCATATAAAATAAGCGTAAAAAGTAAAAGCATTCCCGTAAGCTGGGCATACTCCATAAACCTGTCACTTGGTTTCCTGCCTGCAACTATTTCATAAAGCAGAAACATTACATGTCCGCCGTCAAGTGCAGGGATAGGCAATACATTCATTATTGCAAGAACAATGGATAAAAATGCCGTCATATTCCAGAATAACTGCCAGTCCCATGTTGAAGGAAAAATACTTCCTATCGTGATAAACCCACCGAGGGACTTGTAGGCACCGGTTTCAGGTGAAAATACCATCCTGAGCTGCTTAAGATAACTGGTGAAAGTTGCCATGCCCCTTGTCACTCCCGCAGGTATAGCTTCCAGGAAAGAGTATTCTATTGTCCTGAGATCAAAGAACTGACTGAGCTCTCCAACAGGATAAACTCCTAAAAGCCCCTCTTCAGGAACATTAACCGGTATTTCAACCGGCATACCGTCCCTTTCTATATTCACGATAACCTCCTGGTTACTGCTGGCCAGAAGCTGCTCCCTGAATTCATGAAAAAAGGGTAATTTCCGGCCATTCAAGCCTACAATCCTGTCTCCTTCTTTTATGCCTGCATCCTCAGCAGGAGAATTTTCAGAAAACTCCCGTACTACAAATGGGATACGGACATCAATAAATGATGTTCCGGCAAGTATTTCCGGAATAATTTCCTCAGGAACACTAATCTCAATCAACTCACCATCACGTTCCACCTGAATGGTCTGCACCCTGTCAAGAACAATATTCGGAACAATCTGGAAAAACTGATCGACATTGCTGTTGTCAAGGGAAACAATGTGATCACCATGCTGCAACCCTATTTCCCGGGCAAGTGAATCGGCATAAATACCATAGCTTACGTTCTCCGCCGGCAAATATCTTTCTCCCCATGCATAAAGCATAGAAGAATATATCAAAAAGGCAAGAACAAAATTCACTACGACTCCACCCAGCATTATAATCAGTCTCTGCCATGCAGGTTTTGAACGGAACTCCCATGGTTCAGGTTCCCGGCTTAATTGTTCCCTGTCCATCGATTCATCAATCATACCTGAGATCTTAACATAACCGCCCAACGGAAGCCACCCAAGACCAAATTCAGTATCCCCTTTTTTTAGCTTAAAAAGGGTGAACCAGGGATTAAAAAAAAGATAAAACTTCTCCACCCTTGTATTAAAAAGGCGGGCAAACATAAAATGACCTAATTCGTGTAAGATTATAAGAATAGAAAGGCTCAGAAAAAACTGCGCCGCTTTTATAAGTATCTCCATTTTAAAATGTTTTCATGTTCAAACAAACATAAGATTCAATTGTTCAGGTTGCTATCAGGCTTTCAGTAAATAATCTGGCCTCTTTATCGGCTTCCTGATAATCGGCAAGATCCGGAGATCTGACATATGGAATTTTATCCATTGTTTTTTCAATAACCGATGAAATACCATAGAAACCTATTTTGTCATTCAGGAAAGCCTCAACAGCTATCTCATTGGATGCATTCATTATACATGGCATTGTACCTCCGGTTTTCATTGCCTGGAATGCCAGGAAAAGATTGGGGAAACTGTCAAAGTCAGGTAGCTCAAAACTAAGTTTCGGGTAATCGGTAAAATTGAAACGGGGAAAATCCGATTTTATTCTATCGGGGTAAGCAAAAGCATATAATATGGGAAGCCTCATATCAGGAAGCCCCATTTGAGCTTTAATCGAACCATCGGTAAACTGCACCAGTGAATGAAGAACTGACTGTGGGTGTATAACTACCTCAATCTGCTTTGGATCCAGGTTAAATAACCAGCGGGCCTCTATTGCCTCAAGACCTTTATTCATCAATGTAGCCGAATCGATTGTAATTTTGGCTCCCATAGTCCAGTTTGGGTGCCTCAAGGCTTCATTTTTAGTTACATTCTTCAGATATTTCCGGTCTTTCCCCCTGAACGGACCTCCAGATGCGGTGAGATATATTTTTTCAATCGCATCAGGTTCTCCCACAAGACACTGGAAAATAGCTGAATGCTCTGAATCGACAGGAATAATGGAGGCATTATTTGCCTGTACCAGAGAGGTTATCATCTCCCCGGCTACAACGAGTGTTTCCTTGTTGGCCAGGGCTACTTTCTTACCGGCCTTAATTGCGCTTATTGTCGGATGAAGCCCTGAATATCCTACCATTGCGGCCAGCACAATATCGACAGATTCCATCTGAACAATCTGCACCAGGGCATCAGGACCGGAATAAACCTTTATGGGGTGACCTTTTAACGACTCCGCCAGTATCTTATACTTATCCTCATTAGCAATAACTACAGCGTTCGGCTGAAAAATTAAAGCCTGCTCAATTAATAATTTAACATTATTATACGCAGTCAGAACCTCCACCTCAAAAAGATCATTAAAACTGTTTATTACTTCAAGCGATTGGGTACCCACAGATCCGGTCGAACCGAGTATGGCAATTCTTTTCTTCATTTTTCCGTTTTCAGATTTTCCCTTATGATTTCGGGAACACCCGGTTTAAAAGAGTATATAGTTTTCAGGGTTAAGAGGAGCACCGTTATGCCACAATTCAAAATGGAGATGAGGTCCGGTTGTGAGTTCACCTGAATTTCCGACAATGGCTATAGCTTCTCCGGAATTTATATAATCCCCAACATTTTTGAGCAATTCGGCATTATGTTTATATAAAGAAAGATAATTGTCATCGTGCTGAATCTGAATAACATATCCTGTTTCCACAGTCCAGTTGGCAAAAGTTACAGTTCCTTTCATTACTGCCAGAACCGGCTGATCAACTTCTGTAACAATGTCAATACCATAATGATTTTGTTCAGGATTAAAACGGTTGATTATAAGACCCTTTGTAGGGGGAAGGAAATGAGTGGTGGGAGCATTTCCGGATATAAGCATCTCCCTGGAAACAAGTAGATTAAACTGCTCTTCTCTTTCAATCTCAGCCCTCAGCACAGAATCCTGTTCTGACCTTGTAAACCTGATATCCTCAACTTGCATGTTGTCATCCGGAGTATATTCCAGTGATCTTGGTTCACGACCTGCAAGTATATCCCGGATATTATCCATAAACTGTTCCCTTATTCTTATTTCATTTTCCAAAGAGTCCAGTAAAATGGCATTCATTATCATATCACGACGTATGGTGCCGTCAGGATATCCGGGTATAAACTCCCGAATCGGTGTAAATGCAATTAATACTGTTACCAATATAATAAGAAGAATAGCAGATGACCCTATTATTGAAAAAACATTCATTTTGGTAAGCCGGACAGAAATCACTTCTTCATATGAGTGATCATTGAAAATGATAAACCTGTACTTATGTTTTAAGCGATTTAAAAAACTCTTTTTATTATTTTTATTTCCCATATCTCCACTGAATATAGAATTACAAAGATAACAAGATAAATTGTATACCCATTTTAACAGATAAAATTAATAGTCTATTACATACAAGAATTTTATGTATAAATTTATTCAAATCCATGTTTAGGGAACTTCCTTATTATATTATTGTCCCCGGAGAGTTTAATTATTGAAAAAAATTTTGTGTTTCACTAAACTTCAATTATTTTTGCGTCTGTTATTGCGGGGTGGAGCAGTGGTAGCTCGTTGGGCTCATAACCCAAAGGTCGCAGGTTCGAGTCCTGCCCCCGCTACTACCAGGAATCCGGTACGCCATAGGCGCACCGGGTTTTTTATTTCCTGAGCGTGGCGAGTTCATGTTTTTGGTAGTAAAGCATCCCAGATTCAGGAACGCGAGTACGTCGCAGGCTTACAAGTCAATCCTACCCCCTCTACTAAAGTAAGCATAGAGCGAAACGCACAGGGCATTTTATTCTTATGTAATTATTAAGAGACTATTTCTTGTACTCCTTTGGTTTAAATCCTTCTTTTTTGAGAAGTTCAAGAACATTTTCTGGTCCAAAATAATGACCGCATCCGACAAGCATAAAATATTGACCCTTCTCTTTGTTGGCCAATTCAATTAATTTTTGAACCCATGCTTTGTTCCTTGCTACAAAAATTCGATCATACATGGCCTTGACCTGCGGGTTTTCGAAATTCATTGGTGTTAAGAATGCTTTTTCAAAAACATCTCGGTCTTGACTGTAATATGCATCAAACAGAGGCTGCTCTGACTTAGCCTTCATGTTAATCGACTTTAAGCCGTTTTCAAGAACCTTTAACTGGACTTCATTGGGAAGTTCAAGTTCAAAAATACCTATTTGTGTTTCGATATCGTCCAATCCATAAATTGTTTTCTTATCCTTTATGGCTAAATCATGAAAATATTTATCAACCGCTATTTTCGGTTCATAGCCAATGAGTCTTGGAGACATTCCCATGATAGACATATTCAATAACCAGCCCTCGTAAGCATAATGGCGCTGCAAAGTTTCTTCCTCGCCTCTGAACAAGGCAGCCAGGGTTTTCTTGTTTTCTTCACTTAAATAATTGTCCAGGTATTGACTTTCCTCCAGCTTGTCTTTCTCTGCATAAGCAAATATTTGCTCCTTTATGGATTCAAAATCATCTTTTAATTCAAAAATTATGAAATCCGATTTTTTGTATTCCTTTAGATACCCTTTGGGGACAGGGTAATGTTCCTTTTTGCCCGCATGAATAGATCCTGCAAGAGTGAATTCAGAGCCATTTATTTCTACCTGCCATAGAAATCCGGGAGGGATTTCAGCCTGGGCACTTAAGCTTTGCTGAGTGGCCAAGAACAAGATTGCTAATAGTATCGTTTTCATAATATTAATCTTTTAAGAATTTAATCATCGTTTTCAAGTTCAAAGAGTTCTTCTACTTTAGTGCCAAAGCAGTCGGCTATTTTTAATGCCAGCATTAACGAAGGATTAAACTTACCCGTCTCAATAGAATGTATAGTCAGACGCGTGACTCCAACCTTTTCTGCAAGGTCAGCTTGAGTAAATCCCTTCCTGGCTCGTTCAACTTTGATTGTGTTTTTCAAGGATGGTTTTAGTATTTATAGGTAATAACAACATAAATTATCCAGGCAATTAAAAACATAATGGAGATTCCCATCACAATGAAGCGCCCCCTGATTGCCTTTGGTTTCCTGAATATCCAGGAAGGATTGGTCCTGAGTGATAAGTGAAATATTATCAAATAACCCGCAAGAACAATCTCAATAATGTACAGAATAACGTAAAAAGAACCCTCAAGCCTCTCAAGGGAAGTCATTATCATATATAGCATAATCCCGCAAACCAAGAGTGCAAAGAAAAATTTGAGCAGGGAATCCCTGATGAGTTTTACTCTTTCGTCATCATTACTTTCGCTACTGTACATGATCATCACCATACCAAAGACAATGACAAAATGATTGATCATAAATATCCTGTCCTCCCAGCCTTCTACATAGGAATAATCCAGGATCTTAAGTATTACAAAGAGTATGATACCAAGACTGGCTAAAACAAGGCCGAGGAACTTAAACCGATAATTGGCTAATGAAGCACTGCTAATCATAATGCATAATTTATTTACAAATATATAGTATTATATACATTAAGCAAATAATTATATACATTATTTGTGTGATTATAATAAAAATCCTTGATATGAAGAGGTGATTACTTACTAATAAATCCAGCAACTTTGGCAATATCATTCACCAAATCAAGGTTAGATATTTCAAACCTCTTGTCTACAAAGAAAAAGCCCTGGCACGAACCGAGCTAGCGAGCTCACCGAAGGTAAAGTGCCGGGGATTTTTCTTTGTAAAGCACCCCCCAAAAAGATCACGCGACCACAGGGAGCGTAATCTTGATTGAAGACCCGGAGGGGGATTCAAAGATCACGAGCGAAGCGAGTAATCTTGTCCCCGCTACTAAAGAAGCATGGTGAACTGAATTCATCGGGCTTTATATTTAGATATTAATTTTTTGAATACTCTTCCAGGAAATGTAATTGCCGCTTGAAGTTTTCAGATCCTTTTGTCCTCCGTATATCACATTCAGGTTTTCGGTTTTTTCACCTGATAGCTTCTGCCAGTATCTCAAGTTTGTGAAGTAGTTGTCATTCATAGTCATACCGGACTTAATCTCATATGCAACCGGTCCCGTGGGTGTATCAATGATTAAATCAACCTCCTGTTTGGTTTTGTTTTGCCAATAATAGAATCTGGGGTTCGTACCTTTATGAAGTCTGCTCTTTATAAGGTCAGTAATGATCAGGTTTTCGAATAACGCTCCTTTTGAATGAAACGTTTTAACCTGGTTCGGAGAACTTATTCCGAGCAATGAGCAAACCAGTCCTGTGTCATAGAAATAAAGTTTCGGCGATTTGATAATTCGCTTATTGAAGTTTTCGTAATAGGGTTGTAAAAAGTAGATAATGAAACTTGCTTCAAGGATTGATAACCATGATTTTGCTGTATTCGGTGAGATTCCTGCATCAGTTGCTAAAGAATTGAGATTGACAACCTGTCCGGTTCTTCCTGCACAAAGTTGAAGAAAATTTGAAAAACTGTTCAGGTTCTCAATATTTTTAATCTGTCTTACATCTCTTTCTATATAGGTGCTAATATATGATGGATAGAAGAATTCCGGGTCAATATCACGGTCATAGATTCCAGGATACATTCCCTTAAAGATTAATTGTTCGTAAGAGTCTGTAATCAGCTTTTCAGCCTGTAATTCAGAAATACTAAAAGGCAATAATTTTAAAATGGCTGCACGACCCGCAAGCGACTGAGAAATGTTTTCAAGTAATAGAAAGTTTTGAGAACCGGATAAAACAAAATGGATCTTTTTATTTGTATCGACAATGCCCTGTATATATGAAAAAAGCTCGGGTGTTCGCTGAACTTCATCCAGAACAGCTCCTTCGGGAAAATTATTTAAAAATCCGCGCGGATCTTTTAATGCTTCATTTCTAAGGTCAATATCTTCAAGACTGGCATAGGGGAGATCAGTGTATATCGATTTGAGCAGAGTGGTTTTACCGCTTTGTCTGGGACCAGTTAGGGTAATTACAGGGAACTGCTTCCTTATTTTACCAATTATTTTTGACGATTCTCTGGGTATCATATTGTAAAAGTAATAAAATACGGACAAATATGCAATCTAATTGAAAATATGTCCAATGATTGTCCTCTATTATATAATGGCTATTCAGAAATAGTAAGAGAATCAACCACTTCCGCCAAATCTTTCACCAAATCAAGGTTAAATATTTCAGTCATATAGTCTACAAAGAAAAAGCCCTGGCACGAACCGAGCTTGCGAGCTCACCGAAGGTAAAGTGCCGGGGATTTTTGTTTTCAGACTCGTCATGAGCTTGCTCATGTAAGAGGATGAAAATAAAAAGACCCTACAGACGCCGCAGGCGGATGCAGGAGTTTTTCTTTGTTAAGCACCCCCAATAAGATCACGCGACCGGAGGGAGCGTAATCTTGATTGCAGAACCCGCAGGGGGACCTTCTTTAATCGGTTCCGGTTATTCAGTATTAAAATAGTAGTTCTTTAACCAGTATTTATATAAAGGATCCATAAACTCGATTTTTTTTCCAACAATATCAATTATTTCGCGATCATGAAGCACTTTTTTAATCTTAATCACATTAGCTGAGGTGCCGAGCTGGTATTTTTTTAACACACTCTGCGAGGTGATCTGTTCCTCTTTATTGATAAGAGCATTTAAAAAATTTATTTGTTTGATGCTTAAATCATCTGTCAGCATTTGAAAGAGCATGCTTAATTGCATTATCAAATCTCCAAATGCTTCCTGAATAACTGCTGGCTTGCAATTTTTACTGCTTCTTAACCACACCTGTTGTGCCAGTTGTTGGACATAATAAGGATGATTTTCACAAAAATTTGCAATAATCGCAGCACTTTCAGCTTCAATGTGCTTACCAGTTTCATGAAAGCGTTTTATAATAAAATCTATCCAATCTTTTTCTTTTATCTTCTCGAGAAATATAATATCACCAAATTTATAAAATGGCATTGATGGAGAACTGAATACTTCCATTAGCATATGTCTTTTACTGCCATATAGGCAGTAGGTTACATGCTGGTGTAATTGCCAATGTGCACGCAATTTTTTTTGAAAATCAACGGGGTGATCAAATTCAGAAATGTTTTGAAACTCATCTACGCAAATTATAATTTGCTTTTTTGTTTTTGCCGCAATCTTCTCGGCCAGATCCAGTATATCATCCGGTTCTTTTCTGACTTCATTCCAGTCGAGCGAGAGTTTTAAATCTATTCCCGGATTCGGGCTAAAACTGATATTCGGGATGAACCTGCCCAGAAATAATTTTGCATTTTCCAGAATCACATCAATCTTTGAAGAAGATTGTTGTAGGACTTTTGTTGCCAGCAATTTATAGAATTGTTCCTCAGAACGTATATTGTTTAAGTCGATCATACAGAAAACTATCTTCTTTGACTTGACTTGAATACTTTTTGCTGCTTTTGCTACCAGGGATGATTTTCCCCACCTTCTCGGTGAGATGAGTATGGTATTTACGGATGAATTGAAATTTGAAATCAATCGCCTGGTTTCGGCAATTCTATCCGTAAAATCAGTTTCTATAACTAATTTCCCAAAAGTAAACGGTGTTCTCATTTATTAAAGTTTTAATAAAGATAATAAATTTATAATAACTAACCAAATAGTAAGTTACTATATAGTAAGGAGGTCTGCGACATTCTCCAAATCTTTTAACAAATCGAAGTCCGATATTTCACCAGTCCCCGCCACAAAAAGATCACACGATCCGATGACAGGAGGTGAGCGTAATCTTGATCGCAGACGAGCCGGGCAATCACTGGGAAAAACCTGACCGACTAATTAATAAAGGCTTTCTCATCTAACTGTATTATATTTGTTCTTTTAATGCATAACGGTAAAGCTTAAACCATGAAAAGAGAGCGCGCTGGCTATCTGGAGGGCATAATTTCAATAATCCTGAATGTCATCCTCTTTGTCTTTAAATTCTGGGCAGGCACGGTGTCGGGATCAATAGCCCTTATAGCAGATGCATGGCACACCCTTTCCGATTCGGTCAGCTCACTGATTGTAATCATCGGCACCGGACTCTCAACACGAAAGGCAGACAGGGAACATCCT
>JAWODJ010000061.1:0-12112 GCA_046483315.1 Bacteroidales bacterium | reverse complement strand
GGATTACTGACCTCTAACTACGACGCAGGGTTCGATTAAATCGAAGGAAGATGTCTCTCGGGGACGGGATATTCAAAAAATGACGGTCGAAACACGATAGCTACCGCTCTTGACCGGGTGTTTCCGGGTGAGTTCCGAGCTTAGTCGGTTCCGCTGTCTATCATGGAGCGGGCGGTTCCGAAGTCGTCCCACTTTCCGGACTCCATTTGCTCACGAGCTTCTTCGAAAGCTACGTTGAGTTCGGCTCGGACATCATCGTCGAGCATGCCGCCACTGGAGATGTCGATGAAGTCGTCGTCTTTCTCGACGACATCTTCCTCTGGCTCCTCTTTGATTTCCTCGGTCTCATCGTCCTTCCCGGTGCGTGAATCGAACTTGGCCTTCGCACGTTCCTTGATATCGTTGAGAACCTGCTTGGGGTCGAAGAAGTCACGGAGCCAATCGCGGACACGCTCGAAGGCGGTCTGACTGGCCCACCGGACGAAGACGCAGCCCTCGTTTACCTTGTGGAGAATTCTGGCGTCAGCGAGCTTTGTAACGTTCCGTCGAACGGAGCTGTAAGAGAGGCCAGTCTTCTCTTGAAGATATTTGTAGGTGACAGAGCGTCCCTCGTGTTCGGGGTCGAACATGAGGATGTTGAGGATATCCTTGTAGGACTCCGTGTTTGAGTGAAGGATGAACCCTTCGAGCTTGCGTCGGGCGTCTTCTCCTTCCCATGACTCTCGGAGTGAAGCGATACGGCCTGTGGGTGCTTGGTACTCACGGGACTCAAACGTCTCATTTTCCTCGGGCTCACCGTCCTTATCTCGGGGCTGGAAGTAGTCGTCAGAGACGAGGTCTTCCTCACCGATAGCGGCCATATCGAGGTGGTGGAGGAGGATAGAGTCGAGCCGGTCGATGACCTCGTTCCATGCGCTCGCGTGGAGCTTTCCTTTCACCGCCTTCGTCTCGGTCTTCGGATGATGGCGATAGTTGTCCTCGGAGTATCGGTTCGCATTCTTCGCTCTGTACGTCTTGATTTTGTCCTTCTTGACTCTGAGTCGGCCGTTGTCGTCGCGTGGGCCAGTCGAGTATCCGAGGTACTCGAACTCCGTTGAGCTCACAGAGAAGAGCGAGTTGTCGCCGCAGCGGATGTCTTCTTCGATGGTCCCTTCCTCGCCCTCGTTCCCGGTGTGAACGAGACGGGCGGTGTTCCGCTCTGTGTGGATGATACGTCCCATGGACGCGAGGTAGTGTCGGACGTAGCGTTCGAGGTTTTCCGGTAATAGGGCTTATATAACTCATCATATGTCTCCGGTGCACAGAACAGTGAATTCTGGGTACCAAAATCAGTGCCACAGATATATGCGACATCAACAATATCTCCTGCAATTGGGGCAAACCTGGAGAGGTTTTGGAGAGCTATCGCAGTCTGTTTTTCGAAAACCTGATGAATATAATCCGGTCGCATAAGTATCGACATATACCACTCCTCAATATCTCTTATACCCCTCGGATTCTTCAATGCAGGTGCAGGCACATGTGCTATATCACCCAACGCGGTGCCCCCGAAACTGGCAATTATCCCTTTTCCTGATTTTCCGGCCTTTTCGAGGTTTGCTTTCCAGTATTCCAAAGATTCATCGGTAACATATCCATACTCCTCCAGGTTATCCTCAGGGTTGAGCTTCGATTCGTCTATCGGGAACTGGCGGATAATGGTATCAAAGAAGTAACCTGTAACAGGCATCCTGCCGGATGCCTGCACCGATGTGTCTCCCTGCGGGTGTATGAGCAGGTCACCGTTCTCATCTGTTGTTGTATTGAAACCGCCGGGTACAAGCACCACCTGGCCCCAAAATGTTCTGAACTCCTTCCAGTTTGTATTCTCAATGCCATATTCGTTTTTGGCGGACTTCAGTCCACGCACATCCACACCCATGATATCCAGCAGGTCCTCCTCTATCTCACCCAGCATCTGGTAGGGCCGGGTGACCTTGACCGGCCTGTAATCAAGTCCGTAATAATTCCTCAGGTTCTCAATGCTCCTGACGTGGATTCCCGTTACACCGGTAGAGCCAAAATCCACCGGTATCCAGTCGGGCTGTCTGTGGAAAAGGGCTGCCTGCAACCGTTCTTTTGATGTCATTAGTATACCAGGTTAATTGCTCTGAAATATTGGTGATGCACCATCATAATTACAAGTACCATTATAAATCAATAAAATTAATGCTTTTAAGAGTTAAATTGATCACAGGAATATACTTATTATATTCTGCGAAATGAACATCATCCTTATAATATTATGCAAAACGAACCTCATCCTTATGATGTTCTGACTTACAAAATCAAATATGTTGACCCTGCCGAAAATCAGGGTTGATCAATCCGGCCGGGAAACTCCATATTAATGGCAAATTGCAGGGCAAAATCTTCATCATCTGAAAGTTCAAAACTAATCATTCTGCCAAGGATTTCTTCAATAACCCGGTCAAAAAGTACGGATCTGACAGCCAGCATGGCTCCTGTTCCTGAAGTATTACCGACAGGAATCACCTTTTCGGAAAGCCCGGATGGTATCAGCCCAATAGCTTCGGCGCTTTCTATGCGAATATAATTTCCAAAGCCCCCGGCCAGGTATAAAGCATCTATTTCATTGACTGTCAGCCCGGCACGCTTGAGCAGGATATTGATCCCTGAGGCTATTGCACTTTTTGCAAGCTGTATCTCCCTGATATCTTTGGGAGAGATATAAATATCAGTGCCGGTCCCCGACCTCCCTGAAGGCACCATCACAAATTTTTTTTCCAGGTACCCGTCAGTGCTCACATATCCCGACCCAAGAAGCGAAGCGACCAGGTCTATCAGTCCCGATCCGCAAATCCCCACAGGCAGGGTATCCCCGATTGTCTGAAAATTGCCGGGGCCGTAATAGATGTTAATTGCCCCCTGCAGCGCCCCCATGCCATTTTCTATATTGGCCCCTTCAAAAGCAGGGCCTGCTGCCGCTGCACAACACCATATCCTGTCCGGGGTTATGAGGGCAATCTCTCCATTGGTCCCCACATCAATAAAAAGAAAGTTTTTGTAAGCAGGTACAGGAGCCAGTGAAGCAATGCCTGCAACAATATCGGCACCAATATAGGCAGAAAGGGAAGGCAGCACCTTCACCTCGCCAAGGGGATTACAATCCAGATTCAGCTCTGATGCCTTCATGATCCTCTCTTCCGTGAAAGCAGGGGCGAAAGGGACAAAGGCGAGGGGTTCCGGATTCACCCCAAGCAAGATATGGAGCATGGTGGTGTTCCCGCAAATACAGATCTTTACGATATCAGCCGCTTTAATGTCAGGCTTTCCCGTGAAGTGTGCCAATTGTAAATTAATTGCATCAATAAGTTCCGATTGAAGAGTGTGCAGGCCACCCGGATTTAAAATACAGAAATTGATCCTGGAAATAACATCGGCCCCGTATTTTACCTGTGGATTCAAAACAGTGCGTGTCTCCAGCAGTGAGCCCGTGAACAGATGGATAAAATGAAAAGCCAGCGTTGTAGTACCCAAATCAATTGCTACCCCGAAAGGCGACGCTGAAAGCCCGGAAGCCGGACCGGGAAACAGAGGGAGCACCCTTGAATGCTCATACTGTGCAGCGAGTATTACTGCCTCAGAAGGTTCCGGCAACACTATCTCAATATCCCCTTCAACAGGGTACAAACAGGAGGTCACATATCCCTCATCCTTAACATAAACCTTACATTTACCACAGACACCGTTCCCGCCGCAGGGTGAATAGACCACAAAACCACTGGATCTGACGGCATCAAGCAACATTGTCCCCCGGGGAACATCTGCAGATGATATTTTGCCTGCACTATGTATAGTTATTTTTTGCATAAATGCAATCTAAAGAAACATTTATCTGATAATCTAGCATTGCTATGTTAATCACAAAGTCATTCAAGACCCCGGTTTCAGAATTTACAGATAGCCTTTAACTGAAAAAGTTGTCAGGTAGCATATTTAATGTTTCTGTAGATGCAATTGACACTGCTGCAGGCATGGCATATATACTTACTAAACCTTACCTCTTTGCCTATTCCAATCACGCCGCTGACGGACTTAATGGGTTTCATCAGCGCACTCTCCGATAACCTGACCCCGCAAAATCCTTCGGGAAAAAAGCTGAACAACTTGTGCTGATCTTCAACGTTCCAGTTGCAGTAACCCGGACTGTACCGGTTGGTAACTTTGAGGCCCTTCAACTCCATTTCACTGCGCAGCCTTTCATGGAGAATATCCATGGCCCCTTCCGCCAGGAGCGAACCAACCAGATCGGTAACATATCCCTCGAGCAGATTTCCTTGCCCCATCAACTCCTTTGATCTGCGACTGACCTCCTCTCCCGCCGTGCAGATATACAATGCAAATGATTCCGATCTCTTCAGGTTATTTACCACCTGCCTGCCTGCCCCGAATTCCGTACCTTCATAAATAAATACCCCTTTCGGGGAAATAATATCAATATTACCGGAAATCCTGAATCCTCCCTTAATGTTCGGATAGTTTTCTGTTTCATCCAGTTCCCTCTGAATTATCTCCCCGTAAGGTTCGGGAATATCATCCGGATCAATACCCATCAGTCCGCAAATAACCCTGAGATCTATATTTATATCGCGGGGTTCTATTTCTGTTATTGATACTTCCATCATCTTATGTAAAAATATCCATCATAAAGAGTGTTTCCTTAACAGATCCCTGAGATAGCGGGGAGTAATCTCCCGGCCAAATGCAATAAGCTCGGAGGGACCTTCGTATCCGGCTACCGGACTGATCTCACAATGATCAAATACGGTCTGCACAGCCATTACATTTCCATTTTTAAGATTGATAAACCCTTTTATCCTTGGTGATGACTCCTGCAGCTCTTTTATAAATGATCTCAATCCTTCCGGGGTCAGCTTTTCATGCGCCCTCAGAACGCAGGCATTAATATCCGGTCGCCCTCCGGGCTTTCTGCCTGTAAAAGCAGCTGCGGCCTTATGCATGGTTTCGGTAAAAATTAAACTTTTCAGATCTGTTTTGCAATAAGCTGTCTCAATTATCCCGGCAAAAGGGTTCATGCTGCGGATCTGATCATACAGAAGAGCTTTGCTGCCCTTAAAAATATCGGATTTATTTAGCAGGACTGTGTCAGCGATCATTATCTGGTGTCTGAAACGAGGAAGCGTTTTGCGGCCCTTTTCAAAATTGGGTGCATCGACAATGGTTATAACATTTGCAAGACCTACCCTGCCATTCAGCCCCTCCCTGCCCAGAAGTTCAATTATATTTACCGGATCGGAAAGTCCGCTTGCCTCCAGGAATATCATCTCAGGCCTGTATTCCTCAATTAGATTCTGAAGGGATTCCACGAAAGTGGCCATCAGGCACACGCAGAAAACAGAACCGTTATTTATCTCCACCAGCCTGAAACCTGTTCCTGTCATTTTCAACTCAATGCCATCAACACCTGCAGGAGCAAACTCATTCTGGATAACAGCAATGCGCTTGTCACCGGAATACCTGGCAACAATATTCTTCAGCAAAGTTGTCTTTCCGCTGCCCAGGAAACCCGTAACAAGGAAAAAAGGTATTATATCTGCATTTCCTTCGCTGATCATTCGATCTGCCTTTCAATCCCGTTAAATGACTTAAAATTAACAGGTTATTATTGACTTAACATCGTAGCTGATAATTATTTTCGTTGAGACCCTCAAACCTTTGAGGCCGGTAATAGATCAGCCCTTTTTTGATTTCAGGTATTCTCCGATTTTCTCTTCCAGTTTCCCTACAGGAGGTATTTGTGAAATAAACTCAATATTACCGTCAATTACTATTGTTGGCAGATTCTTTACCCCAAGGCTTGCCATCATCTGCACACCTTCCCTGCCGGTTATCTTATGCTCTTTGTAAACGACCTTTTCCCCGAAAGGGTGAGAGGCCCTTGCCACTGCATCGACCATATACTGGCAGGGTGCGCAGGAAGATGAATCGAGGGTTATTATATCAATCATCACCTTCTCTTTGCTCCAGTGGCTGCTCAGATCAAGCTTTTCAACCTCCAAAACAGTCGCTGTCGATGCCCTGAGCTCTCCCTGACGCATCTCATCATGCACAACATCCGTAACTGCCCGGAGGTTTTCAATGGGTGTATCCATCGGGAGGTCGCAACCCGGGGCAAGCACAAAACCCTTTCTTCCACCTGTATCCATGCACTCAAGGGCTTCACGCTGACACTCCTCAGGTGTTCCCATAAGCAGCACCGTGGTAAGTCTCATATTGCCGCCGAAGCTTATATCATTGGCCAGCGCAGTATCACGCACATAGTCCAGCGGTATGTTCTCATCAATAGATATATTGTCCGGCCTGCAGCGGCACATCGCTTCTATGTTCTGCCTGGCGTTGCCGCAGACAAAGAATGAGCTCAGGCTCTCTTTTTTCCGGATATTTGAAAATATGTCCGATGCCCGGGGAGATACAAACGTTTCAAAAGAGGCAGGGTCGATCTGGCTGGTCATCGGGTCAACCATAGCTATTACATCACAACCTGCCCGGATATAGCTGTCCGTCATCATTTTTCCCACATCGGCACAAAAGCTCATAACCTTGTTAACCTCTTCAGGATCCTCGAACATCTTCATGAAGATGTCGGTGCCCAACAGGTGCAGGGACAGGGTAAACGGACCTGTTATCAGCCCGTAAAGTGCGATATCAGGATACTTTTCCCTAAGCTGTTTTGCAGCATCCATAATTACCGGTATCCGGCCTTCAGAAGCTAAAGGAATGCTAAGATCGTCAATTTTAACACCCTCCTGAAGCGGATGGGAGATTACCGAGGGGGGACTGTTATCCGGCCAGTTGAGTCGGCAGCCAAGGGCTTCTGCCTCGATCTGCAGGTCAAAAACCACGGGTATGCCGTCAGGTTTATAGAGTTCAACAGCTTTTGAAACGCCGTTGAATATATGTTCTGAAGATTTCAGATACTCCTCTGCACCAATTCCGGTCAGTTTTGCAGCATGCACCCCTGCAAAGGGCACCCATGGAATACGTTCCACAGTCTCACGGTTAAATGCCTTTTTAATAAGCGTTAGTCCTGTTTGTTTATAAGCCATATTCGTCTTTAAGATTCAGTAATATCAACTATACCGTCCATTCAAGCCATAAACACTCTAGGATGCAATATTGTCCAGATACTCAACCAGTCCCTGCGGATCGGGACTGTACAGATCTGCATTTATCTTCTTGCAGAAGTCTGCCGTTACAGGAGCTCCACCAATACATACTTTGGCTTCGGGATTTTTTTCCTTAATAGCTTTCACTATATTCTCCATATTCACCATAGTGGTAGTAAGAAGGGCCGACAGACCTATTACTGCATCCGGGTATTTCTCAGCCTCCGTGAGAAACTTTTCAGTATTTACATCCACCCCAAGGTCAATCACTTCATAACCGTTCCCTTCAACCATCATTGCTACGAGGTTTTTCCCGATATCATGAAGATCACCCTGAACAGTACCAATTATAAATATACCTTTTCTTTTTGCCGTACCACTGGCGAATAAAGGCTTTAAATGATTCATGGCTGCACTCATTGCTTTGGCGGACATAAGAACCTGGGGCACAAACACTTTGTTTTCACGGAATTTAACACCGACTTTCCCCATCCCGACTATAAGTCCATTTGTAAGTATTTCTTCAGCCGTAGCTCCCTGCTCAAGAGCCCTGGCCGTGAGCTCATCAGCTCCATCCTCTCCCTTCATATCGGGAGGATAGGGCGAGGCCTGGTTAATCTTTCCAAATTCCACACAATGTGCAATTTGTTTTAATAATTCTTCCATGTTAAAATGATTTTGTTTTTTTGAAAATTCCGAAAAATATTTGTTTTGATATCTCTCCTATGTTAAGCTGGCTTTTAAGTTTGCCTTATAATTATTTCAGGCTGAATCACAAATTGTTTTGTTATTTTGGTATCACAGTCAAATATCAAAGATGCCGTCAGCTTTGCCATTTCCCCGTAATTGCAGTCCACCGCTGTAACAGAAGGAGTAGCTGACTGTGTTAGTTCAGTATTGCCGTAGGAAACCACAGAAACCTGATCCGGCATTTTTATACCCCATCTGTTTAAACGACCTGTAACTTTCAAACTGTCAATATCGGTGCTGCAGAGGATTCCTCCAATATTATTTCTAATAATAAACTCCTGATTAAACCCTGACAAACCGGAAATTACATAAAGTTTCCTTGCGGGGGCCTGCTGGTCGATGAAAATTTGTATAGACTGCTCCATAAGTTCATATACCAGGTTTCTCCCCCTCCATATTTCATTTTTAAAAAATAAAAGATTCTTATCATTCCGGTATGTCAGATAGTTAATTGCTCTTTTCACGCCAAGGTCATAACTTTGAATTACATAACTAAAAAACGAACCTCCCATGGTATTGTCAACCAGAAGAACTATCGAGTTACCCTGGTTAAGGTTTCGGTAGAAATCTGCTGTCAGTGATTCGTCGTAGTTGGGTACAATTATTACTGCTTCATATCCCTGCCTCAGCATATTACCAACCAGTCTTATTTCTTCCTCCGGCTCATTGTAATGAAGAAAATACCTGACAGACCGGTCAACTTTTTGAGCCTCATTATTAAGGTTTGCGATCAAATCCTCAATATTCGTAGAGTAAAAGGGAATCACTACTCCCCATACCTGTTGTGTTTCCCTTGTATATGTGACAAAAGAACCCTTTCCGGCTTTTTTTATTATAAACCCTTCTTCACTTAACTTGTTAAGAACAAGTTTTGCAGTTTCACGCGAAACATTATGCCTTGTAATTATCCGGTTTATAGAGTCAACACGTGAACCCGGTAAATATTCCTGCTTAATTATTCTTTCTTTATAGAATTCAAAAAGTCTCTGATAAATAGGTACAAAAGCCCGGTCAATCATTGTTTAATTCAAAACGGTTTCCAAATTACAAATAAACAATAAAAAACCATCACATTACATCACAGTAACGGATTTTTAAGCACATTAAGATTTAATAATACCTTTGAATCCGGTTAAGGTAAGTAGTTACCGGGATCAGAAAAATTGATACCAAGTAATTGACTTATATAACTTATCATTATTGTGGCAATTAAATTATAAAAAAATCTATGGATTACACCTGCTAAAGCAAGTTGGAATAATTCAATTCTTCCAGAATATGCTGAACTTTGATTCTCTCGGCCTCCTTAAACTTCCTGAAAGGTTCGGCCATAAAATCACTGCAAATGCCCATTAATGATAAAGCACACTTAAGCCCCTTAAGGTAACTGGATCCGTAATGCCCGACATTGTAAATCGAAGTGCTTATTTTCATTATCGTGTTTTGAAGAGGAACTAATTTTTCAAAATCACGATTCACTGAAGCCTGGTACAAATCCAGGTAAAGTCTGGGAAACATATTTGCTCCCCCGTTTACTCCTCCGTGACCACCCATCAATACAAATTCCGAAGTCAGTTCTTCCGGACCAACCATGAAAGTGAAATCAGACCGGTCTCTGAGCAGATAACGTACCTGGTTAAAATATGAAAGATTGGCAGAACTGTCTTTCATTCCGATTATTCCGGGAATTTCAGCAGCCTCCTTAACAGTTTGTGGCTCAAATATCACCTTTGTGTGAACCGGCATGTTATAAATAAAAAGAGGAAGAGGCATCTGTTTCATTATCCTTTTAAGATATTCTAAAAGCTCAGGCTGACCTGATGAGTAATAATAGGGCGGTGCAAGGACAACTGCATCTGCACCATTGTCTGCCGCCACTCTGGCAAGATTCAGGCTTTCAGAAAAAGCTGAGTCAGTTATTCCTACAAGTACAGGTACGCGGTGGCGGACCAGCAAACAGGTGCGCTCAATTAAACTTATTCGGAGACTGTAACTAAGGCTGGCAAATTCACCGGTTGTGCCGAGAATAAATAACCCGTTCACCCCTCCGGAGATGGTATGTTCTATAAGGCGCTCCAGTCCATCCTGATCAAGAGTATCATTATCAAGCAGAGGAGTTACCAGAGGTGGTATTATACCTCGCAGTGGATAACTCAATGGTTTACTCATCTTTTAAACAGTTTTTATAATATCTATCTCATAAATAATAATTCAGGATTCAAAGCAACATATTTTATTCGTTCCCTGTTCCATGTATATGTTATATGAATTATGCCATTTTCTCCCTGTATTACAGCAGGATAAGAATATTCTCCCGGTTCATCTTCAAGAACATGCATGGTTTCCCAGTTTATCCCGTCTTTCGAAACTGCAACATTTAAAGGCGTTCGCGGTCCGCCCCACCTTCCTTCAGTTAAATGTGAATGATTATATACAATGAGCTGCAGGCCGTTTTGCAAAGTCACCGCATCCGTTCCTGAATTGGGATTTGGAAGATACGTGGGTTCAGGAGGACTCCATGATTCTCCTTTGTCCTCCGACCAACTGCTGATAACGTAATTCTCCCTGCTTCTCGCAAGTATCTGCAACCTGCCATCATCATGAAATAAAATGCTGGGTTGAATTATGTTAAAATTTTTCTCTTCATCAATCGGACCAACAATCCGCCACGTTTTACCAAAATCTTCAGTAATCTCGAAGTGAACACGCCACCCATCATGTTCCGTACTTGAGGGACAAATCAACTTGTTACCATCAATTAAAACCGGTTTATTCTTCACAGGACCAAAAATATCTTCCGGCAACCGGGTAGCATCAGACCAGGTTTTACCGTTATCTTCCGAAGTTTTTAACATACCCCACCAATCACGTGGATTAGGCCCTACCTTGTAGAACAGCATAAGAGGACCTTCAGGTACCTGGTAAAGAACAGGATTCCAGCAGGGATACCTTTTATCTGCATGTTGAATTCCATCAGCCACAGATTCAGGTGCTGACCAACTCCCTTCAACTTTCCTGCTTACCCATATTTCCACGTCCTCATGGCTTTCTCTTGTTCCACCAAACCAGGCAGCAATCAGGCCATCAGGAGTTTCTTCAATCGTTGAAGCATGACAACTTGGAAATGGAGCCTCCTCATAAATAAATTCTTCTGTTAAAACAAGTCTGTCATTAAAAGCTGATTTTTCATCCATAGTTTTACATGATAACAATCCTGTCATAATTGATAATAAGATCAACAATAACAGTAAATTCCGGGTAAATAATTCAATTTTATTCCTCACTTTTTCTTGTTATTTTATTTATTATTACTGTTAAAAGCAAGCCTGTAAAGAAAATGACCATGGTTCCAACCACTATAGTCATATAACTATGAAGCGGATTACTGAATTTTTCCAGGTTGCCGGTAAAATATACCGGAGAAAGACTCATCCAGATTATAACCATAAGGCCCAATGCAACTCCGGTCACTGCGGCAACATTTTCAACCCTTCTGGCAAAATAGCCCAACAGAAATATTCCAAGCATACCTCCACTGAAAATCCCTGCCAGGTTCCACCAGATATCAAGAGCACTCTCCACCCTGATTATGTAAAATGATATGATTATTCCAAGAACACTAATAACAACAGACGACATGTAAAGCACTTTAACCGACTCTTTTTCATTGCCTCCTGATCTCAACCGCTTGAAAAAATCATTCAGAATGACCGTGGCACTGCTGTTCAGGCTTGTTGAAATAGTGCTCATTCCGGCTGCAAATATTGAAGCAATAAGCAACCCTGTAAGACCGGCAGGCAATACATTTACAATGAAATAAGGAAAAACACTGTCCGACATACCTGTTTCCAGGAATTCTACAGGTAAGGCATCTGAATAGACCTGATAATAGACAAACAGACCGGTACCTATCAGGAAAAAAAGCAACGATACAGGTACATAAAGCAATCCCCCACCCAGGGCAGAGGAAATGGCTTCTTTTTCATTTCTTGCACTCATATATCTTTGTATATAATTCTGATCGATACCATAATTCTGCATATTAATAAACAGCCCGTAAATAAAAACAACCCAGAAAGTAGAATCCGCTAATTACAACAATCTCTTTCATAGCTAAACTTATCTTAATGCTTCTTGAGCAGCTAAAACTACTGGGTACTTTGTTGGAGAAC
>JAWODJ010000103.1:0-11317 GCA_046483315.1 Bacteroidales bacterium | reverse complement strand
TGAACTGGGTAATCTCTTCCTGAGTCCAACCGCGCTGTTGAAGGCTGTAGGTAAGTTCTTGAACAAAATGCGGTGTTTCCTGGTGTTCCTCAGCCACGATTGTTAATCCGGAAGAGAACACTAGTATCAACATGAATACAAGCATCATTTTTATTTTTTTCATCTTTGCGTTCTCCTCGTCTCAAGTAATGAAGTTACCAGAGACTATCTAGCTATATTACCAGTACCGAATTCACGCCGCCAAAACCATCTTCAACCTGAACCGGGGCATCTGGATCAGATCATTATCTGCTTTTCTCTCCGGTAACTGTGAAATGATTCCTCCCCGAACTGTTGGCAAAAGCAGGGCCGATACCCTTTCTTTGACTGTGGCAGACACCGCCGGTGTGATCCGGGCTGACTCCCTTCCGGTTATAGCTGCAGACACTGTTCCTGTATCAGATGATGATATGATTCCTGTGACAGCAACCGACACTGTTCCCCCGGCCGAGCCCGGTTCTCTGATTGTAAGTCCACCGCTCCCCCCTGCTGTAGATATAGAGGACAGTATTATATCAGCAGATGAAGAGGTTGAAACTATCGGGAAGGCTGTTATGGCGGAAACTGAAAGTCCGTTTGAAAATGCTGTGCCTTTAACTGCTGCCGTAAAGTCAAACGGGTATGATGCTGCATGGTACCTTGATTCTGCAGATGCCCCTTTCATGCAGGAATACGTGTTTGCCGGCAGGGTTGCAGACCCGGTTAAAAAGGAATTTTCCCGCCGGGTTTTTATTGAACAGGATAACTCAGAATTGAATGATGCCGGTGAGAACTACACTGAATATCTGAAAGAAGAGGTGACTGAATACGGAAATCATCAGGCAGATTACTCAACTGCATGGATACCGGCCCTGGTAATTCTGTCATTTTTGCTTCTCACCTGGATAAAGCTTATTTATATACAGTTTATCACTCCTGTCCTGGTTTCTGCATTTAATTTCAGGGAGGCAGCAAAGCTGTATCATGAAAAAAATGCTCCTGCGCAAAATATGTTCCTGATTTTGCATATTATTTTTGCTATTAACGGCGGATTGTTTTTTTTGTTTGTGGCAGATTATTTTGATCTGAGATTACCTGATATAAACCCTGTATTGATATTTCTCTCAGCATCGGCAATCCTGGTGATGATTTTTGCCCTGAAATCATTTTTCATAAGTGTGATCGGATTTTTATTTGACCAGTCCAGTCTCTTTTCGGAGTACAAACATAATATATCACTGTACAATAAGATTTTTGGCATACTGCTTTTGCCGGTAATCGTGGGACTGCTTTACGGGGGCGATTTTTTTCACGGGCCTTTTATTTATGGCGGAATGGCACTGGCAGCTGTTTTTTATCTGCTCCAGTTTGTCAGGGGCATGGAAATAATAGTAAAAAAAGAGTTTTCTCTTTTTTATTTGATTTTGTACCTTTGTGCTTTTGAAATTTTCCCAATTCTTGTTCTTTACAAATTGTTTCAGGTGTTACTGGTATAACTGAAAAGAATAATCTGTTTTTCATTTCAAAATTCTATTGCCTTGAAAATAAAGAAGATACTGGTTTCGCAACCACAGCCGGTTAATGGCAAATCTCCCTATACGGAGATGGCGGAGAAGCATAACCTAAAAATTGATTTCCGGCCGTTTATAAAAGTAGAAGGTATACCGGCAAAGGAATTCCGTCAGGAAAGGATTGACATTCTGGCCCACACGGCCGTTATTTTTACAAGCCGTACCGCCATTGATCATTTTTTCAGAATAGCTGAAGATCTCAGAATTACGGTCCCTGACAGCATGAAATATTTTTGTATTTCCGAGTCTGTCGCACTCTACCTGCAGAAGTACATCGTTTACCGCAAAAGAAAAATCTTTTACGGATGCAACGTATTCAAAGACCTGGTTGAGCAGGAGGTAAATAAAAATTCGGCCGAGAAATTCCTGGTTCCTCTTTCCGATATACATAAACCGGAGATTCCCCGGATACTGGATAAGAACAGGATAAAGTACACAAAGGCCATACTGTACCGGACTGTAAGCAGTGATCTTTCCGATCTTTCAGATGTTAATTATGATATCCTGGTGTTTTACAGTCCCTCAGGCATCAGATCACTGTTTCAGAATTTCCCTGAATTTGAGCAGAACAACACCAAGATAGCCTGTTTTGGTCCGCACACAGCAAGGGCAGTCAGAAAAGCGGGACTGCGCCTCGACATTGAAGCTCCATCGCCACAGTCGCCATCAATGACTATGGCACTGGAAAATTTCATTAGGGAATATAATAAAAACGGAAGTGCCAAATAGCATCTGTGTCTGGCAGGCTGCCTTAATTGAGGGACATCCGGCATAGATCCCGGTATTGACGGTATGCAATGTTTCCCGGACACCTTTGATTTCACTGTGTCGCATGGATTTCGATTGATTTATCCGGCTGTTTAAGCTATATTGCGTATTATCATTTCAATGGGAAAGTTCAGAAAAACAGAACGACTTTGCAGCCGTGAATCTATCGGGAAACTTTTTTCCAAAGGGAAGGTTTTGTTTCACTATCCTTTCAGGCTTGTCTGGATCGACTCGGCAGGAGACGGTCCGTATCCTGTAAGAATTGCCATCAGCGTACCGAAAAAACGGATCAAAAAGGCGGTCACCCGAAACCGGATAAGAAGAGTTATCAGGGAGTCATACCGGATCAATAAAAGCATTCTCTATGAGAGCCCCGGAATGAGGGGCAGGAAAATTGACATAATGTTGCTTTACATTTCCGACAAAGTGTATGATTTTGATTTTATTGACGTAAAATTAAAGGAGCTCATCCATAAATTTATTCAACATCATGCGCCTGGTAAGAATAATATTTAGCTATCTTATTATTGGCCTGGTAAGATTTTACCAGTATGTAATTTCACCTCTTACCATGTCTTCCTGCAGATATACACCCACCTGTTCAGCCTACACTGTCGAAGCGGTAAAAAAGCACGGACCCTTCCGGGGTGGCTGGCTGGCCCTTAAACGTATACTCAGTTGCAATCCCTGGGGAGGACACGGGCATGATCCGGTGCCCTGAAAAAGCAGGCAGCACCTTGAAAAAAACCGGTTAAAAAAGTTCGGTCAATGCTATTATTGATTACTTTTACTTAACTCTTATCCTATGTATGCTAATTTCTATATTTTATGGACAAACTGATTATTAATCTGGATGAATACCAGAAAATTTCAAAAGGAGGCAGAATTTTCAATGTTATTCTGGGGTCGGGCTTGATCCTTTTGTCCGCCCTGGTTATTTACAAAAGGACTGCCGCCGGCCAGAGTTTTGGCGATTATTTGTTCTTTGTTATTCTGGCACTTATCGGACTGAATATCCTGCTTTACACTTTCGGTATATATTACAGGATAAGCCGTCGCTACGTTGTTCTTGACAATAAAGGAGTGGAGTACAAACTTTCCTATTTTTACCCTTCAAATAGCTTTAAATGGGAGGATCTCAAAAAAGTAGAGATTAAAACACTCAGGATTTATTTTTATAAAGCCGGCGGCTCTTCATCAAAAATGAAGCTTGGAGAGATTTACTACAGTGATATCAAAAGGCTTAAAAAAACTCTTGCCGGAATGTGTACTGAAAAAGGTATTGAATGGTCCGACACCACTGTCGAAAGTGAACTTGCCGGCAGGAAAGAGAAGGAGGCAATATCCTGAAATGACCTTTTCAATCAGTTATTTATTGAAATAGTTTTCTGCCCTTCAGGCCTGTCCGGCTATCTCTCCGGGTAGGGGCTAAATTTTGCCCTGTCATAATTATTGATAGCAATGGCTTCCTGAAATGATTTGTATCTTTGCATCATAATAAATTTATTATGGCAAAAATACGGGTTACAAAGCAATTCAATTTTGAGATGGCACATGCACTTTGGAATCATGACGGGCCCTGCAGTAATCTGCACGGGCACTCTTACCGGCTCTTTGTCACAGTGGTTGGTGATTCTGCTGAAGACATTTCAAACCCGAAGAATGGTATGGTGATAGATTTCAGTGATCTTAAAAAGATAGTGAATGAGGCTGTAATTAATGAATTTGACCATGCGGTGGTAATAAGCAGGGAAGTGCCTGAGGATGCGTATAAAAATATGGGGCAGATGCTGGGCAAATTAAAGGTTATGGATTATCAGCCCACATGTGAAAATATTATTACGGATTTTGCCCGCCTTATCGGGCAGAGGCTTCCCGGGTCACTGGAACTGTTTTCCCTGCGCCTGCATGAAACAGCTACATCATATACCGAATGGTTTGCCTCCGACAACCCTAAATCAGAATAAGATGTCATCGGAAAAGAAACTTTTTCTTCTGGATGCATATGCATTGATTTATCGTTCTTTTTATGCATTTATTAAAAATCCGCGTTATAACTCCAAAGGGCTTAATACATCTGCAATATTTGGATTTGTCAATACTCTTGACGAGGTAATAAGAAATGAAAATCCCACTCATATTGCCGTGGCCTTTGACCCTCCTTATCCTACCTTCCGGCATGAGATTTTTGACCAGTACAAGGCACAAAGGGAAAAAGCTCCGGAAGATATCCTTGCATCCGTTCCCTGGATAAAAAAATTGCTGGAAGCCTACAATATACCCGTTATTGAATCTCCGGGATATGAGGCAGATGACGTTATAGGCACACTGGCCAAGAAAGCTGAGAAGAAAGGTTTTACTACCTATATGATGACGCCGGACAAGGATTTTTGCCAGCTTGTATCTGACAGGATATTCCTTTATAAGCCTAAAAGATCCGGAAATGATGCAGAAGTATGGGGTCCGGCTGAGGTGACGAAACATTATGATATTGAAGACCCTCTGCAGGTAATCGATATACTGGCACTTATGGGTGATACCTCCGATAATGTGCCCGGTGTGCCCGGAATCGGTGAGAAAACTGCAAAAAAGATCATTTCATCCTATAAATCTGTTGAGGAGGTGCTTTCACGGTTAAATGAGTTCAGTGGAAAACAAAGGGAAAACATTGAAAATTTTGCCGGTAAACTCGGTCTTTCAAAAAAGCTGGTTACCATAATACTTGATGCTCCTGTTGAACTGGATGAGCAATTGCTCAAAAAAAAGTCCCCGGACATTAAAAACCTGAAAAAGCTGTTCGAAGAGCTTGAGTTCCGCACTGCCGGTGAGAGAATTCTTTCCGGGTTCAAAAACAACGGCAGGGAAGGAGATCCGGTGCAGACATCACTTTTTGATTCACCGGGAGGTGCGGGAGACAGTATGCCCGAAAACAACCTGCGTACCCTTGAGACCGTGGAGCATAAATATTACATGGCCGACAGCCGTGAAAAGAGAAAAAAGCTTATTGACCTTCTTTCCGGACTGGAGGAGTTTTGTTTTGACACCGAAACCACCAGCCTCAATCCCCATGATACGGAGCTCGTAGGTATGGCGTTCTGTTTTAAGGAGCATGAAGCATGGTATGTACCTGTTTCTCCCGGAAAGGAAAATACTGAAACCATTCTCGGGGAGTTCAGGAGTGTTTTTGAAAACAGCTCTATAAGAAAGACAGGGCAGAACATTAAATTTGATATGCTTGTTCTTGCCGGTTACGGGATCCATCTCCGCGGAAGGGTATTTGATACTATGATTGCCCACTACCTGCTGCAGCCGGAACACAGGCATAATATGAACTTTTTGGCTGAAACTTACCTTGGTTATTCGCCGGTGCCTATTGAGGAGTTGATTGGCAAAAAAGGTAAAAATCAGCGCAGCATGCGTTCGGTAGAGACTGAAACTATAAAAGAGTATGCAGCTGAAGATGCCGATATAACGTGGCAATTAAAAAATATCCTTGAGAAGGAGCTGGAGAAGGAAGGGCTGAGTGACCTTGCAGCAAAGCTTGAGATGCCCCTGGTAAGTGTGCTTGTTTCCATGGAAGAAGCAGGTGTGACCTTGAATACCTCTTCCCTGGAAAAGATCTCGAAAAAGCTTGCAGATGATCTGCGGCAGATTGAAAAGGAGGTTTATGAACTGGCCGGGACAGAGTTCAATCTCTCTTCACCCAAACAGCTTGGCGAGGTGCTTTTTCAGAGGATGAAAATTATTGACAATGCAAAACGGACAAAAACAAAGCAATTTTCCACCAATGAGGAGGTATTGGACAAGCTCAGGGACAGGCACCCGGTTATTCCGAAAATACTGGAGCATCGCGGACTCAAGAAGCTGCTTTCTACATATGTTGATGCCTTGCCAAAGCTTATCCATGCACGCACGGGAAGAATACACACCTCTTTCAACCAGGCTGTGACATCAACCGGCAGACTCAGTTCAACGAATCCCAACCTGCAGAATATTCCCATACGGGAGGAACGGGGCCGTGAGATACGAAAAGCTTTTATACCCCGTGATGATGATCATTTGTTGCTGGCGGCGGATTATTCGCAGATTGAACTCAGACTGATGGCGCATATGAGCGGGGATAAGGGTATGGCAGAGGCATTCAGGAATGATGAGGATATACACGCTGCCACGGCGGCAAAAATATTCGCAGTTAGCGGTGACGAGGTTACAAGAGAGATGCGTGCAAAGGCAAAAACAGCCAATTTTGGCATCATATACGGCATTTCAGCCTTCGGATTGTCACAGAGGCTAAGTATCCCTCGCGATGAGGCAAAACAGCTTATCGAAGGTTATTTCAGGTCTTATCCGGATGTGAAACAGTATATGGACCAATGCATCAGTGAAGCCAGGGAAAAAGGATATGTTGAGACCATAAAAGGCCGGAAACGCTACCTTCCAGACATTAACTCCCGTAATGGAGTAGTTCGCGGCAATGCAGAGAGGAACGCCATCAATGCCCCTATACAGGGTTCTGCAGCGGATATTATCAAGCTCGCCATGATAAGGATACATGAACAGATTGAAAATAAAAAGCTGAGGACAAAAATGATATTGCAGGTGCATGACGAACTGGTTTTCGATGTCTATAAACCGGAGCTTGAAACCGTCAGAGAGCTCGTTATCGATGCAATGCAGTCGGTTGTCTCCCTGTCGGTACCGCTTACCGTTGATACCGGCACCGGCTTCAACTGGCTGGAAGCACATTAGATCCGGCTCCCTGACATTCCAATGAAATAGTACAGGATTGTTTAAAAGCCGCTGGAAGCACATTAGATCCGGCTCCCTGACATTCCGATTCCATTCAGGCTGATACTTCCTGCTGCCTTCAATTTCTGTTAACGGCAACAGACCGGAGCCAGGCAGAAATCATAGAATCTTTGATATTGTTCTTCACGAGATCATGTTTTTGAAACGGTGTTGACCGCTTTCTGGGTATTCAGTGATTTTCTCAATGTTTTTCTCAATTGAAAAATTGTTTCGTCTTCCCTCAGGTTATTTGAATCAAGAAGTTCCCGGTATCTTGACTTTGCTTTATCCCTGAACTCCTTTGTCCTGAAAATGTTACGAAAAAGATTTCCTTCTCCGGCAAGCAATGTAAGAAGCATTGCAGACCTGTCCCATTTCCTGCCGTAAACAAGTATCCTTTCAAGTTTTGTAATCCCCGGTTTCAGGATATCGTAATTCCTCACCCTGTACCTGTTTCCCGTTTTCCATAACAGAAACGTTATATCCTCTCTTTCGAGGAAGTTGTGTTCAGTCATCAGGGCCATCTGTTTTTTATAGATACCGGCAGCTTTCCGTGGCACAAGTAATTGGAGCCTTGAAAGCTTTTTCCCCGAAAGGGGGAGAAGCAGAGACAGGACTTCATCAAGAACAGGATCACCGGTTTCACTATGTTTACACCATATCCTGTTGTTCTTAACCCGCAAAATATTCATTTCGGCGAGTTCAAACATACAGGCATAGAACAGAATATACCTGACTATTGTTATATTTGAGGCACAGCGCCTGTCCGGCCACAAAAAGTGCATTATTATTTTTTCTTTGTATCCCGGTTGCATGATAAATATTTTTAATTATTCTCTGTTTTCCGGCTCCCCGGATGGACCGGTGCCCCCTGTCTTTGTGCTGTCGTCCCTTTTCAGTCTGCCTGCTTCCCTGAGGGCACGGTTTAGTATCCATTCAATCTGGCCGTTAACACTCCTGAATTCATCGGCCGACCATTTTTCGAGGGCCTCCATCATCTCCGGCCTCAATCTCAACACAAATGGTTTTTTTTTAACCATAATAGACTCTTCTCAGATAGTTTTTTTGTTGTATTGACCTCATTTTCCGTTATATGTTCACGCTGAACCGTTGTAATGCTCCATCCTGACTTGTGGTGGCTGATGACCTGGCATTTCAGGTTTTTTATATTCCTACTGGTAAAGTGACCCTGTATTGATAACCGGGCTCACATCCTTGTCTGAACAGAGCACTACCATCAGGTTGCTGACCATTGTTGCTTTCCTTTCTTCATCAAGATCGACAATCTCCTGTTCTGACAGCCTTGCCAGTGCGAGATCAACCATGCTGACGGCTCCTTCCACTATTTTCTGGCGTGCCGCAACAATTGCTGTTGCCTGTTGCCTGCGAAGCATAGCCCCTGCAATTTCAGATGCATATGCAAGATAGGCGATCCTAGCCTCCATCACATGGATCCCTGCAATTTTAAGCCTGTCTTTGAGCTCATTCTCCAGTTCATTGTTCACCTCTTCACCGCCTGCGCGGAGACTTATATCGGCCTCTTCATCGTCAAAATTGTCATAAGGATAGAAACCTGCAAGTTTCCTTATTGCAGCCTCACTCTGTATGTCTACAAAACGAATGTAGTCGTCAACCTCGAAAGCAGCCTTAAATGTATTCTCAACTTTCCATACGAGCACAATGCCTATCATCACAGGATTTCCCAGTTTGTCATTGACCTTGATAGGTTCGGAGTTCAGATTCCTTGCCCGGAGTGAGATCTTTTTCCTGATGAAGAAGGGGTTGATCCAGTAAAAACCATTTCTCTTTATGGTTCCTGCATAATTACCAAACAATACAAGTACTGCCGATTCATTGGGGTTCACCACCAAAAGTCCGATCCAGCAAAAAGCATCGGCCAGAAGCAGGAACAGCCACCATGGACTAACATATATGGCCAGCAGAATCGGTCCGAAGAAAAGAGTCAACGCCATAAAGAGGCCAAAATACCCTGTGTAGGGAGACATTATTTTTTCTTTTTCCATGATTGAAGGTTTTTTTGTTATTTATACTATCCGGTCTGTATTTAAGTCCGGTTTGAAAAAACAAAATGATATTAAAATGATATCACAATAATACGGCAAGAATTTATAATATCCAAATAATTTGCAGTAAATTTTAAAATATTTTTGGATAAAGAATATAGTCGCCAGTAAATAAGCAGATTGTCATGGCAGGATTCCAAATTATCAGCCTGCCGGCAATTTTTTGCCCGATTTTTTTTTCGAATATCTATTCAGAAGTTGATACAGTTTTGTACATGGTTTTGGTTATTTTTGCTATGGCAACTATTTCCAGCGTAATTGATGACATATTATGGCCAAAAAAGGAAAAAGCAACCGCAGCAGAATTGTTTACTCAACTGATCCCGGGTTCAATTATCAGAACGATCAGCCCGAAGAAGCAGAAACCCTGCCTCCCGGTAAGCAGGATCTCAGGGTGTGGCTTGACAGGAAGCAGAGAAAGGGTAAGGTGGTTACCCTGATAACAGGATTCTGTGGGAAAGACAGCGATCTTTCCGACCTTGGAAAAATGCTGAAAAGCAAACTGGGCACCGGTGGTTCGGCAAAAGAGGGGGATATCCTTATACAGGGAGATTTTCGGGATAAGGTAGTTGAAATTTTGTCGGCAGGTGGATACGGTGTTAAAAAGGCCGGGGGGTAATTGTGTGGTTAACTCCTTCTGAACAGTTTTACGGCATAACCGGCAATCTCACTCACATCCTGATCCAACATGCACCGGAAATGTTTTTTAGGGCATTTACTGAAACCAAGTTTGGAGCAGGGTCTGCATCTGAGTCCGCCCACCTCGAAAATAGCCGAATCGGGGTGCGGCATGTAAGGATACATACCGAATCTCGGTATGGTATTTCCCCACACAGATATTATCTTCTTTTTGAAGGCTGCAGCAATATGCATAAGTCCCGTATCATGAGTTATAATAACAGAAGCCTGCCTGACAAGAGAGGCTGATTCGTTTATATTGAAAAGTCCGCAGCCATTTATTACAAGATGGCCGCATTCACCGGCAACCGACTCTGCAATGGCTGAATCCTCCTTTCCCCCGGCAAGTATTACCGGAACATTCATCTCCCTGCATATGGCCGTGATCTTTTCTGCCGGAAGTTTTTTGGTGTTATGATTTGCCCCGGTTGCAAAAACCACGTAACCTTCATGAAAAGATGAGGGAAATTCTGATATGTTGATTTCATCCCCGGGCGGAATGAAATAATCAATCCCCCTGCCATCATTTACAACGTCAAAAAGCTTCAAAGTGTCAAGGTATCTGTCCACTATATGGATCCCGGGCAAATTGTCTTTTTTGAAGTTAACCAGCAGCCATTTTTCTATATTCAGCTTACGGAAAGAGAAGGGTATAGTGGGAAGGGCCGATTTAATCAAAGCCGAACGAAGATTGTTGTGCAGGTCGATAATATAGTCGAATCCCTCTTTTTTAAGTGCTTTGGCGGACTGCCTGATACCTTCAAACTCATGTATCCGGTCAATATAGGGATTGGCAGTAATTAACGGAACAAACTTCTTCTTGGTAAGAAAATGAACCTCGGCTCCCTCAACCTGTTGTTTAAGGCATCTGATAACAGGGGTGGTGAGCACTATATCGCCTATTGAACTGAATCTTATAATAAGAAATTTTACAGGCATAATAAAGGGATTATGGAATAGTAAATTCTGATGCCCGCATATCCCCGACGGTTTTGAAAAACATGAGCAGGCCAAGCCAGTATTCCCTGCTGGATGGTTCTGATTCCCACAGAGCTTTTGCTCCATGCGTCCCCTGGTTTTCAGAGGGGGTGAAGAATGTTTTATATTCTGTCTCTATCCCGGAGCTCAGCTCTGTAACATAGGGATACTCCTGTTTTGTGGAGGCAATGAAAACCGGTACTTCAAGGTTTCGCACTGCATTTTGTACTATTCCCGGGTAGCCGAAATATTCTCCCGGACTGAAGGCGACAACTGCACCAGCCAGGGGTCTGTCTTTTGCAAGTATCATTGCGAGTGAGGCAGAATATGAGCTTCCGAACATAATCACCGGCTTGTCACTGTGTCCTGACACCCAGTTTATTGCTGCATTCATGTCCCGCGTTGCGTCTTTCATGTCAGTCGGCAGGTTGT
>JAWODJ010000053.1:0-15341 GCA_046483315.1 Bacteroidales bacterium | reverse complement strand
AACGATAGAAGATAAATTGCGGACTCTCTGCGAGCATATTGCACTCAGGATTGCCGGAGTAATGACTGTTAAGCCTTCACACCAGGATATTACTGACCGGGACATAACGGGAGAGAAAAAGTTTTCTATGCTGGTGACCGGTGGCGGGGCAAAAAACAATTTCCTGATGCGCCTGATCAGTGAAAAGGCAGTAGAGGTTAACACCGTTATTCCCGATGAAAAGCTGATCGACTTCAAGGAGGCGGTGGTATTTGCTTACCTCGGCCTGCTGAGAATACGGAATGAGGTGAACTGCCTGGCCTCAGTTACCGGTGCAGAAAGGGACAACTGCGGCGGCATTGTCCATCTTGCATAGTTGATAAACCAGTAATTTGTAAAAAAAATCACACATTTATCCTGTTCTTTGCACCACAATAAGATTATTTTTTTAAATAGCTAATATACCGATTATAAGCTCTTCGATATATGTTAATATGATTGCTGTAAACCATATTGACAGAATATTTATTTTCCTGTTACAGTGAGACGCAGTTTCAAGGGGATCAAATTATAAAGAATTTTATTCCCAAACCACTCAGGAGTTAATTCCAACCATTAAAAATTTTTCCATTTAAAACCCTTGCACCCAAAAAAATTTGAACCTAACTTAATATAGAAATTTCAAGTTTTCAAAATTTTAAACTATCTTGACTATGGAAACAAAAAAATTATCTTTTCAGGAAATGGAAGAAATTGAAGGAGGTTGGTGTTTAAAAACATCACATGCTGTTTGTGGTGGATTAGGCGCAATGTTTTCATTTGCAAATCCTTTTCTAGGTATAGGAGTTGGGTTATGGTGTAGTGCAAGCTGGGATGATTTAGAAGGTAGTGATCCTGCGCTATTTGGAACTACTTGCTAAAATCGAATTTAATTAGCAGCCCCATATTAAATTGGGGCTTAAATTTAAAATAAATAAAAATTAACTAATCTTAATAAATTTGATTATGTTCACCCCTATCCCCTACCTCAATTACTATTACAAGTATATTGGATCAGTTATAGGCATTATCGGCATAGGTCTGATGATATTTTCAACCGAATATTCAAAGTTTAGTGAATGGATAATAATACTCGGATTCTTTATAATAGCCTACAGCAAGGATAAAAGTAAAGATCAGGAATTAAGAAAAAGATACCGGTATAACTCCCTAAGGATATCTTTTGCACTTTTATTTCTGATTATATTGATTACTACTTTTCGAAACATTATTGCGGATTACTCTAATGAAATTAATATACTTCATTTTGGTATTGCCTATCTGGTTCTTTATTTAATTATTTATTACATCCAAGTTATACTTCGTTTAAAAAACTTTGCGACGGATAATGATATAAGCGAAAATTATAAGGGAAATAAGGCCATTTATCTTTTTGTATTAATTATTCTTGTTTTAATTATAGCAGTATCACTTATCTTTTAGTGATTTTTTAAACTCCCCTGCGCCAAGGGATCAGGGCTTTTGATTATAGAATTTTTTTTATTTCCGCAATTCTGTAGTTAAAAATTTAATAAAAAAATATCTGTCCGGCATAATTTGTTGTAATCAAAAAAAAATAGTAATATTGCAGCCGATTTTACAACGAGTTATAACAATATAATAAACAAGCAGAATGGACTTAATGAAAGTGGTAGAAAAGGAGTTCGAACAAAAAAACGACTACCCGAAATTCAATAGCGGTGATACCATAACCGTACATTACAGGATAGTGGAAGGTAACAAGGAACGCATCCAGCAGTTCAGGGGCGTTGTGCTGCAACGCAAGGGGCGCGCACTGGCAGAGACCTTCTCGGTAAGGAAGATGTCAGGTAATGTAGGTGTTGAACGCATATTCCCCTTGCAGTCACCTTTTATAGAAAAAATTGAAGTTAATAAGCTTGGACGTGTGCGCCGGGCAAGAATCTTTTACCTGAGAAAGCTTACAGGAAAGAAAGCAAGGATCAAGGAGAAAAGATTCCAGATGCAGAGTACAATCTAAAAGTTCTTATAATACCGTCAACAGAAACCCGGCCAGCGCCGGGTTTTTTATTTTTGTACACATTGAAGCTCCTCATACAAGCTGCCGGGCATTTACAATTCATAATTTATATCTTCATAATTCAATCTACAAAATAAATTGTCGCATTTGTGAGTTGAAGCTGATATCCGATAAAACCTGCCATTATTTGTATTCAAATTAATAATTCTATATTTTGCAAAAAAGTCAGTTTTTTTACAAACAAATAATCCAAAAAAAATGAGCAATAAACCAAAATCCAGCAGCAGACGTGAATTTATAGGGGGCATTGCAGCATTAAGCGCCCTGGGTGCCATCGGTGCAGGACACCTTCTTTCTTCATGCAAATCAAACAAAAAAAAGCATGCACCTCCTGTTTTCCCGGAGAGGGCTCCTGACGGACCGCCTTTGAAAGCAGGTCTGATAGGATGCGGAAGCAGGGGGACGGGTGCGGCCTTTAACTTTCTGGATGCCGGACCCAACCTTCAGATAACCGCCCTGGCGGATCTTTTCCAGGATCGCATCGATGATTGCCGCACAGCACTGAAAGAACAGCGTGGTGTTGAAATACCCGATGAAAACTGCTTCCTGGGCTTTGATGCCTATAAGAAGGTTATAGAATCGGATGTTGATATTATACTCGAAGCTTCCGTTTCATATTTCAGACCCAGGCATTTTGAGGCTGCCGTGCAGGCCAGGAAACATGCCTTCATTGAAAAACCCGCAGGCGTTGATCCGGTGGGTGTAAGGTCAGTTATGGCTTCGGGTAAAATGGCTGAATCGGCTGGATTGTGTGTGGTTGCAGGAACACAAAGAAGGCATCAGCTTGATTATATCAACACCTTCAACATGATAAAAAACGGTGCAATAGGTGATCTTATATCGGGTAACTGCTACTGGCTCAGGATGGCACAACCCGTTACCAGGAGACAGGAAGGATGGAATGATATGGAAGCAATGATACGGAACAGGGCAAACTGGATCTGGCAGACAGGGGATTCTATCATTAATCTGCTTGTTCACCAGCTTGACGTGTTTAACTGGTTCTTTGAAAAACATCCTGTCCGGGCTACCGGATTCGGAGGCCGTCATCGCCGTCAAACAGGAGATATGTACGATTTTTTCAGCGTGGATTTTGTTTTTGATGATGAAAGGCATTTTCAGGGAATGACCCGTGAGATTGACGGATGCGATAACAAGGTGGAGGAGATAATATTCGGAACAAAAGGCTATACAAATTGCCAGAACAAAATATTTGATTATAACGGCAACATAATATGGGAGTATGAGTATCCCATGGATGATGAAGGAAAACCGCTGGGCAGGGTTGCAATATCACCTTATGTACAGGAGCACATCAACTTCGTAACAGCCATCCGTACCGATAACCCTGTCAACGAGGCGCAAAATCTTGCCACCTCATCCCTTGTCGGCATAATGGGAAGAGAATCGGCATATACAGGACTGGATAAGACATGGGAAGACATGATGAACTCCGACCTTCAACTCGGACCGGATAAGTTTGAAATGGGACCCGTTGATTTTGAACCTTTAACGCCGGTTCCGGGCAGAGATCCGGGAACATAAAGCAAACAAAATATTCACTTACAGTCACATTACTACCCGGTACAGCAATCTGTTTTACCGGGCCACTATTCCTGTCTCAGCTTTTCCGCCTCTCTCCTGGCATCTTCAAGAAGCTTTTCTGACCGCTCATCAGCCTCCCTGATGATGGAATCGGCTTTTTGCTCAGCCTCTCGCCTGACGGCCTCAGCAGCTCTTTTGGCAGCAGCTTCGGCAATGAATCCCCTGCCCTCAGCTTCCTGCTCTATTCTCAGGGCATTGGCCTCTCCTTCCTTCCTGACCACTTCAGCGGCATCGGCAGCCACCTTTCTCACCTGTTCTGCCCGCTTTTCAGCTTCCTGCAATAACTGCTCAGCCCTGGCAGAAGCCTCATCCCTCACTTTGTCCTCTACCTGCTCAACCCTTTTTTCAACCTCTTCTTCAACCCGGGTACGGATCTGCTCCCTTACCTGTTCCATCGTAGCCCTTGCACTTTCTCTCATATCGAGCGATATCTGCGGATCAGAAAAAGTACCGGTGACCCTGGCATCTACATTTACATTCTCGCCTGGCTGAATATCAAATCCACGTGCTGCCGCACTTTCAGCAAGATTATTTATTACCTGGTTGGCACCCGATCCGAATTCAGAGCGGGGAATGGTCATCTTAATAAGGTAGTTCATCGTCCTGTCAATGCCCTGATCTCCTCCAATAACCATATTCACAGGGCCCATACTGGCATCAAAAGGCTCAACACTGACTCGTCCGTCCTTTACAGTAAACCTGATATCCAGATCCCTCAAAACATTGCTTTTATCTTCGCGAAGGCTCAACACCTGTGAAAGCCTGTCAAAAGTGGTAGAACTGACCAGCTCAACACTGGTGGTGCTGAGACGTCCCGCAGCATCGATTGAATTCATTACTGGCATCATCTCATCGTCGAGCAGGGCATTAAATGCCATGGAAGTGGAAAAACGCCCCCTCAGGTCCCCTGCAATCGGCGTTAGCTGTTGCACGGTATTGAAAGTATGAAACGACGAAGGAATGTCAAAATCGTTGATATCCATTGCAAAATCAATGAAAGGAGCATTCATGTCCATGGTGTTGTATTCTCCGTTAACAGCGATAGATCCTTCCAGCATATTCATACGGACCCCTTCCATCATAACCTTGCTGTCGCGCACTATTATGCGCCCGCGCAGATGGCTTATTTCCATATCGTCGAAAAGAATACTATCTATCGATGAGGCAAGTACAAAATCTATTTTACCGGGCACCTCAACCACCGAAAGAGGCACTGTGTCTGCCGCCTCTTCGTCGGTTTCCCCGGCAAGGAATTCATTCAGATCAAGCATACGGGAGAAAAACAACATGTTGCCCCTTACCGTGCCGTCATTGAATATATAGGGGATAAAATTTTCAAGCCGTCCGCTCATCCTGAAATCACTGTTACCTATCTGCGACTCAAAATCAGTTAGCTCGACATAACGGGGTGAGAAATCCATGACAGCACGTGGAATGGAGACGTCCTGGGGAAAGCCGGGGTCTGAATACCGGAAGGCAGTGAGCTGAATGCTGCCCTGCGCATTGAAATGTTCATACCTTTCCTCCTCTATATCAGACATATGACCGGCAAAGGACAGCTCAGACTCCAGAAGCCCCCTGATAGTAATGTCCTCAAGAGGAATAATATCGGCCAGACTTGTAAAATCAATAATGCCGGCAAAAAAAGCATCAACAAACATATCGCTCATAGGCGTACGTATGCTCATACCCATATCAAATGGGTTACCGGCCATCTCCATATTGAAACTGTGCAGGTCGACTGTAGTCTGGTCCTCGTCAACCCCATCGTAAAAAATGCTCAGGTTCATATTTAAGTTATCAAGCGATTCCGGCAGGTCGGGATAGCTGAAGCCGGCATTTTCCATAACAAGGTCCAGTCCCACAGAAGGCATGGTCTGATCGGTTATCGATCCCCTGGCAAACCCCTCAAGCGAGAGTGAGCCACTGGCAGTCAGACCTTCAAAATCGGTCATAAAAATTGCCGGCACAAGGGAAAGGATAGTCCTGAAATCTGTCTTTTTACTGAAAAAGCTGATGTCCATATCAATATCACTCTCCGGCATTGCCACAAAGCCTTCCATGCCTATTGCCAGCTCATTAAGCAAAATCTCATTATCCTTTATGGTAAACCTGAAGTCGTTCATATCGGCATCAAGCAGGGTGATGAGAGAAAGCCGGGCATTGGTGATGTAGCGCATACCGTCAAACCAGAAATTAAAGATATCGCTCGAAGCGGAAATATCCAGCGAGGTAAAATCCTCAGTAAGGTCACCCTTCATTGCCATATTAAATCCCCCGAGGGTTGTTCTCATATCCAGCGGCACATCATCATACTCAATGCGGCCGTTACGTATTTCAAAACTACGGAGCGATACCTTTACGGCAGCGTCTCCGGGTTCATCAGGTTCGTGCCCGGTTTCAGTTTCTGCCTCCAAACCCTCTTCATCGCCGGGCACAGACTCACCGGGATCACCCGGTGCTTCCTGGTAGACATCGGGATCCTCCTCCACGATCATTATATCCCAGTTGGCCCTCCCGTCGGCCAGCACCCTGGCTTTGACACGCGGCTCATCCAGAAGGATAGAGCGTACTTCGATCGCATCGCCCCATATCGCACTTTTAATGTCGACTACCGTGCGGAATGTCTTAAAAGACACGAGGGTGTCACTCTCAAAATCATCAATACCCACAACCGACAACCCGTTAAGGGAAACACACAGGTTCGGGAAATTTCGGATAAGCGAAAGGCGCAGATCGGTAAATTCAACCTTTGCATTCAGATTTCTGTTTATCTCAGTCCGCGCTATTTCCAGTATCTTACCCTTAAAGGCAACGGGAATGATCAGTAAAAGCGCAAAGATCAGCACAAACACAATAAGGAAAATCTTAAGGAATCGTTTCATAAGTAAATATTTAGACTAAATTATTGGTCTTATGGACCTTACCATAACAATATTTTCATTGCATTTTGTGAAAATATTGAAAATATTGTCATGGACGGTTCATCTTTATAAAGCAGGTTTATCAATTTAATATTGAATTAATTATGTTTAACAGGTAATTCATACTCAGTGTTTCAATCCCGATGGATCCCCCTGGTTTATTGACCTTCGGTCGAACTCACATGCAATATATTGATCATTTTAAAATATTTGCCAGATGTGACTTTCATAGCTTTTTGTGAGACGCAGTATCATGGGGATTCATTTTATTATTTAATAATAAGGATAACCAGGTATGACGAAGGAAATCCCGGCCTGATAATCATCATCCAGCTCACCTGCTCTATACAAAAGTAATAAATTACGCCGAGATGAGTTTAAATCATTATATAAAAATATTTATATCTTTAGGATCTTTATAATTCTTTGTTTTATCATTTTTCTGTCTGGCTGTAATTTCACAACATTTTCACTATTTTTGAACCTTTACAGCAACTGAAGAAAGAACGTAATAAGAAGTTGCAAACAATATAATTTATACAAAAATTTTCAGATAATATCTTGAACTATCAAAACACCTCTCAGGAAAAAGGCGCCGGCAAAAGACTGTTTCAGCCGCCATGGAAATACAGGGAAGGCTTTCTGGTAGCATTTCTTTTGCTGATCACAGGATCTGTAATTGAAATCATTACCCCGCAACCCGGCATAAGCATTCCTGCTTTCCCTTTCAATATGTACGCCGGCATGGCTTTTATAACAACAATCGTCTTTCTGCATATCTTTTACAGGGATGTCCACATGGTCAGGTGGCTCTCCACCATCCCGGCCGCTACCAGCGCAATTACCCTTATAACCCTTCTTACAATACTTATGGGTGTCTTTACACAAAACAACCCTGATAACGGGGGACCGGCAGGGGCTGTGGGGCTCACACATATAAAAAACAGCTGGGTGTTCCTTATGGCCCAGTTATACGTGCTTACCAGTCTGGGACTGGTGATACTTCGCCGTTCTGTTTCCCTGAAAAGGAAAAATATTGGTTTTATCCTCAACCATGCGGGACTGTGGATTGTAATCGCTGCTGCAAGCCTTGGCACGGGTGACCTTCGCCGGCTGCGGATGGACCTGTATGAGGGAGAGACTGTGTGGTATGCCTATGATGACAATTCGAACATGCATGAGCTGCCTTTTGCACTGGAGCTGATAAATTTTGATATTGATGAATACCCGCCTCAGCTAGGAATAATAGACAGCCATACAGGGCGCCTTTCCGATCCCGCACAAAATCCGCTGCCATATATTGAAGCCGGTAAGACAGTAACGCTGATGGAATGGACGATAACTGTCGAAGATTTTCTGCCGATGGCAATGGATGGGAACGGCCAGCCATCATACTCGGAAGAGAAGGGTGCCCCGCCTTTTGCACGGGTAACCGCGGTAAATGATTCCACGGGCGAATCTCATGAAGGCTGGATAAGCTGTGGCAGTTATACGGTTGATGCCGAATATATGTGGCTGGATGGCAGGAACGTCCTGGTAATGACAATACCTGAACCCAGAAAGTACCAGTCCCAGGTCATAGCCCGCACCATGCATGATGAGCCTGAAGAGTTGATTATCGAGGTTAACAGGCCGCCAAAAGTGGCCGGATGGAGGCTTTACCAGCTAAGCTATGACCAGGCGATGGGAAAATGGTCGGATCTGAGTGTAATAGAGGCGGTGAGAGACCCCTGGCTGCCGGTTGTATACCTTGGCTTTATAATGCTGTTTGCAGGTGCTGTATATATTTTCTGGATAGGGAAAGACAGAACAGGATAACAACAATAATAATTTATTAACCCCGGGTGTTTGATTTTTTAATAAACGATAAGTCTTAAAGCTAATAAGGGACTAATAACAAATGATGTTTGCAGATTATACCAATTTCCCACTCTTCGGAATGTTGATTTCCGGTGCCTGGGTGGCAGGATCACTGATGATATGGGCAACAATATTCATGATCAGGCCCGTTTCCGGGGAATCGAAGCTCGGGATAGTGCTTAAAGCCGGTCAGGCCCAAAAGACGCCTGCAGGAAAAGTCACCGGCATTGCCGGTAATGTCCTGGTAATTTCAGGTATAATCCTTTTTGGCTACTACCTTGCCGTTTTATGGATAAACCTCGGACGTGCCCCTATGCGTACTCTGGGGGAGACAAGGTTGTGGTATTCGTTTTTTCTGGGACTGATAGGCTATGTAACCTACCTCAGATGGAACTACAGGTGGTTCCTGGTCTACAGCATATTTATGTCTGTACTTTTCATTTTTATAAACCTGATGCACCCCGAAAATTTCAGCAAAACGCTGATGCCGGCGTTGCAGAGCCCCTGGTTCGTTCCACACGTGATAGTATATATTTTTGCCTATGCCCTTCTTGGTGCCGCCAGCATTGTTGCGGTTTACGGCCTCTGGCTTGAATATTTCAGGGATTTCAGGAAAAGCATACTCCATCTGGCCGACAACCTTGTATATATCGGGTTCGCCTTTCTTACTCTTGGGTTGCTTTTTGGTGCCGTATGGGCTAAAGAAGCCTGGGGACATTACTGGACATGGGACCCCAAAGAGACCTGGGCCTTTATCACCTGGATGGCATACCTTCTCTTTATCCATTTCCGCTATTTCCACCCGAAAAAGGTAAGAATACCGTTATGGATACTGGCCCTCGCCTTCGTGATACTTCTAATCGCCTGGTTCGGAGTGAATTACCTGCCATCGGCACAGAACAGTGTTCATGTTTATTCATAACAAGGCGTTGCAAAAGTTGAATTTTTTGTATCTTGCTGCAATAGTAACAGGATATTACACCAGCATAAAATTATTATTCACAATTATCTAAAAACCAAATCTTTTACTATCATGAAAAAACTATATTGGATTTTACCGGTTTTATTTGTCTTAAGTCTGCTTACCAACCTTACAGCCCAGGGCCGGCAGGATCACAGCCTGAATATCATTGTTATAGGCGCTCATCCCGATGACCCTGAAAAAGTCGGCGGCACAGTTTATAAATGGACACAGCAGGGGCATAATGTTGTTCTTGTGTCAGTGACCAATGGCAATGCCGGACATCATGAACTTACGGCTGATCAACTTGAACGTACACGTCGCGAGGAAGCAAGAAAAGCAGGTGAGATTGTCGGCGCCGAATATCTGGTTCTCGATAATAATGACGGGAAGTTAATGGCAACACTGGAAAACCGTGAAAAAATCATCAGACTTATCAGAGAACATAAAGCTGATATTGTAATCACTCACAGGCCCTATGATTACCATCCGGATCACCGCAATACCGGACAACTGGTTCTTGATGCCGCCTATATGGTTACAGTACCTACAATCGTGCCCAACATAAGGCATCTTGACAGAAATCCCCTGTTTCTTTATATGTCGGACAGGTTTACTCAGCCTTCTTCATTCAGTCCTGATGTATGTGTTGACATATCCGATGTGATTGAAGTAAAAATGGATATGTATCATCAGCATACATGTCAGATGTATGAGTGGCTGCCCTATAACCAGGGTATCCTGGACCAGGTGCCTGAAAGTGATGCCGACCGCAGGGCATGGATGGGTGAGAGAAGAAAGTCCGGGTCAAGTGCAGAACCCTACAGGGAAAAGCTGATCGAATTATATGGCCAGCAGCGTGGTACGAGAATTAACTATGCCGAATGCTTCCAGGATTCAGAATACGGAACGAGACTGACAGAGAGTAACATGGAATATTATTTTCCGTTTTTTGACTAATAAACTAACCCGGGGAAGGACAGAAGTATTATGATATATGTTGTTTCCTGTCCGGAAAGTACGGTAACCTAAGTTTGTTTTGGGGCGAAGATCAACTGAGCTTATTAAACCACTTCTAATAAATAATAACTGATAACTGCAAAATCCTCTGTTAATCATGAAAAACTTAAAAACAGGCAAAATGTCAAGAAGGCATTTTATGGCAAGTACCGCTGCCGCAGCAGCAGGATTCACAATTTTGCCCAGCCGTGTAGTAAGCGGTCTGGGATACACCGCACCCAGCGATAAGCTGAATATTGCCGGAGTGGGTGTTGGTGGTCGCGGGGCATCCGTATTGAGGGCCATGCAGAGTGAGAATATCATTGCTCTTTGTGATGTGGACCGGCGCTACTCAAAGGGTGTTTTCGATCAATACCCGCAGGCCAGGAAGTACTCGGACTGGAGGAGGATGTATGATGAAATGGGTGATTCAATTGATGCGGTAATGGTTGCAACATCCGATCATACCCATGCAGATATCACGGCATATGCAATGACAATGAACAAGCATGTTTATACTGAAAAACCCCTCACCCATTCCGTGTATGAATCACGCCTGTTGACCAAACTTGCTGAAAAATACAAGGTGGCCACCCAGATGGGTAACGGAGGTGCGTCGCGCGATTCACTGGGACTGATTGTCGAATGGATACAAAACGGGGAAATTGGCGAGGTACAAAGGGTAGAAGCCTTCACCGACCGGCCCATATGGCCGCAGGGACTGAACACCCCTGAAGAAGTGATGCCTGTACCTGATACCATGAACTGGGACGTATTTATCGGTCCCGCGAAAATGAGGCCTTTCAACGAGATATATACACCATGGAACTTCAGGGGATGGTGGGATTTCGGTACCGGCGCATTGGGGGATATGGCCTGCCATGTCCTTCACCCGGTCTTCAAGGCCCTTAACCTGCAGTATCCCGTTAAGGTGCAGGGCAGTTCAACGCTTTTGCTGAATGACAGTTGTCCGACAGCACAGAAGCTGAGGATGATCTTCCCCGAAAGGGATCCCCTGGAAAAAGTCAATATGCCTGAAGTTGAAGTACACTGGTATGACGGCGGACTCCAGCCACTGAAGCCGGAAGGATGGCCGGACGGGAAAGACATGAATGACGGTGGCGGAGGGGTGATCTTTTACGGTTCGAAAGACACTCTGGTATGTGGTTCAGGCGCCCGTGAGCCATGGCTGATGTCGGGACGTGTTCCCAACGTGCCGCAGAAGATAAGGAGAGTGCCGGGAGAAGCTCATCAGATGGACTGGGTGCGTGCCTGCAAGGAAGATCCTGCAAACAGGGTTGAGACAGCCTCAGCATTCTATGAAGCCGGGCCTTTTAACGAGATGGTCGTTATGGGTGTCCTGGCGGTACGTCTGCAGGATCTGAACAAGGAACTCGAATGGGACGGTGCCAACATGCGTTTCACCAATATCGGCAGCAACGAAACCCTTCGTATGGTTGTTGAGGACGGGTTCACAATTGAGGACGGACATCCGTCATTTCAGAAGACATGGACAGACAGATTTAATGCCAGAGCTTTCTCCGAAGAGCTTGTAAGACATAATTACAGGGATGGCTGGACATTGCCGCCCATGCCGGTATAAGAAACCTGCCGTGTTTATTAAAGGCCATCTATAACCAGTGCTTCCAGATAATGAAAACACAAATCTGAACAAACAAATATTAACCATTTAACAAACAATTACAATGCAAACTACACGAAGAGATTTTTTAAAGACAAGTGCCATGGCCCTGGCAGGAAGCGTCTTTCTTTCCAAGGCAGGCTGTGCATCCCCTTCGGTAAACCGGAAACCCGTTGTTGGCGTCCAGCTTTACTGTGTACGGGATGATATGAGGGAAGACCCGCTGGGATCGCTCACACAGCTTGCAAACATGGGCTATACGCACGTTGAACATGCCAATTACGTAGATCACAAATTCTATGGGTGGACAGCTGCTGAGTTTAAGAAAGTGCTTGATGATCTCGGATTGAAAATGCCGTCGGGACATACCGTACTTAATCCTGATCATTATGACAGGGAGGCAGGTGGTTTTACCGATGCATGGAAAAAGCTTGTTGATGACGCTGCATATATGGGCCAGGAATACGTTATCAGTCCCTGGATGAATCCTGATATGTACAGCACCTATGACAACTTCATGTGGTTCATGGATGTATTCAACAAGTGCGGCGAACTGTGTAAGCAGCAGGGAATGAGGTTTGGATACCACAATCACGATTTTGAGTTCAGTGAGACCCTTAACGGGGAAACTATCTGGGACCTTATTATGAACAATACCGACGCCGACAAGGTAGTTATGCAGCTTGATACAGGGAATATGTACATTGCAGGAGCAAAAGCTAAAGAAGTACTGGCCCAGTACCCCGGCAGATATGACAACATTCATGCAAAGGATATGATCCAGAGAGAAGATGGTGGCTGGGAAAGCTGTCTTCTTGGTGACGGCGTGGTAGAGGTAAGGGAAGCTCTTGACCTGGCAAGGGACCAGGGAACCCAACTGATCATAATAGAGCAGGAGGCTTACCAGGGCAAAACTCCCATGGAGCGTATGGAGGAGAATCTTGCAGTAATGAAGGAGTGGGGATACGTTTAGGATGCAGGAATTATCTGAATTACTCGTTTCGGTTTGAAGCCTGACAATTAATATAATAATTCTGTTTACAGGATAACAGACCGGCACATACTGTTCAGTCTCCGGTAGCAATAACAGGCATGAAAGGTACCGGATTGCCTGGAGCAGGAATAATGGCTGGCATTCTTCCAGGATTGCTGCTGACTGGGATTTTCGTTTTGCCGGTTATTCCTCTTTGGGGCCTAACGTACCTCCAAGATTATAATTCTGCTGACCCTGAATATCATATTTTCCAACGCCCTCCTTCATTAATGCCTTCAGCTCATCGAGATGGTCCTGGTAAACTCCCCGGGGAGTTGTATCATTTTTTATTCCAACCGATGCAGCCATACCCACTACCTCGCCCATCATACCTGTGGTACGCATGACACGAACTGTGCCAGGTGCTACATGGGTAACGCTGATATTCCTCCCGGCCATAAAAAGATTATCTACATTACGGGAATATAAACAGCGGTAAGGTATGGGATATTGATGAATTTGAATAAATTCATCAATTGATTTGAATTCCTGTCCGGGAAAATGCCTGGTATTTTCAGGATCAGGATAATGAAGGTCTATGTGCCAGGAAGTGGGAACGGATGCATCTGGATAAATAACATAATCTCTGATATCATTCTCGGTAAGAATATGGTCGCCAAGCAGACGTCTTGATTCTCTTTTACCCGCAATATAAGCAACCCACTAAAGACGGCGGTTCAGATAATCTTCCCAGAGAGAGCTCCTGTTCTTCAGGAAAGACCAGTTATAGGTACGCACAAATACCATATATAACCCGGTCATTAATCAACCTCACTCCCCCACCAGTTGTTCCCCGGATTGTAATCTTTTGAAAGCAGATTAAGGCGTTGTTTTTCCAATTGAGGCAGGCGCTCATTCACTATCCTTTCCAAATGTTTTTGCTCCAACTCTTTACTGTAATCAGGATCTTTTTCAGGGAAACGGGCGTCTGTTTCCTTAAGAAAATCAAAAAGCCGTTTGCTCAGGTTATTTGCCAGTTCCGGATTTTTACCTGCTAAATTAGTGGTTTCTTCCGGATCGGTTTTCATATTATACAATTCTTCGCGTTCATCTTCATAGTAATGAATCAATTTCCATTCTCCTTTTCGTATTATGGAAGAAGGTTCCCCGCCTTGATTTCCGTAATGAGGATAATGCCATATTAGATCACGCTCATCAATTGTGCCACCGGTTAACAGAGGTACCAGACTTACCCCATCATTATGCTGTTCCGGTTTTAGATCGGCACCGGCAAGTTCAAGAAGAGTAGGGTAAAAATCAGTTCCGGTAACAGGAACTTCAGATTTTTTACCGGCAATGCCCAACCAGGGGACTTTAATAAAATAGGGTTCACGAATACCTCCTTCAAACTGGTAACCCTTACCCCCTCTTAACGGCAGATTGGAAGTTGCAAAAGCATCTCCGGCAGATACGCCACCGTTATCGGAAGTGAAAATAACTATAGTATTTTCAGCAAGCCCCAATTCGTCCAGCGCATCAAGAACAATTCCCACAGCATCATCCATAGTTTCCACCAGTCCCCCATACAGCGGATTGTCCTGCACCTGACGGATAGGCAGGAATGTACCCATCTTAAAGCCGGTTTCAGCAATGCCCGTATCTTCTGCTTTTTGCCGGTATTTAGCCCATTTATCCTGTGTGGTTTGAAGTGGTGCATGAACCGCATAAAAAGAAAGAAACGCAAAAAAAGCGGTGTCTTTATGCTCTTTGATGAAAGTTGCTGTTTCTCTTGCCAGCCGGAGGGTAAGGCTTTCTCCATCCGGACCGCTTTCCAGATTGGGGTTTTCCCAGGGAGCATAAAATCCGCCGCGGGGACTTCCTACATCCCAGCCTCCTTTATTTATATCAAATCCATGGTCTTCAGGCCAGGATCCTTTCCCGCCGATATGCCATTTTCCGGCAAAGAATGTTTTGTAGCCCGTCTCTTTCATGGCCTCAGGCAAAGTAATATATTCATGTGGCAGATGGGTTACATATTCCGGCGGAAGCAGTTTAGTGAACCTTCCGGCTTTACGCCAATCCTCGCCCGTTCGGGCGCCAATCCAGTCCGTTATACCGTGCCTTGCAGTAAATTTGCCCGACATTATACTGGCTCTTGAGGGGCTGCAGACCTGGCAGTTTGCATAACCCTCTGTAAAAACCATTCCTTCGCTTGCAATCCGGTCGATATGCGGTGTTTCATAATATTCACTTCCCATGCAGCTCAAATCGTGGTAACCCAAATCATCGGCAAGTATAAA
>JAWODJ010000022.1:0-13342 GCA_046483315.1 Bacteroidales bacterium | reverse complement strand
ACCCTTTCGGGGAATGAGATGGCCAGAAAGGTCGGATTTGTATCCACCGAGACAATCCACGTAAATAACCTGAAGGTATATGATCTTGTTTCACTTGGCCGTTACCCGTACACAAACTGGATGGGAAGATTACGGCATCATGATAAAGAAAAGGTGGAAGATGCGATCAATATGGTCGGTATCTCAGCTCTAAGGAACAAATATATCAACCAGCTCAGTGACGGGGAGAGACAGCGGGCAATGATAGCCCGCACCCTGGCCCAGGACACCGGTATTATAGTGCTGGATGAGCCGACGGCCTTCCTTGACCTGCCAAACAAGTATGAGGTGGTGCACCTGCTTCACACCCTGGCATCGGGGAGCAACAGGACAGTGGTATTTTCCACTCATGATCTGAATATAGCTATCCGGGAAGCCGACAAGATATGGCTGATGCTGCCTGAAGGATTATTCCAGGGGTCGCCTGAAGACCTTATCCTCAATGGATCATTCGGTAAAATGTTTGAAGACACCCGCCTGCTTTTCAGTACAACAAAAGGTGATTTCCGCATTAAGCGTAAACCATCAAACACTATCGGACTGGAGGGGCCTTCAATGGAGTACCGGTGGACCCGGAATGCACTGGAAAGGATCGGTTATGAAACAGTTGACACCGGGGAGGCCGGCAATATGATCAGCATAAAAACTGACGACGGGAAGAAGATATGGGAAATTTCAGGCAGTTCCAAGACAATGCGCTTTGGCAGCATTTATGACCTCTGCAGTTTTCTTACCCGGTTAAAAGATGACGGTTAGCTTTACCCTCCCTGATATTAATTGCCATTTTCAGCAGCAACCTTACCTTTTATCAAAAGCTGCGCGGTAGCAGGGTTTGTTGCCAGAGGAATATTGTGCACATCACATATCCGCATCAGCATGGCAATATCAGGCTCATGGGGGTGCATACCAAGCGGGTCACGAAAAAAGAATACCATGCCTATTTCACCGTTTGCCACCATTGCAGCAATTTGAGCATCCCCTCCCTTAGGCCCTGAAAGCACCTTCGCAACTTTCAGTCCGGCCTCCTCGGCATGAGAACCGGTGGTTCCTGTAGCAACAAGCGAGACCTTCTCCTCTCTTAGCAATTCAAAATGTTTCATCATAAACGAAACCATCTCGGCCTTTTTCCCGTCATGAGCAATTATAGCAATCTTCATTATAAAAAGCAGATTTAATTGTTAAAATCCTGCAGTGTCCATAAAGATAATCTTAATAAAAAACTGCCGGCTAACTACCTTTTCTTATCAACAACCAGGCATCATTGTATTCAGGGAATGACCTGCGGATCTCCAAAACCCTCTGCCTGGCATCTGCCTCACTGGTATAGGAATCAACTGACACCCTGTTTAATCCGGTTTCCGAAAGCAAAATAACCGGATCAAACCCCTCCTCTTCAAGAGCAGCTTTAAACCGGTTTGCATTGTCACTTATCCTGAAGCTTCCCAGAATGACAAAAAAGCGGTTTACCTCACGGGTTATCTCATCTTCCTTATTCTGGAAGGTAAAACTCTCTTCCATTACAGGTATGTCTTCAGCAGGCTCAGGTTCCTGCTCAGGTTCTTCAGAAACAGGTTCTGATACCGGAAGTGGCGGTTCTGTTGCACTCATCTGCCTGCCCGATCCGCAGGATGATAATGATAATGCCAAAACAAATAATAATAATGTTATTCTCATTGGATTAATGTGATAAAGTAATTTTGAATACCGGATTGTAATTATAAACAATTTTTCAGAGCAATAACTTAAAACAACATATATTTCTCCTGTAAAAAGCCAAAATTTTGTTTTAAGAAAGTTACAAAATTTTGACTTACTGTCGGAACCGCTTCGCTTTCACATAAAATTTTTTCATCTGTCTTTGTGTAATTTCAGATAAAAAAAATTCATGTTCATTTATTATAACCTGTCTGAAAGATATATTCATAAGAAGTAGTTCAACTCCATTCACCTGCTTTCAGTCAATAGTTTAAGGTCAGCCAGGGCTATAGCAGTGATGGCTTCCAGCACAACAGGAACCCTCAGTGCAATGCAGGCATCATGACGCCCCTTAACATTCAGTTTCTCAACTTTTCCTGATTCAAGGCTGTAGGTGCTCTGAGATACGGATATGCTTGATGTGGGCTTCACTGCAATCCTGAAAACAAGTTCATTACCGTTGGTCAGCCCTCCTGATATCCCCCCGGCATTATTGGAAGATGTCCGTCCCGTATCATCTATAATAGGGTCATTATGGTCGCTGCCCCGCATAGAGGCTGCCATAAAGCCCGATCCGAACTCTATTCCCTTTATGGCAGGAATGGCAAAAGCAAGATGTGCAATAACCGACTCTACAGAATCGAAGAAGGGCTCGCCCCATCCAAGAGGAATGCCGGCAGTCCTGCACTCCACAATGCCACCAACAGAATCACCATCCTGAAGTGCAGCGGCAACAGACTTTTCAATATCTGTTTCGCCACCCGCACTTATAAGTTCGGCTTTAATATCAACTGCAGGCAACAGCTTCTTTGCCACCACACCCGCAGCAACAAGACAGAGGGTAAGACGTCCGGAAAAATGTCCTCCTCCCCGGTAATCATTAAATCCCCTGAACCTTTTGTAAGCTACAAAATCGGAATGGCCGGGCCTAGGAGTTTTGCGCAGATCGGAATAATCTCCCGAACGCACATTCATATTTCTGAACATTATTGTTAGCGGCGCACCGGTGGTAAACCCGTTATAATGACCTGAAATTATCTCAGGCAGGTCCTCTTCAACACGTGGCGTAGTTCCTGGTTTGCCGGCCCTGCGCCTGCCCAGATCATTGCTGAAGTCACCTGCTGAAAGGGCAATACCCGGGGGACAGCCATCAATTGTCACTCCGATGCCCGGTCCGTGAGATTCACCAAAAAGGCTGATCCTGAATATCCTTCCTGTACTGTTCATTCGTATAAAGTATGGTTATTAAATTATTTATCAATATTAATCCACTGTAAGTTTATCCAGATCTTCAAAGAAACCGGGATAAGACTTGGCAACGGCCCCGGCACCATCAATTTCCACTCCCTGCTCCGACGGCAGAGCAGCTATGGCACATGCCATAGCAATCCGGTGGTCGCCATGTGAAGATACAACTCCTCCTCTGCATCCTCCTCCTTTTATAACCATTATATCATCCTCAACGGTCACCACCACTCCCATTTTGCCAAACTCCTCCTGCAAGGTAGCGGAACGGTTACTCTCCTTATGGATGAGCCTGAGAGCACCCCTTATCCTGGTCTCACCTTCGCAATGGGCGGCCAGGCTTACCAGCGGAGGAAAAAGATCGGGACAGTCAGTGGCATCAAACTCAAAACATTTAAGGGAGGACTTACCCACATATACCGACCTTTCCTCAAGAGAAATAACTGCACCTGCACTTTCAAGGGCATCGATTATTGCTTTGTCTGCCTGCGGCGATCCGGTATCAATATTTTCCAGAAACACCTCTCCCCCCAGGGCGCCTGCCACAAGAAAAAATGCAGCTGCACTCCAGTCCCCCTCCACCATATACCTCGAAGGCCTGTACCTCTGCCCCGATCTTACAAAAAACCGGGAATAATCGGTATTCTCAGCCCTGACACCGAAACTATCCATAACTGAGAGGGTAATATCAATATAAGGACGGCTTTTCAGGTTTCTTACTATTATTGTTGTATCACTATCTGAATATGGAGCGGCAATAAGCATTCCTGTAAGAACCTGTGAACTTAAAGATCCGTCCACCGATGCGATCCCACCCTTCAACGGTCCGCGTACCGTAACGGGTAGAAACCCATTGTTACTTGTACATTCAACACCGAAAGCCCGCAAGGATTCCTCCACCACCACCATGGGGCGACTGAGCAGTGATCCGCGGCCGGTAAGCGTCACAGGCTTGTCAAATACGGAAGCCAAACAGGAAAACATTCTGACACTTAAGCCTGCCTCACCGCAATCCAAAGGTTCTCCGGGCACAGAAATTCCGCCATTAATTGCAATATTCCCGTTAAACAGCTCCACTCCCGCTCCAAGTTGACCTGCTACATTTAAAGCTGCCATTACATCATCTGAATTTCCCGGAAAAAGTATTTCAGACCTTCCCCCGGCCAAAGATGCAACCGCAATGGCTCGCTGGGCAAAGCTTTTTGACGGTGGCGCCTGTAATCTACCCTTTATTGCCGAAGGCCTTACTTTTTTCTTCATCAATTATTCTTTTTATCTGTTCATCGGCAAGTTTTCTGCCGTCAACAAACATGTCAGCATCAGAACATCGAATAACCGGGCTACTGAAATCCTTTATAACTCCTATTACCGCCTGGTGGCAGTCAATATCCGTTTTCATGCCCTCTTCCATAACAGTTGTATCGGCAATTTGACCGGTAAACAAACGGTATGCTTCAACCGCCTGATGCAAAAGCCACCTGTGCCCCCTTATTATCCTGCATTGAAAATCTTCTTTTGCTGATGTTTCATTTTCCAGCCTGTAATTGGCATCAACAATTGTCAGTCCCTCGTGAAGATGCCCCTTATTAAAAGGATAAACACCGGGAGGAAGTGTCATAACAAGGATATCGATTGTTTTCAGCATACCAGGGGCCTCACCAATATCTATGAATACTGATCCTGTCTGTTTTGCAACATCTTTTCCCTTGGAAGCAGTGCGGTTTGAAACAAAAACCTCTGCCCCGGCACCTTTAAGGCCTGCCACAGCAGCCTTTCCTGCCCCTCCTGCTCCCATTACCATACATCTCTTCCCCGAAGGATCAGTCCCCGCCTCCCTTAACAAACCAATAACTCCGCAGGCATCAGTATTATAGCCTTTAAGCTTCCCCTCACTATTAACTATGGTATTGACTGCATTAATATTTCCGGCTTCAACAGCAAGTTCATCAATATAGGGTATCACCTGCTCCTTAAACGGAGTCGTAATATTTGCTCCCGCCAGTCCGCCCCCCCTTATTATCTCACATACATCCTTCCCTGTCTGAGTCCATATCCTGGTATAACAGGCATCTATACCGTTATGTCGAAACAGGGAGTTATAAAGCTGCGGGCTCTTGCTATGCAATACAGGATTGCCAAAAACCGCATAACAATCGCTAGGTTCCCCGTCACAAAGCGATTTATTAAAGCCCTCAGCCATAGGAGGAGATTTTTTCCAGCATTCCCGACATCTCGTGGTAGTCGATCTGGCCTGAAGCAGTCAGCTGTTTATCGCCAAATGAGGCGAATGTAAAGGGGGCACCCAGAAACGGGGCGGCCAGGCGGGTAATGACACCAAGCGGACCCATACCAATAACCACAATATTTTCATATTCAGAATAAAGCCCCATCAGGGCAGCAGCCTCCGAAGAACGGTTTACCTGACAAGCTATTTTTACTATACCTGCCCCCATGCTGAACATATTGTCTGCCTCTTTCCTCAATTCAACCGGAGAAGGTGTATGTGAATAAAAGTGCTTTGACAGAATCAGTCCGGTATTACCCGAACCTGCAAGTTTAATCATTTTATGCCTCCATCCCGGATCGGCATCGGTTTCAACATCTATCCACGCCGCACCATGCTCCACGGCCAGCTCAAGCATTCTGGCACGTTCCATATCATCATAAACTCCCTCGCGGCATGTGGCTATCAAATTATCATGACCTGAAAATACCGCTTTTACCTCATCTTCATTCAGGCCGGCAAGATCAAGGCGTATTTCTGCCATTTCAACCTGGTCAAGAATACCCATAATCTCATCAACTGGCCTTTTTCCAATACTTACGCACACTTTGCCTTTATTTTCCATGCAGAGCAAAATCTTTTAACTGATCTATTTCAATAGTTTCAACAATTACATCGCCAATGCCATTCATCAGAATAAAATGCACCGATCTGCCCTCCTTTTTTTTGTCACGTATAAGTGCATCAAATACCAGAGCGGGGTTAACAGGATTGGCAACCGGAAGCTCATAACCGGTTAACAGGTTCATTATTCTCTCCTTTTCCTTCTCTTTCAGCAAACCCTTTTTTACCGATAAAGCCGCCGAAAATGCTATTCCAACCGATACAGCCTCGCCATGGGGAATACCTGTAACTTTTTCAACTGCATGTCCCCATGTATGGCCAAGATTAAGTTTTCTCCTCTCTCCGTGTTCCAATTCATCAATCTCAACAATAGTGGACTTTATCCTGGCCGAATGACTTACAATAAACTCCATCTCATTACGGTCCTTTACCATAACAGGGGTTTTATATTCCTCGAGATGGTCGAACTGGCTTTTATCCTTTATAAGGGCATGCTTGATAACTTCAGCCATTCCATTTACAAATTCATGATCGGGCAGGCTCAGAAGCATATCAACATCACAAATAACAAACTCAGGCTGGCTGAATGTCCCGATAATATTCTTGTAGCCGTCAAGGTTCACACCGTTCTTGCCTCCTATAGCAGCATCCACCTGTGCAAGCAGGCTTGTCGCAACAAAACCGAACTTCAGTCCCCTCATATAGGTTGAGGCCACGAAACCGGCCAGATCACAGACTACACCCCCTCCGATCCCGGTAATAAAAGAGCTCCTGTCAGCACCATGTTCAAGAAGCCATCTGCTGATATCGGCTGCAACTTTAAGGTTCTTACTTTGCTCACCCGGTTTTATCACATATACCGGACATTCCGGGAAACGGTCACGGTAAATCGAATCAACATTCTCATCAGTTATAATGAAAGCTTCTCTTCCGTCAAAATAGTTCTTCAGTTTACCAATGCATTCACCTACAATAACAAGTGATTCCCGGTTCCTTATATGAACTGGTATTTTTTCCATGGAACAAACTTAAATACTTTTTATGTAAAAAAAATTCAAATTTCTATTTATCCGGCACTCCTGAACAGGGAAATTTTGTATAATGTGATTCCCTGAAGATATCATTAAAAAGTTTATGGACAAATCCGGGGCGTAACCCGTCTTCCGTTGCCAGTCCCAGCACCCTTTTCAGACCTTTCTGCCAGGCAGGGGAGTGAGGATAATCCGAATTACCGGATTCTTTTATACTTTCTATATGCCGGGACAGCTCCATCCTGCTGGCAATTGTATGAACAATAAGCTCGTCAACCATGTCAATCTCCGTGCTCAGATCATCCAGGGGAGAGAAACCGGACCTTTTAACGCTGTTCTTATCAATGCCCAGATCTTTAAGGAGTTCTGAGAAGGAAGCAGGATCCAGTTGCTGGGCAGCATCACTCATAGCCCTTGCAGGCTCGGGATGCACCTCCACCATAAGGCCGCCCGCTCCCCCGTCAAGAGCCCTGCCTGCCACAAGGGGTATAAGACTGCGCTTGCCGCAAATATGGCTTGGATCATTGATCAATAATATTCCCGGCATACGTTCCCTGAGTGCATTGGGTATTTCCCAGATAGGAGGATTGCGGTATACAGATTTCCCCCATATTGAAAAGCCCCGGTGTATGGCACCCACATCTTTTATTCCGACTTTCAGGAACCTGTTAATAGCGCCGTACCAAAGCTCCAGGTCAGGGTTAAGCGGGTTCTTAACCAGCACAGGGATGTCAACCCCACGAAGGGTTTCGGCAATTTCCTGAACAACGAAAGGATTGCTCACTGTCCGTGCCCCAATCCACAACAGATCAATATCATATTTCAGGGCTTCATCGACATGTTTCGGACAACCAACCTCGGTTGCCACCTTCATCCCGGTTTCCCGTCTGACCATCTTCAGCCATTCCAGTCCCTCTCCGCCAACTCCCTGAAATGAATCGGGCGAAGTCCTCGGTTTCCATAACCCGGCACGGAAATAATCTACATTACCGGATCTTTTGAGTGCACCGGCAGCCGCCATCAACTGACCGGGTGTTTCAGCACTGCATGGCCCGGCTATAATAACCGGCCGGCCTGATTCAGGATTTTGCATCTTTTTCAGGATTTTCTCCCCTGCCATACATTTTAAATTTTCCATGGTTTAAATTTGTTTATAGGCCGATATAAAATATTCTCTCGACATGTTTGCTTCTTCAATGAGTTTTTGAATATTCTGCCATCTGCCATTCTTTATCATATCTCTTACCTCTGTAAGTAATATGATCATTTCATCCAGACTGTCATATAAATGTTTATCGTTATGCTGAAAAATGGGTACCCACATATCGGCAGGACTTGAAGCCAGGCGTGTTGAAGATTCAAAACCGGTCGAAGCAATAGTGACCGCATTCTCCTTCTTATCCTTATCCCTCCCCGTTAAGGAAGAAAGGCAATATGCCATTATCTGCGGGAGATGGGATACCTTTGCAACATATAAATCATGTATATCAGGTTCCATATAGATTACATCCATACCGATATGATCAAAAATACTGAGGGCAGCCTCCAATGCCCGGCCGGAACTTTTTTCATGCTCACATATCAATGCCTTTTTATTTCTGAAAAGTCCGGCACCTGCAGCTTCCGGACCGGCAACGGCCAGACCTGCCATTGGATGGGCAGCCACGAATTTATCCCTCCCGGGATGACCTCTTATGCTGCGGCATATTGCCCCTTTGACTGAACCGGCATCTATTATAACCGACCCGCTGCCTGCCTGATCCAGTATAAGGGGCAGCAGATTAACGGTAACATCAACCGGAACAGACAAAATGATTATTTCCGCATAACCCACGGCCCTGCTCATTGACATACTTCTGTCTATCCATCCACGGTCAAGTGCTTCCTGCAGGTGGCCGGCATTTGTATCAACGCCGATAATCTCCGATGCAATATCCTTCAGTCCGTCGGCCATTGAACACCCGATCAATCCGGTACCGATAATTGCTATTGCCGGTTTTTGCGCCTTTTCTCTCTGATCTGTATCAATCATGATTATCCATTTAATGTTCAGATAAATTATTTTGCAGTCAAATCATTACCGGTGTTCAGGCCGGGCATATCAACCAAAGATTGTCTTCCTTTCCCTAACCCGCATGAAATATTAAAAGTAGCTATTAGTTTTATACTATAAAAAAAGCCCCTTATCCAAGGGGCCCTTTTTATTCAGTTTATATGATATGATCAGCTCATTGCATACTCCGGCCCCTTTTATCCAAAAAATAAAAGAAATAAAAGTTCCAAAAAAAATATGAATGAGCCGTATTCATAACAATTTATGATTTATACTGTGCAAGTATAATGATTTTTTTTTAAACTTTAGGTTTGGTTATTAAAAAAAATAGTATTTTTACCACGTCAGAAATTCTTAAAAATGGAAAATATAAATATTAACAAGATCTGGTGGTGGCATGGCCTTATAAACAGCTATGTTAAGCACTGTTATAGTTAATGTTCATTCATATATTAAAACACAGAAGCCCGCTTAACATAGCGGGCTTTTTTATTTACTGAAACCTTAAAAATTTGCAGAATGGATCCGATCAATCTAAAAGCCTCAGTGCTGAATTTATATGCAGATACCCTTACACCGGTGGGACTTTATCTGCGCCTCCGTGATGCTTTTCCCCAGGGGCTGCTGCTGGAATGTACAGATTTCAGCTCCAGGAAGGATGCATATTCATATATATGCCTTAACCCCGTTGCAGGAATTGAAGTTAACGACAGGGAAATAAAAGAATATTCTTCAGACGGGCCTTCGGTCATAAAACCGTTGCAAAGAGACGAAGATGTCATATCTGCAACCGATTCGCTCACCCGTGCAATAAATATTGAAAATATGCCTGAAGAGAAGATCCTTCCAGGCCTGTTTGGTTTTACATCCTATAATGCAATCAACCTGTTTGACAATGTAAACATTAAAAAACAGGATCCTGCCTGTCCCTTTCCCCTCCTGAAATATGATCTTTACTCTGTTGTAATTGCCATCAACCATTTCAACAATACAATGTCAATATGTGAGCTGGACGAGTACAGCTCGGACAGGCACACAAAAAAGATAGTATCACTGCTTGCAAATAAAAACACTACAACCTTCCCCTTTAAAATAACAGACAGCGAGGTCACCAATCTTGAGGACAGCAGATTTATTGATATGGTTATACAGGGAAAAAAGCATTGTGCCAGGGGAGATGTTTTTCAGATTGTTCTTTCACGCAGGTTCGAGCAGGCCTTCCAGGGTGATGAGTTTTCTGTTTACAGGGCTCTGCGGTCAGTTAATCCCTCTCCATACTTATTCTATTTTGACTACCTTGGTTATAAACTCTTTGGATCCTCTCCGGAGGCTCAGTTACAGATAAATGAGGGCCTTGCTACAATTAACCCCATTGCAGGGACAATACCCAAGACAGGAGACAGAATAAGTGACGAGGGACTTGCAAAGGCACTGCTTGCAGACCCCAAGGAAAACTCCGAACATTCAATGCTGGTTGATCTGGCGAGAAATGATCTGAGCCGACACTCAAAAAACGTAAGGGTAAGCACTTATAAGGAGGTTCAGGCCTATTCACATGTCATTCACCTTGTTTCTACGGTTACAGGCAACCTCAATGATAACCTTAACGCATACAGGGTCTTTGCCGACACTTTTCCTGCCGGCACCCTGTCCGGTGCACCAAAACACAGGGCTGTTCAGCTTATTGACCGGATTGAACCCACAAGCCGCGGCTATTATGGCGGGGCTATAGGATATATCGGACTCAAAGGTTCTCTTAATCATGCAATTATGATCAGATCGTTTGCCAGTTATGGTGGAAAACTTGTCTTCCAGGCCGGGGCGGGAATAGTGATGGACTCTGTTCCGGAAAAAGAACTGGAAGAAGTCAAAAGTAAGCTGTCGGCCCTCAGAAAGGCCCTTCACCTGGCAGAAAACATCAAATAACGGTATCATGGCAAAAATTCTTATAATAGACAATTATGATTCCTTTACCTATAACCTTGTTCATTATGTAAATGAATACCAGAAACATAATGCTGATGTTTACAGGAATGATCAGATTGATCCGGGTGAAATAGATAATTATGACGGCATTCTGCTTTCGCCCGGCCCCGGTATTCCATCGGAAGCCGGCAGACTTAAGGAGATAATAGAAAGGTATAAGAAAACAAAAAGGATCTTTGGTGTTTGTCTCGGCCTGCAGGCTATTGCCGAGGTATTCGGCGGCACCCTCCTTAACACGGATAAGGTATACCATGGAGTTGCCACCAATATAAACATCATGAAACCAAAGCATTATCTTTTCAGGGGACTTCCTGACCATTTCCCCGGCGGACGTTATCACTCATGGGTGGTAAACAGGCAAACAGTGCCGTCCTGCCTGCGGACAGATGCTTTGGACGATGGACAGTTTATCATGGCAATGAGTCACCGCGAACTGGATGTATGCGGTGTTCAGTTCCATCCCGAGTCAATACTGACACCAAATGGAAAACAAATAATTTTTAACTGGCTCAAAAAGTTTGATAATGATTAAAATTGATAAACAGATTGCTAACCATACTTTATACAGATGAAGGACATTCTAAATAAGTTACTTGAATCGCAGCAGCTTACCAGGGAAGAAGCCGGAAAGCTGATGCATAATATAGCCGGTCAAAAACTTAATGAAGCACAGATTGCAGCAGTACTCTCTTCGTATATAATGAGAAGTATAAATATCGATGAGCTGCTGGGATTCAGGGATGCATTGCTGGATCTGGCTGTAAAAGCAGATCTTGACAGAACTGATATAATTGATCTATGCGGTACGGGAGGTGATGGAAAAAACACCTTCAATATCTCAACAATATCATCATTCGTAGTGGCGGGGGCAGGGATTCCCGTTGCCAAGCACGGCAATTACGGCGTCTCTTCCCTTTCAGGTTCTTCCAACATAATGGAGTATTTCGGGTACCGCTTCTCAAACAGCAGGGATAAGCTGAAGCAGGAGATAGATAATGCAGGATTATGTTTCATGCATGCCCCACTTTTTCATCCTGCACTGAAAGCGGTAGGACCGGTAAGAAAACAGCTTGGGGTAAAAACCATTTTCAACATTATGGGGCCGCTGGTAAATCCCGCCAGCCCCTCCTATCAATTAAGCGGTGTATTCAGTATCGAGGCAGGCCGTTTATACAGCTACCTGATGCAAAAGGAGGACAGGCATTTTATTGTGGTGTACAGCCTGGATGGCTATGATGAAATATCACTCACCTCAGGTGTAAAGGTGTTTTCTCCGGAGGGAGAGGGCCTTCTCCATCCCGGTGATTTCGGAATGCCTTATAACAGCGGTGAGGCATTACACGGTGGAGAGAGTCTGTCAGAGGCTGCAGATATTTTTATGGCAGTTCTTGAAAACATGTCCGGCGGCGCGTTCATCGAGGCGTTCGCGTTCATGTATGCCGAAACGGGGGAGCGGACATGGCTCGACCGGGCACGGCTGATTGCGGATTACTACTGGAAACGAAGAGACCCCCGCACCGACTGCCTGCCGGAACGGCCGAACGCCGGGAAGAAACGATTCGACGGGAGCAGCTTCGTCACCACCGTCCCCGGCCTGTTCTGTCACTCGCTCCTGAGGGCCTGGGAGATGACGAGGGACAAGCGTTTCCGCGACTATGCCGTCGCCTACCTGACGGCGTATGCACGGTACGGGTTTGACGAACAATCAGGGAGGTTCCGGGGCGCCCTGAAACTCGACGGCACGCCGTTTCCCGGCCCCAGGATCAGGAAGGGATACGCGCGATACGAACCGCGCGGACACCTGGACCTCTGGGAACCGTATGTCGCGGGGTACCAGTACGCCGTCTACACGGCACAGGCATACGTGTACGCCTTCGCGCTGACCGGGGAACCGGTCTTCCTGAAAACGGCGAAGCGCTTTGCGGCGTGGATCAGGAAGACGCCGCCCGGGACGCCGGAGTCCGCCAACACGTGGTACGACGATTACACCGCGGGACCCGGTCGAAAGGGAACCTACGCGGGGAAGTACGGCCGCACGATATCCTTCCTGCTGCACCTGTATGTCGTGACGGGCGAGCGCCGCCGCCTGGACGACGCCCGCGCGCTGGCCGACACGGCCGTCGAGAAGCTCTACCACACGGGACTCTTCCGCGGACACCCGGCCAAGCCCTGCTACGAAGCCGTGGACGGCGTGGGCTACCTGCTGTATGCCCTGCTGGTACTCGACCGGGTCCTGCAGGACCCGAAGGCGGTCGTCGACGAACACGCCGTCGCCGTTGACATCGGCACGCGCAACACGACGATGCGCCTGGACAACTGGTAGCAACGCGGGAAAAGACCGCGCACAAAGCCACAGACCGGGCCGGGCCGATAATGCCGATCTTCCCTGAACCGATGCAACCAGCGATTCCGCAACTGAGTTTTTTTTGTGGCGGTAAGTTCTTT
>JAWODJ010000124.1:0-93916 GCA_046483315.1 Bacteroidales bacterium | reverse complement strand
GAAGAAATCCGGTGGAGGCACTACGATATGAATGATAGTGTTGGTATAGGAGGTGAAATACACTTCAGCCGGATTCAGAGGCAATTGTCAGCTTGAGTTTAGAGTGATTAATAGTTGATGTAAAGAGCTTGATAGTAAGGAAATAGCAATGTATGAATCGTGAATTAATAATGATCAATGAACTCTCTTGGAGTAATTACAGGAATGCCGCGAAAAGGGTTCAAAACAAGCAAATCATTATCACCGGAGATGATGAGATCGGCATTACCTGACAAGGCTAATTCAAGGAACATGTTGTCTTTTGGATCACGACATTCGTTTATTGTATGGATAACTTCAATGAAGTTTGCTTTTATCACTATCCTATTCAGAAATACTAATTTGTCTCTTACAGTGATGTATTTATCCAGTTTGGATTTATTCAGGTTTTTAGTTATTTCTGCTAGAGTGTTTCGAGAAAGAAGAATATTTCCTATTACCAGGGCTTTTCTGAGAGATCTGTCAGGAACAGAATTTTTAAACAAAGCAGCACTGATTAAAATATTTGTATCCAGAATAACCTCCATTTATTCGGAATCGTCATTCAGTATTTCATCTAATTTATCTGGTGTCAGTCCCTGGTTCTTCGCATATTCACTCATGTCATCCATGACTTGTAATAATGTGCGTTTATCTTCCAGCAATTCATCAAACAGTTGCGAAAACCTATATTTTTCCTGTTCATTCATACTGAGAAATTTTTCAGCAGCTTTATCACTAATCCTGATATTAATGGTTTTCATAACTTTAAGGATTTCGTTTACTTTTTACGAATTTAAGAAATTACTAATTATAAACGCATAGTTTTTATTCATATTTTGTGATCATTTGTTAATTAAATTCAGGCTTGAATTAGAGTTTAGGGTTTGAATAAAATTGAATTACAAATTAATCGGAAAGAATAATTATCGGGAAACCAAGGGATAATTTTCAGGAGATTCAATCATGTCGAGTGTTAAATCAATATCCAGGTTCTTCCAGTATAAATGCTTTTCTGAAAGCCTTTCTAATTCTGAAATATCAGATATGCGAGCATTTTTGAGCCATGGAAAATATTTAAAAGGAAGAAAATACTCCTTTTCATCAAGCATGACCCAAAAGCCATGTTCAGAGATATTTGTAACTTCAATATCCAAAATGGGTTCTCCAGCTTTCTTTGATTTCATCTCTTTTCTCTTTAAGAATTTCAGCCAGACTATTTAGTTCATGATCACTAAATCCAACACTTTTTGCAACTTCTATTTCGGGTTCTATCCAAAATTTTGTTTCCCCGGCGGGACTTATAACATGGATGTGGATTACAAAACTAAACATTTACATTGAATATTATCTGAAAAATATTAAAGATGCTGTTTCATTTTGCACTTAGAAGTATAATTAGCCATCCGTTACTGAATGGGATAAAAGTTCTGGGACTTGCTTTAGGACTGACAGGAATCCTATTCATTACTTTGTTTATAAGACATGAATTCTCCTATGACACATTCCATCCGAATGCTAAGAGGATTTACCGGTTTACAACAACAAGTCCGCTATTCCTGACAAACAGACATTTCGCACGTCTCCCCAATTCAGATATTATCCCCGATCTTGCTGAATATTTTACCGGGATAGAAAGCTTTGTAAGGCTGGTACCCGTCAGGGGCGGTGTGATCATGCACAATGAACGATATTTAAAATTAACTCAGGGGTATGTATGTGACAGCACCTTTTTTAATATTTTCAGTGCTGAGTTGCTCTCAGGCGATAAAGAAACGGTCCTGAATGAACCAGGTTCAATGGTTGTTTCGGAATCATTTGCCGAAAAGATATTTGGAACTTCAAACCCGATAGGGGAAATTTTGTCAGTTCCCATGGGACAATATTATGGAGAAAGATCCGATTTCACTGTTAGGGGGGTAATGAAGGATTTTCCGGGTAATTCTCATATTCATCCTGAATTTATAACCACCCCCTCAGGGGGGGATATCGGTGGCTGGGCTTACACCTACCTGTTATTATCAGAGAAAGTCGTTCCCGAAAACATAATGGAAGGCTATCCTGACTACCTTGACGAAAGGTTTGCCGGAGCCGATAATAATGGAACAAAGGCCTATCTTCAGAATATTACCGATATATACCTGCACTCACATAAACTGCGCGAAATAGAAGTTAACGGAAATATTGCCAACATCTATGTGTTTTCAATTGCTGCCCTGGTCCTGCTGCTGATATGCATGAGTAACTATGCCAACCTGAACCTTGGGATGGCCGGATTTAAAAAAAAGTTTATCCAGGTAAGCCGGATTCTGGGATCGGGAAAGAGAATGATCCTCCGCTATTTTATTGCCGAAAGCCTCCTGATTATAGGAGGTTCGGTCGCCTTTGCCACTTTTATCACTGTCCCCCTAAGCAGGATAATAGAAAGCTACTTCGGCATAAACCTGATTGAAAGGCATAGTATGTTTACTATCCTTGTGGCCATCCTGTTCAGCATAATGGGACTAATTGCCGGGATGCAGCCGATGTTAAAAGCATATATAAGTGAAAACTTTCAAAAAACAGGACAGCCGGTTTTTAATTTCCGGAACAACAGGGTTGGAAGCTGGATAATTATTATTCAATACTCACTGGCAATTTTTCTTATTGTTTCGGTTATAGTAATTTCCCGTCAGACAAATTATGCAATCACTCATTCACTGGGGGTTGAAGAGGATAACATATTTTGTATAGAGAATGTGCATAGTGATGTTCAGCAGAGGTTTGAATTATTCAAATCGGAGCTATTAAAATATCCCTCAATTGAATCAGTTTCGGCTATGCTGGAACCGCCAGGTGGTGAGGCTAATGATATGTTTCCCTTCGAGCTGGAAGGTCGACAGCGGACTGATCAGCAGGCGGATGACCGGATAGGTGTATTTCCATGTGATTATTCCTTTCCTGAGGTCTTTAATCTTGAGTTTATTGGGGGCCGTAATTTTACTGAACAAAATGCTGATGCCGACGGATCTGGTGAGTATATAATAAATGAGAGCGCGATGAATTATTTTAATTACACTGATCCCGGAGAAATAACTGGCAAAGGTTTCAAACTGATCTCAACTGCATCAGGAGTTGATCTTCCGGCCGGTAAAATAATAGGTGTAGTTAAGGATTTTCATCTTTCAAGCATGAAAGAAAAGGTAAGAACACTGGTGCTGTTCAAAAGGGAGAATATTTGGCTGATTAATTTTGTGATCTCCCACAATCATGGGATGCGGGAGGCCGCTTATGCTGACATACATAAGGTATGGGAAGAGATGTTCGGGGGATATCCCCTGGAGTTTGAACATGTTGGCTCTATGTACCGTAAAGTCTACAGGTCTGAACTATTGCAATCAGGCTTACTTGCGGTCTTCTCGTTTGTCTCGCTGTTCATATGTTCAATGGGACTGCTTGGAATGTCACTGCTGGTTATACAGCATCGAACAAAAGAGATTGGCATACGCAAGGTTAACGGGGCTAAGGCATCGGAAATTCTGAACATGCTTAATAAAGACATCGTTAAACTGGTGGTTCTGGCATTTTTACTTGCACTACCGGCGGCATGGTATGCCATGAGCCGGTGGTTGCATAATTTTGCCTACCGCACTGAACTAAACTGGTGGATTTTTGCTCTCGCAGGAGTGGTTGCTCTTGGGATTGCACTTTTGACGGTGAGCTGGCAAAGCTGGCGGGCGGCTAGAAGAAATCCGGTGGAAGCTCTGCGATATGAGTAATTTGTCTTAAAAACTTTAGTTTATATCAAACTTGTATGCCGGAACCACATTGATTATATAACCATCTTTAAGAATTTTATCCGTTTGGTCAATTGTTAAAATTATCCCTACCCTCATATTAAAAAACTTAAGGGCTGCAATAAGTCCGTTTATTTCCCTTTCCTGGTTATCTCCGTTTAACTCGTAGCAGACCTGAATTGCAGAATAGTTTTCATTTTTTTGAAAGATAAAGTCACATTCCGAGTTGCCATCTGAAAAATACCAGATATTTTTGGTTTTTCTTCGTATACTCCAGTAAACAGCATTTTCAAATTTTCGACCCATATCTTTTGATGCTGAAATAGATGCCACATTGATCAATCCGTTATCAACCACATATACCTTTTTCTCCGATAACATCTGGCCTTTTACCGACCAGGAAAACCGGGGGATCAGATTTACCAGATAACTTGATTCGAAATAAGACAAATATTCCAGAACAGTTGATGAAGATTTAACGCCGATTGCACTTGTAAGTTTACTGGGACTAACTGGTTTTGCCGTATTCGATATAATATAAATACAGAGCTTTTTCAGCCCTGAAATATCCCTGATAGAATATCGGGTTGCAATGTCACGATAGAGAATATCTTCGAGCAGGAAACTGAGTAATTCATTGTTTCCGGTTTTAAGATACTCAGGAAATCCACCTGTCCGGATATACGACAAGTAACTTTTCTTATTGTGCGGATAAGAAAAAAATAAACAAAACTCTTTGTAGCTGAACGGGAAAAGTTCTTTGGAAATATGCCTGCCAGTTAGGTTTGTTCCTAATTCAGCACTCAACATACGCGCATTTGATCCTGTAATAATTATTCTGACTGATTGTTCAAGTTTTTGCCTGATATACAGCTCCCAACCATCAATAATCTGAATTTCATCAAAAAACAAAATTTCCTTATTGCTTTTTTTTATTAATTCATCTAGTAAAATGAAATCACCTGCTGAAAATTGATACAACCTTATATCAGCAAAATTGAAATAAAAAACTTTGTCTATTTCATTTCTTATAAATTGATGAAGCAAAACACTTTTCCCGCAGCGTCTAATTCCGGAAACTACAAGGGCATGAGTGTTGGTGACGGGTAATAATTCCAATAACTCCCTGAATGTACCTAATTCAAAGGAATGGAGTATTTCTTCTTGTTCATTTGCAACAGCCTGAATTTCTGAATATTTCACTTCAATATAATTATCGTGTTATTAATGGTCCAATTAAAGCATTACAAATGTAATAAATAATTTATTAATAACCAGATATATTTACACATTAAACAGATAGTATCCTCATACCCGTGAATACCGCATAAGCTGTGTAAAAAAATCATTCATAAAGTGTAAAAAATATTGACAAATGATGTTTTCGGTATATTGATAATGCTCATTAAATCAGTAAAATACAATAAAAGGTACTGAAATTGTTATGATAATTAAATCTTAAGCTATTTGGTAAATGGTATCCCGGGAAACCAGTTGCATATTTATACTGGCCTGGGTGAACACTTTGCGAATTATCCTTCTTAAGGTACACTTGCAAAGCTGGCGGACAGATAGAGGAAAGGGGGAGCGTTAAGGTATTAATAGGTAAACTTCACAAAAATGAATGCACTTAAGCTTTATTTCCGGAACTTGTTCAGGCACAAAGTGTTTTCTGTCATTACAATTGGGAGCTTCGCAGTCAGTCTGGCGGTGGTTGTTGTCCTGGCATCTTTCCTTGCCTCTGAATTCGGTTATGACAAACATATTGCAGATGCCGACCGGATATACAGGGTTGCCGGCCCGAACAATGTGGCAGGTATTCGGGAAGAGGCATGCCAACTACTTCTCGATAACCTCCCGGAAATAGAGTCTGCAACAAACTACATGATTTCCGATGAACCTGTCGTTTCTGGCGAATCCACTGTTAATGCAAGGGTCATAAACTCAGATGAAGGGCTTTTTTCGGTCTTTCCAATCAGGTTTATTAGTGGCAATCCGGAAGGAATGTTCGAAAACAGGTAAAATGTTGTTATTACTGAGAGTCTTGCCAGCAGAGTATTCGGAGATGAAGATCCTCTGGGAAGGCAAATAAATATTTCTCACAGGGAGGATGTGACAGTTGCAGGGATCATCAGCGACTTTCCTGAAAAAAGTACACTGAAGGGAGATATTATCTTTTACTTGTTCAATACAAATTTAATGCAAATATGTAATAAAGTCTTTCTAAATGTAAAATAATGAATCATCTGCATAACTTTGAATCCTATAGAGCCTTTAAATGAGTAAATTGAATTACATTTTCCGAAGCCTTATCCGGCATAAGCTGAACTCCGGAGTAATTGTGCTGAGTCTTTCCATAGGTATAGCATGTATAAGCCTGATAGCGGTTTTTATCAGCCGTGAATTGAATACAGACAGGTTTCATGCTGATAATGAACTTATCTATACTTTGAGAGCCGATGATCCTTTCAGGGAAGGTGAATTTATGTACTTTATAAGAAGCGGGGCTGCGGAATATATGAAGGATAATTTTGAACAGGTCAGGGATTTTTGTCGTTTCGATAATGCCGGTGCACCTTTCAAGGTGGATGTTGAAAATGAGTCATTTTTCAACCGGCCCTTAAGTATTGCTGCATCAGGAAACTTTTTTGAGTTCTTCTCATATGAGCTTCTCTCTGGTAATATACAGTCAGTTCTTGATACCGAAAACTGCCTTGTTATTTCGGAAGAGCTTGCCTATAAGTATTTTGGTTTATCAGATCCTGCGGGTAAGTTTATCAGTCTGGGTCACAGGGACAAAGAGGAGCAGATGGTCATAACCGGTGTCTTCAGAAAACCGGTTGAAAACTCACAGTTTAATTTTGATATGGTCCGCCTTATAGGGGAGGAGAAGGACAGCCGTTGCTTTGTCAGATTATCTCAGCAGGCAGATCCAGAAGAGCTGGAAAAGCAGTTTGATGCAAACAGGGAAGCCATTCCAATTGTCCACGCGGGCACTCCCGGGCAGTACTATCTATCGACCTTGCGGGATGGATATTTCGATACATCAAGGAATATGTCTGTCTGGGGCAGCCGTGACAAAACTGACCTGTGGATAGCCCTTGTCATTGGACTTATGATTATCGGTATTGCAGTTTTTAATTATATCGGACTGATCAACAACAGCCTGATCTGGAAAACCAATGAGTATAAAATAAGAAGGATAAACGGAGCATCAACAAAAGGATTGATATTCAGCTTTACTGCTGAAAATTTAGTTTTAATAATTGTTTCATTTGTAATCAGCCTGTATGTTATAACCTATATAGCTCCATTTTTCAACAGAATTACGGGGACAGCCATCACGACAGCTTTTCTTCTCCGCGGCGGGCAAATTTTGATACTGCTTTCAGTTGTAGTTTTTTTGGTATTGATCACAGTTCTTTTTGCTTTTTTCCGGTTAAGATTGAACAGGGTCAGGAATACGTTGAAGCCGGTTAATCAACGGGCCGGTAAAGGTGTTTACTTGCCGGCATTCAACATTGTTCAACTTGCGGGTTCTTTAATCCTGATTATTAGCTCAATTGTCATAATAAGGCAGATGATCTATATTACAGAAAGACCTATTGGTCTTGACAGAGATGTTATCGAAGTAAAAATCATGCCGCAGCATAGTGATCTGGTACATGTATTCAAAGAAGAACTGGAGAAAATGGCCCCTGTTGATATGGTTTCTGTTGCCAATGCATCTCCGGTATTAGAGTATTACATGGTTTTACTCCAATATGAAGAGGATGGTATTGAAAGGCAATTTACCCCGGCCGGTTTCACGGGGGATGAGAATTTTGTGCCAACGCTTGGTCTTCGCCTGCTGGCAGGTGACGGTTTTACTGGAAACCCGTCATCCGACCGGAACAGGTGTCTGATAAACGAGTCATTTGCAGGTCTTTTCCCCGAAAGGGACTTGATTGGCAGGGGTATGCCTGGCATGGAGGATGTAGTAATTGCAGGCATTGTTGAGGATTTTCATTATTTAAGTCTTAAATCCCACATAGAACCAGCCTATATCAATTTTGACACCGGTGGGAACCACCTTCTGGTGAAACCAAAAGAGAACCAGTCCCCGAGTACCCGGGATGCAATTTCTCAATTATGGGCGGAGCTTATCCCCGGTTACCCGGAAAATATGGAGTCGATTGGCGAACGGTATGATTGGATGCACCGGGAAAACAGAAACTACCTGCTTTTAATCGGCTCTTGTTGTTCTGTCAGCATCTTCTTATCGATGATAGGGCTGTTTGCAATATCATTCTATAGCAGCCGGTACCGGACAAAGGAGATTGGCATAAGGAAAGTGAACGGAGCGAAAATCCGGGAGGTGGTGGCACTGCTAAACTATGATTATATAAAGTGGGTGGCAATAGCGTTTATTCTTGCCACTCCAGTTGCATGGTATGCCATGAACCGGTGGCTGCATAATTTTGCCTACCAGACGGAGTTAAGTTGGTGGATCTTTGCCCTTGCCGGGTTAATTGCTCTTGGAATAGCCCTGCTGACGGTGAGCTGGCAAAGCTGGCGGGCGGCAAGGAGAAACCCGGTAGAGGCTTTAAGATATGAATAAATGATGAAGGTTTTTAGTTATTGCTATTGGGATTGCAGGCGGCAAGGAGGAATGCGGTGGAGGCGCTAAGGGATGAATCGTTAGTATTTAATTTAAATATCACCTGAAAATGATCTTGGTTGGGCTCAAATCCCTTTATAAGATAACATGTAGTTTAAATTGCACTTTCCACAAATGAAGAATAGATAAGATGCTGTTTCATTTTGCACTTAGAAGTATAATTAGCCATCCGTTACTGAACGGAATAAAAGTCCTGGGACTTGCTTTAGGACTGACAGGAATATTATTCATTACCCTGTTTGTCAGACATGAACTCTCTTATGACACTTTCCATCAGAAGGCTGAGAGGATTTACCGGTTTACAACAACAAGTCCGCTATTCCTTACAAACAGTCATTTCGCACGTATTCCCAATTCAGATATAATCCCCGATCTTGCTGAATATTTTTCCGGGATAGAAAGTTATGTAAGGCTGGTACCCGTCAGGGGTGGTTTGATCATGCATGATGAACGGTATTTTAAATTAACTCAGGGATATGTATGTGACAGCACCTTTTTTGATATTTTCAGTGCCGACCTGCTATCCGGCAATAAAGAAACGGTCCTGAATGAACCCGGCTCAATGGTTGTTTCGGAATCATTTGCCGAAAAGGTATTTGGAACGGCAAACCCGATTGGGGAAGTTTTATCGGTTCCTATGGGGCAATATTATGGAGTAAGAACCGATTTCACTGTTATGGGGGTAATGAGGGATTTCCCGGGCAATTCTCATATCCATCCTGAATTTATAACCACTCCCTCAGGGGAGGATATCGGTGGCTGGGCCTTTACCTACCTGTTATTATCAGATAAAGCAGTTCCCGAAAACATAACGGAAGGATATCCTGATTACCTTGACGAAAGGTTTGCCGGAGCCGAAAATAATGGAGCAAAGGCCTATCTTCAGAATATTACAGATATATACCTGCACTCACATAAACTGCGCGAAATAGAAGTTAATGGAAATATTGCCAACATTTATGTGTTTTCAATTGCTGCCCTGGTCCTGCTGCTGATATGCATGAGTAACTATGCCAACCTGAACCTTGGAATGGCCGGATTTAAAAAGAAGTTTATCCAGATAAGCCGGATTCTGGGTTCGGGAAAGAGGATGATCTTCCGCTATTTTATTGCCGAAAGCCTTCTGATCATCGGGGCTTCGGTTGTCCTTGCAACTATAATATCTGTTACCGTTAGCAAGATTATACAAAACTTCTTCGGTATCAACCTGTCTGAAGGACAGGGTATGTTTATTAGCCTTGTGGTACTTCTGTTCAGTATAACAGGACTAATTGCCGGAATGCAACCGATGTTTAAAACGTACATAAATGAAAGTTTTCAAAAAACAGGAAAGGCACTATCTGATTTCCGGAATACAAGGGTCGGAAGCTGGATTATTATTGTTCAGTACTCACTGGCAATTTCTCTGATTGTTTCGGTTATCGTAATTTCCCGTCAGACAAATTATGCAATCACACATTCACTGGGTGTGGAAGAAGATAACATATTTTGTATAGATAATGTGCATAGCGATGTTCAGAAGAGGTTTGAATTATTCAAATCTGAACTATTAAAATACCCCTCTGTTGAGTCAGTTTCTGCTATGCTTGAACCACCCGGTGGCGAAGCAAATAATATGTTTAATTTCGAGCTGGAAGGCAGGCAGCAGTCTGATCAGCAGGCGGATGACCGGATAGGTGTATTTCCATGTGATTATTCCTTTGCAGAGGTGTTTAATCTTGAGTTTATTGGAGGGAATAATTTTACCGAAAACAATGCCGATGTCGACGGATCGGGTGAGTATATAATAAATGAGAGCGCGATGCATTATTTTAACTACTCTGACCCCGAAGAAATAACAGGTAAGAGCTTCAGACTGATCTCATCTGCATCAGGAGTTGAATTTCCGGCCGGGAGAATAATAGGTGTAGTTAAGGATTTTCATCTTTCAAGCATGAAAGAAAAGGTAAGAACACTGGTGCTGTTCAAAAGGGAGGATGTCTGGTTGATTAATTTTGTGATCTCCCACAGCCCCGGGATGCGTGAGGCTGCCTTTGCTGATATACGTAAGGTATGGGAAGAGATGTTCGGCGAATATCCCCTTGAGTTTGAACATGTGGGTTCGATGTACCGTAAAGTATACAGGTCTGAATTACTGCAATCAGGCTTACTTGCGATCTTCTCATTTGTCTCGCTGTTCATTTGTTCAATGGGACTGCTTGGAATGTCACTGCTGATTACACAGCAACGAACAAAAGAGATTGGGATACGCAAGGTTAACGGTGCTAAGGCATCGGAAATTCTGAACATGCTTAATATAGACATCGTTAAACTGGTAGTCCTGGCATTTTTCCTGGCACTACCGGCAGCATGGTATGCCATGAATCGGTGGCTGCAAAATTTCGCCTACCAGACTGAACTAAGCTGGTGGATATTTGCCCTTGCCGGGGTGATAGCCCTCGGGATTGCACTTCTGACGGTAAGCTGGCAAAGCTGTCGGGCAGCCAGGAGAAATCCGGTGGAGGCTTTAAGGTATGAATAAATTAATAGAGCCGGTAAAAATAAAAGGATTGGCAATCCGGCATAACCGTATGTTGAGGGATGAACAGACAATGAAAAGATCATTAAAATAATAATTATCGGGAAATTAAGGGGTAATTTTCAGGAGATTCAATCATGTCCAGTGTTAAATCAATATCGAGTTTTTTCCAGTATAAATGCTTTTCTGAAAGCCTTTCTACTTCTGAAATATCAGATATGCGAGCATTTTTGAACCATGGAAAGTATTTAAAAGGAAGAAAATACTCCTTTTCATCTAACATTACCCAAAAACCATGTTCAGAGATATTTGTAACTTCAATATCCAAAATGGGTTCTCCAGCTTTCTTTGATTTCATCTCTTTTCTCTTTAAGAATTTCGACCAGACTATTAAGTTCATGATCACTAAATCCAACACTTTTTGCAACTTCTATTTCGGGTTCTATCCAAAATTTTGCTTCACCGGCAGGGCTGATAACATGGATGTGAATTCTTGTTTCTTCACGGGAAAAGAAGAAAAAACGATAACTCTTATATCTGAAAACTGTTGGACTCACAAATACCAAATGCCTGGTTATTATACAAAACTAAACATTTGCATTGAATATTATCTGAAAAATAATAAAGATGCTGTTTCATTATACACTTAGAAGTATTTCAGGCCATCCGTTACTGAACGGGATAAAAGTCCTGGGACTTGCTTTAGGATTGACCGGAATACTATTCATTACCCTGTTTATAAGATATGAACTCTCCTATGACACCTTTCATCAGAAGGCTGAGAGGATTTACCGGATTACAGCAACAAGTCCACAATTCCTTACAAACAGTCATTTCGCACGCATTCCCAATTCAGATATAATCCCCGATCTTGCTGAATATTTTTCCGGGATAGAAAGTTATGTAAGGCTGGTACCCGTCAGGGGTGGTGTGATCATGCATGATGAACGGTATTTTAAATTAACTCAGGGATATGTATGTGACAGCACCTTTTTTGATATTTTCAGTGCTGAGTTGCAGTGTCCAGCAGGAATCTGGTGGGAGATTTGAGTTATGAACGATTCATAGGAGTTCAGTAGCATTTAAATAACACTCCTGAACCTTATTTTAAATTTGTCAATAACAATGAATTTGTTAAATGCTTCATCATCAAGTGTCTTTATAGCAGCTAATAATATTTTAGCTTTTTCTGAGATATCGGTTTCGGAGAGCCGTAAAAGGATGATCCCAAAGTTTGGTCTCTGTAATCTAAAAGTTAACTCACCAAAATCCTTATCGGAAGTAATTATCAGCAATCTGTTATTAAACGCATATTCAATTATTTCAGTATCAGTTGCACCTTTCATTATATCCCTGACAGCGACAATATCCAGATTGTTATCCTTTAAAAAGGTAATTACTGGATATTCCAAATTTTCGTCAGCCAGGAAACGCATCAGGATGCTAAAGGTTTTATTACTTCATTCCGTATTAAGGAAGATGCATAAGCCAGACTGGCATAGAGATCATCCTCTTTTAGATCAGGATAGCTCTGAATTATTTCCTGAAAGGTTTGTCCACAGGACATTTTTTCCAGGATCAGGTCAACGGATATCCTTGTTCCCTTTATTACGGGTTTTCCATAAAGAATTTCAGGATTGGCTTCAATATGATTTTTCCAGTTTTTCATTTATCCTGTTTATTTTTAATCTAAAATTAAAGAATAATATTACAAATTTCAATTTTAAGTTTTCATGAGGTACCGAGTTCAATTCTTTCTTTATTGGCTGCAAATTTCAAACAAGCCAGAATGTCCTCTCTCTGAAGATAGGGGAAATCTTCGAGTATCTCTTCAAAACTCATTCCGGAAGCAAGGTAGTCCAGAACCTCATATACGGTTATGCGCATATTCCTTACACATGGTTTTCCGCCACGCTTACCGGCTTCAATCGTTATTCTATCGGTTAATTTCATTATGGTTTATTTATATAACAAAACTAAATATTAATATTAAATATTATCCGGAATTATTCCGAAAAGTTTTCTGTTCAGGCGATTATCCTGTAATTTATATCTCCATAATAACAAAATTCGGGTATGCAAATATTATTTCACATAAAACTTGCGATACGGTCTCTTCGCTATAACCTGAAACCTGCAGTGTTGCTGTGTTTGTCCGTTACTACCGGATTGGTTGCCTTCATGATGATCTCGGGCTATTTTACCTATGAGCAGGGATTTGACCGGCACTTCCCCGGAAGGGAAAATATATTCAGAATAATAACAGATATTTATTCGGAAGGTGAACTTAAGCTTTCCAAACCTCAGAATGAACGGGGACTGGGTGAGGCTTTGAAGGAGAATTTTCCTGAAGTGACTGCAACGGGATTTCTTACAGGCACTATCAACCCTCAATACAAGATCGGTGAGGAGATATTCAGGGATGATCTGGTATATCATGCTTCTGCGGGGTTTTTAGATATTTTTTCGATTAACCTGGTGCAGGGTGATCGAGGACAAATTCTGCAGGCTCCATATACGGCGATCATTTCAGAATCTGCTGCCGGGAAATATTTTGGAGATGCCGATCCGGTGGGGAAGACAATATTTAAATATCCGGCATTTGATTATGTGATCGAAGGTGTATTTGAGGATATCCCTGAACAGGCTCACTTTTCATTCAACATCCTGCTCTCCTTTCATGACCAGATGCATCTGCCGCCACCTGTGAAAGATAGCTGGGGAGAAACGGTGTTTTACACATATATTAAACTGAGGCCCGGTACTGATGCCGAATCATTTGAAAGTAATATCAATGAGTTGGTCATGGTTCAGAAAGCAGATCATTTTGAAAGGAACAACTCCCTGCACAGTTATCGTCTGCAACCTCTGGATGACATCCATCTCAAATCAGACTTTGATGATGATCTTCAGACTGCAGTACGTGAGGATTATCTTTATCTGTTGCTGGTTACCGGTTTTCTGATACTAATAGCCGCCGGATTCAACTACCTTCATTTCTCACTTACAAACCTGACCAGCAGATCATCTCACTTCGGGATAAAGAAAGTAAATGGCGCCGGAAGGGCTTCATTTATTACCCAGGGTGTAGCCGAATCTGTCATAATTCATACTGTTTCTCTGGCAGCATCATTTATCATAAGCCTTTACCTGGTTAGGCCTGCATACAACTATTTGGGCATAACAATTGATCTGTCATTTAACAATCTTCTGTTCTGGTTGGGGATAATCTTCGTTTTACTGATCAGCATACTTTTAAATGGCGTAATTCCGGTTTATATAACCGGCAGGCTGAGCAGTATCGATCTGCTGCAGAAAGGAAGAAACGTGAAAACCGGCGGTATTTCCTTCCGGCATCTTATGATAACTGTACAGTTTGCAATTGCAATTGTCATTATTGTTGCTGTTTTCGGGATGAATAAACAGATTGGGTACCTTGAGGGGAGGGACAAGGGTTTTAATATCTCGAATGACCTTGTTTTAAAGGTGCCGCAGAATATGTTGAGGAGCTCTCAGCGCCTGAATAATCCGGATGCCTTTGAGCAGGAGCTGCTGAATCATCCGATGATTACCGGCATTACTCAAAGCGGCAGGATTCCCGGGGAGCAGGTGCCAATGAATTTCATATTTTCTGAAAAGGGTTCCGGGCGTTCAGGGAAGGCCGGAGTATTAATTGCAGGGCCAAATTTTACAGACTATTTTGGTATTGATCTTATGGCCGGCCGGCTTCAGGGTGATCACCAGTTGATGGCCGGCAGACTTCAGGGTGATCATCAGTTGATGGCCGGTAATTACTGCATAATTAATAAGGCCTGCATGAATGAACTGGGTCTGTCCCGTCCGGAAGAGGCGGTCGGCAGGCTCCTTACACTGGTGGATGAGAGCATGATGCAGAATATTGAGGTTGAAATAGCTGGTATTACCGGTGATTTTAACTTTGAGAACATGCGAAACAATCCGGGGCCAATGATACTGATGGACTGGACCGGAAATATGCTGTGGGGTAACTACCTTATAAGGCTCTCACAACCTGATTACCCTGCTGTCCTGCCTTATATCAGGGAACTGTTCGAAGATACTTTTCTTAATTACCCATTTGAATATACGGTGCTTGAGGATTTTTACAATTATCAGTTTGCAGGAGAGAGGAAACTGATACTGATGCTTAAGCTTTGCATTCTTGTTTTACTGGTAATAAGCTCGATGAATTTGTTTTCAATGGCCTGGCAGGTTACGATGGCGCGTACAAAGGAGATTGGCATACGCAAGGTGAATGGTGCTAAAGCAGGGGAGGTGATGGCTATGCTGAATTTTGATTTTGTGAAGTGGGTGGTCATTGCTTTTTTTGTTGCCACTCCAATTGCCTGGTACGCTATGAGCCGGTGGCTGCAGAATTTTGCCTACAGAACGGAGTTGAGCTGGTGGATCTTTGCGCTTGCCGGGGTGATTGCTCTTGGAGTAGCCCTGCTAACGGTAAGCTGGCAAAGCTGGCGGGCGGCAAGGAGGAACCCGGTGGAGGCGCTGAGGTATGAATAAAGGATATGGGGGGAGTTCAGGGTGTCCCGGGAATGGCAACAAACTATATTGGCTATTATTACGAAGTTTAATTCAAAATCGCAATAAAAAATAATGATCAGTAATGAAAAGGCTTATTCAACCCTGAGTGAATCTACCGGATTGGCAATTGCTGCCCTCCATGCCCTGAAAATGACGGTCAGGAAAGTGAGAAATAAAGTTGCCATCGCAGCAATCAGAAATACGGCCAGGCCCGGTTCAATCCGGTAAACAAAATTCTCCAGCCAGTTTTTCATAAAATAATATGCCACAGGGAAGGCAATGATCATGGATACCAAAACAAGCAAAAGAAAATCCTTGCAGATAAGGCCGACAATTAAGGGCTCACCGGCACCGAATACCTTTCTTATCCCTATCTCCCGTGTTCTCTGTTCAACCATGTAGGAAACCAGCCCGAACAGGCCCAGACAGGAGATCAGTATCGCAAGGACGGTAAAAAGTGTAAAAATAAACCCGCGTTTTTCGTCTGTACCAAACTGTTCTGAAAAACGGTCTGCCAGAAAATGGTAGGTAAAAGGTATTCCGGGGAACATTTCATCCCATACTGTTTCAATATGCCTTATTGCTCCCTGAACATTTTCTCCGTCTATCCTGACATATACAAACGGGCTGTTATAACGGTAAACAAGCATGAGTGATTCAATTTCATTATATATGCCTGTCTGATGATAATCCTTCATGACACCAACCACAGATGCATTTAACATGGTTCCGTCGCCGATGTCGACTCTTTTTCCGACAGGGTCATCCCAGTTCATCCTCCTGGCAAGTGTCTCATTAACAATAACGGCAAGAAGCGTGTCGGCAGGCATATCCTGGCGAAAATCCCTGCCTTCGATTATTTCAACACCAAGAGTTCCGACAAAATCATGATCCACCACAGCGAAGTTGACTCCCCGTTCCTCCATCCCCGTTTCGGTCTCCATATTAAAAATAATTTTTTGGGATCCCTCACCAAGGCGTGCATTAGTGCTGGTGACAGATACAATGTTCCCCTCCTCCAGCAATGCCTGTTTAAAGACTCTGAATCTCTGTACCATCTCATTATTATTAAGCTGCATGCCGATTACATTCTCCATGCGGTAACCAAGGTCCTTGCTTTTAAGAAAGTTAAGCTGCCGGAAAACAACCAGGGTGCATATGATCATAACCACAGAAATGGCAAACTGGGTCACGACAAGCACTTTCCTGAACAGGTTGCCTGAAGAACCTTTTGATATCTCACCCTTTAGTACCCTTACCGGGTTGAAACGTGAAAGATAAAATGCAGGGTAGCTTCCGCCTATGACCCCCACAAGGACAACAATCAGCAACAGGCTGGCCAGGAGTGTCGGACTGTATATTATGTCCAGCTCGAAATATTTGCCGGCCAGTTTGTTGAATTCAGGCAGCAGAAGACTCACAACAACAAGGCTGAATATAAGCGCAATCACCGTGAGGGTTGCAGATTCAGCAAGAAACTGCAGTATCAGACCACCCTTCCCCGAACCCATAACTTTCCTCAGTCCCACCTCCCTTGCCCTCCTCAGCGACCTGGCCGTTGCAAGGTTCATGTAGTTCATTGCCGCAATGAGTATCAGGAAAAACGCCACAACACTAAAAATGTATACATAGGCAATGCTGCCGGTCGGTTCAGGCTCACCGGCATGATCAGAATACAGGTGGATCCGGGTGACAGGTTCAAGGTTGTAAACTATGCTGATATTCATTCTTTCAAAGATCTCAGCCATATACCTGTCATACATCGTCTGCAGTTTCTGCTCAAATCCTCTGAAATCAACACCTTCCGGCAACAACAAATATGTCATTACCCCGAAGTTCCCCCAGCTCCCCATCTCTTCAGGCAGGCTTGCCCTTGAGGCCAGGGCGTCAAACCGGAAATGAGAGTTACGGGGCACGTCGGCTATAACTCCGGTAACCGTGAAGGCCCTGTCACCGCTTACAATGCTCTGGCCAACCGGATCCGCCTCTCCAAAATATTTTCCTGCAATTGTGCTTGTGAGCACTATGGTGTTCGGCTCGTTAAGTGAGGAGTGCCCACTGCCATAAATGAATTCATGAGTAAATACATCGAACACCGATGAATCGGCATAGTAGAACCCCTCTTCAATGAACTCCCTCTCTCCATACCTGACGAGTGCCCTTCCGAAATCAAAAAACCTGACAGAAGCCTCAACTTCAGGATAATCTTCTCTAACCTGGTGCCCGAATGGTATCTGTGCAAGTATCCATGTGAACTGGTCATCAGGTTCTGTAATAGTAGAAGTGACCCGGTAAATCCTGTCAGCCTTTTCATGATACCGGTCGTAACTCAGCTCATCGGCAATATAGATTATCAAAAACAGTGCACTGGCAATTCCAAGAGTCAGTCCCACTATGTTTATAGCGCTGTACCCCACATCCTTTCGGATATTTCGCAGGGCGACAATAATTATATTTCTGATCATTAAATAATGGTTATAGGTTTTGATTGATGATATGCAATTTAAACCGGTTTTATCCCAATTACAAAATTAGACGGCTGTTATATTGCATCCGTTACAAAAAATTAGCATTATTTTAAAAACTGAAAAATTCTGGCCATGACAACAGCTGATATCATTGAATAAAACCAGTAATAATGAAAGCAATAAATGTTTCTGACAAATGGTTTTGATCCTGCCTGTTCCACAGGCAGTGTTCCCCTTCCGGTAATTATACCGGTGGCAGTAAGTTAAATACAGTTTAATTATTTGGCGAAGCGACCATTTTTAATCAGTTTTATCTTGTAACTGAAAACAGGCTAATCGAACAACTTTTTTAAATTAACGGATTATTCTTGCCAGATTAGACTTTGATAAAATTTCCTGTCAATACCAGCCTCATCTCAATATTAGAATTGAGGGGGTTCATATTATTTGTCCGGCCTGCTAATGAATTACTTCTGCTACAACAAAAGTGCTGCCTCCTATGAATATCAGGTCTTTTTTGCCGGCATTATTTCTGGCAGCGGAAAGTGCTTCTGATACGGTTTTGTGATTATTTCCCCGCAGGCCGGCTGTCAGGGCTTTTTTCTGCAGTACAGCTGAATCAAGTGCCCGGGGTATGGAGGCCATGGTAAAATAATATGCGGCATCACGAGGAAGCATTTCAAGAATCCTTTCTGTGTTTTTGTCATTTACAAATCCAATTACCATGTGGAGCTTATGATGAGGTATGGCGTCTATCTGTTTCACTACAAAATTAAATCCTTCTGCATTATGTGCCGTGTCGCAGATTATCGTCGGGTTTATACCGATTGTCTGCCACCGGCCAAACAAACCGGTTTGGGATGCTACCTGCCGGAGTCCGCGGTAAATATCATTACGGCTTATCTTTATCCTCCTGCCGGTTAAAATATCAATAACCTGAAGTGCTGTGATAACATTTTTTTTCTGATAAAAACCCTGAAGGTCTGTTTCCAGCTTATCAAATGTCATTCTTCCGTTTCTGCTAATGTATAATGATTGCATTCCCCGGACCGTCTGCAATGCCAGATCGCATTTATATGTTTTCGAAGCAAATGATATTTCCGATTTGAGACGACTGGCTGTCTCCATAAAAATACCCCTGGTCTCTTCCTGCAGCTCACCTATCACCACAGGTATATCGGGCTTTATTATACCCGCCTTTTCAACGGCAATCTCACTGAGGCTGCTACCCAAAAATTCAGTATGATCCATTCCTATATTCGTGATTACCGAAACCATTGGAGTTATTATGTTTGTTGAATCAAGCCTGCCGCCCATTCCTGTTTCTACTACTGTGATATCAACATTTTTCTTTGCAAAATAATCGAATGCCATGGCTACTGTCATCTCGAAAAATGAAGGACTAAGTTCATCAAATACCGGTTGGTGATGGTCAACAAAATCCACAACATATTTTTTGTCAACAGGTTCACCATCGACCCTGATCCTTTCCCTGAAATCCTTAAGATGGGGAGAGGTGTAAAGCCCCGTTCTGTATCCTGCTGAGTGCAGGACCGAGGCGAGCATATGAGATACCGAACCTTTGCCATTGGTTCCTGCAACATGAATACTTCTAAACTTTTTGTGCGGATGATTGAAATAATTGTCAAGAGCACGGGTTGTTGACAGGTCTGCTTTATAAGCAGCCTTTCCTATGCGTTGATACATAGGTAATCTGCTGTAAAGATAATCCAGTGTTTCCTGGTATTGTAAATTATTTACCATTCATTTATGTGAATTCTGTTTTCTTTGAATCTTTCAGGTTTCTCTTTCTCTTCCGCAGGATAACCGAGGGCTATAAGGGCAAAGGGCTCTATATTACCGGGAAGATCAAATATGTTTCTTATTGCATCTTTTCTCTCCCGGCGCGGATGCACACCCAGCCAGACAGAACCTATTCCGTTGGCATGGGCTGCCAGGAGTATATTCTGTGTAGCTGCAGCGCAATCTATTGGCCAGTAGCCGGTACTAAGTTCCAGATCTGTGTCAGCGCAAACAAGAATTGCCAGCGGAGCTTCACTTAACATGGAGGCATAGGGATGGGCCTTCATTAGCTTTTCTTTGAGGTCTTCTTTGTTTGTTACAATGAAATGCCAGGGTTGTTCATTCCTGGCTGAAGGGGCATACATGCCGGCTTTAAGTATGGTATTTAACTGATCATCGGGAACAGGTACGGGTTTAAATTTCCGGATGCTCCGGCGTGTAAATAATGCTTCAGTTGCTTCCATGATAATTTGATTGTTTCAGGTTATGTAAATTTTTGAACAGCTTTTTCCGGCAGACAAATTTAAGACTTATTTAACAAGCTTCACGCAGGCAAAAACCATTTTATTTCATTATTTTTGGAATTGTAAAATGATTTAATTGCAGGCTGATCAATGGGAAATATAAAGAAGACTTTTGTTCTTGATACTAATGTTTTGCTTCACGACTACAAATGCATCTATCGCTTTCAGGATAATGATCTTGTAGTACCTATTGTGGTTCTGGAAGAACTGGATAAACTGAAAAGAGGGAATGATCTTATCAATTACCATGCAAGGGAGTTCACCCGTGAGCTTGATAAAATATCAGGAGACCATCTTTTCAACGGAGGATTGAAACTCGGAAGAGGACTGGGTAAGCTTTCCATTGAAACGGGGAAACCCTTTTCAGAAGAAATGTGTGAATCGTTTCCCGAGAAAACAGCAGACCACCGGATACTTGCCATTACCCAGCACCTAAGCAAAAGGTTTAACAGGCGTCCTGTTATACTGATTTCGAAAGACATCAACCTCAGGATGAAAGCCAAGTCCCTTGGAATTCTTTCACAGGATTATGAATCTGATAAGGTGGCAAACCTTGAATCGATGGACAGGGCTATTGAAATGCATGAAGATTTTGATGATACGCTCATTTCCAGATTATATGAAGAACCCGAAGGTGTTCCTGCCGGTTCTTTCAGTCTTGATCCGGAACCACACCAGTATTATATATTAAGAAGTGCCAAGGCTTCTGTTCTGGCGCATTATGACCCTTTCAGAAAAGTAATTGAACGGGTGGAAAAGTACCGGGTTTATGGTATAGAACCCAGAAATGCTGAACAGACATTTTCCATAGATGCACTTATAAGACCTGAGATCCAGTTAACTTCTCTTACAGGTAAGGCCGGAACGGGAAAAACTCTTCTTGCCCTTGCTACGGCACTGCATCAGGAAAAAAGGTACAAGCAGATATTACTTGCACGTCCGATAATACCTCTTGCAAACAGGGATATGGGTTTTTTACCCGGTGATGTAAGTGAGAAAATAGGCCCCTATATGCAACCCCTCTTTGACAATCTTTCGGTAATAAAAAATAAATTCAAACCGCAAAGCAGAGAGTTTACCAAAATTGAAGAGATGGAACGTGCTGAAAAGCTTGTAATAACACCTTTGGCATATATCAGGGGGCGAAGCCTGTCGGATGTATTTTTTATTGTTGATGAGGCTCAGAACCTTACACCTCATGAGGTGAAAACAATTATTACCCGTGCAGGTGAAAATACCAAGATAGTTTTTACAGGAGATATTCATCAGATAGATTCTCCATACCTTGATATGAAATCCAATGGTTTGAGCTATATGACAGATAAGATGAAGGGACAGGAACTTTTTGCCCATGTCAATCTGGTGAAAGGAGAAAGAAGCTATCTGTCGGAGTTAGCCAGCCACTTGCTTTAATGTCGGGTTGATAATTAATACAGATTATAATGACAAAGAAAAGAACTTTGTATGTTGGACGGCACGCCAAATCTTCATGGGATTTTCCTGCCTGGTCCGATATTGACCGCCCTCTGGCTGAGAGGGGACTGAGAAATGCATATGATATGGCACAAAGGATGAAACACAGGGGCGAAGAACCATGGCGGATTATTTCAAGTCCGGCCAACAGGGCCATGCATACAGCCATAATTTATGCCCGGGAGCTCAGGATCCCCATGTCTCGTTTTTTTATAAATGAGGGTCTTTATATGTCGGGTGAAGATTATATCATGAAAATTATATCAGAACTTGATGATAGTGAGGAATCAGTTATGATATTCGGACATAATCCTGATTTTACATATTTTGCAAATAATTTTCTGAAAGATAAAATAAATAATATTCCTACAAGCGGAGTGGTGAAACTTGTTTTTGATGTATCTGACTGGAAGGAGATACACAAGACAAAACTGGCAGAATACCAGTTTGATTACCCGAAAAAAAAATAGAAAAGGAAAATTATTTGCCCGATAATCCGATATGGCAAAACAAAAGAGAATAATAAACAGGGAGATAAGCTGGCTTTCGTTTAACCACCGTGTTCTTCAGGAAGCTGCTGATCCTTCATTGCCATTAATGGAGCGGATAAAATTTCTGGGAATCTTTTCCAACAACCTTGATGAATTTTTTAAGGTGAGGGTTGCTACGGTTAAGCGTATGATGGATTATGACCGCAATGTCAGCCGTGACATGAGAAAAATGATCGGTGATAAACCCAAGAATGTTCTGAAGCAAATACAGCAGATCGTAATTGATCAGCAGGCCCAGTTTCAGCAGATCTACCAGGGAATTATCAAAGAGCTTGAAAAAGAGAATATTTTTATTATAAATGAGAAACAGTTAGATAAATCACAAACTGATTTTGTAAAAACCTACTTTGAGGAAGAGATAAAACCTATGCTTTCGGTAATAATGCTGCATAACGTCGATTGCTTCCCCTATCTTAAAGATAAGGCCATATACCTGGCAACCAAGCTTACCAGTGATGATGAATCTGTTAATACTGAGTATGCCCTTATTGAAGTCCCCAATAATATTTCCCGTTTTCTGGTATTACCTTCAGGCGGAGGAAAGAGGTACCTTATTATACTTGATGATGTAATCAGGTTTTGTCTGCAGGATGTATTTACCATTTTTCATTTCAATAAGTTTGAAGCTTTTACAATTAAAATAACCCGGGATGCTGAACTTGATGTTGATAATGATCTTTCACAGAGTTTTATTGAGAAAATTTCAAAAAGTGTAAGCCGGCGCAACAAAGGTCAGCCTGTAAGATTCGTGTATGACAGGTCAATTCCTGCTGACATGATTAATTATTTTGTCAGGGAGATGGCCCTGGATGATGATGACAATCTGATTCCCGGAGGCAGATACCATAATTTCAAAGATTTTATGGATTTTCCCGGCTTTGGGATACCCCATCTTGTTAATCCCCCGCATATTCCGGTTTCACACTGGCGGATCAAGCCAAATAGCAGTATATTCGATGTGATTGCTGAGAAAGACCTTCTGCTTCATTATCCTTACCAGAGGTTTATGGATTTCATAAGCTGGCTCCGGGAAGCTGCAATTGATCCCAAAGTGATTTCCATAAATATAACTCTTTACCGTGTAGCGAGAAATTCGAAGGTTATAAATGCCCTTATCAATGCTGCAAGAAATGGTAAGCAGGTAACCGTGATAATTGAGTTACAGGCCAGGTTTGATGAGAAGGCCAATATATACTGGTCCAGGAAAATGGAGGAGGTAGGGGTAAAAGTGCTGTTCGGCATCCGGGGTCTGAAAGTGCATTGCAAACTTGTATTGATAAGTCGTCGTGAAGGAAGGACCATTGTAAATTATACCGGGATTAGTACAGGAAATTTTCACGAGGGGAATGCAAAAATATATTCTGATACCACTCTTCTTACCAGGGATAAGAAAATCTCAGCAGAAGTTAAAAAGGTGTTTCTCTTCTTTGACAATACATTTAAAACATTTTCATATAAATCCCTTCTTCTCTCTCCGAACTATGCACGCCGTCGCTTAATGAACCTTATTGACAATGAGATAAAGAACAGGAAGATCGGACGCGATGCATGGATAATAATTAAAACAAACAGCCTGGTGGATAAGGACATGATCAAGAAATTATACCAGGCCGGTAATGCCGGGGTTAAGATCAGGCTGATTGTGAGGGGTATTTGTTCCCTTATCCCCGGTGTACCCGGACTAAGTGATAATATTGAGGCGATAAGTATTGTCGATACCTTTCTGGAGCATTCAAGAATTTTTGTTTTTTGCAACAACAACCGGAACCTGTATTTTATCTCGTCGGCGGACTGGATGTCGAGGAACCTGGATCACAGGATTGAGGTCACAGCCCCGATTTATGATCCCGACCTTCAGGAAGAGTTAAAAAAACAGATTGATCTGCAGTGGGAAGATAATGTTAAAGCAAGAATTTTGAACAGGCAGCAGGATAATCAATATAAAAGAGATAACAATAAAAAGCAGGTACGCTCTCAGCTTGAATTTTATAAATATTTAAAAAGAAATCCGTAAAATAAATTTTTGAGTTTTGAAGCTATTAAAATTTGCAGCCATAGACATAGGTTCGAATGCCATCAGGCTTTTGTTCATGAATGTAATTGAGGATAAGGATGAGGTTTACTTTAAAAAGTCTGAACTGATAAGAATGCCTGTGAGGTTGGGTGAAGATGCATTCTATAATGAAGGAATCATAAGATCTGCGAAAATTGAAAAACTGATGCATACTATTTCTGCCTTCAAGCATCTTATGATAGTTCAGGATGTTGTAAGCTACAGGGCATGTGCTACTTCTGCCATGAGAGAGGCCTCCAACTCGGCCAATATAGTGCAGTACATTAAGGACCGTACCGGTATAATTATTGATGTTATTGACGGGCAACAGGAAGCTGAACTTGTATATTCCAACAGGATAGTGGAGATGATAAATAATGACAAATCATATTTTTATGTTGATGTAGGGGGTGGAAGCACCGAGATAACTCTTTTTTCAAATAAGAAAGTGATTTCTTCGGGATCGTTTAATATCGGCACTATTCGGTTTCTTAACGGGGAGGTGACTCAAAAGGAGTACGGCAGACTGAAGGAGTTTCTTAAGGATATGACAGCCAGGTATAAACCTGTGGAACTGATCGGTTCAGGAGGAAACATAAATAAAGTTTTCAGACTCTCAGGCAAAAAAGAGGGGGTGCCACTTACGGCAAAAAAGCTCAAGGATATATACAATTATATCGGGTCGTTTACAGTTGAAGAACGGATAAAGGATTTGGGGTTTAATCCCGACCGGGCTGATGTTATCATTCCGGCAACGGAATTATTTCTCAGGATCATGAAATGGACAAAAGCAAAAAAACTTCTGGTGCCGAAAATCGGTGTATCTGATGGTATAGTTCATCAGCTTTATAATATTTACCGCAGGGAAAAGTCAACCGTGGCCTGATATTTACTGCAAAGTGTTTTGTTGTCAATTAAGGACTGTCTTTATGCCTTTTTAATTATAATTGCCATCCCCGTAAAAATAAATTTATTACTGACTGTTGATGGATAAAATTCCGGAAGTTGCATTTTATACTTTGGGTTGTAAGCTGAACTTTGCTGAGACTTCGACTATTGAGAGGCTTTTTGCCGGGAGGGGCTTTCAAAAGGTCGGTTTTGGCAGCAGGACAGCAGATATTGTTGTTATAAATACATGCACTGTTACGGCAAGTGCAGAGAAAAAGTGCCGGAATATTATCAATAAGGCAGTGAGAACTTCTCCCGGGGCCTTTGTTGCCGTTGTGGGGTGTTATTCACAGCTTAAAGCAGATAATATAGCCCGAATACCCGGTGTTGACATTGTTCTGGGATCAAAGGAAAAATTCAAAATTTTTGAGTATGCCGGTGATTTCAGTAAAAATCGTGAGCCTTTGGTACATGTTGGTCAGATAATTCATGAAGAAAGTTTTTCTCCCTCATATTCTTTAGCTGACAGAACCCGCTCATTCCTGAAGATTCAGGATGGCTGTGACTATTTCTGCTCCTATTGCACAATACCACTTGCCAGGGGGCGCAGCCGCAGTGCAAAGGTTGACGATATCCTGATGCAGGCAAAAAGGATTGAGCAAAGCGGCGTAAAGGAAATAGTGTTGACCGGAGTTAATATCGGTGATTTTGGAAAACCAGGTTCCGGTGGTTTGGCTGAGCTTCTTAAAAAGCTTGAACAACATACAAATATCGACAGGATAAGGTTATCGTCAATAGAACCCGACCTTCTGAGTGACCGGATAATTAATTTTGTGGCAGGAAGTCAACGATTTGCCCCTCATTTCCATCTTCCTTTGCAGTCGGGTTGTGACAGGATTCTTGAAAAAATGAACAGAAGATATCTTACCTTGCTTTTTACAGACCGGATAAAGAAGATCAGGAGTGAAATCCCGGATGCAGGAGTTGGTGCTGATGTGATCACAGGTTTTCCTGGTGAAAGTGATGCGGACTTCAATGAAACATATACATTTGTTAAAAATAGTGATATAGCTTTTTTGCATGTTTTTACCTATTCCGAACGTAATAACACCCGGGCTGCCCGTCTTCCGGGAAAGGTGCCACCGGAAAAGAAGGAGAGCCGGAGTAAATTGCTGCATGCGCTGGCTGACGAGAAACTTAAGGTATTCCATGAAAAAAATGTCGGGAAGGTGCACAAGGTCCTGTTCGAGGCATATAATAAAAAGGGCAGGATGTATGGTTTTACGGGAAACTATATTAAGGTGGAAGCTCCTGCTGATGAAAAAGCTATTAACCGGCTGATGGATGCTGAGTTGATAGCTGTTGGTGAAAATGGTGTAATGAAAGGATTGGTGAGGATGTAAAAATATTGTTTATTTGCCGGATTATGACCGGGAGCATATCCCGGCAGGTTTAATATAAAAGTTTTTTAAAGTATGGATCTTAAAATTTTATGTACTAAAGTTAAAGACATTGCCAGGGAAACGGGTGATTTTATACGTAAAGAAAGTTTGTCATTTACATCCGATAAGGTGGAAGCCAAAGGACTTCACAATTATGTTTCCTATGTGGACAAAAAGGCAGAAACTATGCTTGTCAGCCAGCTTGGCAAACTTCTTCCCGGGGCAGGATTCATTGCTGAAGAAGGAACAGGAGAAAAAAACAATAAGGGGCTGAACTGGATTATTGATCCTCTTGACGGCACTACCAATTTTATTCATGGCTTGCCCCCTTTTTCAGTTAGTATTGCATTAATAAATGACAACAGGGTTATTCTGGGGGTTGTTTATGAAATAAACCTTAATGAATGTTTTTATTCATGGGAGGGAGCTTCTGCATATCTTAACGGCAAAGAAATTAATGTGTCCGACGCACAGTCTGTGAAGGATTCACTTATTGCCACAGGGTTTCCTTATACCGATTTTTACAGGATGGCTCCCTTTCTGGAATCATTTGAATATTTTATGAGAAATTCTCATGGATTGCGAAGACTTGGCTCAGCGGCTGTCGATCTGTCATATGTGGCCTGCGGCAGGTTTGATGCTTTTTATGAGTACGGCCTCAATTCATGGGATGTTGCAGCCGGTGCTTTTATTGTAAGCCGGGCAGGAGGCAGGGTAAGTGATTTTAAGGGAGGAGATGATTATTTATACGGAGGTGAGCTGGTAGCTGCAAATGACACTATTTTCCCCGGGTTCCTGTCCACCGTCAAAAAGTTCATGAACCCCGGCTGATTTGTTTTGTGAAACTGATATATGAAATTGTTTTATTATCTTCTTCATCATATTTTAAGATTGATGGGGCTTTTGCCGCTCAGGATGTTATACCTGTTATCGGACCTGCTCTATTACCTGCTCTATTATGTTTTCAGGTACAGAAAGAGCGTTGTTTATGAGAATCTGAACAACTCATTTCCTGAAAAAAGTGCTGAAGAGATCGGTATTATTGCAAAGGGTTTTTACAGGCATTTAAGCGACCTTATTGTTGAAACAGTATATCAGTCTTCTATGGATGAGGATGAGATAAGACAAAGGGTAAGGTATAATAACCCGGAGGTTATTGAAAGATATTATATGGAGGGGAAGCATGTGGCCGGTATAATAGGCCATTACTGTAACTGGGAGTGGATGTGCGGGTTTCCTCTTATAACAAGGTACAGGTGTATAACTATTTACAGACGGTTGAAAAATAAAATGGTTGATAACCTGATGTTTAAAATGAGATCCAGGTTCGGTGCCGAACTTGTTCAGATGAAAATTGCCGTCAGGAAAATTTATGAATATAATAAACTGGACATACCTACCATAACAGCTTTTATTGCCGATCAGACCCCGCCAAAGGAAAAAGCCGAATACTGGGTTGAATTTTTGAACCAGGACACCCCTGTCTATCTTGGCCCGGAAAAGATTGCCAGGAAAATGGATATGGCTGTTGTATACTTAAGGATGAATAAGATAAAAAGAGGGTATTATGAATTTGATTTTATTCCCCTGTTTGACAGTTCGGAAGGGAGGTCGGATTATGAGATAACAGATGCTCATGTTGCTCAGCTTGAAAAACAGATTGTCCATAAACCTCAATTCTGGCTGTGGTCGCACCGGAGATGGAAACATAAACGGGATAAGAAGGAGTAATGATAAAACTTGCAATAGTTATTTTGAACTGGAACGGGATTGAATATCTCAGAAGGTTTTTGCCGGAAGTTAAAAAGTATTCGGAGAGTGAACAGAACCATTTATGGATTGCAGATAATGGATCATCGGACGGATCCCTGAAGTTTCTGGAAGATCGGTTTCCTGATGTCAGAGTGCTAAAGTTTGATAAAAATTACGGATTTGCCGGGGGGTATAATAAAGCTTTCGCGGAAATAAACGCAGAATATTATATTCTTCTTAATTCCGATGTTCAGGTAACTCCGGGATGGACAGAGCCTCTGATCAGGCTGATGGATAATGATACCAATGTTGCTGCCTGCATGCCAAAGATCAGGGATATAACCCGCAGGGATTATTTTGAATATGCCGGGGCGGCAGGCGGGTTTATTGATTTTCTTGGTTATCCCTTTTGTCGCGGCAGGATCTTTGATGTTATTGAGAAGGATCACGGGCAGTACGATGATGAACGGGAAGTGTTCTGGGCCACGGGGGCCTGTATGATAGTCCGCGGAACCCACTGGCATGCTGCAGGAGGACTAGATAAGAAGTTTTTTGCTCATATGGAAGAGATAGATCTTTGCTGGAGACTGAAAAATGCCGGCAGAAAGATTATGGTATGTCCCTCATCCGTTGTTTATCATCTTGGAGGCGGCACACTTCCCCCGTACCACCCCCGGAAGGTTTTTTTAAACTTCCGTAACAGTCTTTTAATGCTTGCAAAGAACCTTCCACGCAGAAGACTATGGTTGATTTTAATAAGGCTTGGATTGGACTGGATTTCTGTTATGAAATTCATTTCAGCTTTTTCCTTTGCAAACGCCTTTGCTGTAGTAAAGGCGCACTTTGCCTTTTTCGGTCAGCTTATTAATAAACAATTGAAAAAGAGAGCAGCAGGATACCTGTCTGACCCGAGTTCCGCTACATTATCTGGGGGGACGGCAGGAAACCAGTCCCGGGCACCTGAAATGCATCCCGAAATGTATCGCCGTAGCATAGTGATTGACTTCTTTATAAAAGGAAGAAGAGTATTTTCTCGTCTGAGGTTTGGTGGTTGATTCTTGTCAGAGACCTGTTTTTTATGTATCAGGCATGGAATTTTTTTATATATTGCCGGTAAAAAATTAATATAAACCAAAAACTTGTACCATGCAGCATTACAGTCGCAGGAGTTTTGTTAAAAGAGCTGCAGCATCAGCAGCAGGTATCGGTATTATGGGAGCTTACAGCTTTAGCTATTCAGGTAATAAATCTGCAAATGACAGGATAAGGGTGGCCGTTGTTGGCACCAACTCCCGCGGATCTGCGCTTGCTTCCGGCTTTGCACGGACACCGGGAGTAGAAGTGGCATTTATTTGCGATGTGGATGATCGCGCCATAGCTAAGGGTCTGAACGTAGTTAAGGATATCGGATATTCCGGTGAAGCAAGGGGAATAAAAGATTTCAGGAATATCCTTGATGACAAGTCAGTTGATGCTGTTGTTATTGCCATGCCTGACCACTGGCATGCCCCGGCGGCAATAATGGCCCTGCAGGCCGGAAAGCATGTTTATGTTGAAAAACCGGGCAGCCATAATCCACATGAAGGAGAGCTTGTTGAAAAAGCAGCAAAAAAGTATGGTAAAGTTGTCCAGATGGGCAATCAGCGCAGATCATGGCCAATTGTCAGAGAAGCCTTCATGGAACTTAAATCCGGAATAATTGGTGATCCTCATTTTGCCAGAACCTGGTATGGGGCTAATCGTCAGCCGATAGGCTTTGGCAAAATCTCAGATGTTCCGGCAGGGATTGATTATGAGCTTTGGCAGGGACCTGCACCCAGACGCCCCTTCAGGGATAACCTGATTCACTATAACTGGCACTGGTTCTGGCACTGGGGTACAGGCGAACTGTTAAATAACGGAACTCATTTTATTGATCTTGCCAGATTGGGGTTAGGAGTGGAGTATCCATACAAGGTAAGTTCACATGGCGGCAGATATGCTTACAATGATGACTGGGAAACACCTGACACACAAATTACCGTTTTTGACTTTCCGGAGAACAAGACTATTTCATGGGAGGGAAGGAGTTGTAATGCAAGACCAATAGAAGGTCTTGGTGCCGCTGTTTCTTTCCACAGTGAACAGGGTACTATGGTACTGAGCAACAACTCTTATACATTTTTTGATAATAGTAACAAAGAAATAAAAAAAGTGACAAATGAAGAAGTTGCGATTGATCTGACCGGTGGCGGATTTAATATGGATTCAGGTCATATAGAAAATTTTTCCGAAGCGATACGGACCGGGAAGCAGCCGAGATCGGTCTATCATGATTCAAACATAAGCGTTCTTGCATGCCATCTTGGAAATATAGCCCACAGGGTTGGCAGAACAATAAATTGTAATCCGGATGATGGTAAAATAATTAATGATCCTGAGGCAATGAGATTATGGGGCAGGGATTATGAGTCAGGATGGAAACCAACGGTGTGAATCAATATAGCACCGACTGTTGCAATACCATATTCTAATCAATAATTGTGATCGATCCATAGAGTGATCTTTTATTCCAGAAAAAATAATTAAAATATTTTAATATGTTTTCGAAATTTAACCGCAGGGACTTTCTGAGAAAGACAGCTGCAACCGGACTAACTCTGGGACTGGGAACAAGGGCCTTTCCTTTCATTAATAACAGATTCGATGAAAATGATATCAAAATTGGTGTGATTGGCCTGGATACATCTCATGCTGTTGCATTTACCAAAATGATCAATGATCCTGATAATGTGACAATGAGGGGGTATAGTGTTGTTTCCGCTTATCCATATGGCAGCAGGACAATAGAATCAAGCTATAGTAGAATCCCCGGATATATTGAAGATATGAAAGGTATCGGAGTTGAGTTAGCGGATTCTTTAGACAACCTCCTGGATCGGGTTGATGTGGTTCTTCTGGAGACTAATGATGGTAATCTTCATCTTGATCAGGCTCTGGAGATTTTCAAGGCTGGTAAGCCGGTGTTTATTGACAAGCCGGTGGCAGGATCACTTAAAGATGCAATAGCCATCTATAAAGCTGCCGGAGAGTATGATGTACCTGTGTTCTCTTCATCTTCACTGCGCTGGGCAAAAAATAATTATAAACTAAGAAATGGTGAGCTTATTGGTAAAATTACCGGCGCGGATACATACAGTCCTGCTTCGATTGAACCTTCTCACCCCGATCTGTTCTGGTATGGGGTGCATGGGGTTGAGAACCTGTTTACGGTAATGGGTACCGGATGCAAGGAAGTCGTGAGGGTTCACCGGTCAGGTACAGATATAGTTGCCGGTACGTGGGAAGACGGACGGATAGGAACTTTCAGAGGATTAAGAACCGGCAGGACAGGTTATGGAGGAACTGCTTTTGGTGAAGATGGCATTCAGGAAATAGGGCCGTATGAAGGATACCGGCCATTAGTAGAAGAGATAATCAAATTTTTTAAAACCGCTGTTCCTCCGGTAAGTAAAGAGGAAACTATTGAAATTTTTGCCTTTATGGAGGCTGCCGATGAAAGCAAACGCAGAGGAGGCCAGCCCGTACAGATGGAAGAGGTGTTAGAAAGTGCAGGGGAGGGCATAAGATAATTATGCAGCTCAATAATCTTGATTTTATAGTTATCCTGCTCTTTTTTTTAGCGATGGTCCTTATTGGATTATGGGCATGGGTGAAGAATAAGACTCTGGAGGATTACTTTGTTGCCGGAGGCAATCTGCCCTGGTGGTTATCCGGGATTTCGCATCATGTTTCCGGTTATAGTGGAGCCGTATTTGTAGCTTATGCAGGACTGGCATATACACACGGTTTTTCTCTTTACATATGGTGGGCATTTACCATTGGCATTGCAATAATAGCTACTGCAAAAGTATTTCCGGTACTTTGGGTCCGTCTCAGGAAAAGGTATCACATACAGTCGCCTCTTGAATATCTTGTGAATCGTTACAATCTTGTCACACAACAAATAATGGCCTGGAGCGGTGTTATTCTCAAGCTTTTTGATGTAGCTGCAAAATGGGCAGCTATTGCTATTTTACTTAATGTTTTTACAGGAATATCACTTGTTACCGGTATTTTAATAGCTGGCGGGGTTTCTCTTATATACGTCACTTTCGGCGGACTATGGGCTGTAATACTTACCGATTTTGCCCAGTTTATTGTTCAGCTTATTGCTGGTATAGTTATGTTTGTTGCCGTTTTGTCTCAGCTTGGTGGCATAGATTCAATATTTACTTTCTGGGACAAGCTTCCTGAAGGACATTCGCAAGCTTTTAATGACCCGTATACCGTTGGGTTCGCACTTGCTTTCCTGTTAATTAACTTTCTCAGTTATAATGGCGGGACATGGAATCTTGCAACAAGGTATATATCTTCTCCCGATGAACGGCAATCGGCAAAAGCAGCCTATCTTTCCGGGGCCTTATACTTGATATGGCCGTTGATACTTTTCATGCCCATGTGGACTGCACCAATAATAATGCCCAACCTGGCCGATCCTTCGCAATCATACGGACTTCTTACACTGGAACTTCTGCCAATAGGACTTATCGGTCTGGTTCTTGCTTCGTTGTTTGCAAATACTATGTCCATGACCTCATCTGATATTAATACGATATCTGCAGTGATAACACGTGATATTCTGCCGATGTTGTCAGCTAAGTTAAAAAAATCCGGCATTTCATTGCGGATAGCCCGGACAACCACTTTCACCTTTACATTATTGACAATTATCCTGGCATCACAATATGAGCATTTTGGGGGTGTTCTGGGACTGATTGTTTCGTGGTTTGGAGCGCTTGTTGGTCCTGTAGCCGTGCCTATGCTGTTTGGACTTCTCCCGTTCTTCGCCAGATGCGGATCGTCGGCCGCAATAACCTCAATTGCTCTTGGATTCTTTACATTTGTCCTCACAAAGATAATATCAGTTGAAAGCCTGGCACTTTCTGTTGCATTGCCGGTAGTAGTGTCAACTATAACATTTTTAATAATGGGACTTTTAAATCCCAATAAACCTGTTCCTGAAAGGGTTTTACTTTTGCTGGGTTCAATTAAGAACGAAGAGTAACTGGTGGTGGTAACTTAATCAAAAGAATTAGCCGGGGCTTCCCTTGAGGCAGCTAAGTTTGAATTAAGTTAAAAAAACCGTCAATTTTGTCGGTGGTAATTAAATGCTCTATATTATTGGTTTTTGATGGGTGAACATAAAAACAATGTTACAGAATTTTTGGCGAGGGACTGTTTGAGCGGGGAGATCATTAATTGCAAAGGCACATCTTTTCCTTCATCGTTAGCAGAGAAAACGGTTGACAGTGATCGAGGCAAACTCTTTTTTATTGGTCCGGGACTCATAGACTTGCAGATTAACGGAGTAAACGGGGTTGATTTTAATGACATCTCCCTTAACGGGGAAGGCTTGCTTTCTGCAGCCAAATATTTGTTAAATAAAGGGATCACCACCTTTTTTCCTACTGTGATTACTAACTCTTCTGCAAATATTCGGAAGATACTATCGTCTATTGATAAAGCATGTTCAGAATACCCCATACTGGACATGTGTATAGGTGGGATTCATCTTGAGGGACCTTTTATATCTGATAAAGATGGCTTCAGGGGAGCACATAATAAAAAATATGTGAAGGCGCCTGATTGGGATCTTTTCTGTACCTTTCAAAAAGCATCGGGAAACAGAATAAAGATTATAAGTCTTTCCCCTGAATGGGATAATGCTCCCGACTTTATAAATAATTGCAGAAAAGCTGGATTGATTGCAGGTATAGCTCATTCCAGTGCAGATGGCAGCCAGATTATTTCAGCTGCTAATTCGGGTGCCCGCCTTTCAACTCATCTTGGCAATTCAGTTCCGCTGATGTTACCAAGGCATCCCAATATTATCTGGGATCAGCTGGCGGAAGACCGGCTCATTGCAAGTATTGTGGCAGACGGGTATCATCTTCCTGATTCTTTTATCAAGGTAGTTTTGAAGGCAAAAAGAAATAAAACTATACTGGTAAGTGACGCAACTCATTTCACCGGTATGCACCCGGGGATTTATGAAACTCATATTGGAAAGGAAGTTGTTCTGGAAGAAGGCGGACGCTTAAGCATTAAGGGTCAAAATGGATTACTTGCAGGAGCGGCAAAAACCCTGCTTGATAATGTGCAGTACATGATAAATAATAAACTGGCAGATATCTCAGAAGTCTGGCATATGGCATCTGCCACACCTGCCGGATTGCTGGGCTATGGATCATGGAAACCGGGAGAGAAAAGAGATCGGGATATAGTTTTATTTGATGTAAAAGATGGCCATATTGATATCCGGAAGGTTTTTAAGAATGGAATTCCAATTCACGAGCTTCATTTTTAGTATAGTCTATTTATTATTTCAAGGCCATATCAGAAAGTAAGGGTAAAGGTCGTTCCCACATCAGGTTCGGAGCTGGCTGAAATAGTTCCGCCGTGCAACCGCATTATCTGACGGCTCAGACTGAGTCCTATACCTGAACCCTTTGGCCTGGTAGTGAAGAAAGGAATGAATATTTTGTCAAGAACCTCCTTCAGAATTCCCTGTCCGTTATCTTTGACCTGTATGGTCAGCCTTCCACGCTTATTGATAAATCCCTTTATGACAATTTTAGGATCAGGCCTGTTACTCAATGCCTGGATTGCATTTTTAACCATATTGATCATAACCTGCTCGAGTAACTGTTCATCAGCCGAGAATTCTATATCAGGAGGAATAACAGATGTTATAAGCTTAATCTCATTTTGACGCAATTCTTCTTCCATCAGTAATTGTACGTTATTGATCAGGTCTTTAACAGGGAAGATTCTGAAATTGGGTTTGGGTATCCTTGTCAGATTGCGGTAGGTGTTTACGAAATGGAGTAAACCTGTGCTGCGTTTGTTAATGGTTTGCAGAGCCTGCTGTATTTCGGAGACAGATTCCATGTCCAGAGGCTTACTGGTTTCTTCGCTTGTAATGCTTTTAAGCATCAGGTCAAGTGTTGATGAAAGGGATGCGATTGGGGTGATTGAATTCATTATCTCATGAGTTAAGACCCTGATCAGCTTTTGCCATGCTTCGGTTTCCTGTTCTTCAAGAACGTTCTGGATGTTTTTTATTGTAGAAAGAATAATTTCCTTGTTGTGAATTTTAAGTTCAGTGGCAAATATTGCCAGCTGAAGCAGATCATCCTGTTCCTGCACCCTTACAAGCTTATTTTCACCTGGTTTAATCTCAATAAGTGTATTAACCAGTTCGTCGCTCAGTGAGTTAAGGGAATGAATGTTGCGCAGACTGCTTACCTGGAAAAGTTTTTTAGCTGATTTGTTTACCATTTCCACTGTCCCGTCCCGCTGGTAAGCCAGAATACTTACATCTATATTCTGTACAACACTCTGAAGATATTGAAAGTGCTCTTCTTTCTCAGATCTGACCTTCTGAAAATCCTTGATTACATCATTGAATGCTTTGTTAAGTTCATCAAAAGATGAACCTAGTCCGCGAGTCTGAAATGTTAATGTGAATTCGGAGAACCTAATTGATTCGAGAAATGTAGTAAGATCACGGTTTACTTTGTCAACATATTTATAAAGGAGCAATATCTGAATAACTATCAACAGCCCTATCAGAACGGGGGTGATGTAAAAACTGTAATGCATTATGGTGTATACAAATATAAAGATACTTGCTGTCAACAGCAGTATTCTGAACAGGGTTACAATTCTGAAATTCTTATAAACCATATTTTTCCATTCTGCGGTAAAGCGATGTACGTGTTAATCCAAGTTCAGAAGCTGCCTGGGATATATTTCCCTGATATTGTTTCATCACTTTCATGATAACATTCTTTTCAATCTCATCCAGATTATAAGTAGGTAAATCAATCTCCCCGGATTTTCTGGGTTTTGAAGATAACATGAAGTCATCTGCTTCAAGGCTGTTTGAGTCGCTCATTATAAGTGCACGTTCAATAGCATGTTGCAATTCCCTTACATTGCCGGGCCAGTGGTACTGGTTGAGCTTGTTCATCGCTTCATTACTGATTCTGTTTATGTTTTTTTTATATTTTTTATTGTATATTTTCAGAAAATGACCGGCAAGAACAGGGATGTCTCCCGTACGGTCCCGGAGAGGAGGGAGCTGTATCTCGACAGTATTGATCCTGTAGAGCAGATCCTGGCGGAAATTTTCTTCAGAAACCATCTGGTGAATATCGTTATTTGTGGCACAAATAAGTCTTATGTCTATAGGTATGGGTTTGTTTGAGCCAACCTTGATTACTTCCTTTCTTTCTATTACTGTAAGTAATTTTGCCTGCATGGCTGGTGTGAGATTACCGATTTCATCCAGGAATAGAGTGCCCCCTGAGGCTATTTCAAATCGTCCCGATTTATCTTTAATGGCATCGGTAAAAGCTCCTTTAACATGGCCGAACAGTTCACTTTCAAATAAGGTCTCACTTATACTGCCAAGGTCGACGCTGATAAAAACTTCATCCTTCCTCGGAGAATTCCTGTACAAAGCTCTTGCCACCAGCTCCTTACCTGTCCCGTTTTCGCCAAGTATAAGCACATTGGCATCAGTCTTTGCAACCTTTTTTATTGTGGTGAATACTTCCTGCATTGCCGGCGAGACACCTATAAAATCCTGAAATGGTTGATCCAGAACTTTGCTGATCTCTTTTTGTTTCAGTTTCAATCCGCTGGCTTCCTGGCGGGAACGTTTCAGCTGTACAGATGCTGAAACCGTGGCAATAAGCTTTTCATTTTGCCATGGTTTGAGAACAAAGTCCGTCGCTCCTGCTTTTATGGCTTTGACTGCTTTCTCAGCATCTCCATATGCTGTAATAAATACAACAACGACATCGGGATCTATTTCAAGGATTCTTTGCAGCCAGTCAAAACCTTCCTGTCCGCTGATCGCGTCTTTTGTAAAGTTCATATCCAGCAGGATAACGTCAAAATCATCATTCTTCATTAATTCAGGTATATCCGAGGGATTGTCTGTGGTTCTGATAATTTCAACATGTGGTTTCAGCAACAGCTTAAGTGCAAACAATATATCTTCGTTGTCATCAACTGCCAGAATTTTTCCTGTTTTATTGTCCATGATATTGATCCAAAGCTTTTTTGATTTATTTTATGTGATTTATTGGAATGATTTGATTATCTCTGTGACTGACTATAATTTATGTCATTATATAATCCTGTGTAAATATAATATTAATATAATTCTAATCCTTTGGCACCGGATCAAAAATTGTTCGATATCGTACTGTCTCTGTTTCGATATCGTACACTTTTATTTTAATATAAGCGGACAGCATTTATTTTAATAATCACAAATACAGAAGTTTGTGTTTTTTGGCATAATTCGTGCAAATGATATTTCAGGATTAACTAAAAGGTTACAAAAATGAGCATGGATCGTAAAATAGAGAACAAAGGTAAAAAGTGGAGAAGAATAGCCTGGATTGCTGTTGCGGGCATAGTTGGCATTCTTGTTTTCTATCAGATTATTTTTGGTGACAAGAGTTCACGCCTTAATGTAGATACTGATAAAATAACAATAGAAAATATAAGGGAAGATTCTTTTCTGGATTATATTGCTGTAATAGGAACAGTTGAGCCTATTCAGACCATATACCTTGATGCAACGGAAGGGGGCAGGGTTGAGGAAATATACCGCAGGGAAGGCGGAATGGTAGAGATTGGAGAACCTCTGGCACGTCTTACCAATACAACACTGCTTCTTGATATATCCAATGCCGAAACCAATTACGCAAGAACGGTAAATGACATGCGGATGTTCCGCGTGCAGCTTCAACAGCAGAATCTCAGTAACAGAAATCAACTCCTTGATCTCAGCCTGGCTTTGAGGCAATATGAGCGCCAGTTTAAAAATAACAAGGTTTTAATGGAACAGGACCATATATCGCGTGAGGAATATGAGATATCAAAGGAGCAATTTGAAATTACCACTGAGAAACTGGAGCTTTTCAGGGAAACCTATAAACAGGATTCACTGTATCGTATACTGCAATTGGATGCTATGGAAACTTCCCTCGAGAACATGGAGGAAAATATGAAACTGGTTTATCAGAGGCTTGGTGCCCTCGAACTTAAGGCTCCAGTTTATGGAGAACTGGCTTCACTGAACCTTGAGATCGGACAGATGGTGAATCGCGGAGAGCGCCTGGGACGAATTAATATTCTTGATTCATATAAGCTCAGGGTAGAGATGGATGAGCATTATATATCAAGGGTAACACAAGGGCTGTCAGGTGATTTTGAATTTGCCGGAAGCAGGTATGATCTTGTCATAACCAGGATATATCCTGAGGTACAGGCGGGACGCTTTGCCGTTGACATGGAATTTACTGATGGTATACCTGATCAGATCCGTATTGGTCAGACCTTTCGCATTCGCCTTGAACTCGGTGAATCCAGAGATGCAATTCTCATTCCCCGGGGAGGATTCTATCAGAGTACAGGTGGTCAGTGGGTTTATGTTGTAGATCCTTCAGGTTCATTTGCCACCAGGAGAGAGATCAGGATAGGACGTCAGAATCCCAGGTTTTATGAAGTTTTGGATGGTGTTGAACCAGGTGAAAGGGTAATAGTGTCAAGTTATGATAATTTTGGTAATGTTGACAGGCTTGTATTAAAATAATAATAATTTTATCGACTGATAATAAATTTTTTCAGCCACAATTAAATTTTGTAATCATGATCAAAACAAATGAATTAGTGAAAGTTTTCCGGACTGATGAGGTGGAAACCACCGCTCTGAACAAGGTCAATCTTGAAATCAGCAATGGCGAGTTTGTAGCCGTTATGGGGCCGTCAGGATGCGGTAAATCAACTCTTCTAAATATAATCGGGTTGCTTGATAATCCAACTTCGGGTGAGCTCTGGTTTAATGAGACAGAGGTGTCAAAGTACTCCGAACGTCAGCGTACTAACTTACGAAAGTCAAATATCGGTTTTGTCTTCCAGAGCTTTAACCTGATAGATGAACTAACCGTTTTTGAAAATGTTGAACTGCCGCTCCTGTATCTGAGTGTCCCTTCTTCGGAACGCAGGAAAAAAGTTGAAGCTGTACTGGATAAAATGAAAATTGGTCACCGGGCTAAACATTTTCCTCAGCAACTATCAGGAGGCCAGCAACAAAGGGTGGCAATATCAAGGGCTGTGGTTACGAACCCCAGACTCATACTTGCCGACGAGCCGACAGGGAACCTGGATTCTGCAAACGGAGAGGAGGTAATGAATCTTCTTGGCGATCTTAACGGAGAAGGCACAACCATAGTAATGGTTACACACTCGCCCACGGATGCAGAAAAGGCCCACAGGATAGTTCAGCTTTTCGACGGACATATTGTTACTGAAAATGTTCAGAAGCTTCTTTAATAAATATTGGGATTTGTGCCGGCATGCGGTATTTAAATTCAGGGCAAATGGGTTGCCGCAGCCGGACAAATTCCTGATGATCATCGGTTAATGATAATATTCAGACAAGACAAAAGTAATTAACAGGTTATAATACTTTGTTCTGACAGTCACAATTATTTAATTATGAAACGCTTAATGTCGATATTGTTGGTTTTGCTGGGAGCTTATGCAATAAGCTATGGACAGGAATCATGGACCTTGCAGGATTGCATTGATTATGCACTTGAAAACAATATTCAGCTTAAAAGGCAGCAATTACAGTCGGAAAGCGCCAAAAACAATTACAACCATTCACTGATAAGTGTTCTCCCCAGCCTGTCTGCTTTTGCCAATCATGATTACAATTCAGGCCGTGCACTGAATTATGATACTTACGAATGGGAGAACAGGGAGTTTGAACAGGGGAATATGGGTATGGAAAGCAGGATGAATATATTCAGCGGGTTTCAGAATTACAATAATATTCAACAGCAACGATTTCTGCTTCTGTCAAGAATTGAAGATGTTGAGCGTACAATGAATGATATTTCTCTTAGGATAGCAGCTGCTTATTTCCAGATACTCCTTGATGCAGAGCTTGTTGAGATATCCGAAAGAGTGCTTGAAGCTTCCGGTATTGAACTTGAGTCGGTAAAAAATAATTTCCGTGTTGGCAATGTATCACGGGGAAGATTGCTGGAAATGGAATCTCAGGTAGCTGCGGATGAATACCAGCTGACTCAGGCAAAAAACAGTCTCAGTCGCTCTTATCTTGACCTCTCGCAAATGATGCAGCTTGACCCGGAGTTTGATCTTCAGGTGGTCAGGCCTGAAGTTACAGATATAGATCAGTCCGCTATACTTAATACAGTTGAGAATATATATGGTGAAGCTGAAATAAATCTTCCCCGGGTGAGGTCTGCAGAATACTATCTTAAAAGCAGGGAAAAAGAACTTGCATCAGTACGAGGCCAACAAAGTCCCCGATTATCTCTGAGGGGGATTTTTTATACCCGTTATTCTGAACTGGCTGTTAATCCTGTTGATGGAGGAAACTATCCATATTCCATGCAGCTAAAGGATAATCAATACAGACAGTTTGGCTTTAGTCTTATCATTCCTGTATTTGACCGATGGAATACACGAAACCGCATCAGCAATTCAAAGATTTCTGTTCTGGATGCAAATTATCAGCTTGATGCAGCCCGTCAGGATCTTTATTCAGAAGTACATCAGATGCATAATAATGCAATAAGTGCCTATAACAGATATAATTCAGCAGGAAAAGCAGTGCTGGCTGCGAGTGAATCGTTTGAGTTTTCAAAGGAACAGTTCAGGCTGGGGTTGATAAACTTCGTTGACTACCAGTATGCCCAGTCGAATTATTTCAGGGCTCAGTCAAATCTGGTTCAGGCAAAATATGAATACTTTCTGAGGTCAATGATCCTTGATTTTTACATGGGACAATCTCTGGAACTTTGATGTAAGGGTAAGAATTTTTCTCAGCAGTTTTTTAGGTTAACAAGTGGTTGCCGGCCGGTTTTTACCGGCCGGTTTTTTATTGTTTTATTAACATATACGGTGCTCGTATATGTTAATAACGCAGATGAAATGATTTGATCTTATTATTTTACCCTTATCTGGATGAATAAACTTCCTCCCCGCCAATGAATGTGTTATTTATTTTCAGATGCGGGATTCTGTCAATGTCCATTTTCATCAGGTCTTCTCCGGCCACTATAAAATCGGCGAATTTTCCGGGCTCAATGCTTCCTTTCTCATCTTCTTCGAAACCGGCTTTTGCTGCCCATATGGTCATGGACCTTAATGCCTGTTCCCGTGTAAGGGCATTTTCCATCTGGAATCCTCCTTCCGGGTATCCTTCAGGGTTTTTTCTTGCAACAGCTGCATAGAAACCGTACAGGGGGTTTATATCTTCAACCGGAAAATCACTTCCGTTGGGCAGCCATCCATTTTGCTCAAGGAGATCTTTGAAGGCGTATGCTCCCTTTATTCTTTCCGGGCCAATGCGGTGGATTGCCCATTTCATATCTGAAGTGGCATGGGTTGTCTGTACTGAGGGTATGACGGAATATTTCCTGAAAAGAATAAAATCATGGGGATGTACTATCTGTGCATGTTCTATTCTCCATCGCCTGTCGTTTTCCCCGCCAAGGATATCTCCGTATATATTGAGCATCAAACGAACCGCAGAGTCACCTATACAATGTGTGTTGACCTGGTAACCTTTTTCCCAGGCTTTTTTTGAAATTTTACGCAGGTAATCCGGCGTTTCCACCAATAGTCCGCTGTTGCCTGAATCGTCACTGTAATCTTCTATCATCATTGCTCCCCTTGATCCCAGTGCCCCGTCTGCATAAAGTTTGACAGACCTAACATGCATATGATCAGTTTTGTATATGCCTCTCTGCAGAAAAGTATCAAAATTTTCCTGGTTGGGATTTATCATGGCATATACTCTCATTTTCAGGTCACCTGATTTATGGAGGGAGTCCATGAGCATTATTACATCCCTGTCCAGTCCGGCATCGCCAACACTTGTCAGGCCAACTTCAAAACAGTTTTTTTGTGCGTTAATTAAGGCTGCCACTTTTTCGCTGTAATCCGGTGGAGGGATTACTTGTCTGACTACCCCGATAGCATTGTCTATAAGTACTCCGGTAAGCTCACCCGAAATTTTGATGAATTCACCGCCATCAACCCTGGTTGTGGCATCGATTCCGGCCTGTCTAAGTGCCTCTGAATTAGCTATTGCTGCATGTCCGTCTATTCTTGTAAGCAAAACCGGCTTGTCAGGAAACACTTCATCAAGCTGGCTTTTATGGGGGAATTCCTGTACCGGCCACAGATTCTGGTCCCATCCGCGCCCTATTACCCATTCAGAGGGAAACTTTCTATCATGGGTTTTAATTATTTCTGTTATTTCACCGAAAGAGCGTGTACCAACCAGGTCTGCATTGATAAGGCTGTTGCCATAACCGTAAAAATGACAATGCGCATCAATTAGTCCGGGATAAACATACCTGCCATTCATATCAAGTGTGGTTTCAGCACGGTATCTCCCCGTAATTTCATCATTACTGCCCACTGCCACAAATTTACCGTCTTTGACGGCAGCCGCCTGTGCTGTTGTGAAATTTTCGTCTGCGGTATATATGGTTGCATTATAAATTACCAGGTCCATTTTTGAGGTTTTTTCATTGCATGATGATAATAATGCTGTAATAATTATGGCGGGCAACAATTTTTTTTGTAACTTAATTATCCGGTACATAAATTTAAAGAATTATAGTGTTGTTTTGTTTGCTAAAATACACTTTTTTTAAGTTTTCACGGTTTAAGTATAATCAGATAATTTCATATGGCCCCGGAAAACCGATTACTTAAATTGTTGACAGTTATTCTGATCTTTGGCACGTTCATGTTTGTTTCGTGTGAAAAAGAGATCTTAATTGATGACCCGCATGCAAAGCTTGTTTTTTCAGCCGATACGGTGATTTTTGATACCATTTTTACTACTATCGGATCATCCACCAGGCATTTCAAGGTGCTGAATCCATATGATAACATTCTTGAAATATCAAGCATCAGGTTATCCGGGAGCCCGGAATCCCCATACAGGATAAATGTAGACGGTATATCAGGCAACACCTTCAATAATATTTTACTTCCGGGTGGAGACAGCATTTACATATTTGTTGAGGCCACCATAGACCCTGTAGACGGGGATCTTCCAATGGTAATTGAAGATTCGGTTGTTTTTGTTACCAATGGGAATATGCAGGATGTAAAACTGGTTGCATGGGGACAGGATGTTAATATACTGGAAGGCCGGGTTTTTGAAACCGAAACACTGATTGCCGGGAAACCTTATCTGGTTTATGATTATTTACTGGTTGACAGTGGGCAGGTGTTAAATATTGAGCCTGGTGTGCGTATACACTTTCATCGTAATTCCGGATTGTATGTTTCCGGAAGTATTAATGCGGCGGGCACCTGTGATGATCCTGTTGTTTTCGAAGGAGCACGCACGGAAAGCTCTTACAGGAATATTCCCGGGCAGTGGGAGGGCATATGGCTTATGCCCGGCAGTTCCGGTAACAGGTTGGTAAATGCAAGGGTCAGAAATGCCGTGAACGGAATTCTTGCAGATACAGTAGGCAGTTCCGCCAGTACCACCCTTTACCTGTCAAACAGCCGGATAGAAAACATGACTCATGCAGGAATATTTGCCAGGGGCGCTGTGGTATATGCAGATAATTCAGTAATTGCCAACTGCGGATTTCATTCTGTTGCCCTTACCTCGGGAGGTGATTACACATTTAATCATTGCACGATTGCCAATTACTGGAATCTTTCATCGCGGCAAACACCTTCTGTCATCATAGAAAATTATTATACTGATATAGCAGGCAAAATACAACTGAGGCCCGTTAAAGCACTCTTCGGTAATTCCATAATTTACGGCTCCCGGGGTAGTGAGGTCGGTTTGTCGGTTAACCCTGAAGCAAATTTCGAGGTTTCCTTTAATCATTGTCTGGTCAGCGTTGAAACTAATCTGCATGCCTTTTTGTCGTTTAATAACTCTATTCTTGATTTGCCCCCTGACTTTATAGATCCTTTGGGATTCAATTACCGGCTTTCAGGTACCTCTCCTGCAATTGATACCGGCGATCCCGATATTGGTTATTTGTATCCCTTTGATCATGAAGGTAAAATCAGGCCGTATGGGGACGGGCCTGATATGGGGGCATTTGAATGGCATGCTGAGGAATGATTTTATCCTCTTCTGGTATGTCTTTAAAAAGTATGTCCAAACTTCGTTTTTTATTTCTTTACGTGAACCTGCAGGTGTTTTTGTGTGCTGTTGCAGTCGGCTCTGATTCTGCTTATTCAAAACAGCCGGAATCTCTGCACGGGGTTTTTCGTATCGTTTTTTACAATGTAGAAAACCTGTATGATGCTATAAACGATCCCGGAACGGATGATGATCCTTTTACTCTTTCCGGTGAAAGACTATGGAATGAATTTCGTCTCAGGAATAAACTGAATAATCTTTCCAAAGCCATAATGGCAGCCGGTGAATGGGAAATTCCTGCAATTATTGGTTTATGCGAAGTTGAAAACAGAAATGTTCTTGAGTTGCTAATTATGAATGCAGGTTTGGGGAAAGCCGGTTACAGGATTGTTCACCGTAATTCGGCCGATTCGAGGGGAATTGATGCAGCCGTTTTATACAAACCGGAAGATTTTCTTCTGCTTGATACCGCGTTTATCAAGATAAGGTTTCCTTTTGACACCCTTTCTGTGACCAGGGATATTGTTTACCTTAAAGGTGTTGCCGGAAAAGGCGATACATTGCATGTTTTTGTTAATCACTGGCCTTCCAGGTGGGGCGGGCAGGCAGAAACCGCTCCATACAGGCACTACCTTGCGACTGTTTTAAGATCTGTAACTGACTCGTTGTTTTTGTCTGACACTCTTGCCAAAATCATTATTATGGGTGATTTTAATGATGAGCCTTATGATAACAGCATAAAAACCGGCCTCAGGTCAGGGTTAGATTATGATGATCCTTTCCCCGGAAAGCTTTACAATATATCCTGTGATCTAAAAAGTAGCAGCCAGGGCAGTTATAAATATCAGGGTGAATGGTTTCTTTTTGACCAGTTCATAGTTTCCGGTTCGCTGCTAAAAGGGGAGGGGGGATTGCAAACCTCTGCCCGGTCTGTCAGAATAATCAATGACTCTTTTCTCCTTATTCCTGATGAAAGATGGTTTGGGTATAAACCGTTCAGGACTTATGAGGGCTTTCGTCATACCGGTGGATTCAGTGATCATTTACCTGTTGTTCTTGATTTGTGGTGGTAAATTTGGTTTTTTAACTGTTTGGATACTATATTTTTTGTGTTAAAAATGTCCTGAAATGTTAATTAACCAATTTACAGATAATAGTTATTTGTTGATAAAGTTAGCTTTCATACCCTGCCGGGGAATAAAAATTGTTTAATATCAGGCTTGTCCGGTTATCAACAAATTGTTGATAAGTAGTGTTATTTTAATGTTTACAAACATAGACGAAAAAATTTGCAGGAAATTGTTTTTCTGTAGTATATTTGATTCATCAAGTGAGGGATAAAAGACTTGTTCTTTGAGATGTTAAGCTGAAGCAGAAAAAGCCTACGAGTTAATATGTTTCAGTAAGGTCACAAGAAGAATTTCCTTCGGGAAAATCTTCAGGCCGCATAACAGGAACTGGGACCAGCGTGAACATCAGCTGTAACAAGCTGATCGGAACAAGGTCCGGACTTCCGGAACAGATCCTTCGGGATTTGTTAACAGAGGTCAGTCATAATAACAGTAGCTTGACACTTTAGCGGTTCGCCGCGAAAAGTGAGCCGGGAATTTTTTCGTCAGGAAAAGTTCCCGGCTTTGTTTTTAATGGCTGTTGTGTCATTGCCGGTAATTTGAACCTTCCATAATAAGATAATTCCCGATTAGATAAGCTTCCGGATTTAATTCCAGTTAAGCAGGATTTTTTCCTAAATGTCTGCAATCTGATATCCAAACATTAAATTTGCATAATTTATTGACATTATTAATATAAAAGTATCATCATGTCCGTTGTTCGTTTTGGCGTATCATTAGAAAAAGAATTACTGGATGCACTGGATAACTATGCATCGGAAAATCAATTCACAAACCGTTCCCAGGCTTTAAGGCAATTGATTAATGACAATATTGTAATTAGTAAATGGAAATGCAATAATATCGTTGCAGGATCAATTACCCTTGTTTACAACCATCACAAGAGGGATTTGAACAAGAACCTGACAGATGTGCAACATGACTTTCACGATGTTGTCTTGTCATCACAGCATATTCACCTGGATCACGATATGTGTATGGAGATTGTTGCTGTAAAGGGTGAGGCAGCCAAATTAACCAGGCTTAGCAATAAATTGATTGCCATGAAAGGTGTTCAGCACGGCAAACTGACCATGAGCCGTGCGGACTGATTTTTTTATTTTTCGGGAAATAACACTCAAATTGGTTAAAAACCGGTTAGGTTTTAAAATATAGTTTCAGGAACTGTAATAAATTTTTATTTTTGCACAAAGTAACACTAATATCAGGAAGGTAACACTATATGATTGTATCTTATCTTAAAATATTAATAGTATCTGAATACAGTCATAAGATAAATCCCGCATAAAAAGGGTATAAAATTTTTTTATTATTATAGTAACACGAATTATTATATGATAACACCTAATGATTTAATAAGATTATTCCCATGATATGGATAAAAAGCAGATTTAATTTACTTGCAATACTATATTCTTTTTTTTACATAATTAATCCGGCAAACGCACAGGATTTTCTGAATGATACCCTGCAACTGGAAGAAGTTGTTGTAACGGGAACCAGGACCTCACGAAACCCGAGAGAAGTGCCAGGGAGAATTTCAGTTGTCACTGCAGAAATTATAGAAATGTCAGCCGCTCAGCAAGTGAATGATATTTTAAGGTTTATCCCCGGCATCAATGTAAACCGGAGTACCGGGATATACAGCCAGAGGCCAATGGTAACAATGCGCGGACTTTCGGGTGATGAACAATCAAGAACCCTGGCACTTTTAAATGGCGTGCCTGTAAACACATCAGATGAGGGCGGTGTAAACTGGAACCGTATTAACCATTACGATATTGAGAGAATAGAGGTTTACAAAGGGCCTGGTTCTTCTCTTTATGGTAATAATGCCATGGGTGGTGTAATAAACATTATCACAAAAAAACCATCAAAACCTCAGGCGATTGATGGCGGGATTGCATATGGAACATTTAATACAGTAAGACAGGATTTGAATATAAGAATCAGGAATGATAAAGGCTATTACGGTTCTGTCTCCCAGTACTACCTGCAAAGTGATGGTTATAATAATATACCCGTTATTGACCGTACTCCATTCGACATTGCACGCTCGCTGGAAGAAATATCTTTATCGGTAAAAGCAGGTAATGATGTACACCAGTGGTTAAGATGGGAATTACAATATGATGTTTTCAGAGATCAGCGGGGTGAGGGATATCAGATATATACCCCAAAAGGCAATTACAGAAATTTCAACACCAACTTGTTCAGGGGTAACCTCAGAGGCGGGGATTCAAAAACACAATATGACCTGAATGTTTTTTATCAACTTGAAAACTATTATGATATCAATGAGAGGATGAGAGGAGATAATTACTCCAGGTATGATGTTGACTCATACAGGGAAGACAGGGGTATTTTGTTTAATGCTAACCGTGAGTTGAGCACTAACAATACGCTGACTGCAGGCTTTGAATTCAAACAGGGTGGTATCGAGGGCGGTGATTATTATCAAACCCCTCGTTTTATTGATGAAACAACAGAAATATTTGATACCATATTCAATGCCGGCACTATTAATAATCTTGCAGGGTACCTGCAGGACGAACATGCGTTACTTGATAATAAAATACGTTTGATACTCGGACTGCGTTTTGACCGGGTAACCTTTGATAACGGTTATTATTATTCAACCGATCCGTGGAGTACCATGCCGGAACTTAAGAAAAACACATGGACAGAATTATCGCCACGTGCAGGGGTCAGGTTTAATTTTATTGAAGAAGTAAGTGGATACCTGTCATACTCACACGGATTCAGGGCATCAATTTTGGATGATCTCACCCGCACCGGCTGGATGTGGGTTGGACCTAAATATGCAAATCCGGAACTTGGTCCAGAATCTCTGGATAATTTTGAAATAGGGGTTGACATATTTCCGCTTAATAATTTGCAACTCTCAGCATCTGCATATTCTGCTGCCGGCAGGGATTTTCTTTATTATGTGGCAACAGGGGATATGATGTTCGGACGCGATATTTACCGAAGGGAGAACGTGACCGGCGTAACATTGAGGGGAGCAGAGACCGATATTGCATATGCTTTATCCGGGGGGTTGATTATTCAGGCCGGCTATACATATGCCGATTCAAGAATCAATTCATTTGCACTGCGGCCCGATCTGGAGAATAAATTCCTGAAATATGTACCAAAACATGCTGCCTCAGCCACAATTATGTGGAGAAATGATTATACAGATATCACTTTTCATGGTTTTTATAAAGGTGAACAGTTTGGGGATGATTTAAACACAGTCAAAATTGATCCTTATGTTACTTTCGATATTCGTTTATCAAGACAGATCAGTGAAAATTATATTGTTTCATTGGCATTTCAGGATATTTTTGACAATCAGCACATGGAGACAATCAATTATCTCTCTCCGGGTCGTTTAATTACGGCAAGGGTTGCCGTTAAGTTATAATTCAAGAGACATGATAAAAAATATAGTTTTTATCCTGTTATTTTTTCCGTTAATAAAATGCACAAATCCATCCCTGCAAGAGAGAGGAGGGTTTATTGTCAATGATATGCTTGGCAGGGAGGTTATGGTGCCTGAAGAAATAAACAGGATAATTGGATTGCGTGCGGGTGCATTACGATTACTGGTCTATATGGATGCTGCCGGTTTGATTGCGGGAGTCGAAGAAATAGAAAGAGATGCAACAAAACCATATTTAATGGCATACCCGGAGTTAACATGTTTACCTTCGGTGGGACCTCTGATGGGTGGTGATCCCGAACTTATCCTGAATGTCAATCCAGATGTAATATTCATATCCTACACAACAAAGGGCGATGCTGATGCACTTCAAAAGAAGACAGGAATTCCTGTAATAGCCATTGAATGTCCCGAATTTGCAACAGGGAAAGACAGGCTTTTTGATTCTTTCAAACTTATCGGCAGGGTACTGCAAAAAGAAAACCGGGCAGATTCCCTGATCAGCTATATAAAGCGGTCCATTGGCATGTTGCATAACCTGAGTGATGATATACCTGAAAATCAAAGGCCAACTGTCTACATAGGAGGAGTTAATTACAGCGGTTCGTTCGGCATTAATTCCACCCAGCCCTTCTACCCTCCCTATATTTTTACAAATTCACGGAATGTTGCTTCAGGTATCAACGAGCGTCTTATTTCGCATGTAAAAGGAACTTTTGTTGATAAAGAACAATTATTGTTATGGAATCCCGATTACATTTTTATTGATCAATCGGGATATACTAATGTAAGGCAGGATATGGGAAAGAATTCAGTACTCTATAATGGTCTGGATGCTGTTCAGGGAAACAAAATATTTGCTTTATATCCCTATAATAACTACGCCATAAATTATGAGATGGTTCTGGCAAATGCATGGTACGTTGGTAAAGTTCTGTATCCTGAAAGATTTCAGGATGTAATCATTGAGTCTAAAACTGATGAAATATTAGAAGCATTCTTAGGAAAAATTGCAGGCATGGAATTAATTTCAAAACATTTCAGACAAATTGATAAAAATGAATTGCAATGAATGACTGGCTGACATATGAATACAGGATATTCAATAACAGACGGATCTGGTTTATTATCGGGGTTTTCATATGTCTTTTGGTTGTTGCACAATTAGCTCTTCTTTCCGGTTCTGCCGATATAGGCATTAAGGATGTTTTAAGCATGTGGACAGGCAAGGCTGACGCTTTATCATACCAGGTAATACTAAATATCAGGTTGCCCCGGATTATCGGGGCTATCCTGTCCGGTATGGCTTTAGCAGTTTCCGGCGGAGTTATTCAAAGCTTGTTGCGAAATCCGCTTGCATCTCCGTTTACACTTGGCATCTCAGGCTCAGCAGCATTTGGCGCTGCCTTTGCAATTATCATTCTTGGTGCCGGGACCAGCTATAATGGCTCGGATGATGTTTCCATTGTTGATAATCCATATCTTGTAGCCGGGTCAGCTTTTATCTGGAGTCTAGTAAGTGTGACCGTTATTCTGATGCTTTCCAGGTACAGGGGGGCAACACCGGAAATAATCATATTATCCGGGATCATTATAAGTTCACTTTTTGGCGCCGGAATTTCAGCCATGCAATATTTTGCAGACAGTGTTCAGTTGTCCTCAATTGTATTCTGGACATTTGGTGATCTTGGGAGGGCAACATGGAAAGATACAGTTATTCAGTCGGCTGTAGTCATGCCTGCACTGATATTCTTCTTCCGGCAGAGCTGGAACTATAAATCATTACAGGCCGGGGATGAATATGCCAAAAGTCTGGGTGTCAAACCTGAACGTGTCCGGTTAGCCGGCATGGTGCTTTCATCTTTGGTTACTGCAGTCATAGTCTCATTTTACGGGGTTATCGCATTTGTCGGACTGGTTGTTCCGCATATTGTCCGTAGAATAATTGGCGGGGATGAGCTGTTTTTATTACCCGCTTCTGCAATATTCGGGGGTATGTTCCTGCTGCTTTCTGATACTCTGGCAAGGACGGTAATATCACCGGTAATTTTACCGGTTGGTATTTTAACATCATTTTTAGGTGCTCCTTTGTTTTTGTTCTTGTTAATCAAGGGAATCGGAATTGGATACTGGAAATAATTATCAGGTACCGAAAAAATCTTTGTGTGATATAAAAGAATGATTACTGGTAAATGAAGATACAGATAAAAGATATTGAATTTAGTTACAATAGTACTCCTGTTTTAAACAATATTACCACAAATATTGAAGGGGGTGATATGGTTGCGCTTGTGGGCCCCAATGGTTCCGGGAAAAGCACATTGATTAAATGTCTTAATAAAATACTGATACCTCAAAAAGGAGCCATATTTATTGATGATAAACTTATTGATAATCTTCCATCTGTTGAATTGGCAAAAAAAATGGCTTATGTGCCTCAAAATGAAAACAAAAGTATCGGTGTAAATGTTTTTGACATGGTTTTAACCGGCAGAAAGCCATATATAAACTGGAAACCTTCAAAAAAAGACCTGGATATTACGGCAAAAATAATTAATACATTACAAATCCAGGATATTGCCATGAAAGATGTTAACAAGTTAAGTGGCGGACAACAACAAATGGTTTATATGGCAAGGGCACTTGCCCAGCAGCCCGGTATCCTCCTGCTGGATGAGCCAACAGCCAATCTTGATATCAAACACCAGCTTGAGATAATGGAACTGCTTAAAGGTTTTTCCAAACAGGGTATAATTATAATTATTGCTCTGCATGATATTAATATGGCCATACGCTATGCCAGTAAATTTATTATGCTCAAAGAAGGTAATATATTTGCCACGGGTGGTAAAGAAGTTCTTTCAGAAGAAAACATCGAGAGTCTGTATAATGTTAAGGTGCATTTGATCCGTGAAAGCAACCGGATTTTCATTATACCAAATGGGTTACATGGTAAATAGTTCAGCAAAAATCTCTTTTATGCAGGAATATAAGATAAAACCAGTTGGTTATGTAATAAATGATTTTAATGAGCCTGCCGGTTATAATGAAATCAAAAAGCAGGAGAGTATGATAATTATTGGCGAAAAGTACGTTGAAGCTCTTTTGAATATTGAAAATTGTGAATATCTTGATATTGTTTTTTATTTTCACAAAGCAGATGAATTTAAGCTCTCAGGCAAAACCCACTCAGGTGAAGTGCGTGGCGTTTTTGCTTCCCGCAGTCCCCGCAGGCCCAATTCAGTTGGCGTCACAACAGTCAAATTACTTGGGGTTGAAAAGAATAGGCTTATTGTAAAAGGTTTGGATGCCATAAACGAAACCCCGGTAATAGATATTAAGAGTTGTGATACATCAATTTTCGAACTGGAATATGAGTCAAATCCTGTACATATGTCTTTATTAAAAACAAGACCCAGAATTGAGATTAATAATTTTATAGAAAAAACAAATCTTGATGCCCTGTTGTTAAAAGCCGGTCAATTGCATGGCCATTTTTGCCCGGGACTTGCGATGGGGGTTATGGCAGCTGCTTTTGCCATGGATGAGTTGAATGAGGAATCTGACGGTATGGAAGACCTCCTGGCAATAACAGAGACTAACAGTTGTTTTGCTGATGGTGTACAATTTGTTACCGGCTGCACATTCGGAAATAACAGCCTTATTTACAAGGATATCGGGAAGACTGCATTTACTTTGACCAGACGTGACGGGAAAGGTATCAGGATATGTTCAAAAAACGAATCCCGGCAACTTATACAAGATGCTTTTCCCCGGTTTGCTGAGTACTACCAGAAAGTTGTTGTTGAACAAAACCGGAAGCCTGGTAATGTTTCAACATACAAGAAATTATCTGTTGAAAGAGCATTTGGAACATTGAAAATTAAATTTGATAAATTGTTTAAGGTCCACCATACAGATGTGAAAATTCCTGAATATGCAAAAATTGATGATAGTGTATTATGTATATTTTGTAAGGAAAGTGTAATGAAATCCAAAACAGTTGAAAGGTCCGGTGATTATTCATGTTACAGTTGTTCGGGATTTGATTATTCAAAGCTTGACGGTAATGGAATAAATAAATGATAAAGCCCCGGCCACCCATAACTTTATTGGTATTCGAATAACATCAGAAAAAAATGTATCTTTCCTGCAAGGATTGAAAGACAGTGTTAATTATCGGGTAAGAATATCTCTGCAGGCATTTATTTTGGTTCAATTCCCATCTCTTTTGCCTTTTCCAGCATGAACCTGAGTGCCTGTTGCTTGTCGTTACTGATTACCCCGTCAAGTATTGCATCTTTTATTGCTTTTTTTATTACACCAACCTCTTTTCCCTGAGGCAATCCGAATGTCTCCATTATTTCATCACCTTTAACGGGTGGCTGGAAATTTCTTATAGCATCTTTTGCTTCAATTTCCTGGAGTTTCCGGCGCACAATCTTGAAGTTGTTCATGTGCCTGCGAAAAGTTTCCCTGTTTTTTGAGGTTATATCTGCTTCACATAAGGCCATCAGATCATCTGTCTGGTCCCCGGCCTCATAAAGCAGCCGCCTTACAGCCGAATCTGTAATATCTTCACCCGAAAGGGATATGGGTCTCAGGTGCAGTTGAACTATCTTTTTTACATACTTCATTTTTTCATTCAGAGGCAGTTTCAGTCTCCTGAATATGCCGGGTATCATTTTCGCACCTATATGTTCATGCCCGTGAAAAGTCCATCCTGATTCTTCGCTGTATCTTTTTGTCAATGGTTTGCCAACATCATGCAACAGTGCAGCCCATCGCAGCCAAAGGTCGGAGGAGCGAACGGACAGGTTGTCCAGAACCCTGATCGTATGGTGAAAATTATCTTTATGCAATTTACCTTTCATTTTATCAACCCCTTTCATAGCGTGAATTTCGGGAAGCAGGATTTCAAGCAGGCCTGTTTTGTCCATCAGGCTGAATCCTGTTGAAGGTTTGTCTGCAAGTATTATCTTATTTATTTCTTCGGTTATTCTCTCCTGGGAAACAATTTTTATTCTTTCGCGACTTTCTTTAATGGCTGTCAAAGTGGCCGGCTCGATTTTAAAATTAAGCTGTGCGGCAAACCTTATGGCTCTCATCATTCGCAGGGGATCGTCGGAAAAAGTTGTAACAGGATCAAGTGGTGTTCGGATAATTTTGTTGTTAATGTCTTTAGTTCCGTCAAAAGGATCCAGCAGTTGACCGTAATTCTTCCTGCCAAGACCCAGTGCAAGGGTGTTTATGGTGAAATCCCGTCTTTTCTGGTCATCTTCAATGCTGCCGTTTTCTACAATTGGCTTCCGTGAGTTCTTTCTGTATGACTCTTTTCTTGCACCTACGAACTCAATCTCTAAATCCTTATAATGAAGCATTGCAGTTCCGAAATTTTTAAAGATGCTGACACGGGTGTTGCCGCCTATTGCCAAAGCAAGTTTCCTGGCAAATTCAATTCCGCTGCCGGCAACGACTATATCAAGATCGCTTGAAGGTCGGTTCATAATCATGTCACGGACATACCCGCCTACAACATATAGTTCAGTGTCATTATCGAATGCTACTTTTGAAATGAGCCTTAAAACAGGATTTTTTAAATATTTCTTCATATTTGTATATGACAGATTATGTCTGTTAGTATGACAAAATTACAATAATTCGGTCATGAAATTTATACTGCAACTCCTTTTTAAATTTTGCGGGTGCATTCTCTGATTCTTCCGGTGTGGTTAGTGAGTACAATAACAAGCAAAAGTTAAGGACCGAAGGATGCCCGCAGCTTACTGTGAGGTGTTTAAATACTGGAATGGATTTTGCAGCTCTTTTTGAAAATTATATATTTACATTTATAAATAATTGTGATAATTTTAACTATCAAAAACTTATTGTGATGATTGAGCATCTGAATGCAGAAACTTTTAAGGAGAAAATCTTTGACTACGAAAATAACAAGGATTGGAAATATCAGGGAGAGATTCCTTGTATTATTGATTTTTATGCGGACTGGTGTCAGCCCTGTAAGATGGTTGCTCCTGTACTGGAGGAACTTGCTGACGAATATGACGGCAAGCTGGATGTTTATAAGATTGATACAGAAAATGAAAAAGAACTGGCGGGGATTTTCGGTATACAGAGTATCCCCTCGTTGCTTTTTGTTCCTATGGAAGGTATGCCTCAAATGGCCCAGGGAGCCCTCCCGAAAGAGACTTTTGAAAAAGCCTTTAAGGAAGTTCTGTCTGTCGAGAAATAAATGTTCTCTTTGTATTAATGGTTTTGTCATGTTGTTATATAAAAAACCGGTCTTATGGCCGGTTTTTTTGGTGATATTCCTTGAAATTGTTATATTTGCAGTATCTATAATGGGGTGCCTTAATATTTCGGGCTGAGATCATACCCTTTGAACCTGATCCGGATAATGCCGGTGGAGGGAAAAAGTAAGATCACCTCATTGCAATTATAAGTTTAACCAAAAACTTTTACTATGAAAAGAGTAATTGGATTACTTGTGTTGCAATTGATTGGTTTACCGTCTATTGCAAATTCATTTATTTATGGTGTTGTAACAGGTGAAAATGGAGAGCCTCTTATAGGAGCCAATATTGTTATACAGGATACCTATGCGGGTACGGCTACGAATGCCGATGGCCTGTACCGTCTTCATGTTGAAGAGGGTGATTATGTAATAAGGGTTTCGCATATGGGCTATGAAACAATTTTTACCGAGGTGGTTGTCAGAGGTGAAACAAGACTTGATATTACTCTTTCACCTTTGTCATACCTGGCCGAAGAGGTCATAGTTTCAGCTACCAGGGCTCATTCAAAAGTACCGGTAGCATATTCTGATATGGACCGTATGGAGATAGAAAGCCGGGATTATGGTCAGGATATCCCCTATATTATCAGTCTCACGCCGTCATTTGTTGCATCTTCTGATGCAGGTACCGGGATTGGCTATACCAGTTTCCGGATCAGGGGATCAGATATGAACAGGATAAATATTACAGTAAACGGGATTCCTTTAAATGATCCTGAATCACATGGGGTGTGGTGGGTAAATATGCCTGATCTCTCTTCTTCGGTCGATAATATTCAGATACAGAGAGGTGTTGGCACATCTTCGCATGGAGCTGCCGCCTTTGGTGCAAGTATTAATCTTCAGACATCCACGCTTAATAAGGAACCTTACGGAGAGATAGATGCCTCTGCCGGTTCATTCAATTCATTCAGAAATACCGTGAAGGTGGGTTCGGGGATGATAAATGACCGCTTTTCTTTTGATGCCCGAATGTCAAAGATCAGTTCAGACGGATATATTGAAAGGGCGGATGCCGATCTTAAATCCTTTTTTTTGTCCGGTGCTATGTATAATGAAAAAAGTCTGCTTAAGATCAATGTCTTTTCAGGCAAAGAGGTCACTTACCAGGCATGGGATGGAGTCCCTTCCCATATGCTTGATAGCAACAGACGTTATAATGGTATCGGCAGCTATACAAACGAGGAGGGTGAAACTGTATATTACGATAATGAAACTGATAACTATCAGCAGGATCATTTTCATCTGTTTTTTTCTCAGGAGCTGTTCCCGGAACTCAATTTAAATACTGCTCTTCATTATACAAGGGGATATGGTTTCTACGAACAGTATAAGGCAGATCGCTGGTTCAGCAGCTACGGACTTGAGGATCCGGTAGTAGGCGGAGAGACTATATCAAGAAGTGATATGATAAGAAGGAAGATACTGGATAATGATTTTTACGGGCTGACATATTCACTGAAATACTCAGGCAGGAGCTATGATTTTACTTTGGGAGGTGCCCTCAACCAGTATTTAGGCGATCATTACGGACATATTATATGGGCTGAATATGCCAACCATATTCCAAAAAACTATGAGTGGTATTTTAACGATGGCAGGAAAAATGATTTCAATGTTTTCGGGAAACTGGATTACAGATTGTCCGACAAAATAAATCTATACGGTGATATTCAATACCGGGTTATTAATTATTCAATAGACGGGATAGATGATGATTTGCGGGATATTTCCCGCAATCATGAGTATAATTTTTTAAATCCACGGGCCGGTGTGTTCTACGAATTCAGTGACAGGCAGAACATCTATCTCTCATATGCAGTGGCACACAGGGAACCTAACAGGAGTAATTTTAAAGATGCCCGTCCGGGTGAAGTACCAACACCGGAAAGACTTGGTGATCTGGAAGCAGGATATAACCTCAGAAGGAAAAATTTTAATTTTAATGCCAATCTTTTTTACATGCATTACAAAGATCAGCTTGTGCTTACAGGGCAGATTAATGATGTAGGAGCCCCGGTAATGACCAATGTTCCGAAAAGTTATCGCCGGGGGATAGAGCTGATTGCCGGATTGAAGCTGTTTTCTCAACTGGAAATTGCTGTTAATATGTCGTTTAGTGAAAACAGGATCGTTAATTTTACCGAATATGTTGATAACTGGGATTATTGGGATGATCCTGAAAATGAACCTCTTCAGATCGTAAGGAATCTGGGAAACACCGAACTTTCATTTTCTCCCCCTGTCATTGCGGGAAGCGAGATTGACTGGACTCCCGCTGAGGGTTTGACTGTTAACTTCAGCAGTAAATTTGTTGACAGGCAGTTTATTGATAATACTGCAAACAGGGAAAGGATGCTTGATCCATATTTTTTCAGTGACCTGAGATTTAATTACATTCTGAAAAGTACGTGGTTTGGGGAGTTTGCAATAAATTTAATGGTAGCGAACATTTTTAATGCAAAATTTGAAACAAATGCCTGGATTTATCGTTATAATTATCAAGGAGAAGAACAGTATATGGATGGGTTCTTTCCTCAGGCAGGCAGGCATTTTTTTTCAGGGGTTTCTTTCAGGTTTTAGGTTAATTTTTAGGGTTAATGGTGAAACAAAAGCCGGATTTATTCCGGCTTTTGTTTTTTAAAGATGTAATCACTTCTGCCTGTCAAAACAATTTTTTGCCCACCTTTTATTTCAATTTACAAATCAGGTTATAACAATCTCTATTCCTGCTTCCTCGATTTTTTTCACAAAGGGTTCTGTTACCTCGTTATCTGTTATTATCATGTCCGCAACCGAAGAATCGCAGATTTTGCTGAACCCGCGCCTCCCGAATTTAGTTGAATCTGCAAGTACAATAACCCTTTGAACCGATTTTATCATTTGCTGGTTCAAAGTGGCCTCCATTGCATTGGTTGTCGTTAATCCATAATCAGGATCAATGCCGTCAACACCCAGGAATAGTTTGCTGCAGGAAAAGTTGTTCAGGAAATTTTCAGCATAACTCCCGACAATTGAAGAAGAACTCTTCCTTACCATGCCGCCAAGTTGAATAATGTTTATAAGAGGGTCGCGCGATAAAATAAGTGCCGTATTAAGTGATGCGGTAACAACGGTCAGTTGATCAACTGCCTTTATGTGTCTTGCCAGTTCAATTATAGAGGTTCCCGATGCCATTATGATACTGTCTCCCGGCTCAATCAGTCCCGCAGCATACCGGGCTATCCGCTGTTTCTGGGTAACCCGGATCTTTTCCTTTTCATTTACCGGCCGGTCATTTATATAAGGGTTATTGGGTGTTGCACTGCCGTGAGTCCTGAAAAGAAGCTTGCGTTCTTCGAGGTATTTGAGATCCTTTCGGATAGTAACTGCCGAGACCTTAAGCTTAATGCTCAAATCCAGTACGTTAACATGCCCCTGCTCCCGCAGTTTGTTAAGTATATACTGATGTCTTTCTGCTATGCTTACTGTCATGCTATTGATTTTTTCAAAAGTATAGTGAAATTGTTTAAAAATCAAATGAAATAATATGAAATAATTAAGTTGCGAAAAGTTTCATAATTCTATGATTATTTGTATAATTGTAATATTGTTATGCTCAATATTATTAATAAAACTCATAATATAAGCATGTTAAGTTTATGATGTAAATAGAAAATAAACGAAATCATGCATGTTATGAATATTGTACGGGACTATGCGAAGAAAACTGATGTTAGGGAAATTGAAGGAGGTTAATAAGCCATTTGATTTTATTATCGCAGGGGGCGGTGCCTCGGGTGTCGGCATTCTGCTGGAAGCTGTAAGCAGGGGTTATTCGGCTGTATTATTTGAAAAGGCAGATTTTGTAAAATCAACTTCAAGCAAAAGTACAAAGCTTGTCCACGGCGGAGTTCGTTACCTTGCCCAGGGAGATGTTGCCCTTGTAAGGGAAGCCTGTGTGGAGCGCGGATTATTACTTAAAAACGCTCCTCACCTGGTAAGGAACCAGTCCTTTATAATACCAACATTTAGTTTGTTTGATGAGATATTGTATACGGCGGGATTAACAGTTTATGACCTGATGGCCGGGAGATACAGTCTCGGAAGGTCGAGGAGAATATCAAAGAAAGAAGTTATTAAACGTTTGCCTTCGTTGACAGACAATAAACTGACAGCAGGTGTGCTCTATCATGACGGACAGTTTGATGATGCCCGCCTTGCGGTCAATGTTTTGCAGACTGCCTCTGACATGGGTGGCCTGGCAGTTAATTATATGCCGGTTGAAGGCCTGGTGAAGGATAATATCGGAAAACTCATCGGGGTCAGGGTAAAAGATCTTCTTGATGGTACAATCTCAGAGATTGCCGGCCGGGTAGTAATTAATGCAACCGGAGTATTTGCCGATGAAATACTGCAGATGGACCAGCCCGGAATAAAACCTACAATGCGACCCAGCCAGGGAATCCATCTGGTAATAGATAAATCTTTCCTGCCCGGCAACGATGCGATAATGATACCGAAAACGGATGACGGAAGGGTGCTGTTTGCTGTCCCCTGGCATGGCAGGGTGGTTGTTGGTACAACAGACACTCCTGTTGAACATCCCTCGCCAGAACCGGTGGCGCTGGATCATGAACTGGAATTTATTTTGTCAACTACCGGTAAATATTTAAAGAAAGTTCCCCGCAAAAGTGACATTCTGAGCATTTTTGCAGGGTTAAGACCACTTGCCGCCGTAAAAAATGATAATGGCAAAAAAAAGACGAGGGAGATATCAAGAAGTCACAAGATCATTGTTTCCAGGTCGGGATTAATGACCATGATCGGGGGAAAATGGACCACATTCAGAAGAATGGCCGAAGATATAATTACAAAGGCTGAAAAAGTAAATAACTGGACAGGGACAAGGACAGAAACCAGGAAAATGAAGATAAGGGGCTACAGGGAAAAAGTTGATTACAATGATCCTTATTATGTTTATGGCGCAGACAGGGATGCCATGATGGATATGATAAATGATAATCCTGAAATGGGAGAGACACTGAGTGAAAGCCTGCAGATCATTAAAGCCCAGGTTGTATGGGCTGTAAGAGAAGAAATGGCAATGACTGTCGAGGACGTTTTATCCCGGCGCACACGATGTCAGTTGCTGGATGCCCGTGAAAGCATCAGGATAGCCCCTGAAGTAGCTTTGCTGATGGCCAGGGAGATGGGTAAAGATGAAAAATGGATAAATGATCAGGTAAATGCTTATAAGAAGGTAACAGAAAACTATTTCCGGGAATGAGTTGAATCTTTACCGGTATAAATTAACCTTAAAATATTATATTGCCAATTAAAAATTCACAGCATGGAAAATTATATTCTAGCTCTTGACCAGGGTACAACAAGCTCCCGGGCTCTATTGTTTGATAGAAAAGGTACTATTCGTTCGGCTGCTCAGAAAGAATTTACCCAGATCTTTCCAAAACCGGGATGGGTGGAACATGACCCGAATGAGATATGGTCATCTCAGGTGGCCGTTGCGGCTGAAGCTATATCTAAATTCGGTATCAACGGTAAAGCTGTTGCCGGCATAGGGATAACAAATCAGCGTGAAACAGCAATAGTATGGGACAGGAAAACAGGCAATCCGGTTTACAATGCTATTGTATGGCAGGACAGACGAACATCAGGATATTGTGATGAGCTAAGGAGAAAGGGTCATGCAGATATGATAAGGGAAAAGAGCGGACTGGTAATTGATGCCTATTTCAGCGGGACCAAGGTCAAATGGATCCTTGATAATGTTCCGGGGGCCAGGAAGAAGGCTGAAAAGGGTGAGCTTGCTTTTGGTACGGTGGACAGCTGGCTGGTATGGAAACTTACCCGGGGACGTACTCATATAACTGATGTTACCAATGCCAGCAGGACTATGTTGTATAATATAAAATCGATGGAATGGGACGATGAGCTGCTTGAACTTATGGACATTCCCCGCAGTATGCTTCCTGAAGTAAGGGATTCCAGCGAAGTATATGATTACAGCAATACCACGTTTTTTGCATCAAAAGTCCCCATTGCAGGTATTGCCGGCGATCAGCAGGCAGCCATGTTCGGACAGATGTGTATTGATGAGGGGATGGTTAAGAATACTTACGGAACCGGTTGTTTTATCCTTATGAATACAGGAAACAAGCCGTTTATTTCAAAAAACAACCTGGTTTCCACAATAGCCTGGAAAATAGGTAGTCAGATAACTTATGCCCTTGAAGGCAGTATTTTTATTGGCGGCGCGGTAGTACAGTGGCTGCGTGACGGACTGGGTATAATCAGTTCATCGGCCGAAGTAGAAAAACTTGCAGAAAGTGTTGAAGATAATGGTGACGTCTTTTTTGTTCCTGCCTTTGCGGGAATGGGGGCGCCATACTGGGATCAGTATGCTCGCGGACTGATTGTGGGAATAAGCAGGGGTACTAACCGGGGACATATTGCGCGCGCTGCACTTGAGGGAATTGCATACCAGACTATGGATGTGCTTAATGTGATGAACAAGGATACCGGAATGAAGATAAAGGAGCTGAGGGTTGATGGTGGCGCTGTTGCCAATAACCTTCTTATGCAGTTCCAGTCCGATATACTCGGCATTCCCGTGATAAGACCTGAAATTGTTGAAACAACTGCACTCGGGGCGGCGTATCTTGCCGGACTTGCGACCGGGTTCTGGAATGATATTGATGAGCTGAAGGAGAAGTGGAAAGTTGACAAAGAATTTTCCGGCAGCATGGATGAAACAGTTGCCGGCATATTAAAAGCCAGGTGGGCCGATGCCGTTAAGAGGGCAGGATCATGGTCTTCTTGAAAAACCATTCAGCTCTGCCTTATAAAAAACCAGCATATGATTTTTATCCCTGTTTTCAGATAATCATTTCTTTTAAATTAATTTACCAGTTATTATGGATCCAGTTTATTTATATGAATTTATCGGAACTGCCGTTCTGGTTTTGATGGGAGATGGTGTTGTTGCCAATACCGTATTGAAAGATACGAAAAGTCATGGTGCCGGATGGGTGGTAATTACTTTTGGATGGGGTCTGGGGGTGTTTTTGGGTGTGATTATAGCCGCCCCTGTTTCCGGTGCACACATTAATCCGGCTGTTACCCTGGGTTTTGCCTTTGCAGGCAGTTTCAGCTGGTCTCTTGTCCCGGGGTACCTGATTGCCCAGTTTTTGGGAGGCTTTTTCGGTGCCACGATAGTCTATTTCTTTTTTCGTCAGCATTTCAATATAACGGCGGACAAGGGAACAAAGCTTGCCGTTTTCTGCACCGGTCCGCAAATCAGGAATTACCCCTCAAATGTTTTTTGCGAGGTGGTGGGCACATTTGTTCTGATTTTCACAATCTTCCATTTTACCGACCCGTCGTTTTCCACAACTAACATGTCTGATGTGCCGATAGGTCTGGGTTCGATAGGCGCCCTGCCGGTTGCACTGCTTGTGGTTGGTATTGGCATGTCACTGGGCGGTACCACTGGTTACGCCATTAATCCTGCGCGGGACCTGGGTCCCCGCTTTGCCCATTTCATTTACCCCATGGAAAACAAAGGCGGCAGCGACTGGTCCTACTCATGGGTTCCTGTGCTGGCCCCGGTTATTGGCGCATTTATCGCCGCCATGGCATTCCTGGCAATTGTCTGACTATAAAGATTATCCGGAATAATTTGACCTAAAGGTTGATATTCAGTGACGGATAATGTGTATTTCACGCTGGAAAAAAAATTACATTTAAAAGAAAAATTTAATATGGCAAAAATATATTATGTTGGGGACTGGGCGGTTCTGATGGGGCCCACGTTTGCAGAATCCCCGTTCAATTATGAATATAAGGGCCTTGATATTTTCAATTACGGAGAATGGCTGGTAAAGGCCATGGAATCAGATGGCCGGCACCAGGTAAAATCGGTTCCGGCATGGGATTTTTATAAAATGGGCCCCGGTGAGTATGAGAAGGTGCTTGATGATTACGACCTTTTAATATTCAGCGATATAGAGGCCAAGAACTTTCAGCTTGCCCCAGGCTTCTTTAACCGTGAGAAAATGGGGAAGGGGGTGCTTACTTTTCCTGACAGGACAAGACTTACAGTTGAGGCTGTACAAAATGGAAAACCGGCGATGTTCCTGGGAGGCTGGCTTTCATTTTCCGGCGAGATTGGAAAAGGAGGCTGGGGGAGGACAAGACTCAGCGAAGTATTGCCGGTTACCTGTCTCAATGGTGATGACCTGGTTGAAAATACCGAAGGTTTTTCCGCGAAAGCGGGAAACAACAACCAGGAATGGATCGGCGGACTTGAATTGGAGTCATTCCCGCCTCTACTGGGGTATAATCAGGTGCTTCCGAGAAAAGGATGTGAGGTAATACTATCGGTTAAAGAAACGGGAGACCCACTGTTGGCGACCGGCAAGTTTGGAAAGGGAAGGACTATTGCCTATATGTCAGATCCCGCCCCGCACTGGGGATGCAATTTCGTTTACTGGAAACACTATAACGAATTCTGGCTGAAGTGCGTTGAGTTTTTAATTTAATGCAAAAAAGGTGCAGCAGGGTGCACCTTTTTTACCGTAAAATGTTTTTGAATTCCTATTCTAAGATTACTGTTCTGCTCGATCTGCCTGCCCTGTCAAAGGCTTTCAGTTTAACAGTCCCTGATACAGCTACAGGTTCAGTGTATATGGTTGATGTGCGTGACGGCTCTTCTCCGTCTGTTGTGTATCTGATTGTCAGACCGGGAAATTCTGTGTTGGTTTGAAGTGTATCATTCTCAATTACTCCTCCGGGCAGGGGCAGACGGTAATTGTATCCACCATGCAGTCCGGACAGCCTTGGAAGCTCTTTTTGTGCCAGTGAATTGGCAAATATGTTCCACTTTCTTTGTGCTTCTTCCTCTCTTTGCCTCCTGTTTTCAATTCGTTCATAACTACGCTCGTTGGTCCATGCGCTTTCGGCAAACCCGATCATCTTAGGAAGCATGTAGTATTCAAGCATATCGCCGCCAATAATTGTTTCACTCCATAACTGAGCCTGCAATCCCATAATTGCCGGCTTTGCAACCGGCTTTAACCTTTCCATGCCGGCATATTCCTCTTCGATGTTCACTTCCCTTCCCATTGGAGTTTTCACTGTTGTTTTAAATATATCAAACGGTGCATAATACCATGCATCTTTTGTGTTTACAAAACCAGCCCAGTATAAACCGGGCTCCTTCGGGTCTTTATTGTAGGCAAGGTCAAAATAAAAGTTGGATACGTGACATTGTACTATGGGATACCCCATGTTTGCCAGGCGGTAACCAAGATCCTGGTTGCCCCATAAACTATTCCAGATATAGGGAATAACAGTTCCGTCGGCAAATTGAGGGTTGGGAACATATTCACCGGTTTCTTCCCTCAGAAGGGCAACCTCTTCCCAGCCGGCTATTTTAAGGTTTCTTTTTTTCAGAATTTCTATTGCCCTGTTGAAAAAATATGCCTGCAGGTTCTTCGGATCCGTAACCCCCGGCATATTCGCAAGCAATTCATCAATCATAGGCGACTGTGTCCATGATCCCTCGGGAACCTCATCACCACCCGTATGGAAGATTTCCAGGGGTGCATTTGCCTCTTCATACATATCAACGATACCGTCAACAACCGTTTCGAAAAACCGGTAAACGGATTCGCGTGCTACGTTAACAATATTGTCGGTCAGGCTCTGTGCTGATATGTATTCGGAAGTTTCTTCCGGATCTATAAGCCTGTATTCATTTGCAGCTTCCTCGTCTCCTGCTGACATGAAGCGTTCGTAGCGGGCTTCCATGGCTTTTATGGCTGCCCTTGCGTGACCCGGCAGATTTACTTCAGGAATAACTTTTATATGACGGGCATTTGCATACCTTAGAATTTCAATAAAATCTTCACGTGTATAATATCCACTGCCGTGTGTTCCTTCTGCATAAGGGAAGGGTCCGGATCCGTAGGCCGGGTGCAGTGCGGCGGCATCTTTGGTAGTATGTTCTCTCTGTCCACCGACCTCGGTGAGCTCAGGGAGATCTTGTATTTCAATCCGCCATCCTTCATCTTCGGTAAGATGCAGATGAAGAATATTAATTTTGTAGAATGCCATCAGGTCCAGTATTTTCAATATCTGTTCCTTTTGCTGGAAGTTCCGGGCCACATCAATGTGTATCCCCCTGTAATGGAACCTGGGTGCATCCTCAATGGTCATTACTTCCATTCTTACCACATCTGCTGTCCCTGTAAATACATTAACAGGCATGAGTGCAATAAGGGTCTGTATGCCATAAAACACACCGGCGTTATCCGTACCGTCAATTCTTATGTTGCGGTTACTTCCTACATCCAGACGGTATGCTTCACTATCAGTACCATTTACACTGAAGTCTCTTTTTCTGAGAAGGATGCTGTTGGGCTTTTCCTCTGTACTCTCTTCCGGATAAAAACCCTGTCCGGTAAGACCTGAGAGTAAACCGGCAAGGTAGTCAGCTTCATTTCCGAGGCCTTCCTGGTAAAGTATATCAACAGGTTCGGTAAAGCTTACAAGCTCTCCGGCAGTCCTTATGCTGACAGGAGTCGGGATTACCTTTTTAAGGTCACTCTCGGGAAGCAGGCTCATTTTTTCATTATCTTCAAATCTCCATTCAGGAGAGGGTACTGGGGTAAGGTCATTTCTGTGCCGTGAAATCTGTTCTTTGCGCACAAAAGGCTTTACCTTATAATTGTCTGCGGTGATAATACCTGTTTCATTACCATCATTGTCATAAAAGACAAAGTAGAGTCCCATCGGGGCGTCCGATTCTTTGATCCACCATGCACTTGCCTCATAGGTAATGGTTACCTCCCCGTTTTTTCTCAGTTTAAATCCTTCTGTGGGCACTATCCTGAAACAGTCCCCGTTTATCCATTCAACCTCCGCAAGTGCCAGCGGGTCGGTGGAAATTATGTTTCTCGGAGACTGGTTATAATAAAGTGCCCAGTTATTTTCAGTGAACCTGAACCCCGAATTGTTTTTGATAGTAAACTCAGCTTTAGCCCTGGGTTGATCGCTGTGGGTGTTGCTTATAAGCTCCCAGCTAACTTCAATGTCAGCAGGCTCGGGAATTTGTTGCCCGCAATTTGTCAGTGTTAATATCATAAAAATTACGGTTAAAAGTATTCCTGTTCTTGTCATAATTGATATTTTTGAATTATTATTTTTTACTCTGCAAGATAATTTATTTCTTACTTTATAGCAATAATTATAAATTTCATGACTAATGGTTTTTTTTCAGGAAGGCTTGTAGCCCTTGATGCATTTCGCGGATTCACAATTGCTGCTATGATAATGGTTAATTACCCGGGCAGCCGGGATAATGTATATCAGCCGCTTTTGCATGCGGACTGGCACGGGATTACACCGACCGACCTGATATTTCCTTTCTTTATTTTCATTGTCGGGGTTTCAATAGTTTTGGCGTATAATAAAAGGATGGCCGAAGGTGTGCCAAAAAGTGATATGTACAAAAAGATAATAACCCGGAGTTTAAAAATCTTTGCAGTTGGCATCTTTCTGGCCCTATTCCCGCTGTTTGATTTTGAGAACCTCCGGGTGGCAGGAGTGTTGCAGCGTATAGCACTGGTGTTTGCTGCCTGCGCTTTTCTCTACCTCAACAGCGGCTGGAAATTTCAGGCATGGACAGGTACAGGAATACTCATTGCCTACTGGCTTTCGATGACTCTGATACCTGTTCCGGGGGTAGGAAAACCGATGCTGGAGCCCGGCCTTAACCTTGCGGCATGGATTGACCAGCAACTTTTGCCCGGAAGGATGTGGCAGGGTACCTGGGATCCGGAAGGAATACTGAGCACTTTTCCGGCCATAGCAACTGGTATTACCGGTATGCTTGCTGGCAGACTCATTGTAAGTGGGAAAAATCAGGAGCACATTGTAATATGGCTCTTTTCCATTGGGTTTATTTCAACAATCATGGGCGAGATGTGGGGATGGGTTTTCCCTGTTAACAAGAATATATGGACAAGTCCTTTTGTATTGTACACCAGCGGACTGGCTGCTATGACCCTTGCGACTGCAATTTTTTTTATCGATATGCTTGGCTACAGAAGAGGAACGGAATTGGGAATTATTTACGGGGCAAATGCCATAACTGCCTATGTGCTGGCAGGGATACTCTCACCTCTGTTTTACGGGATTCCCTTCATGGGAGAATCGCTTAACAGGTATTTTGTAAAAGGATTGTCGGGGGCGGGTCTGGAACCTGAGCTGGCAAGCCTTATGTTTGCTTTGATGTATGTTTTCATCATTTTTATTCCTGTCCGGATTCTTTACAGGAAGAAGATATTTATAAAACTATAGCCGGATTTTAAAAGGATAGGATAAATATCATCCGGCCTCAGGGGCTTATTAATGCGGTTTTATGTTTATGGTAATATTTCAGTTTTCTGATATTTTGAATAACTGTAGTAAATTTGAAATTTGATTTAAAAATTAATATTTAAAAAATGAATCCCCAGTATACTTCATTTCACATAATAATAGGAATAAAACAAGGTTGCATCGTGTAAGTCCCTTAGGTGAGAAAGGATCCATGAATTTATAACAAAATGAAAAATGATTTGCTAACTATACCTTATACAAATGAAACTTAATGTTGTTATATTGATAATGCTGTTACTTCACTGCAGTATATTGAAATCACAGGAGAATCAGATGGAAAATGACTGGCCGGATCTTGGCCGTTACAGAGAAGAGAACAGAAAGATCGGGTTACCGGCTGAGGGTGAGGACAGGATTGTCTTCATGGGTAATTCCATAACCGAAGGATGGGGGCGTGCCTGCCCTGATTTCTTTATTAAGAATTCTTATATCAATCGGGGTATAAGCGGGCAGACTACTCCCCAGATGCTTTTAAGGTTCAGGGCCGATGTCATAAAGCTTAAGCCCTCGGTTGTTGTTATACTGGCGGGTATCAATGATATTGCAGGCAACACCGGACCCTCCACTCCTGAAATGATACAGGATAACCTGGCATCTATGGCCGAACTGGCCCGGGCACACGGGATCAGTGTCATTCTCTGTTCTGTTTTACCGGCCCGTGACTTTCCATGGCGGCCTGGTCTTGAACCGGCGGGGAAAGTGATTGAGATTAATAAATGGATCAGATCCTATGCTCAAAAAAACGGACATACATACCTCGATTTTTTCTCTGCCATGGCTGATACAGACGGAGGAATGAAAAGCGGATATTCAAATGATGAAGTACATCCCACCGAAGCAGGTTACCGGGTAATGGGCACCCTGGCCGGGGAAGCTATAAGAAAGGCGCTGAAAGACATGTAGTTAAAATTTTTTTTAAATAATATTAATTTATCTTCTGCTCAGTAATAATATAACCTGTGTATTTGCTGTTAGTAATAGATATATTTTAATAAGTCAAATTAATTTTTGGATTATGTCAACTACCGGAAAACTCAAGCAGATAGCATTTATAATTTTTGTTATTGTGGTACAGGTTCCTGACTCTCTTCAGGGACAGACCGGCATACCCGGGATACTGGAAGACGGAACACTGCAGGAACAAATGGACTATATACAGGAGAGGACCCGGATTTATGATAATTTCAGGGCTATCAGGGAGGACATGTTTCAAAAGGTCATGAATAATTCACTTGATTCACTTGTTAATGCCAAAAGAGAGATAGGATCACTTACTTCCGACATTAACAGCCTGCATTCTGAAATTGATTCCCTGTCAGCTCTTCTGGAAAATACCCGTGACGACCTGGATCTGGCTGTTAGGAACAGGGACAGCATAGCCTTTCTTGGTATTCCAATGAATAAAACTGGCTATAATCTTATGGTATGGGTAATAATTGCCGCTCTCGCCACACTGCTTGTCCTAGGATTGATGATCTACTCAAGAAACCAGGTATTAACCTCCAGAACCCTCAGGGAGCTTGAAGAGTTGAAGCAGGAGTTTGAAAATTACAGGATCAGCTCCAGGGAGAAAAGGGAGAAGCTTGTAATGGAACACTTCAATGAGATAAAAAAACTTAAAAATGGTTAATCGGGATTAATAGAGGCACAGGAATTTCCTGATATTATATTTTTACGGCTGAATCAAAATAAATCAGGCTTACAGACGGTACCAGGCCTGATTTGTTTTTCCTGCAGGACTGTTTGGATTTGTAGCGAGAGCGAGACTTGAACTCGCGACCTCATGATTATGAATCATGCGCTCTAACCACCTGAGCTACCTCGCCTTATGTTTGTTGTCCCGACATTTTAATCCTGTTGAAGGCACTTAAATTATTCGGGATTTTTACTGCGGGTGCAAATATAATAACTTTTTTAATTTAGGAAGGGCATTTTTCTGTTATTTCGGATAAGAAACAGATATATCCTTTGCAGAACCCCGCTGATAATGCTTCAAAGAATCCTTGAGATTAAAAATTTCAATGGATGTAAATCTAAACAGAGTAAGAAATAATTTAATACAAATATTTGATTTTTTTTATTCCATAATTTTTCTATATTGCAATACACCATTATCACTATTTTGAGTTGTGCTTTTGTAGTCAATCCGTTATGGTTGCGATATGTGGTAAGTGATATATATTTTTAGGGCAGGGCTATGGAAATGCGTTTGAAACACTCATATAATTCTGAAAAGAGAATTATTTAAACTAATTATCTATGATGAAAAGCAAGTTAAAATTAGAATACACGATCAATTCCTCTCCCAGTGTTTTGTATAAACAGATAAGTACGCCATCAGGGTTGTCTGAGTGGTTTGCTGATGATGTGAATCTTAAAGGGAAGATATTCACATTTATCTGGGATGGATCGGAAGAACAGGCAGAGATGATATCAAATAAAGAGAATAAGTTTATACGGTTCAGGTGGCTTGATGCAGAGGATAAGGATGCCTTTTTTGAGTTTAAGATTTATCAGCATGAACTTACAGGTGATGTTGCCCTTGAAATTACCGATTTCACGGATGAGGATGATACTGATGATACAAGGGATCTCTGGGATACCCAGATTTCCAGGCTGAAGCATACATTGGGACTCTAGTGCTTTTATGAACTCAATTGGTTTTATGTGATTTATAAGGCAGGTTTATTTTTACCGGTTTTATCTATTTATAATTTATCTTTTGGTTGTCACATGCAACGCCCCTTTTTAATCATATGCATGTGGACAAAATTTTTTACATGAATGATTCATCATAAAAAATGGAGGTATCCCGTTATATCATTTGGGAAACTTCCCGAAGAGTTAATTCTAAAGCACTATAATACCAGCGGCAAAGAATATAGGGAATTGTAATATTACAACTGTGATTTTAAACTGTGACGGGTTATTGTATTGCTTTAACAGGCATGATCTGATTTTATGAAGAAACTGCATTTATTTGTTTTGAAAACATATGCCGGCCCGCTTATTTCAACTTTTTTTGTAGTTGTTTTCGTACTTCTTATGCAATTTTTATGGAAGTACATTGATGATCTTATAGGGAAAGGACTGGAGTTTTCAGTAATTTCCGAATTATTGCTTTATACCTCGGCAGGACTTGTTCCTCTTGCATTGCCACTGGCCATATTATTGTCTTCATTGATGACTTTTGGCAATATGGGAGAGAATTTTGAACTTACAGCCCTTAAGTCCGCAGGAATCTCTCTTCAGAGGATAATGAGCCCTTTGATTATTCTGACAGTTATAATGAGTGTCGGAGCTTTTTATTTCGCCAATAATGTATTGCCCTATACCAACCTGAAAATGCGTTCTTTACTGTATGATGTACAACAACAGAGACCGGAAATGCAGATCAGGGAAGGCATTTTCTATAATGGAATTGATAATTACAGTATTAAGGTGGCTGAAAAGAATCACCGGACAAACATGATGTATGATATCAAAATTTATGATCATTCCCAGAGAAGGGGGAACCAGAAGGTGACAATTGCCGACTCCGGTTTTATGAGGATTACTGAAGACAAGGGGCATCTTGTAACAACACTCTATAACGGTTATAACTATGATGAGATGGAAGAAAGGTCGCGACAGCAAAGGGAAAGAACTTTTCCCCATCGCCAGGACAGGTTTGATGAACAGATGCTTATCATTGAATTATCAGGTTTTGACCTTGAAAGAACAGAGGAAGATGCTTTCCGTCACAATTCACAGATGATGAATCTTACCCAGCTGGATGGAACAACTGATTCTCTTAACCTGATAATGTCCAAACAGGTTAATGAACATACGGATAACCTTGTAAGATCTTCTTTTTTCCAGAAAGAGGCATATTTGCAGGAGCTTCGGGACACTATCATTTCAGAAGAAAGGAAGCCGGTTGATATTCGGGAATTGGAGCAAAATATGACCATGGATGAAAGGCGCAGGGCATGGGATCAGGCTCTGGTAAATGCAAGGCTGACAAAAAACCAGATAATTTCAACAAAAACTAATTTTGACTGGCAGAATAAACGTGTCCGCCGTTATGAAATGGAATGGCACAGAAAATTCACTCTCTCTTTTGCATGTTTTATTTTCTTTTTTATTGGTGCTCCCCTGGGTGCTATTATTCGTAAGGGCGGGTTGGGCATGCCTGTGGTAGTATCTGTTTTATTTTTTGTTCTCTATTATGTAATAGATATTTCTGCACAGAAATTTGTAAAGGAACTGGTCATTCCTGCTTTTCCGGGCATGTGGATATCAAGTTTCATACTTCTGCCTGCAGGTATTTTCCTTACTTACAAGGCCACCACCGATTCAGTAATAATGAATACGGAAACTTACTGGAATTTACTGAAACGTTTTTCCGCACCTGTGAAGGGAGCGTTAAATCCGATTTTTGTTAAACGGCGAATGAGAGCGTGAGACTCCCGTAATCCTTTGACATTGAATAATATCATTATTAACCTGGTTTATACAGATGCATATTTTGCTGGTTTGCAATAAATTTCCCTTTCCATCCAGGGACGGAGGTTCTTTAGCCACGTCTAATTTAGCCAGGGGACTTGCTGAGACAGGCAACCGGGTTGATCTTATTGCCATGAACACCAGTAAGCATTATTATCCCGCACATTTTCCGGATAATAATATTCCTTTCCTGAATAAGGTCGTTAAGGTGTTTGTAAATAACTCTTTAAGTTATTACAATCTTTTATACAACCTTATGTTCTCGTCCCTGCCTTATAATGCAGAACGTTTTATAAGTGATGAATTTAAAAATGTTCTTTCCGGTATTCTCAGGGAAAACGGGTATGATATAGTTCAGCTGGAAGGGTTGTACCTTGCGCCGTATATTAAAACCATAAGAGATAATTCAGAAGCACTTATTGTCTACAGGTGCCACAATATTGAGCATTTAATATGGAAGAGTTATCTCAGCCGGGAAAAAAATTTATTGAAAAAATGGTACATTGGGATATTATATAAAAGAATCAAGGTTTTTGAACAGAATTTTATCAATAAATATGATATAATTACACCCCTGACAAAGACTGACCTTGAAATTATGAATTCTATGGGGAATTTAAAACCTGCTATGGTTGCCCCTTTCGGGAAGTTCCGGTATGAACCGGAAATTGATTATTCATTTTCCGGCAGTCTTTGCCTGCAATATATAGGTGCGCTGGACTGGATGCCAAACGTTGAGGCCCTGGGGTGGTTTGTTGACAATGTATGGGAAAAAATAAAAAAGAAGCATCCCGGATTGAGATTCATTGTTGCAGGAAGGAATGCAGGAAAAGATATGAAGAAAGATCTTCAGGGAAAAGGTATAGATTTCAGGGGTGAGGTTGAAAGCTCACATGATTACCTGTCCGAAAATGGCATACTACTTGTTCCCCTGTTTTCAGGAAGTGGTATACGAGTTAGGATTATAGAAGCTATGTTTTACGGGAAGCCCGTAGTGGCAACTTCTCTGGCAGTTTCGGGTATTCCTGCAGAAAACGGCAAACATTTGCTAATTGCCGATAATGCTGAAGCTTTCATAAAGTCTGTACAGAAGTTGATTGATGATCCTGAATATGCGATAAGACTGGGATTAAATGCAAGGAAATTCGGATATAAGTATTATGATAACAGTGTTATTGCAGGAAATCTGAGTGACTTTTATCAAACTATGCTTGTATGATAGCTCTAATCCTGTTCTGGATATCGGTTTCTGTCCTGATTCATACATATTTATTGTATCCGGTCCTGCTTGAAATACTTGCCCGGAGGAAATCCCCGAATAAGACTCTATACGATTCAGTTGATGAACTTCCGGTTGTTTCTGTTTTAATGGCTGTATATAATGAACAGGATGTTATCTCAGAAAAGATACAAAGCATAACTGATAATAAGTTACCCGGGAATAAATTGGAGATATTGATTGGCTCGGATGCTTCAACTGATAATACAAACATAATACTCAGCGGACTGGCATCATCGAATAGTATTCTGAAGTGTTTGCTTTTTGAATCACGCAGGGGGAAATCGTCGGTTATTAATGAACTGGTAAAATTGTCGGGAGGAGATATCCTGATTATTACCGATGCAAACGTAATAATGAATAAGGATACCATATTTCACCTTCTGAAGCATTTTAAGAATAAGCAGATCGGGCTTGTAGATTCAAATATGAAACACAGGGGACTTAAGGGATATGGGATATCTGTCCAGGAACATGCCTATATTACAAGGGAGGTAAAGATCAAATACAGGGAGGGTGTTATATGGGGAACAATGATGGGTCCTTCCGGCGGTTGTTATGCCCTTCGAAAGGAATTATATAGCGAGGTACCATCTCTGTTTCTTGTTGATGATTTTTATATAAATATGAAAATTATCAAAGCAGGTTATAAGGCTATAATTGAAACAGAAGCAAAAGTCTGTGAAGATGTATCGAACAGTCTTAGTGAGGAATTCAGACGAAAGGTCCGGATTGCTGCAGGTAACTTCCAGAACCTGAAACATTTTTCGGCTTCTCTTTTTTCAGGTATCAGGGGTTTATCCTTTAGTTTTTTCTCACATAAGGTGCTGCGCTGGACGGGCCCGTTTTTTATGGGAGCAATATTTATCAGCAGTCTTTGGCTGGCATGTGAAAGCCTGTTTTTCAGATATATAATCATTGTTCAGCTTTTTATTCTAACTTTGCCATTAATTGATTATTTATTGGGGAAAATCAAAATTGATATTATATTTTTACGGTTTATTACACATTTTTTAAGCATGAACTTTGCTTTACTGGTGGGGTTTATAAAATTTTTGAAAGGAGTTAAATCAAATGTCTGGCAACCAACAAGAAGGAACCAGTAGGAAGCTGAATTCCATTGATGAAGCTATCGCAGATATAAGAAAAGGAAAGATAATCATTGTGGTAGATAACGAAGACCGGGAGAATGAAGGCGATTTTGTAGCTGCCTCAGAACTTACAACCCCTGATGTTGTAAATTTTATGGCAACTTATGGGCGCGGATTGATTTGCGCGGCACTGCCGGAGGAACGCTGCAATGATCTGGAGCTGGAACTGATGGTGGGAAGAAATACATCGATGCACGAAACTGCCTTTACTGTATCTGTCGATCTCATAGGCAAAGGCTGTACTACAGGAATCTCTGCATCTGACAGGGCAAAGACAATAAAAGCACTTGTTGATCCTTCAACGCAACCAGAAGATCTTGCCAGGCCGGGACATGTGTTTCCGCTGAAGGCAAAAAACAAGGGAGTGCTCAGACGTGCCGGACACACTGAGGCTGCAGTTGATCTTTCGGTACTGGCAGGAATGAAACCGGGTGGTGTACTGGTTGAGATAATGAACCCTGACGGCACTATGGCTCGTCTGCCTGAATTGTTGAAAATTGCCGATCAGTTTGACCTGAAAATTATAACCATTGAAAAGCTTATTGCTTATCGGATTAATAATGAGAGCATTGTTGAAAAGGGTGTGGAGGTAAAATTGCCAACCAGATACGGAGATTTTCATCTTATTCCTTTCCGGCAGAAATCCAACGGAACCGAACATGTAGCTCTGATTAAGGGTAAATGGACCAAGGATGATCCGGTGCTTGTCAGGGTCCATTCTTCATGTGTTACCGGAGATATCTTTGGATCTATGCGTTGTGATTGCGGCAACCAGTTACATGAGGCAATGAAAATGATAGAAAAGGAGGGGAGGGGTATTGTGGTGTATCTTAACCAGGAGGGAAGAGGTATAGGGTTGTTTAATAAGATAGCTGCCTACAAGTTACAGGAGGAAGGAATGGATACAATACAGGCCAATATTAACCTTGGATTTAATGAAGACGAGCGTGACTTTGGTGTGGGAGCAAATATTCTGCATGAGCTTGGTGTTGGCAAGATCAGGTTGATCGCCAATAATCCTTTTAAGCGCAAAGGACTTGAAGGATATGGACTGAAGATTGTTGAGAATATTCATATGAAACCAAGAACAAATATGCATAACTACAGGTATCTTGTTACCAAACGTGACAAAATGGGTCACTTCCTTGATCTGGTAAAGCCTGAAGATTCAAAAGGCAACCCCGAAACATGATACATAAATTTCTGCAATGACTGACAGAAAACCCGCTATTATTTTTATGGGAACTCCCAAATTTGCCGTTCCCTCTCTGGAAATTCTGATCAAAAACAATTTTCCTGTTAAGGCGGTGGTTACTTCGGTTGATAAACCCTCCGGCCGGGGATTGAAGGTAAGGGAGTCGGCTGTCAAGCAGGCAGCAGTGGCAAATGGAATTCCTGTACTTCAGCCGTCAAACCTGAAAGATGATCAATTCGCCTGGCAATTGCGGGAATTTAAGGCTGAACTTTTTGTTGTTGTGGCTTTCAGAATTTTACCTGTAAAGATATGGAGCATACCACCATTGGGTACGGTAAACCTTCATGCATCACTTTTACCTGCTTACAGGGGTGCTGCCCCTATTAACCATGCTATTATCAATGGCGAGAAGATTACCGGTGTTACAACTTTTCTTATCGAAAAGGATATTGATACCGGTCAAATACTTTTCAGGGAAAAAACAGGAATTGCCGATGATGAAACTGCCGGCTCCCTTCATGACAGGTTGATGATTCTCGGTGCCACAGTTTTACTCAAAACAGTAATGGCAATGACCGAAAGCCGGGTCCAGCCTTTACCGCAGGCTCAGCTGGCATCTGCTGAACCTGTTTCATCTGCTCCCAGGATAACAAAGAATGATTGCCGTATTGACTGGTCAAACCCGGCTGACAGAATATATGATTTTGTCAGGGGACTCAGTCCTCAACCCGCTGCATGGACAAGCATGACTGCAGGGGATAAGACCATTAACCTTAAAATACTTGAGGTTGAGAAAAAAAATATTCCCCATTCATTTTCACCCGGCTGTATAATGGACTTCAGAAAAAATATTGAAGTGGCAGCCGGCAGAGGATCAATAATCCTTAAATACCTAAAGGCGGAGGGAAGAAAGGCTATGACCGGCTCTGAATTTTTAAGAGGATTCAGGTCCGGCAAAAACATATATTTCAGATAGTGTATTTTAATCCGGCTAAGACAGGAAGGGGAAATTTAATTTATTCTTGTTAAGGTAGAATCAGAAATAAGAGCGGTTTTAGTTGCCATGATCTGCAATGTTTCAGCGTAAAAATATGGTGGTTCCCGGAGAAGGTTGCTTTCCATAAAGTCCGGAATTTCGCCTTAAAAGGCGGTCAAGTCTGACACCATAAAGCTGCGATATACTATGCATAGTTTCACCCTCTTTCACGATATGGGTTTCATTTCCCCTTTCAGCCCGGGATCTCTTTGGTTGAAGGTATATGATGTCGCCGGGATCTATTGTGGCATTATCTTCTATATCGTTGTAACGAGCTAATTCCCACCTCATCAGTCCCATTTCCCTGGTGATGCTTTCGTAAGTATCACCTTCCGAGGCAACAATATATTTTATCCTGTTCCGTAACATTATTTTTCTTTCAGCACTGGCAGGTTCTTTATTAATATTCCTGTTTTCTGCTGCTGTAATAACGGCTGGTGCAGATAATGTCTGTCCGGTATCCAGCTTGTAAAGTCCGTTTTCTTCAATAATTTTTATCAGTAATCTGTCATATTGGGGATTTGTAGCATATCCAGATGCTTTGAGACCTTTTGCCCATGCCGTGTAGTCGTTTGGGTCAAGGTCAAAAAGACCGGCATACCTGGATCTGCCGGTAATAAAATCACTGTGATCCCTGAATGATTCTTCAGGCTTTGAGTATCTTCTGAAGCACTCGTTACGTTTATCATCATCATGGTAAATTCTTCTCCCTGTCCAGTCATGGCATTTTATTCCAAAGTGGTTATTTGCCCTCCTTGCCAGAGTGCTGTTTCCGTCGCCTGATTCCAGGATGGCCTGGGCCATTTTTATACTTGCAGGAATACCTGACCTCCTCATCTCCCTGATAGCAATGTCACTGTAAGTTGCAATATATTCAGATCTTGTTGTGGTTACCAGGGGAGGGACATAGCGTGTGGTCCTGCAGGAATATGAAAGTAAAACAATGAGGATAACGAGGGTGTAACTCTTCATATATGATATGTTTGCAGTTAATTTAATGTAAAATGTTTAATTTTCCGTTCTGAGTGATCTGAGATTTTTTTTACATCTCAATCAGAATTCTGAAAGTATTCTTATAAATTTACTATTCGGTATCATCCCTTCCCTGTCAGTTGAATACTCTCTTTTCAATCTATTGAGAAAGTACATGTCAATCTGACCCATGTTCCGTACTTCAATTTTCCCCCTGTAGCTGCAATCGAAGTATTTATGAATATGCTTGTAAGTGCTTCCCGATATATTAATTTTATTTGAATCGCCGCTTGTTTCCATCCGGCTGGCAGTGTTGACCGCATCACCCCAAATGTCGTAGGCCATTTTACTCTTTCCGATAACTCCGGCTATAACTTCTCCTGTATGAATACCAAGCCTTATTTCCCATAGTGGTTTGTTTTTCTTTTTCTTGATCCTGTTTGTGTCTGTTACAAACTTTTGCATTTCAAGGGCCGCAAGCACAACATCGATGGGATTACTGCGGTTTCTTATCGGAAGTCCCCCCGCACACATATATGAATCGCCAATGGTTTTTATTTTTTCAATATAATGTGCTTTGGTTATTGTATCAAACTTTTCAAAGTACATGCTAAGTTCCTTGATCAGTTCATGAATACTTAATTGATCCGATAATTTTGAAAAGCCCACAAAGTCAGTAAACATAATAGAAACAAGCCTGTAATGCTTTGGTTTTGCATGTCCCTTTATTTTTAATTGTTCGGCAATTTCATAGGGAAAAATATTCAGCAGAAGATCGTCGGCCAGCTTTTTTTGGTCTTCTGCCATTTTCTTTTGCTTGCTGACCTCTTTTTGTTGTTCTTCCAGCTTTATATTTATCTGCTCAAGATTGACAGTAAGATCTATAAGGTCCTGGTTCTGATCAAGCAACCTTTCCTGGGCCAGTTTAAGCTGTGTGATATCTGTTTCAACTGCAATGAAATTTGTTATTTTACCTTCTTCCCCCACTATTGGCGTAAGGGAAGTCTGGATCCATTTTTTTTCTCCTGATTTTGCTATCCAGTAGTTTTCATATATCCTCCACTTTCTGTCATTTTTACATTTTTTAATTGCTTCGGAAAATTTTGGAGATACTTTTTGGAGCGATATGCCGTAATGATCCCGGAACTCATCCAGAGAGTATTCATAGAGCCTTTCAAATGCCTTATTCACCCATTCCAGCTCTCCCCTTGTATTGGTAATAAGTACAGAATTTTCAGATCTGTCAGCTACAAGAGAAAGCTTTTTAAGTTCGTCTGACTGTCTTAGGTTTTCCATATATAGCCTGTGGCGCTGGATTAGATATTTTATTCTTATCTGCAGTTCCACCCTTTCAATTGGTTTCTTGATAAAATCATCTGCACCTGCACTAATTGCCTTCTGGACTTCAGAAGACATAAAATCGGTTGTCATCAGTACGGGTATGGAGCTTGTCAGGTTATTATTCTTTATAGTCTCAAGGGCTTTGATTCCCTCTTTAAGCGGATCATCATAGTTCAGAATTATAATCTCCGGAAGATTATCCGGGTCAATAGATTCAATTTTAGCAATGCTGGAGGCAGTATAAACTTTAAATTCGTGGATGAATATTTCCAGTAATTTACGAATAACAGTAAGCGATTTAATATTATCACCTGCAATAAGGACTTTGTACTTCATCTCCTTTAACGCTAAGTTCGTTAGTTGTCAATACTCAAATATAATAACCTCCCGGATATTTAATGGTTGGATTTCATCCGAATAAAACAGGTTAATTAAGTTAATATTCAATTAGTTATGTTTAGCATGTAATTCATGTAAAGTGTTTCAAATGGATGTATCCCCCTGGTTTGTTCATCTCTTTTTGTGTTACACAGTAACATGGGGATTCTTCCCTAAAAATAGCAATAGTTTGTTTGTATGAACGCTTTTATATAAAATCCGTACATTTTTTATTATTCTTTAAAAACTCTTCCCACAAGACATGGCCTGAAGGATCGGCTCTGATAACTATCCTTTCCCTGCTGACAGGATGAATAAAAGAAAGCTCCCTGGAATGCAATCCGATCCCGCCGTTATCAATTGATCGGGGGAATCCGTATTTAAGGTCGCCTAAAACCGGACTGCCAATCTTGGCGAGCTGGCATCGAATCTGATGATGCCTGCCGGTATGCAGATCAATCTCAAGAAGAGTGTAGCTTTTGAAAATATATAGTGTTTTATAACTGAGAATTGCTTCTTTAGAGCCTTTTACAGGCTTATCATATACATAGGATTTATTGCGGGAAGGATTTTTTTTGAGCTGGTGTATTAATGTATCCGAATCCTTTCCCGGCCTGCTTCCAACAATAGCCCAGTAGGTCTTTTTTACATCACCTTCTTTAAAAAGATTGTTCATCCGGGATAGGCTTTTACTGGTCTTTGCAAACACTACAACTCCGCTGACCGGTCTGTCCAGCCTGTGAACAACACCAAGAAAAACATTTCCCGGCTTGTTGTATTTGTTCTTAAGCCATAATTTCAGGTTTTCATTAAGGGATGTGTCGCCGGTCCTGTCTCCCTGGACCAGTTCTGAAGGTTGTTTATTAACAGCAATTATGTGATTGTCTTCGTAAATAATTTGCGGAGCGTACATAATACCGGATAATCACTTAGTATTGCTCTCTTTCATTTGGGAATTCCTTATTCTTCACATCATTGGTGTAACTCTGAACGGCCCCCTGTATCTCTTTGAAGAGATTATGGTAACGTCTGAGAAACCGGGGAGAAAAGTCCTGGATTATTCCCAGCATATCATGAATAACAAGCACCTGTCCATCAACTTCCGCACCAGCACCAATGCCTATTACGGGAATTTTCACAGATGAAGCTACCCGGGCTGCCAGTTTTGCAGGAACTTTTTCAAGTACTATGGCAAAGCAACCGGCATTTTCCAGTAGATTAGCATCTTCTGATAATTTGTTTGCTTCTGCATCTTCTGTGGCTCTTACTACATAAGTGCCGAATTTGTGGATAGATTGGGGCATTAATCCCAAATGCCCCATTACCGGAATACCGGCAGACAAAATTCGTTGTACCGATTCAATTATCTCAGCACCTCCCTCCATTTTTATTGCATGTCCGCCGGTTTCCTTCATGACACGGATTGCTGAGCTAAGAGCTTCTTTGGAGTTCCCCTGGTAGGTTCCAAAGGGCATGTCTACTACAACAAGAGCGCGGTTAATTGCCTTTACCACCGAGGTAGCATGGTATATCATCTGGTCCAGTGTGATGGGCAGGGTTGATTCATTCCCTGCCATAACATTCGATGCAGAATCACCCACGAGTACAATGTCTATTCCGGTAGAATCTATTATCCTGGCCATGGAATAGTCGTATGCTGTAATCATTGCAATCTTTTCACCCTGTTGCTTCATTTCCTGCAATACATGGGTCGTTACCTTTTTGATTTTTGAACTTTTGTTTAACGACATGGTTACCTGACATTGGTTGACGAAGCAAACCTACATGAATTTTAAATAATTCGCAACAAACAATCAGGTCAATTTGAAACTTAAAACAACACTGTCATTATGTCTTTTTGTCACTTTATATAATGGACTGATACGGCTACTCATGTGCCAATATTGCATAATAATGTCATTATAATGTTATGGCACAATCATTGAATAAACCTTAAATCAAAAAATCAATATTAAAACTGAATTTATATTATGGGTAAAATAATTGGAATAGATCTGGGAACAACCAATAGTTGCGTTTCCGTTATGGAAGGAAACGAACCTGTTGTAATTCCCAACAGTGAAGGTAAAAGAACGACTCCTTCCATAGTTGCTTTTATTGAAAATGGTGAAAGAAAAGTTGGAGATCCGGCTAAAAGACAGGCTATAACAAACCCTGAGAAGACCGTATCATCAATAAAAAGATTTATGGGTGAGCCAATAGAGAAACTGGCTAAAGAGATAGAGCGGATATCGTATAAAGTCGTCAAGGGTGAAAATAAGACACCACGGATTGTTATAGGTGATCGCAAATATTCACCGCAGGAGATCTCGGCAATGGTTCTTCAGAAGATGAAAAAGACTGCAGAGGATTATCTTGGCCAGGAGGTGGATGAGGCTGTAATTACTGTTCCTGCTTATTTTAGTGATTCACAGAGGCAGGCTACAAAGGAAGCAGGTGAGATAGCAGGTCTTAAGGTAAAGCGTATAATAAACGAACCTACTGCAGCCGCTTTGGCATACGGTCTTGACAAAAAATCACAGGATCTTAAGATCGCGGTGTATGACCTTGGTGGTGGAACATTCGATATTTCCATTCTTGAACTTGGTGATGGTGTATTCGAGGTTAAATCAACAAATGGTGATACGCATCTTGGGGGGGATGATTTTGATCAGGTTATTATCGACTGGCTGGCTGAAGAGTTTAAAAAAGATGAGGGTGTAGACCTTAAGAAAGACCCTATGGCCCTGCAGAGGTTAAAGGAAGCTGCAGAGAAGGCAAAAATTGAACTTTCCAGTTCTACAAGCACAGAGATTAATCTGCCATATATAATGCCTATTGACGGGATACCCAAGCACCTTGTGAAAACTCTTTCAAGGTCTCATTTTGAAAAGCTTAGTGATGAACTTATAACGTCCACGATAGAGCCCTGCAAAAAGGCTCTTAAAGATAGCGGTTTGTCTGCTTCCGACATTAATGAGGTAATTCTTGTCGGGGGTTCCACTCGTATACCCGCTATACAGAAGGTAGTTGAGAAGTTTTTCGGCAAAACCCCGTCCAAGGGTGTCAATCCCGATGAGGTAGTTGCTATAGGTGCTGCCATTCAGGGCGGTGTGCTTACCGGAGAAGTAAAAGATGTGCTGTTGCTTGATGTAACCCCGTTATCACTTGGTATTGAGACAATGGGAGGTGTCATGACCAGGCTTATTGAGGCAAACACCACAATACCCACCAAGAAGACGGAGACTTTTACCACTGCTGCGGATAATCAGCCGTCTGTAGAGATACATGTACTCCAGGGTGAGCGTCCTGTTGCTTCCGGAAATAAAACCATCGGCAGGTTCCATCTTGACGGTATTCCCCCGGCGCCTAGAGGAGTTCCCCAGATTGAGGTTACCTTTGACATTGATGCAAATGGTATTCTCAATGTTTCGGCAAAAGACAAAGGAACAAATAAGCAGCAGAGTATAAGGATCGAGGCATCATCAGGCCTTAGTGAGGAAGAAATTAAGCGCATGCGGGAAGAAGCCAGGGTTCACGAAGAAGAGGATAAACAGGTAAAAGAGAAAGCCGATAAGATGAATGCCGCCGATAGTTTGATATTCCAGACGGAGAAACAGTTGAAGGAATTCGGCGACAAACTGCCGGCCGATAAAAAAACACCTATTGAAGAGGCTCTCACTAAACTTAAAGAGGCTCACAAAAATCAGGATCTGGATGCAATTGATAAGGCTACTGCCGAACTTAATACAGTATGGCAATCAGCCTCCGAGGAGATGTACAAAGCAAGCCAGACTCAGTCAGGCGATCAGTCCGGCCAGGAGCAGAAAGCTGATGAGAGTTCATCCGGTTCAGATTCAAAAGGCGATGACGATGTAACGGATGTTGATTATGAAGAGGTAAAATAATTAATTACAAAGAGCATTTTTAAAGGCTGTTCCCTCATGGAGCAGCCTTTTTTATGGTGTGCCGTGCAAGGGCAGAAAACCGGGATTTACCGGCTTGTTACTGTCAGTCCGATATTATATTAAAGGGATACATTCTGCAATAAGCCTGACACAAAAATCGTTTACAGGGTAAGTTTCGTTAAAAAAAATGGAATAGGTTCTTTTGTTAAACATTTAAGGGTCATTCTTAATGAATCGATTGATAAACAGTCTTATTTTCTTTTTTGTCGTCATTATGCCACTTAATTCCCAGGGATTTGAAAGACAGAAAAATTATACCGATGAAAATGGTCTCAGGCAGGGATACTGGGAAAGTAAATATCCCAATGGCAATTTACAGTACCGTGGAACTTTTAAGGATAACCGGCCCAGGGGGGAATTTATCAGGTATTTCCCGGATGGTAACAAAATGGCTGTGATGCACTTTTGTGATCAGGGTATAAGAGCTGAAGCAAAGTTGTATTATGAGAATGGAAATGTCGCTGCCACTGGTGTTTATGTTAATGAGGAGAAAGATAGCGTATGGCAGTATTTTTCATATTACGGAAATCATCTTGCCGGGATTGAGACCTATGAAAACGGTATTAAGGAGGGAGTTTCTGCTGTTTATTACGAAAATGGCAAACCGGCAGAGACCTATTGGTATGAGCGGGATATGAAAAACGGACCATGGAGGCAGTTTTATGACAACGGGGCATTAAAAGTTGAAGCAGAGTTTGTTGATAATCAGCGTCACGGGAAATTTATTTATTACACTTCGGGAGGGAAAATTGAGATGGAAGGACAATATTTCAGGGATCAGATGCATGGTGAATGGATCTATTATGATGGAAACGGAAGTCAGGTTTCGGTTATCAATTATATTAATGGCCGCCCCGAGAATGAGACTGAACTGATGGAGAAGGAACAGGAGATGTTCCGGCAGATCGAAGAGATGAGAGGGCGCATTCCTGAACCTGATGAATCGGAAACGTTTTTTCCGCGATGAGTTTTTTATTGATAAGACCCGGGGTGGAGTTGTATTTTATTTTCCGGATCTCTTTCTTTCCTGACCTTTTCGGTCAGGCTTTCCTTTCCTGCGGGGCTTTCCTTTCCTGTATCGTTTCTCCGTTGAAAAACCTTTAGAAACCTCATATTCCGGCCCTTTACCGATATGCGGGGGAAGAGGTATTTTATGAACTTCACTTCCTATCAGGGTCTCTATGTTCCGGAAACTCCTGACTTCCCTGCTGTTTATAAAAGTCAACGCTACACCTGTCATCTCCGCCCTTGCTGTTCTTCCTACCCTGTGAACATAATCTTCGGCATCTGATGGCACATCGTAGTTGATCACAAGGTCTATGCTGTCAATATCGATACCACGTGATACTATATCTGTGGCAACAAGTATTTGGAACTTCCTGTTTTTAAAGTCATTGAGGACTGATACACGCTCATGCTGTTCCAGATCGGAATGTATTGCACCACAAGAGAAACCATCCGATTTTAGTTGTTTATGCAGTACTTTTACATTCTTTTTTGTGGCAGAGAAAATCAGTATGCTTTTTAGTTCAGGTTTATCATATAACAAGTCCATAATGAGATCTGGCTTTTGATCATTATGAACAAGATAGGCACCCTGAAGAACACCCTCTGCAGGTTTGGCAATTGAGATATTAACTTCCTCCGGCTCAGTGAGAATTTTTTTTGCCATCAGCCTTATTTTAGGCGGCATAGTGGCGGAAAACATCAGTGTCTGACGCTTTTCCGGAAGTGAACCGATAATTTTAATAATATCATCATAAAAACCCATATCAAGCATTCGGTCAGCTTCATCAAGTACAAGTGTCCGGAGATTGTCTGACTTCAGATAATTCAGTCCTATAAGCGAGATCAGTCTGCCGGGGGTGGCAATAATCACATTGACACCTGAAGCAATGGCATATTTTTGTTGCTCCCAGGTATCACCGTCTCCTCCGCCATAGACGGCAACCGAACTGACGGGAATAAAATAGGAGAAACCCTGAAGATGCTGATCGATCTGCATGGCAAGCTCCCTGGTAGGCACTATGACCAATAGCCTTGTACCTTCAAAATCATCATTCTCCATCATTTTTTGAAGGACAGGAAGCAGGAAAGCGGCAGTTTTACCGGTTCCTGTCTGTGCGCAGGCAATAAGGTCATTGTTTTCAAGAATTATGGGTATGGTTTTTATCTGAATAGGTGTGGGTTTGGAGAAACCCATTGCCTCAATACTCTCCTGAATGGACGGATGGAACTTAAACTCTTTAAAACTTGTCATTTATAATAATTAATATTTGGTGTCTGGTTAAAGCCGGGGTGAAATAACTTAAGAAAAAGTTAAAATCTTACAAAGATACAAACATATTTACATAGATTTAGACCGAACCTTTTGGGATTTTAAATCAAATTCAACAGATACCCCTCATGATATTTCTCAGAAATATTACACACTCCCTCTCCTGTAAATCAAACCCCATGTTACTCTGCAACACGAAATTCAAAATATAAAGCATGAGAGTCATAAGGGACCCGGAAAGCCGGATTTAAACCAGATGTTAATATAATTATCTGATATACAATTACTAATTTAATTTTATGGAGATAAATTTTATTTGCCCGTTATTTTCAGAAAGGAGGAGGGTCATTCTCGAAGTCTATATTGCCTTTTGAATTGAATCCTTTTGAAAATTCGTTATCATCATTCATCTTTGATCCAAGTGTTATAGAGAGATCATCTTCGGTTATCGGTTTAAGCTCATCTTCAAGTTCTGTGAAACTGGCCGATTCAGAATTAAATTTAAGCTTTACATCTCCTATGGGGCCATTTCTGTGCTTCGATATGATAATTTCTGCAATACCGATATTGGAGTTTCCGTCTTCATCCTCATAAAATCCATAATATTCAGGCCTGTGTATAAAAAGTACCATATCAGCATCCTGTTCTATTGCTCCTGATTCCCTGAGATCTGAAAGCTGGGGTCTTTTGGTACCTCCCCTGGTTTCAACAGCCCTGTTGAGCTGGGATAATGCAATAACCGGTACATCCAGTTCTTTTGAGATAGCCTTGAGAGAACGTGAAATTGCTGATACTTCCTGTTCCCTGTTGCCTCTTGTATCAGATGTTCCTGTCATTAACTGAAGATAATCTATTATTATAACTTCAACATTGTGTTGTCTTTTAAGTCTTCTGCATTTTGCTCTCAGCTCGTAAATTGAAATTGCAGGTGTATCATCAATAAAAATGGGGGCATCCACAAGATTCTTGATCTTTATCTCCAATTGTTCCCATTCATAGTCATGAAGTTTACCGTTCCTGATCCGGTCAGAGGGAAGCTTGGTTTCGCTTACTATAAGACGGTTGACAAGTTGAATTGAAGACATTTCGAGTGAGAAGAACGCCACCGGCCGTTTGTGCTCGACAGCGATATTCCTTGTCATTGAAAGAACAAAGGCTGTTTTACCCATTGATGGACGGGCAGCTAATATAACGAGGTCAGATTTCTGCCAGCCTGATGTTATCCTGTCAATTTTGGTAAAGCCGCTTGGAACACCGCTAAGGTTGTCTTCTCTTTTACTGGATTCTTCTATCTGGTTTATAGCCTCTTTTATCAGGACATTGATCTTGACGGTTTCTTTTTTAATATTACCCTCTGCAATGTTAAATAATTCTGTTTCTGAGTAATCAAGCAGATCATCAACATCGCTTCCTTCATCATATGAACGATTCTGAATTTCTGTTGAGATCCTGATAAGTTCACGCTGAATAAATTTCTGTGCAATTATACGTGCATGATACTCAATGTGTGCCGCAGATGAAACCCTGCTGGTTAACTGGGTAATATAAAAAGCTCCGCCCACTGATTCAAGTTGTTTCTTACTCTTTAACTCCTCCGCCACGGTAAGAATATCTATGGGTTTCTCTTCCATCGAAAGATTAATTATTGCATCATAAATCTTTTGATGGGCTTCCTTGTAAAAACTTTCGGGTTTAAGAAGATCAAGTACGGCAATTACAGCATCTTTTTCGAGCATGATAGCACCAAGCACGGTTTCTTCCAGTTCAACGGCCTGAGGGGGTACTTTGCCATACTCGGGAACAGGGAGGAATTCTTTATTTTTATTCCTGAAGGGTTTTTCCATGGTAAGCTGATTTGTTTTATGCGGGAGGTCAAAGTTAAAAAATAACCGTTGCCTGCTGAAAATAAATTGAACTTTCTTTTTAAACAAACCGGTGTTGAAAAATAAGTTAATTTTGTTCAAAACAATTGGACAATGATCTACTTTCCCAATGCCAAAATAAACATAGGTCTGCAAATCACAGGAAAAAGGGAGGATGGATATCATAATATCGAAACCGTGTTTTATCCTGTCGGATTATCCGATATAGTAGAGATTATTCCTGAGCCGGATAAATCCGTAAGCCATAATGGTTTTGTTAACACCGGATACAGGATTGATTCCGGTGAATCCGGGAATTTATGTCTAAGGGCATGGAGTGAGATGAATAAAATCCGGTCCCTGCCATTTGTCAGGATACATTTGCATAAGATTATTCCGGTTGGGGCCGGGCTCGGAGGCGGGTCATCCGATGCGGCTTTTATGCTTAGGGGGCTCAATGATTTATTTGAACTTGATCTTTCCCTTCAGGAGCTGATTTTTCATGCCGGCAATCTTGGCAGTGACTGTCCCTTTTTTATTTATAATGAGCCTGTTATTGCCAGGGAGCGAGGTGATGTTTTCGAATCTCTTGATCTTGATCTTTCCGGGCTTTGCATAATTATTGTGCATCCCGGAATAAACATTAGCAGTGCCCGGGCTTACAGCAAAATCAATGTTGGCAGGCATTCAGCACCACTAAGCGAAATTGTCACTACAGACATTTCCAGATGGCAGGGAAATATTATAAATGATTTTGAACATGTGTTATTCGATGACTACCCGGTAATCAGGAATATCAGGGATAGACTGATTTCTGCCGGAGCTGTATATTCATCAATGACAGGCAGCGGGTCGGCTGTTTACGGATTATTTGAGCATGAAACCGATACAGGGATCTTTAAAAACGAATTTCCCGGCATGTTTGTTTGGAAAGGGATTTTATAATAAAGATGAAGTTTGATTAACGGACAGACATTTGGCAGAATTCATGGGAAGCCTATTTCTATCATAATTTTTCCTTTTGGCACCCTTTCCCCCTCTTTCAGGTTAATTGATTTGATAATTCCTTCGATCGGACTCTTTATCAGGTTCTGCATCTTCATTGCTTCCAGTATAAGGAGATTATCCCCTTTTTTTACGCACTGTCCCTCTGAAACATATAATTTGAGAATTGTGCCGGGAATAAAGGAAGCGATCTTGTTCTTTTCAGCTTTAGACCAGGCTTTCCTTTGCTCGTATTTTTTATTTAATGTGGTCCGGTATTTTGTTCCGTCAATAAAAAGTGACTTGCATCTTACTTTTTTATCTTCACAATCAATCTTGTTCATTTTACTAAACGTTATGATTTTGACCGTATATTATGATTTTTGTTGCATTGTAAAAGGAGCTGCGGAGGGACGGTGGATTCTCATTCCACAGCAGACCCATTTTAAAACGGCGGGATACCATGTTTTTTCTGGGGCAAAAAAACGGATTTATTCCCTGAAACTTCGATTGCATGAAGAAGAAGTTTTCTTGTTTCCTCGGGTTCAATTACTGAATCAACATATCCGCGTGCCGCGGCAACATATGGATTGGCAAACTTCTCCTTATACTCTTTAACTTTCTGTTTTCTCATCTTATCAGGGTCTTTTGCTTCCTGTATCTCTTTTCTGAAGATTATGTTTGCTGCTCCTTCCGGGCCCATTACGGCAATTTCTGCTGTTGGCCATGCAAAGACGAAATCTGCCCGAAGATGCCTTGAACTCATGGCAATATATCCTCCGCCGTAGGCTTTTCTTATAATAACAGTCATCTTTGGCACAGTAGCCTCACTGTATGCATAAAGAACCTTTGCCCCGTGACGTATCACCCCGGCATGTTCCTGGTCAATTCCGGGAAGATATCCGGGCAGGTCAACAAGTGTGATTATGGGTATTCCAAATGCATTGCAATACCGGATGAATCTTGCTGCCTTATCTGAGGAATCAACATCAAGCACGCCGGCAAGAACCAGTGGCTGGTTGGCTACAAACCCTATTGTATCGCCGTTCATTCTTCCAAACCCTATTACCATGTTGGCAGCCCATAATTCCTGTATTTCGAAAAAATCGGAGTTATCTGCAACTGACTTGATAACGTCCCTTACATCATAAGGCTGGCGAGGGTCTCCGGGAACAATGTCAGATATTTTGTATTCCGGTTTCGGTTCAGCGGGCTCAAATCTCAATGCTTTTTTGGTGTTATTCCAGGGTATGAATGTGATAAGTTTTTTTATCTGGTCAAAACATTCTGCTTCACTTTTGGCAAAGAAATGCGCATTTCCGGTAATTTCACTGTGTACGCGGGCACCTCCGAGGTCTTCCATTGATATTTCTTCTCCAAGTACCGTTCTTATAACCTCAGGCCCTGTAATAAACATTTTGGATATCTTATCGACCACGAAAACAAAATCCGTAAGTGCCGGTGAATATACAGCTCCTCCCGCACATGGGCCCAGAATAACTGATATCTGGGGTATAACACCTGATGAGAGGGTATTCCTGAAAAAAATTTCTCCGTAACCTGCCAGTGAATTGACACCTTCCTGGATTCTTGCGCCACCGGAATCGTTTATACCTATAAGGGGTACCTTCATTTTAAGAGCATGATCCATGATCTTTGTTATTTTCCGGGCATGCATCATTCCCAGTGAACCTCCGGCAACTGTGAAATCCTGGGCAAAAAGGCAAACCGGGGCTCCGTAAATAGTCCCTGTACCTATTATCACACCGTCACCGTGGAGAATTTTTTTGTCCATGTTAAAGTCCCGTGCCTCGTGTTCGACGAACAGATCATATTCATGAAAAGAATCAGGATCACATAAAGAAATAATTCGTTCACGGGCAGTCATTTTACCCATTGCGGTCTGCTTTTCTATCGCCTTGTCACCCCCGCCTTTCAGAACCTCTTCTCTTTTCTTGTGCAATTCAAGGATTTTTCTTTTTAATCCCATATACTGATTATTTGGTTAGTAATTATATGGTCTGTTCCAGGCAATGAAGCCGCTGACCCGGTTTGCATATTTTGAATACAACGTTACGAAATCAAAATATATTAAAAAAATTTTCAAATGGATATGTTCCTGACAAATCAATTAGTAATCTGATTTTAAACCTTAAACGATCGTAAATATTTACAGTGCCTTATGGTATTAATTAGTTTGCTGATTAACAAAAACATACAATTTCCGCATAAATGTAAATACTTGAACAAAAAGCTATTTTGGTGCAAATCTGTATATTACATAAGCAATAATGGCATAGAGGATATTTGGTATCCATACTGCAATCATCGGACTCAGAAGTCCGCTCACCGAAAACATTGTACTGAAGCGCATAAACAGGATATAGGAGAAGCTAAGCAGCAAACCGAGTCCGATATGCATCCCGATTCCCTCACGCATCTTTGTGGATGACAGAGACATACCTATTAATGTAAGGATAAAGGTTGAGAATGGGAAAGAAATACGGCTGTAGCGTTCAATAAGATAATAATCGATATTATCTGCTCCCTGCATCCGCTGCTGCTCAATGAATTCATCGATCTCCCTGAGGGACATAGTTTCTACAACGCTTTCCCTTCGACTTAATTCGGAGGGATGGAGGTTAAGAGTTGTATCAATGCTTATTCCTCTTTCAATTTTTTGTTTGTCGTTCTCATAATGCCTTGTTACATACTGTCTCAGAGTCCACTTGTTTGTAGTTGTATCATAATCTGCATAGTCGGAAGTTGTTTTTGACACCAGCCTGTTACCGTCAAATTTTTCAATGGAAAAGTAATAGGCAATATCAGAAGAGTGGCTGAAGTGTGAAAAGTAGACGTAAACGCCCGGCAGGATCTGTTTGTGGATATCACGCATATTGGTTCTGGATTGTTGCCGCCTGTAATACCTTTCTTCAAAGTCAAGCCTTTTTTCATTGGATTGTGGTAAAACAAGATCGCTCATCACAAAGGCAAAAAGTGCTATTATAAATGCTGAGAAGAAATAGGGGCGAAGAAGCCGCCTGAAACTTATACCGCTGCTCAGGATGGCAATGATCTCTGTGTTATAGGCCATCTTTGAGGTGAAATATATGACCGAAATAAATGTGAAGAGAGGACTGAAAAGGATGGCAAAATAGGGAATGAAGTTAAGGTAATAATCAAAGATAACAGCTCTCCATGGGGCATCTCTTTCCATGAAGTTATCGAGCTTTTCGGCCAGGTCAAATATCACTGCAATACTTACAATAAGCAATATGGAATAAAAGAATGTCCCCAGAAACTTCTTTATTATATAGCGGTCCAGTATTTTAAGTCCGGATCTGTTCATAATTTATTGCTTAACCCTGGAATAACGGATTCCTTCCATGCTTTGAAGTTTCCTTGTGCTATTTTCTCCCTTGCCCTTTTTATCAGCCAGCTATAAAACTCAAGATTATGAATACTTGCTATCACAGATCCCAAAATTTCGCCTGAGACGATTAAATGACGTAAATATGCCCTGGAATATTGCATTCCTGTTTCAGTTGTCCCTTCAGGATCAAGCGGAGAGAAATCATTCTTCCATTTCAGGTTTTTTATATTTATTATTCCTTCTGAGGTAAACAGGCTCCCGTTCCTTCCGTTCCTGGTGGGCATGACACAGTCAAACATATCAACACCCAGGGAAATGCACTCCAGGATGTTTACCGGTGTGCCCACTCCCATAAGATAACGGGGTTTTGATAAGGGAAGTATCTGGTTAACCTTGTCAACCATTTCGTACATTGTTTCAGCAGGTTCTCCCACTGATAATCCGCCGATCGCATTTCCCGCGGCATCAAAACCACTGATGTATTCGGCTGACTTTTTTCTGAGATCGGTGTATACACTTCCCTGAACGATAGGAAACAGAAACTGTTCCTTGCCGTAAAGCGCATCTGTTTCCATGAACCTGCGCCACCCCTTTTCCAGCCATTTATGTGTCAGCTCCATTGACTCCATTGCATCTTTATACTCACAAGGCCAGGGTGTGCATTCATCAAAGGCCATGATAATATCTGCTCCAATTGTACGCTGAATATCAATAATATTTTCAGGGGTGAAGATATGCTTTGAGCCGTCAATGTGTGACCTGAAAATGGCTCCTTCCTGGGATAATTTGCGGTTCTCTGCAAGAGAAAAAACCTGGTAGCCTCCACTGTCGGTCAACATCGGTTTATTCCAGCCAGTAAATTTATGTATTCCTTCTGCCAGGCTTACAGTCTCCAGTCCGGGACGCAGATATATATGGTATGTATTCGCCAGAATAATTTCGGCACCAATCTTTTCTTCGAGGTCATTTCTGCTTACACCCTTTACACTTCCTGCTGTTCCCACCGGCATAAATACAGGTGTCTGTATTGTACCTCTTCCGGTTGATATAATCCCGCTTCTTGCCTCTGAATCCTTGTCGCTGGCAGTAATCCTGAAAAACATTCTTAGGGGTTTAAAATATGAACGCCAAATATAATCAAATGTACATGAATTTTTTTAATCCGAAAATACACACAGACGGATGAAAAAAATTCATGGGAAAGCGCAGCGGTTTCGACTGTAAGTCAAAATTTTGTAACTTTTTTAAAACAAAATTTTGGCTTTTTTACAGGAGAAATATACATGAAAATTTTTTCAGCCAGTTTACACACAGACGGATGAAATTACACACAGTCAGATGAAATAAATTTTATGTTTAGACAATATTGCCTGCGATTTCCGCATAAATATCTGATTGGAACAAGACAGATTGATTTGATATAATTCAAAAACTTAAGTAAAATTGCAGTTCTTTAAAGATCTAATGTGAATTTTGAATTGTATCAGACAGATTTGGCCTGGATGATC
>JAWODJ010000020.1:0-2884 GCA_046483315.1 Bacteroidales bacterium | reverse complement strand
CCAGCTTGTCTCAGCGCATTATCCAGTTGTTCCTTTTGTTGGGGGCGAATGTTTTCAACAATATCTGCTTCCCCGATTTTTACATCCGCATAATGCAGGCCCAGTTTTTCAAGCTCAGTTCTTACCAACATCTGGCAGCGTTTCGATACCATATTTTTAATGAATAGCTTCAATGAATTTTATATTATATTATATTATTCTCTGAAATACAGTTTTTTAGGACGTAAATTTTCTATAGAATTCTTTATATTTAATAAAATAAAAATAATAAATCTTTGGATGATATACAAATTTACGGGAAAAAGACCATAAATTCCGAAAATGAATGAAGTTTAGGTATCCCTCGCCAAATGAACTCTTCACTAATGTGGAAAGGTAAGTGTAATTTTTTTTTTAAAATAATTCTGATTTTTCTTGACTTATGTTTATTATTTCCATATCTTTCCCAAAATCAGAAATTAGTATAAATCATGAGACATGCCTACCTTTTGGAATAAATTAGACAAAGAATTACAGATAATTTATGTCAATTATCTTGAGATACAAAAGAAGGGGAAAGATCGGGTTGAAAGAATTCATCCTTCAATAAAAGATACCTTCAGGTTGTCCGTTATGCTTGAGTTCTCTGATAACCCCGGAGATATAGAAGAGAAAGGATTCGTCACCACCAAAAAAATAAATGAAAATAAAGTTTGGGGGAGATTACATCTTAAAAACCTGGAAGAAATTGCTTTACTGGACAATGTTAAATCAATTAAATTCGGAGAGCAGGGAAGGTTACAACTCGATACCAGTGTGGAATACGTTAGAGCAAGTGGCTCGGGCAATATCTGGCAGGTTGACACGTCGAACGGTCAATTTACCGGAACTACCGGCGAAGGAATTATTTTAGGAATTATTGATACCGGGATTGACTTTAATCATCCTGTATTTTTTAGCACTGATTCCCCAAAAACTACTCGTATCTCCAGAATATGGGATCAGGGTTTAACCCCGGACGATCCTTCCCAAAGTCCGGAAGCTGATTATCTTGACGGCAACGACAGATATGGGGTAATATATACCGATGATCAGATTAACGCTGTACTCCGGGGAGATGAAGCTGCATCAACGATAAAGCATAAAGACTGTGGAGGGCATGGTACCCATGTGGCATCAATTGCTGCAGGAGATGGAAGGGCAGCAAAGCCGTCAGAAGCTGATTCTGCCTATAAATATATAGGAGTAGCCCCCAAAGCTGAGATTGTTGTAGTTAAAATTCTTGATCTCTTCCAAAGGCCTATGGCTCCACCGGGACCGGGAGATACAGAAGGGACTGCTATCGGGTACAATCAACAATTTCAGGATGCCATTACCTACATCCTGGAAGTGGCCCAAAGAGACCTTGGCAATAAGCCTGTGGTAATTAACTACAGTATTGGCAATCCACATGGGCCTCATGATGGACTTACCGAACAGGAAGAATTTCTGAGAAATACTTTTGGGGGAAATTCAGAAAAAAGACTCTTTGTTACTTCTGCAGGAAATGATGCAGGAGATGAGATATATGGCATTGCAACCATTCCGGATTCAGGTACCGTAGACATTACATTTGAATTGTATGACAGGAGAACGGTAAGGACCAGCTATGACAGAGGTCAGATATCGGATAATACTTTTGATTTGGATATAGACATGTGGTACCGGGATTCCGGTGCTGCCGGTTCTGTGACCGCTGCATTAAAACTGCCCGGGAGATCTGATTTTGAAAGTGATCTTTCATCGGGCGGAGGTCCACAGGTAGGCAGTATAGGAAACCGCAGCCAATTTGAATATGAGTTTACCCACAAATCTGAAACTGCAACGAGACCGGCTACTGATTCTGATCCGGAGACGGAGGTGACCAGGCACAACATTCATCTTGAACTCCCACCCCATAACGGATATTTTGAAACCGGTAACTATATTGTCAGACTATCAGGTCCTGCGGATACAGAAATCCACATATGGTGCGATATCAGTGCTTATAAAGGGAGTCCCTATGGTATCAAGTTTGTATCAGCAGATCCACCGGCAGCCCTGGATAAGAAAACCGGAACGGATCAGGTTCATCTTATCAGCGCTCCCTCGGGAGCAAGCCATATTTTAACAGTTGCAGCTTTAAATGATGACAGTTCCATAACCTCATACAGCCAGGGGGAGATTGTCTCCTTTTCATCCAGGGGACCACTGGTAGATTATTCAAATTTAGGGCCGTATACCGATAAACCCGATGTTGCTGCTCCAGGTTACACCGTAATGGCTGCAAGAAGTAATTTTTCAGCCCCTCCCGGAAAATCCCCATGTTGTCAGGAGAGTTCCACGCCGGGATACACGTCGAAAAGCGGAACAAGTATGGCTTCTCCACATGTTGCGGGTATTGCCGCATTGCTGCTTGAGAAGAATAATGATTTGACAACCAGCCAACTGATTGATCTGATAAAAAATAATGTAGCCACCACAGGCGAATCCCTTGATCCAAAGGAATATGGCTCCGGCATAGTAGACGCTAAATCGGCTTATGATGCAGTACCTTAATACATTAAAATAATGGCAGAACCAGCTAGTATCATCAAATTTGCCTCATGGTTAGGCAAGGCAATCGGAAGCAGTTCTTCGGTTTTCGAAGACTTCAGCACGGAATTTTTGGGAACGGATCTCCCTTTATCTGTTCTGGATAATGACGGAGTAAAAACAGCACTGCAAGTTACCAGTCAATCGGCAGAAGCTGTAGAAACCGCTTCAGATGAGCTTGCCACTGCAGGTCTTTCCGGTAACACAATGGAAATTACCACCAAATTCATTCTTTTTCCGCTATCGACGCGGCGTTGAAATCGAACGGATACGGGACTGCGGTGACCGATCG
>JAWODJ010000089.1:0-2568 GCA_046483315.1 Bacteroidales bacterium | reverse complement strand
TTTGTGATGATAAGCTTGCTGGCAGGCGGTACACTGTGAAGAAGAGCTTCCCAGCTACCCTGCCTGGCTTCGGGAACTTCCATACTCTTCATCCTTTCGCCCCATTCCCGGCCGGCAATTACAGAACCACGGTATGATCCGAAACCAATCAGAACTGCTGACGATCTACCCCATCTTTCCCTGGTTAATTGCCCCACATTTACCATTCCTGAACGCTGCATATTCGTGGCCCGTGCATCCCCTATGTGAGTGTTATGTTCCCATACAATGGCTTTGGATTGCTCTCCATGAAACTTCAGAAGCCTCTCCAGGGTATCAGTCATATGAACGTCGCGGACATTCCATGATCCAGGACCTCCTTTCACCATTTCACGGTAATAATTTTCTGCATTAACGGCAACAAAGGCATTTTGCTCTGCATTAAACGGGGCTTCGGGATCACTGTTATATAAAGGCACCCTGTCCCTGATCTTTTTAAGCAGGTCAATAACTTCCTTTTCACAGGTTTCGGGTGTAAACCTGGTTGAAGATGCATAATCCGTGCCTTCCCTGCCATAAGGCTCGAAACACAGCATTGCTTTATCAACTGCTTCCAGCGCCTCAGAATCATTTTTCCGTAAATAATCCCTTATTGCTTCCAGCGATTCCCATAAACTATAAACATCCAAACCATAAAATCCGGCCTGCTTATTATAATCTTTATCTTCGTTGTGTTCCCTGAGCCATTCCATCATTTCGGCAACTTCCCAGTTAGCCCACATCCATGTAGGCCACCTATGGAATTTTTGCAACACCTCAGGGGCGGATTCTCCTCCGTTTTCATAATTACGGACATACCGGTTTATTCTGTAGCAATCCGGCCAGTCACCTTCAACACCAATAATATTGAAATTTTTCTCCTGTACAAGTCTGCGGGTAATTCGGGCCCGCCATAAATAATACTCATGAGTGCCATGGGAAGCTTCCCCCAGCAGCACTATCCTGGCATCTCCTATTCTATCCATCAACGGCTCCAGGCCGTGATCCAGATCATGCGAGTTATTTTCAATCAGCGTCATGATGTCATGATCGCTGATATCATCAATTCTTTTCTCAAATATCCCCATAATAGTTTTTCTGTATATAATGCAAAAACATAAACATGCCGAGGCATTTTAAACTGGTGCACATCTCCTTTAATATTCTTCTTTTCGTTTTTATTCAGCCAAATCATTGATTTTTAAGTTTGAATCGATGTTTTGTTATTAGATACGGATTTTAATGAATATTTGGATGTCACTGTATTGAATACCAGCATATATCACAATTACTATTCCGCATATTATATTTTCTGCGGAAATTTTTTTATAATGGGTAAAAACAGGCTGAACATGCCTGCCAACCCGGCCGGACCTTTGAAGGCTACCAATAAAAGTTGTGGAATAGAGGTACAGATGATGAATTTTTTCTCATGTATTGGTTCCTTAAATCATCGGACATAAATATAGATCAAATTCCAGGTAAATGGTATAATGAGCCCTCATCACCCCACCAGCTTCCTGCCCTCCTTCTTGAACCATGCAGAGGGACATTTGCCGGATAATACCAGAAGTCCGCTATGGATGCCAAATTACCAGTAATAGTTTTTGGCGTGACAGATGTTACGAAAGAACTCAACCGGTTGAAGGAAGCAGGAATTAGTGTCCGGCCCGACCTGGATAATCCGGAATGGGGACTGGAGAACACGTTCGAAGATGGCTGTGGAAACTTAATAATGCTTCAGAAATTTTCAGCCTGACCCGGGCCGAAGCCGATCGAAAGGCCTGCAGGAATCATTATGAAATACTGCAAACTGGCAAAAGGATTGTATTTTTATATTGACTAAAGATCAATACAGCATGGCAGGAATCTTGCAGCAGGGGAAATCAAACATGAATAGATGAAGGAAAAAACAAAAAGACGATTCAACCGGATAGCCAGGTTGTATGATATCTTCGAATGGCCTTTCAGAAAGAAGTTTTCGAGGCTGCGAAAAAGGCTTGTGAAGAATGCAGAAGGAAGAACCCTCGAGGTGGGAATAGGCACAGGCAACAACATCCCTTTTTATCCCGGCACTATTGAGCTCAATGGCATAGACCTCAGTGATAAAATGATCAGTATAGCACAGAAAAAATCAAAAGGAGGAACTAAAGTGAATTTACAGGTGATGGATGCAGAGAATATGCTTTTTGAGGATAATTCATTTGATACGGTAGTTTCTTTTGGCACCCTTTGTTCAATCCCTGATCCTGACAGGGGACTGGAAGAAATAAGGCGGGTTTGCAGGGACGGGGGAAAGATCCTGATGCTGGAGCATGTACGAAGCAATAACAAGATAGCAGGAAATTTGATGGACCTGCTCAACCCTCTTACCCGCCGGATCATCTGAAGTAGGAGCAGAAGCATTTGATGAACCAACATTTGGAAGAATACGATTTTTATGTCGTTATCCCACTTCCAAATATATACGACCAAACGAAGATACAGGATCTTATATGTGAGCAACAGCTTCTTTGGTGAGAGTAACTAGGTTCTTCATATAATGTTTCC
>JAWODJ010000008.1:0-28232 GCA_046483315.1 Bacteroidales bacterium | reverse complement strand
GAGCCTCACTTGGCGCCGGATTTGTGCCTTTGTTTGCTGTCAAAGGCGAAACTGGTGATAGATTTCAGCCCTTTTATACAAATCCACAAATAAGACGCTTTGGCGATTGCAGGGACTGGTTTTTTGAAAAGCGTTTCGGGATGTTTGTTCATTGGGGCCTTTATGCTATTCCCGGCTGGCATGAGCAGCATCAGTGGAGAGGACGTATTGAAAGAAATGAATATGTCAGGCTGGCACAAAAATGGAATCCTGTAAGGTTTGACCCGGAACAGTGGCTGGACCTTCTGGAGGAAACCGGCATGAAATATATCTGTATAACTACAAAGCACCATGACGGTTTTTGTCTTTGGGACACCAGGTACACTTCTTTCAATACTATGAACACCCCTTACGGGAAGGACATAATCGGAATGCTTTCAGAGGCCTGCCATAAAAGGGGCATCCCCCTTTGTCTCTATTATTCAATCGCTGACTGGAATCACCCCAATTATCCCAACCAGGGGCGTGCCCATGAACTTGACCCCCAGCCGCAGGATCAGCCAAACTGGTACAGGTACCTCGAATTCCTAAAGGGCCAGGTGCGGGAACTGTGCTCCAATTATGGGGTAATACACGGATTTTGGTGGGATATTAACAGGCCGGCCTATGAAGATCCTTCCATCAATAAGATGATCAGGGAGATGCAGCCCTGCGCCATAATAAACAACCGGGGATTTGATGAAGGAGATTTCGGGACACCTGAACGGGACTATCAGGCTGATGATTCTCTTGCTTTTAAAAGGCCCACGGAAGCTTGCCAGTCTGTCGGCATTGAAAGCTGGGGATATCGCAGCGATGAGGATTTTTACACAGACCGTCACCTGATGAGGAGCATTGACAGGTACCTTGTCAGGGATGCAAATTATCTTCTCAACATAGGCCCGAAACCGGACGGTTCATTGCCTGATGAAAGTGTTGACATCTTCAGGAGAATTGGCAGGTGGTATTCATCAGTCAGGGAATCTTTTGAAGGGGTTGAGCCTGCCGGTAACCTGACTACAAACCGGAATGTAATCCTGACCAGTCGCGACAGGGTATTGTATGTACATATAAACAGGGATATTCCCGGTAATGTGGTCAGATTGACACCGATTAACGTAGATCCGGTAAGGGCAACACTGCTTAATGATGGTAGTAAGATTGATTTTACGGTCAGGTTCAGTCCATCTGACCACAGGTCGCAAAAGGCTTTTCTTAATCTTGTCAACCTGCCCGTCAACCATATGTGTAACACGGTTCCGGTAATAAAACTCGAATTTGACAGGCCGCTCGATGAGTTGGCCCAGCCCGTTTCTAAAAAGGATGGAGATTCAGGTTGGGGGAAAGTGGGCTTATGATCTAACCGTGGATACAACCCTGTTTGGGCCCGGAATAATTGCTGCTAAGTACCATATAAAAGCGTTCACGGGTGAGAGGTATATCCCTGACATGAATCTATCAGTTCAAATGTTACTATATAGTTTGCCTGTTCAACCTTATTTTCATATATTTATTTACTATTCTGGATAGCAGCATAGCTGCTCCCGCTTTGCGGGATTCCATGCGGGTTGACCCGGTGGAAGAAAAGATTAAGTTAAGTAATCCACAAAACAGCAAGTTGTTTTATGAAAATAATAATCAACATCATTATTTTAATTTTTGTTTGTGAATTTGCTGTTTCTCAAAATAGGATTACAGGCATTTTCCCATCCCTTGCCAACCAACAGATAAAGTTGACAGGTTTTAATGGCTTTCAAACTTACAGTATAGACAGTACCCAAATCAGTGAAGCCGGTGAATTTGTTTTGGAATACTCTGCAGATAATTATGGTATGGGCTACCTGTCAGCAGAAGACAGTAAGCCGTTTTTTGTAGTTCTTAGCGGAGAATTTATAAAAATAACAGGGGAAGCTTGTGCCTTGCCCGAAACAATTGATATTCAGGAAGGAACGGAAAATCAGCTCTTCGAGAAATACGCTTCCGAACATCCACGCAGGGAGCAGGCATTAAGTGCATGGGTGTATTTGGAGAAAATTTATCGTTTAGATTCACTTTTCGCTGTTCATAAGACCCCGCTAAATGCCATTGAGCAGGAAAAGCACCGCCTGCAAGAAGAAGACAGGGCGTTTCTGGCAGGTTTAGATCCTCAGACTTATGTGAGCTGGTATCTACCTGTGCGAAAACTGGTAAGTTCCGTATCCACTATAGCACAATACCGCACTGAAGAAATACCTGCCACTATTGCGGCTTTCCGAAAATTGGATTATACCGACCCTCGTTTTTATAAAAGCGGTTTGCTAAAGGATGTAATTGACAGTCATTTCTGGCTTATCGAAAACAGCGGCCGTTCATTGGATTCGGTATATGTCGAAATGGAGATATCAATCGACTTCATGATAGAAAACCTTGCATCTGATGAGAACAAACTTAACGAGATAACCGACCACCTGTTTCAATTACTTGAGAGCCGCAGCTTGTTTAAGGTTTCGGAGTATTTAGCCATAAAGGCATTAACACAAAATGCCTGTACCCTGAATAACGAACTGGCGATGCAACTGGAAACCTATCGAGCCATGAAAGTTGGGAATACTGCTCCTGATATAGAGTTTACAGGTGATATTCTGAAAAGTGGAACAGCGATAAATGAGCCAGAATACCTTTCAGAGCTGAAATCAGATTATTATGTGGTGATTTTCGGAGCATCCTGGTGTCCGGCCTGCCCGGTAGATCTCAGGCAGATTGCTTTGCTGTACCCAAAATGGAAGGAAAATGGAGTAGAGGTTGTATTTGTTTCTTTGGACACCGATAAAAACACCTTTTTCAAATTCACCAGGTACTTCCCATTTATCAGCATGTGCGATTACCAGAAATGGGATACCAGGTCTGCAAGGGATTACTATGTGTTTGCCACACCGCTGATGTATCTGCTGGATGCCAATCGCGAAATATTGCTGCGCCCGAACTCCGTAAGGCATATGGATTCCTGGGTGGATTGGTTTTTGGTGCAGGACAAAAAGTGATCAAAGAAAGATCCAGAATACTCCCCGGTGTTTACTGCATCCTATAAATGTTACAACTCTCTGTTATTCAAGAGTGCTCACCCGGACCCGATCCGGACCAGGTGTTAAGAATTCACCCGGGGTGGCGATCGAATTCCATGACATATTCAGATATTTTACATTCATATTTTTGTAGCTTGCAAAAAGTTGAAATGGAACTAAGCAGCCGAAAAAAGAAAGAGTTAACCCTGATTTGCCAAAGATATCAAGTTGCACAATTATTCATATTCGGGTCAATGGTGAAAAATAATTTACGTGATGAAAGCGATATGGATTTTATCGTATATTTTAAAGACGATTTGCCTTTATTGGATTATGCAGATAATTTTTTTGATCTGATATATGAATTGGAAAAATTACTTGGCAGAAGAATAGATTTGATTTCAGGCAAAGCAATGAAAAATCCCTATTTTATAAAGGAAACTGAAAGAACCAAAAAATTGATATATGATGAAACAAACAATACTTTTAATTGCTGTTGCATCCCTTAATCTTTTAGCCATGAACGGACAGGAAAAGACGGAAAAAATAGTGTTTGAGCCAATAGGAATATTTCACACCCCTTATACTCCTGAAACAGGGGCTCCGCGACAGGGCATACTGGAGCCGGATGTAAAGGGCAGCATAGAGCTCTTTCCTGAATATCACGGGTCACTCGCCTCACTTGACTTATATGATCATATAATCGTGTTGTACCATTTCAGCGAGGTAAGGGACTGGAGACCGACGGCAAGGCCCCCAAAATCTGACGGCAAGACGGAATTCGGATTGTTCGCTACCCGTACACCCGGAAGACCAAACCCGATAGGCCTTACAGTGGTAAAACTTGAAAAGGTTGAAGACGGGATACTCTACATCTCAGGCCCCGATGCCTTTGACGGCACTCCTGTACTTGACATCAAGCCTTATGTCCGGTCAATTGACTGCATTGAATCCTCACGTGACCGCGCGCTGGAAAAAAGACTGGGGTTGTGAATACCAAAACCTATATTTTCAGGTACAGCAATAATGAAGATATGGGTAAGCACAGAAAAAAATCCTGTTTCAAAGAGAGTATGCAGATATCAGCCGGTTGAATTACTATATCGGGACACTTAACAACAGCAATCTTTATAAAAGTGAAAAGAGGTGGGTATAGTTTCAGTACAGTTATTCTTGTGGAGATATTAAATACGACCTGTACCTGACTGACAAGGAGAACTATCTCTTACTGGCCACTCATAAAGGCAGTTAAATGCCATGACTGCGAGAGCAGGATTACAGGGAGTTCCTCTCAAGTGCCGCGGATGAGGAGGTTTATCACGACAGGGGGAATCCCTTCTGTTAATACATTGTACAAATTCGATTATAATTAAAAAGTTTGTCTAAATAGCATTATTTCCGTAAATTGATCAGGCATTCTGGATTACAGTATCTTCCTCTAAGTTTCTGCATTAAAAAGTCGAAACCTTATAAATCCGGAGATTATGAAAAACCTTTTACTCTTTACTGTTTTATTAGCTTTCACCCTTTCCCTTTCATCCTCTTATGCTCAGGAAGTCATTCCTGCTTCGGGAGGAAACGCTACAGGCAGCGGAGGCTCGGTTAGCTATTCTGTGGGACAGGTATTCTATTCCATCATAACTGGTGAGACCGGTTCTGTTGCCGAAGGGGTGCAGCAGCCTTATGAAATATCTGTTGTAACCTCCATAACAGAGGCCATGGGTATTGACCTTGTTGTCTCCGCCTTTCCGAACCCTGCAACCGATTATCTTATTCTGAGAGTTGAAAACTACGATTTCGAAAACCTGGAATTTCAGCTTTTGGATGTCGGTGGAAGGCTGCTTAAAGAAGGGAAGATTTCGGCAAGCGAGACTACCATTTCAATGACAAACCTTGTACCTGCCGTTTATTTTTTGAAAGTACAGCAGGCCAATCCGGCCCCTTTGGAGGTAAAAACATTCAGGATCATTAAAAACTAAGCATCATGAAAAAAACTTCTACCCTATTCTTATTTTTTTTATTGTCCGGGAGCTTACTTTCTTTCAGCCATGCTGTTGCCCAGGCGCCTGATAAGATGAGTTACCAGGCGGTGATACGCGATGCAGGCGATCAGCTAGTTACCGACCAGCAGGTTGGTTTGAGAGTAAGTATCCTGCAGAGCTCAATTGACGGTACTGTTGTATACCAGGAGATCTACAATCCAAATCCCGTAACTAATAATAATGGTTTGTTAACCATTGAAATTGGCGAAGGAGTTCCAGTAACAGGAACATTTTCAGAAATCGACTGGGCAGACGGGCCCTATTTTATCAAGACGGAGACCGACCCTTCCGGGGGAACCGATTACACCATTACCGGCACAAGCCAATTGTTGAGCGTGCCCTATGCCCTGCACTCCGGAACATCTGATGTTTTAACTGGTGAAATCACCGAAAGCCAGATTTCAGACCTGCAGGATTATCTTACCGAAGAAACTGATCCGCTTTTCACCGGCAGTCCGTCATCCGGCATAGAGGCTGATGATATTGACAACTGGGATAACGCCTACCTGTGGGGTGATCATGCAGGGGAAGGGTATTTGACTGAGGAGTCAGACCCTGTATTTGAGGCCAGTTCAGCTGCGGGTATAGAGGCTGATGATATTGACAACTGGGATGAGGCACACGGCTGGGGAGACCATTCGGCAGAAGGATATTTAACCGACTATACCGAAACCGACCCAAGCGTACCCTCCGGTACTCAAACCGGCGAGATGCAATACTGGGATGGTTCTGAGTGGATAACCGTTTCACCGGGAACAGATGGCCAGGTTTTAACTTTTAGTAATGGAGTTCCCGCGTGGTCAACGACAGTAGGATGGAACGATTTACAAAACCCCGCTACCGGTAATATCTGGATGGATCGTAACCTCGGAGCTTCACAAGTAGCTACTTCAAGTGATGATGACGCTGCCTATGGCGATTTATACCAGTGGGGCAGAGGAGCGGACGGACACCAGATAAGAACATCAGCCACAACAGAAGATCTGAGTGACAGCGACACCCCCGGGCATGGGGATTTTATATTAGCTCCGGATAGCCCTTATGACTGGCGTAGCCCGCAAAACGGCATTTTATGGCAGGGCGTAAATGGTACCAACAACCCCTGCCCAAGCGGTTATCGCCTGCCAACAGAAGCAGAGTGGGATGAAGAACGAGCAAGCTGGATTAGCGAAGATCCTGCCGGGGCTTTTGACTCACCACTTAAATTGCCAGTTGCCGGCTACCGCAACTACGGCAATGGTTCGCTCGAAAGCGTTGGCTTCTACGGCCACTATTGGTCGAGTACTGTGGATGGTAACAACTCGCGGAACCTGTACTTCTACAGTAGCAATGCTGGCATGGTCAGCAACCTCCGAGCGTACGGAGGCTCTGTGCGTTGTCTCAAGGATTAGGTGACACTTTGATTTATTTGACAATTTAATACTTAAACTCCCTGTTCCGTTTACCCCGTGGAATATAAGCGAAGCATTCAACTGGGACAGGGAAGGGAGTTTTTTAATACCCGCTTTGAGGGATTCCACCGGGTTAATATAGCGAGGGGGCCAGGTTGCAGAGGTGGCCGCTAATAATGAGTCAGGTTTTTTGTTTTATTTCTGAAAATATATATTTTTGTATATAAAAAGAAATATATGTGGATTGAATTCCAGGCAAAAATGAGGCCTTTCAGGGTGTTTTCAGTACGGGATGTTGAAAAGCAATTTCCATCCATGAATCCGATGAACCTGGTCCGCTGGCAAAAGAAAGGGTACCTGCTACGGTTGAGGAATCAATGGTATGCTTTCAATGATGCAGAAAGCTACGAGAATATTGAGTGGTTAGCTGCTAACCTGATCTATGCTCCTTCCTATATCAGCTTACACACTGCTCTTTCCTGGTATAATCTGATCCCGGAAATGATAACCACAACCACATCTGTTACCACCCTGAAGACCAACAAATTCTCCACACCATTGGGAGCTTTCGATTATCACCGGATTAAACCTGAAATATTTGGTTTTGGTTACGTACTTGAAAATGTGGATGCCCACATGGGTGAGCGTGGAAATAACAGAAAGATCATGGTTGCCACCCCACAGAAAGCTATTCTTGATTTCTTCTATATCAATAGCTTCTACAATACTGAGAAAGACATGGAATACCTGAGATTGAATGAAACAGAATTACTAAAAATACTAAATAATGAGTTCTACCAGTTCCTTGCCAGATTTAAAAGCAGGGCCCTGGAGCACAGGATTAGCTTAATGACTAAAACCTATGGCTTATGATAAGCTTCGATGAAATAAAATCCTTTTTTGCAGAACGTCTTCGAAAAAATCCTTCCTATTTTGAATACCTGCTGAAGGAGTATTTCCATTACAAGATGCTGGATATTATTTTTTCTTCAGAACATGCTTCAAAGCTAAGTTTTATTGGAGGAACCAATCTCCGTATTCTTCATCATATTCAGCATTTCAGCGAAGATCTTGATTTTGATTGTTTCAATTTGTCCAGAGATGAATTCTTAAGTTTAACCGACAAAGTAATTGACAGACTTAAGCAAGAAGGAATTAAAGTCGAGTCCGAAGACAAGGAAAAGGATCAAAAATTAGCAGCTTTCAGGCGAAACATTACTTTTCCGGGATTGATGTTTGAATTGGGATTGACAGGCCACCGGGAGAAAAAACTTCTTATCAAGATCGAATGCGAACCGCATAACTATGCATACAAACCAACGAAGCCCATTATTCAGAAATTTAATGTCTTTACACAGATATTCTCTCCTTCTCCGGCTATTCTTCTATCCATGAAAACAGGGGCTGTTCTGGAAAGAGGGAAAGGCAGGGATTATTATGATTTTATCTTCCTGTCGGGTATTACAGAGCCGGATTTCGGGTACCTGGCCGAGAAATTCGGTATTACTAATCATACACAGTTATACGAAAGGATTCTTGAAACCTGTGAAAAAGTTGATTTCGGGATAAAATCTCGTGATTTTGAAAAACTTGTTTTTGACCCGTCTGAAACGAAAAAAGTCTTGTTCTTTAAAGATTTTATCCGTCAAAAACTGGCTCGAACCGGACCGGGCGTCAAGAATTAACCCGGGGGGTTAATTTAGCGAGGTCAAAATCTGAGCAAACATTATTTTTTCTTTATTCTAATGTTTGACAATATACTGAACCTGTTTTTAAGGTCAAAATCTGAGCAAACATTATTTTTTCTTTATTTTAATGTTTGTTTGGTAAAAATTCGTAATTTTGAGCAGAAAATAAGGACACCTAATAATTTTTGAACCATGCCAGAGTTATTATATTCCATAAATCCAAATAGAAATGAGCCCTGGAATAACCTTCCACCCTTGCCAATTAAAGAAGAGCTACACGATACAGTAGATATATTACGAAAGCTTGGAGATGCAAAGGCTGCGTTAGGAAAACTACATGGACGTAGCGCAGTAATTCCAAATCAAGGTCTGCTAATTAATACAATTAGCCTGCAAGAAGCTAAAATTTCAAGTGAGATCGAAAATATATTTACTACTGATGATGAGTTGTATAAAGCGTTTAGTGATAAAAACACTGAATCTAATGGCGCTTCAAAAGAGGTATTAAGATATAGAGAAGCTCTTTGGTCTGGCTACAGCTATTTACAAACCAGAAAAGAGTTTGATCAGCAATACTTTATTAATATATTTCAAGAAATAAAGCAAACAACAGATACGATTCGGCCCAGTTTTGTTCAATTAACTATAAAGCAAGGTGGCACTGGCCCAAATGCGGGTCAGGTAATTTATACTCCACCAAGAAACCAGGCAGTAATTCAAGACCTATTGGAAAATCTGGTAAACTTCGTGAATGATGATGAGCAGTACAAAATAGATTTCTTATTAAAAATGGCTATTGCCCATTTTCAATTTGAGGCCATTCACCCATTTAGAGATGGAAACGGCAGGACAGGAAGAGTATTTAATATTCATTATTTGACGAACAAAGGATTGTTAGATGTTCCAATTTTATTTCTAAGCAGATATATTCTAGATCATAAAAATGATTACTATTCAGGACTAATGGGTGTATCACAAAGAGGAGATTGGAAGAATTGGATATTATTTATGTTGAGAGCTATTGAGAACACATCCAGGCAAACCTTCAATAAGATCAATGATATTGTTTCTTCAAAAGATGCAATTCTGGAACATATAAAGAAAGAAGAACCAAAACTACGAAATCCCGACGATTTGATTGGAGTTATATTTACTCAACCTTTTACCAAAGTAAAACACCTTACCGATTCTAAATTATATGCAGAAAATACTGCCAGAGATTATTTGAATAAGTTGTGTGATATCCAAGTGCTTGAAAAGAAAGAAATGTCAGGCCATCATTATTACCTAAACCTTGAATTGTATAGAATACTTTCTGAATAGAATCAAGATAAGTATTAATTTCCGTCAGGAATTAACCCGGTGGGTTAATTTAGCGAGGGGGCCGGGTTGCAGGGGAAAATCCAGCTTCTCTGGCAAGGCTTACTGAAATAGAATATTTCCATTAAATATTTGTAAATTGCAGAAAATCATCAACGCAAAATTCAATTTAATATACACTATCATTGCCTAATATATAGCAATTTGTAATGCCCGAAAAACAAGATATTATAACTTATTTAAAAAACAACAAAAAGTTGTTTAGAAACCAATTTAGTGTAGTGAAAATTGGTGTTTTTGGCTCTTATGCACGTGATGAGCAAACCGAAAACAGCGATATTGATATTATTATTGATATGCCCCCCGGAACCAAGAATATCTTTGATAAAAGAGTTAAACTGCAAGAGACGATCAGCAATCATTTTTCGACACCTGTCGATGTTTGTCATGAAAGATCAATAAGACCCGTGTTCAGAGATCTTGTATATAAGGACGTTATATATGTATAATAAAGATCTTGCCTATATTAGCTTAATGTTGGAAACTCTTGAAAAGATTTTCAGGTATACTTCTGATTTAAAAAATGCAATAGATTTTGAAAATGATATTAAAAGTTTTGATGCAACTCTCATGAATTTTGTGGTGTTGGGATGTAAATTTTAGTAAGGAGGTCATTTTTATGAACCAGTTCATTTAGAAGTGCCAATATTTAAGGTGTTTATTGAGAAATAACAGACTTAATTCGATCAATATTCTTAATTGAAATAACAGAAATATTTGTATCAAGTATATAATCCTTCTCTCCCGGATATATTATCCACAAATGTTCTATCTCGAGGTCAGTTATACAAGCATGCAATGATTTTGTCTTCTTCGGAGCATCCTGATATTTTATTTCTATACCCCAATTTTTGCCGTTTTTCACAAAAAACAGATCCAATTCAGCTCCGGAATGTGTTGCGTAAAAATAAATTTCTTCATCACTCAGTTCCAAAATACGAATGCAGTTGAACATGGTGAAAGTTTCCCAGGACACTCCCAGTTTATTGTGATTAATAAGCTGGTTAGTTGTATTTAACGAGAGCAATGAATGAAAGATACCTGTGTCATTAAAGTATAGCTTTGGACTTTTTACAAGACGTTTACCTATATTTTTGAAATAAGGTCTTAGAAGTCTGATCATAAATGTTCCTTCTAGCAATTCTATATAATTTCTTGCTGTTGTATCAGAGATTCCAAATGACCTGGATAATTCTGAAAAATTGATAATTTGACCATTGTAATTACTAAGCATCATCCAGAATCGACGAAGGGTATGTGCAGGAATACTTATGCCCAATTGAGGGATATCACGTTCCAAGAATGTAGTAATAAAATTATCCCGCCAAATCATACTTGCTTCTTCGTTTTCAGCAAGGTAAGACCTGGGAAACCCTCCTCTTAGCCATAGTTTATCAATATTTTCAATTCCAGTTTCTTCAATATTAAATCCATACAAATAATGATATGCAATTCGTCCTGCCAAAGTCTCGCTGCTTTGTCTGATCAATTCTCTAGAAGCACTTCCAAGAATAAGATAGTTTTGCTTTGGATTTGAATCAATTAAATATCTTAAAACTGGAAAGAGATCTGATTTTCTTTGTATTTCATCAATAACAATTGTCCCGTCTAATTTACCAAGGGTAAGTGCCGGGTTTTCCAACGCGGTTAAATCAGCTGGGTTTTCAAGATCGAAATAATGTTGGGCATTCAATTGTTTTGCCAGGGTCGTTTTTCCTGTTTGCCGGGCACCCAACAGGACAGTTACTGGAAATATTGATTGTAATTTTTTAACTTGATCTATGTCTCTTTTCCTTGTTATCATATAACAAATGTACAATATTATCCTTGAAATTTCCAATCATCGATTTGATTTTTCAATGATGGCAGAAATTAAATTGACCACCTTTGTCCGGATTGCGTTGAGCAGTCGGTTTTCATTGGAATCATTAAATCACTCTTTGCTAATATAGAAACACTTACATCGCGGTTTTGAGTGGTAACTTTTATACGGAACTTGCGGTCATTAAATTCCGGAATTGGGTGCTCAATGGTCCCAGATTTTGCATATTGGCAGACAATCTTAACATATATCTTTTTTTATTTTAACTTTGTTGATAAAATTAAAATATAGCGTTGCATATTTTAACTTCAAATCTTAAAAATGACGTTTAAAGCAGGAACATACAAACAGCAGTATCAATACAAAAGTTTTTTGCCATCTCTCCTGGCAAATCCTTTTGAGTGGCAATCCGATGCGGTTCTGGAGCTTCTGTCGAATGCAAGCCGTGTTATCGGGGAGTTAAATGCCTTTGCAGACCTGGTGCCTGATGTGAATTTTTTCATCGAAATGCATAAGGTAAAAGAGGCAACTACATCCAGCCGGATTGAAGGTACCCGGACCAATATAGATGAAGCGGTACTTTCCGAAAACAACATTTCGAGTGAAAAACGGGATGATTGGGAGGAGGTACGAAATTACATCCGGGCTTTGGATTACTCCATCGATCGGATGAGGGAGCTTCCTCTTTCCATGCGCTTGATAAAAGAAGCTCACGCTATTTTGTTGTCAGGTGTGCGCGGCGAAAACAAGTTACCCGGTGAAGTCCGTCGGAGCCAGAACTGGATCGGTGGTGCAGATATTAAAAGTGCAAGCTTTGTGCCTCCAGCTCATGAAGATCTGCCGGACCTGCTCACAGACCTGGAAAAATTCTGGCATGGAGAAACCAGGCAATTGCCAGCCTTGATCCGGATAGCTGTCAGTCATTATCAATTTGAAACGATTCACCCCTTCCTCGATGGGAACGGAAGAATGGGACGGTTGCTCATTACGTTGCAACTGTTGCAATCGGAGCTGATGACAAAACCAGTCCTTTACCTTTCCGACTTCTTTGAACAAAATCGGATGGAGTACTACCAGGCATTAGAGCGGGTACGATTTTCCGATTCAATTGATCACTGGTTACGGTTTTTCCTTACTGGGGTAATCCAAACCGCACAAAACAGTAAAAAGACGTTTGTGAAAATTGGAATCTTCCGGGATTCATACCGGGAACGGATCAAAAGTCTCGGAAAAAGGGAAAAGTTGGCGAAAGAGTTTTTGTTGCAGTTGTATTCTTCTCCGATTGTTTCTCCACGGGAGGCAGAACAAAAACTTGGGGTTACGGCAGCAACCACAAATCGCTTAATAAGCGAGTTGGAAAAGCTTGGTATTTTGCGGGAGATGACCGGATACTCCCGAAATCGACTGTACTCGTTGCATGAGTATCTGGAAATTTTCAGGTAGTAGCGCGTGGGTTCTCCATATGGCTGCCTGCGCGTTGTGGGCCCACCTGGGCTCGAACCAGGGTCCCCCTGATTATGAGTTAGCAATTTTGTTATATTCTTGCATATCAAGATCTTACAAATTCCAATAAAGGTCCATAATCATTATCGTCTGCACTGCGTAAAGCATTAATATACGTATCTCTTACATCCCCTTCGACAGATAAATTCTTATGACCCCAAGTAAATGGATCCTTTTCTAAGACATCTGACAAAAGAATATCTGTCATAAGGCGGGCATGCCTACCGTTGCCATTTGGGAAACAGTGAATTTTTACCAACCGATGATGAAAGCGCGTTGCGATTTCATCAGATTCATATATATTGTTATCTATCCAATATTTGGTATCATCAAGGAGGAGTTTAAGCTCAATGCCAATTCTAAACTTGTCAACTCCTATATTCTTATCTGTTTTTCGAAAACTGCCAGCCCATGCCCAGACTTTGTTTAGCATCTTATCATGAAGCTTTTTTACGAAATCCTCACGAAGAATTTCTGATTTGTTTTTACGGGTATCCAGCCAGTCCATTGCCTCTCCAATATTCTGTTGCTCCCATCTATTGAGCTCTCCGCGAGTGGTTATGGTCTTAATTTTTAGATCCACCATTTCATCAGGATCTAGCGGGGTTGCCCCTTTTGGCAGGTCCTCTTGATTCATTTGCTCCAAAAGTCTTTTCTTTCATCAATCAGTATCTTATCTATCATATCTTTTAACGCCTTCTCCTTTTCTTCCGAAGATAATTCTTGCATTTCAAGACGCATGGTATGGTCGAGCCTTTCCATTTTTTTCAGTGCTAACAATCTCGCTTGTTCTCTAACCATATCATTCAACGAAGTACGAGGAACAAAAGCGTAAACAAAGTCCATCTCAAGAGCATCAGCAATTTTTTTCATTGTAGAAATTTTAATATTCCCATCTACCTCTGCTTGTTCCATATGAATGATACGAGATTGATTTACTCCAACTCTGGAAGCTAAATCTTTGGAGGTCATTCCTAATGCCTCTCGAATGGTTCTAATCCATCCTATAGAGGTAAGGCCCTGGACTGAAAATTCTCTCAATTTTGAAAGCTTTCTGTCCAGTTGTTCCCTGAATAGTTTCTTATCCCAATAATTCATTTTAATTATTTATCTATAATATATTATTCTGATTATTATTATATATATATAATATTTTATGGGTAAATATAGTATATATCTATAATTAAATCAAATAGATTGATATAATAATTAAGGAATTAATTACCCATACTTTAGAAAAAGTGATATTGCTGGTGATAAGGTGTTTCTGATAATAATGATAACATGGAATTCGGGAATTGATATTTTTACAATTTTAATATTGTTAATCAGGTGTTTAACTTAACTCATTTAAAATCTAATCCAATGCTCCTAACTCACAACTTGTTTATTCAAATGTTTATCCCAACAAAAAAACCAACCACCTGTAGATTACTCCAAGTGGTTGGTTATCAACTGTGGGCCCAGCTGGGCTCGAACCGGACCGAGGGAAAAGAAATGATCCGGTGGATCATTTCCCCGAGGGGCCAGACTGCCGCGGTGGCTTCGAGACCAGCGAGCGAAAGAAAAAGGCAGCCAAACGGCTGCCTTTGTGTGTGGGCCCAGCTGGGCTCGAACCAGCGACCCCCTGATTATGAGTCAGCAACTATTCTATTCGTTTAATATTCTGAGGATTATGATTTTTCGTTCAAAAAATATACTTGAGCTTAAAAACAAACATATCGTAATCCTTCATATTGGCAAACAAGTTGTTGCCTTTGCCATTAAAGAATACAGAGGAGATTGAGAGTTCCGTATTGGGCGTTGCCTGATAAATGATTTCCGGCATATACGCCAGTGCATAATTTTCTTTGATATCTAACCAATCGGTAACAATGAATGCTCCACTAAGGGGAGATATTTTAAGCTTTTCGTTGAAGAAGCCTTTATCATATCGTAAAAAGAAATAATCGTTCAATGCATCACTTCCCTTTTCGTGAATAAAGCCATGTATGTATTGCAGGTTCAGGTAGGATCCATCCGAAAAGAAGTAATCACCACCCAAAACAAATTTTACATAGGGTTTCGCCTCGAGTATTGTTGAATCCATAATGATGGGATCGGGGGAAGGGGGAAAGAAAATTGCATTTGTCATCACAATATCTTCCTCCGGAATGAATGCAGCAGCTTCTATCCAGAAACCAATACCCGCAATGCTGGTTGCCAGGTCTGCGCCAATGATATGATTCCTGCTGTAAGATAACTGGGCACTGACATCCACTCCTCCCTGGGCATCTACGGGAACAATAACGTTACCGGTATTGTATGGCAATCCATCCCATCCCCATACATAACTTAGCGAGAAATCAAGACCGGCAGCAAAACCTTTAAACCTGAATCCAATGTTGGCACTTTCACTCAAGTTATATTTTGGCATAATAATCGTGTCGGAGTAAGCCTGTAGAGTCATACTCTGAGGCATTTCCATTGAAGAACTTAAAGATCCGGCAAAAATGCCCACCGGCAAATTAGCAGGTTGAAAGAAGGGAATGAAAACTGCCTGCAGCGAATAATTATTATTGAGATAATATTGCAGACTAAGGGCATCCGATCCGCGATGACGTCCAAAATCCAGTATGTCCTCCATGTCATATGGATTGAGATTATCGGTCGGATTGATCACATCGGCGGTTCCCCAGGCAATCCTTTGCCGTCCAACGGTCACATCCAGATTTTTTGTCAGAAATCCATTCATTTGAATATAGGCTTCCCTTATTTCAAGATTATACGGATCAATGATTCCCTTGTTATGCAAATCACTTGAAGAAAAAATCTCAGGCAATCCTATATTCCGAAGCCAGATTTCACTGTAGAATTTTGAATGCCCGGAGATACTTTTATTAAAACTAAGCGTAAGACGATTTTCATTCCAGGCCCAGGGATTATCTTCCTGCAGAAGAAATCGTTGATCAGTCATCAAATCTCCGGAAAATTTTGAGGAGCGTTCCTGTGCATAGCAAAAAGCAATGTTTGCCAGCATACTTAACAATAGAATATGAAATTTCTTCATGTCGATTATATATATCTGATTTTCATTGTGTTAATTTCCTGACTGTAAATTCATCATCAGATAAACCGGTGTCGAATTCCACGTTCGAAGTCTGCATCCTGGTAACATGATTTTTCTTCAGGTCTCTCATCTCAATCTCGGCAGGATTCCAGTAGTTACCTACTTTATTAAAGGTATATGTGGCCTCTTTTATCTTTGAATTTCCCCTGTCATAATATTCCATATGCTCCGGGTAATAATGAGCTTTATTGATGGTTGCAACCAATTTTGAGTAATCGGATCTGCCTTTGGGAATGAGCTCCAGCACATAGGTTTCGCCTTCTGTGCTTATTAGTTTAGGATCGTATGTATCCACATATAGCCGGGACTCCATGTCTTCATATGAGAAATCGGTACCGGCAAAACTCTGGTTCTTCACACTCGCCGCTATACGTCTTTCCTTTCCAAATGCCGGCAAATACATATACATTACATCATCCGGCAATGCCAGAACAGCGATCCCGGCCTGAGATGCAGGTGAAGTAAACCGTATGATGCGCTTATTTGTACCTTTCTGCTTGACATTGGCTTCACGCACTTCCTGCTTTCCATTCTTGTCAATTAAAATGATCGTGTTGATTGCTGTCATGTCTTTTGGTGCATACAATACCTCATCCATTTTTTTTAAAATGGTGCTGGCGTCCTGAGCATTTCCGGATATGACAATACCCGTGAATGCGAGAAGGATCATAACCCTAATTTGATTTCTAAATTTCATGTGTCAATAGATTTGATTGTTTTTTAAGTGATAATGAACTTTTACGATGAGCGAATAATAGTATGACCGGTAAAAGCGTTAGTGCACCCAGCCCGGAACCGAACATGCTAAGAGCAATCAGTATTCCGAAGTTTTGTATCGGTATTATTTGTGCGAACCGCAACACAACAAATCCGGCAGCGACAGAAGCAACATTAATGAGAACCGCTTTACCTTTTGTCAGAATGGTTTCTTCAATGGCCTTTTCTGCATTGTTGTGGGCCTTGAAATGGGTATTAAATCCCGTAATCACATGAATGGAATAATCAATCCCTATACCCAGTGCAATACTGCCTACGAGAACTGTGACGATATCGAGTGGAATTCCGGTAATACCCATAAAACCCAGTAACAGCAAAATATTAACAATAATGGGGAGTGTTGCGTAAGCACCACTTTTAAAAGAGCGCATGATCATTCCTATGAAAATCAGGACCATGATGATCGCAATGATCAGGCTGCTGTACTGGCTTTTTACCAGGCTGTCATTGAGTTTAACATATAATGGGGGTATCCCTGTAAAGCTTATGCTGTATTTATCGCTTTGGTTTTCCGAGATAAAGTCGTTCATTTTTTCAGTAAAAGCTTCAATCTCCTGGGTTTCAATGGAGGCAAATTTAGATTGGATGATCGCCCGGTCCAGATCATCTGAAACCAGTTGATCCATCAAATCCTGACCGTCCATGAGAAACCATAATTGTTCGACTTTTGCCTGGTTATCCGGGATGATCCTGCCTTCTCCCATGGCTTCATTCATCTGTTCTACAAGATCGGCCACTGATTGAGCCCAGGAGATATTCTCATCCTCTTTCATGAATTTCTGTGTCCTGATCATCATTTTCAATAGCTCCGGTTCCTGAATATCTCCTTCAAATTCAACAAAAACAGGCATTGAACCACCGAACTTCTGTTGCATCACCCCCTCAGCTATCCGGGTGGGATTATCCTTCTTGAAATATTCCGTGATATTTACACTTGTTCTAATAAAGAATATTCCAGCTATGCTAATTAGTAAGATTACACTCCAGATTGCCAGTACAGATTTTGGATGTTTCAGCAAAAATCTCACCGTGGGCTTAAGCACAGCACGGGTTAAAAGGTCTTGCTGATCCGGTTTTTCTGCATGAAGCTTTCGTACATTAATGGATAGTCCTGAAAGAATTGCAGGAACGAAGAACAGCGACAGCAATAGTGCAACCAAAATTCCAATGGCGCTGCAAATCCCAAATTCCCTGATCATCGTAAGGTATGCTCCAAATACAAATGAGACAAATCCAATTGCTGATGTCACTGCAGCCAGGATTACAGGAATCATCGTAAAAACCATAGCCCTGACCAGAGTTTGATTTCTGTCACTTTCTATATGCAGTCTTATACTGTTCAGTATGTGGATTGTATATGCACTTCCAACGGAAAGAAGAACCACCGGGATGAAGTTTGAAAGAATGGTAATTTCATAGCCTGCAAGGGCCATGATACCAAGTGTCCAGATAACAGCGATTCCTGCTGTTAGTAAAGGCAGGAGCATCCCATATAAGGTTTTAAAACTGATAAACAGGATCAAGGCAATGATGAGAAACACGATTGGGATAAGACGGAGCATGTCTGATATGAGCAAGGATGTAATATCATTTAACATGAATGGCAGGCCACCATAGTAAACGGTTTCTGAGAGATCCATGTTTCCGATTGTAGCCTGAATGCGGGATGCAATCTCCTGCCTGTCAACTTCCGGAAGAAGCGTAAATAATATGACAGTTGCCGTTCCATCCTCTGAAACAACTGCTCCATTATACATTTCTTTCGAATAAATATAGTTTCTCAGACTATCTAATTCGGACTGCTCATCCGGCAAATCGTATTCATCTACAAGATTTCCTATTTCGATCCCCCATTCTGAGCTTTTAATATCAATGATATTGGTTATGCTGGTTACTGTTGATACGCCAGATGTAACTCTAAGACTATCTGTGATCTGCTTAATATGCTGCAGTACATGTGTTTGAAATACATCTCCGGTTTCCAGGACGATCATTCCAATATCATTACCGCCGAACCGAGCACCAATGCTTTTATACAAATGACCAGTAGGATCATCATCAGGAAGTGTGCTGAATATATCCGAATTGATCGAAATATTCCTGATTTGATAACCAAAGAATAACGTAAGTAATAAAACAGTACCAATGATTACCCATCTGAGCCTGATGATCCCGTTTGCCAGTTTATTCATAATTACTTTTTGACCGTTTCGGTTTTAAAGTCAGCATAAATATAGCAAAAATAACATTTGACCAATTATGTTCTATAGTCAATTTTTCATTAAAAAAATTAATCGGATTTAGATCGAGCTTTAAGACTATTTGCGATCATATTGATCAGATCATGTAAGGTATTTTCATACAAATCATACTTTTCCTGAAGGAAGAATGGAATTTCTACGCTTTTCATGATCATCATAAATACATCAACCGCAGGACCAACATCTTTTACATCCAGGTACCCTTCTTCCTTTCCTTTTTCAATAATGGCTGTTAACTGAACTTGTTCAAATTTTTCAAAATCTTCCCTGACATCCTTTACAAAATGATATTTTTCAAAAAAATCAGCTTTGAGGGTTTCATGATAGTTCACGGCTTTATTTAAGAGCTTAAACCGGGTAAATATATAATCAGTAAGTTTTGTTAAAGCATTGTTATTACTGTGAACGATTTCAAGCAATGCTTCTTTCAGTGTTCCCAACTCCTTTTTTAATACCTCATTAAATAGTTCTTCTTTGCTTTTAAAATAATAATACAATACCCCTTTTGCTTTATGTATGTTTTTCGCGATCTCATCCATAGTGGTCTTATGAAAGCCATACTTGGAGAAGTACTTTGTCGCAGATTCAATGATTCTTTCCTTTACTTCTAACTCTGCCATTGGATTTGACTATTGCTAATAAATAGTCAAAATTAATGGAATCATACTTCAGAACCAAAATTCTTTGAAAACTGTTTTATCAACCTGAACTATTACATTTTTTCCATGGAAACCGGATTTTGATATTTTTACACGTACAAGCCTATTATTCAGATTTTTATATTAAGCGGAGAGTTCAATAAAATCCCATGTAGTTAACTCATTAAATGTTTATTCAAATGTTTACCCCAACAAAAAAACCAACCACTTGGATCATCCTCCAGGTAGTTGGTTATCAACTGTGGGCCCAGCTGGGCTCGAACCAGCGACCCCCTGATTATGAGTCTCCTTTTTTCGATATATAATCCGGTCCGAAAAACAGAGGATATTTGAGGTATCTTTAACTATTACAGGGATTTATGTGTTTAACCCAATAAAATTAACTGTTCATTTTATGTAAAATATTACATAGTTTAACATGGATTTACAGGAATACTGGCGAAAAAACTGGCAACTAGTATTCAACAAGGCAATTTCGTATTAATTGTTCTGAATCCAAATCTGTCTTACCTTTATCAATCTAAATATTGATAGGAAAATACAGATTATTAGAATGATATTTTTCTCATCGGTTATGCCTGGATCGGCAGCTTTGTTCTTACAGTTATCCTCATAAAAAAAATTATTCCTGAGAAATGCTTTCAGAATTATTATTAATGTGAAACTTGAGTTAATGATGATATGAGTAACCTTACTGCGGTCAAAACATACATTGAAGATATATTTAAAAATAGCCGGTTTGCTGTTCTTGCAAGCGAAACCGATGGCCAGCCCCATGCAAGCCTGATTGCGGTTACCCCGTTGGAAGGCTTCCGGCAGCTAGTCTTTGCTACCTATCGAAATACACGCAAATACAACAACCTTGTTCAAAACAGCAAGGTAGCTGTCCTGGTTGAAAGTATTGATATTAACAGGGCGGGGCCTTATAAAAGCTTTGTACTAACAGCATTTGGTCATGCGGAAGAGATTGAAAACCTGGAAAAAAACATGGTTTTCAATGCACATCTGGAGAGACATCCGGAACTTTCATCTTTTTTGCAGTCAGAGCAATGTACCTTCTTTAAGATTAAAGTTGATACCTATCAGATTGTTCGTGGAATTGATGATGTTGAATGGTGGACGATAGACGATCTCAATGCATAAATCAAGTAAGCGATAAATGGAACTTCAATTTTCAACCGACTTTGCAACCATAATCGAGAAAATAGATCGAATTAATCCCTTATCGTATGAAAAAACCAGAAACTTCGTGGATGGAGCAGTGACGTACTTATCACCCTACATTTCGAGAGGTGTGATAAGCACCAAACAGGTGCTGGAGCGCGTGTTGGCTAAAGGCTACAAGATACCTGAAATAGAATCCCTGGTAAAAGAGCTTTGCTGGGTGATTATTTTCAACGGGTTGGTCAGGAGAGGTATTTGATGAAGCCATCCAACAACTTTACCGAAGCGGTTATATGCACAATCACTGCCGTATGTATACGGCTTCTTTGGTTTGTAACGTTGGGAAATCATATTGGCTGCACCCTGCACAATGGATGTATTATCATTTACTGGATGGTGACTGGGCAAGCAATGCCTGCAGCTGACAATGGGTGGCAGGTGCGAACAGCAATAAAAAATATTATGCCAATCAGGAAAATATTAACAAGTACACTAATACTAATCAGGTAAATACCTATTTGGATAAATCCTACGAAGCACTTCAACGTATGGAAATTCCCGCAGAATTGAAAGCTACTCAAAAGTTTGTACCTGAAAATGGGCTGCCGGTTGCATCAGAGATTCAACCGAATCCTGAAATTCCCACCTTCATTTATAACTATTATAACCTTGATCCGCTTTGGCATAACGAAGAAATTGGTAACCGGATTTTGTTAATCGAGCCTGATTTTTTTACCAAATACCCCGTAAGCAGAAAATGTATCAATTTCATGTTGGCTTTGAGTAAGAATATTCCGAACATTCAGGTGTATGCTGGCTCGTTCCAATCACTTATTAATCAGTACAATTTAAAAAATATTTACTTCCAAGAACATCCGTTTAACATGGGTTATACCGGAATAAGGGAGCCCAGAGACTGGATTGCAGAAGATGTTACCAGTTATTACCCGTCCTTTTTTTCGTATTGGAAAAAAGTAGATAACCATCTTTCATTTAAATACAATGATTATGATCATTGACAAAGAGACCATCATGAACTATGAAAACCGCTACCGTGCCACAATGATTAATTCACTGGCCGGAATAAAGCAGACATTTCTCATCGGCACCAGATCGAAAGATGGTTTGAGCAATCTTGCTGTCTTTAACTCACTTATTCATATTGGAGCAAACCCACCTTTTTGGGGTTTTATTTGCCGCCCTGATACTTTAAGAAGAGATACACTGAATAATATTTTAGAAACGAATAATTATACAATCAACTATTTGGCTGCAACTTATATTGAAAAGGCACATCAAACGTCGGCCAAATATGAAAAAGAGATTTCTGAATTCAAAGCCTGTGGATTTACAGAAGTATATCTGACAAATTTTAATGCGCCTTTTGTAGCCGAAGCACATGTTAAGGTGGCAATGAAACTGGAACAAAAAATAGATATTTCCATTAATGGGACGATCATGATTATTGGCAGTATTCAACAAATTGAATTAGATGAAACCATGCTCTCTGCAGACGGATTCGTAGCGTTACACAAAGCCAACACCCTGGCATGTGCAGGTTTAGATGCCTACTACGAAATCTCTTTGATTGACAGACTCTCTTTTGCTAGACCGTTTCAACCCACGACAAAACTTCCGGATGGATGAAATAAGTGCCTAAACAAAATTTGTCGGTTAAGGTTTGCCCGGTATGTGAACGGCCCTTTACCTGGCGTAAAAAATGGGAAAATGTTTGGGATGAGGTAAAATATTGCAGCGACAAATGCCGGATGAAAAAAAACAATTATGAGTAATACAGGTATTCTTTTTCCTCATCAGCTGTTCGAGTACAACACTCTTATTTCAACATGCAACACCATTTACCTCGTAGAAGAAGAGCAGTTCTTCAGACAATACAACTATCACAAACAGAAAATTGCGTTTCATAGAGCCAGCATGAAGTTTTATGAGGACTACCTTCAATCAAAAAATATCACGGTAGTTTATATCGATTCATTCAAAGGATTAGCAGATATAAGAAAACTTATACCCTACCTGAAGTTGCGGCACTTTAACAAATTCGAATATATTGATACAACCGATTACTGGCTGGAACAAAGAATTAGCAGAGCTTGCAGGACTCATAATCTGGAAGCAACTAAACATTCTTCTTCGCTGTTTATTAATACTTCCGAAGAGATAACTTCATATTTTTCTGGCAAAAAGCGGCTGTTTCAAACGGCTTTTTATAAGCATCAGCGACAAAGCCGAAATTTATTAATGGGGCATCAGCAAAAACCTTTAGGCGGGAAGTGGACCTACGATGATGATAACCGCTTGAAATATCCCAAAGGAAAAATGCCCCCAAAAGTTCATTTTCCAAAACCAAATGCTTTCTATAAAGAGGCATTAACCTACACAGAAAAGCATTTTCATGATAACTACGGAAAACTGAACAGCAATTTTATTTATCCGACTACCCACGAAGAAAGCAAAAGTTGGCTGGAGGATTTTTTTAAAACACGGTTTTCAGAATTTGGTCCATATGAAGATGCCATCGTTTCTGACGAAAGTATATTACATCACAGCGTTTTAACCCCTATGCTGAATGTAGGATTATTAACGCCTCAGTTCATTTTAGAGGAAACCTTAAAATATGCAGACACACATAAAATTCCATTAAATTCTCTGGAAGGTTTCATAAGGCAGATAGTAGGTTGGAGAGAATTTATCAGAGCAGTATATGAATTAAAAGGCAGTGAAGAAAGGATAAAAAATTACTGGGGTTTTTCTCGAAAAATTCCCTCTTCGTTCTGGAGTGGCACCACAGGAATAGAGCCGTTTGACAACACCCTGAAAAAAGTGTTGGAAACAGGATATTGTCACCATATCGAACGATTGATGGTTTTGGGCAACTTCATGCTTCTGTGTGAATTTGATCCCGATGAAGTATACCGTTGGTTTACGGAACTGTTTATCGATGCCTATGATTGGGTAATGGTTCCCAACGTTTATGGTATGAGTCAATTTGCTGACGGAGGAATCATGGCCACAAAACCCTACATAAGCGGAAGCAATTACCTGATGAAAATGAGTAATTATAAAAAAGGTGACTGGCAGGCTGTGTGGGATGGCCTGTTTTGGCGATTTATGCATACACACAGGGATTTCTTTTTGCAAAATCCAAGGTTAAGCATGCTGGTAAGAAGTTTTGATAAAATGACCGTCGAAAAACAGACTTCCCATTTACAACATGCCGAGCAATTTTTGGAAAAACTGACACAGCAGAATATGAGCTGAGTGTTAGGGTAATTTTTATTACTATGTATTCAAATAATGCCAAGATTACATCATCGTGGCGATACGCGTAATAAGAATATTAACTATAATCTGTCACAAACCCAAGATAGAGACCCTAACCCTGCATATCCATTTCATGCCGGTATCAAAGGGTGTAAAAACTAACCAACAGACTAAGCACTAGTAGACTGAGTGCCGGAAGAGACTTTTTTAACGGATCCTTTACCCGGATATGCATGATGACCGCTCCTGCCATTAAAATGGCGATACCAATGGAACTGACAGGGATTAACCGGGATAGCCAAAGTCCGGCAATGAGGAGCAGTGCAAATCCGATTTTCAGGACTCCAATAGTTATCATAAACCAATAGGGCAATCCATAGACCGCAAACTCCTCCCTAATGTTTCTGGCATCACCACCGCGATAGCCTGTTTCTTTTCCGGGACGCACCAGCCATACCAGCAATAATGAAAGTGCGATAAGTACCTGAATCGCTTGAATTAAGATGTCCATCTCTATTAATTTTAAAAGTCTAATTAACTTTTCTTCATTGGTTAATCCCTGTTTTTCAATTCAAGCTGGCGCATCGGCATTCTATCGATTATGTCATACAACATATCACGCTTGAGAAGTTGGTCCTGCCTTAACTTCACCCTACCATCCAGCCCAATAAGCACAACCTCAAAGTCCCCTTTACCCTCTTTGAACTTATTGAGTGATCCATTGCTGACTTCCCATTCTCCATTTTCCCGACCTTTTCTAACATGCGTGGGTGTGATGCTATATATTACAAGCTTACGGTCATCCAACCCCTCCTTGTCCGATTTGAGTTCATCCAGCTGTTGGGCATAGCGTTCCGAAGCTTTGTCTTCGGTATATACCAAGACCAACCGTTCTTTCCATAAGTGCCCGGATAAGTCCTGAGCAGAAATATACCTTTGAAAGCCTGATAACATAATAATATATAAAAGCATGAAATATCTCATAACCTAAATTGCTATTATTAGCGTAACAATTTTTATTTGCCAAAGTTCAGTTTTCAAATCTTAATCCAGTCTGGGAGTAACCAACAGCTTGTCGCCCCGGACTGTTGTACCTAAACAATACCGGCACTGATAACTGTAGGTACGTCATACCCTCAAATCCTGGCACCAAACTGGCACCAACAAAATAACCAACCAGCTGGATCTTACTCCAAGTGGTTGGTTATCAATTGTGGGCCCAGCTGGGCTCGAACCAGCGACCCCCTGATTATGAGTCAGGTGCTCTAACCAGCTGAGCTATGGGCCCCGAAAAAAGTTATTTTTCTGCATTCCCTGAAATCCGGGATTGCAATATTACGAAATTTACAAAAACGTGGCAATGATTCGGTTGATTTCGAATGATTTTTAGACATTCACATCATTTCTCTTCTTGTTCAGGTAATCTCTTATGCTGCTGGCGATTTGATCGAGTGTTCTTTTATCGTAATCTAACCTGTAAAATATCTTGAAAGTTTCTACCTGAAGTTCCGTATCCGAAATTCCAGGATGATTCGATCTGATCCTGTTCTGAATGATCCTGCGTGAAAGCTCTGTCATTTCAAAAAGATTTTGCAGTCTTTCCTGCAAAGGAATGGAGGAAATAATCTCGAACTGTTCCTTTAGCAATTCTTTTGGCGTATCATCCATCCTTAAGCAAATTATATGTTTTTAAATTCAATTTACTGCACCACTTCCTGATATAGTCCATATCCTTATCAGAATTTAAAAGCAAATTTTCAATATCCTTTGTTTGTTGTTCGCTTTGATAATCCTGAATCCATATGATTTTGGCAATAATCAGATCTTCAAGACTGATCACCCAGAGTTCAGTGTCAAGTTCTTTGATCTTTCTACGCCTGCTAAAAGCATGTCTGAAATAATCTGTTTCTTTTCTAAGGATGAAATCCAGTTTAAAACCAGTCTTTTGGTCAATAATGTTGAATAAACCCCGCTTTTTAACTTCCTCAACCAGGGTCGATTTATTCAGGTAGCTGTTGGGAAACAACTCCACAAACTCTTCAATCCTATGCAACGAAAGTTCGATGACAATATCTATATCTCTGGTCATTCGTGGTACAGCATAAATATTCATTGCGATACTACCAGAGATCATATATTGGAATCCTTTGTCATCAAGTGAATTACATACCCTTTTTAATAAATCTAAAATCATGGTTCACTGTCAGGTCTTTATAGGTAAAAGATACAAAAGAAAAAACAGATTGCCCGTTTCAGTTTGTAATATCTCAAATTTTCAGGGAAGTAACCAGGCCCCACTCGATCCAGTCGGCACGGACGCCGTTCTTGGTCTTGATGCAGATATGTCCATGCAAATGGTCGGTGATCCTGACCCTTCCTCCCGCGCGGATAAACCAGCATCCCCGGTCATTGGAATGCTGGAGGAAATAGGTGCCCAGGTTGCCCAGGATGGTGACACGGTCGATGAGGAACTGATAACCCATGTGGGAACCGAAGTAGGTTTTCTGGAAGGTGGTGACCCTTTCCGGCTCCAGTCCCTTGATGGCCCTTTCAAGCGAGCCGTCATAGAGTGCATCGATCCCGAAGGTGATCCTCATCCTGGGATTGAACTGTAAAGCATAATCGGCCGTAAAGGATGAGGTCAGGTAGCGCCTGCCTTGTATGTTGCCAAGCTGATGAAGCTCCACAGTTCCGGCCGCCACCATGATCTGGAACTCTCCTTCAGGGGTGAATTCCCGCTTTTCTTCCCTGATAAATTCCGGTCTGAAACGTCCCCGGCCAGGTTCGGGGGTCACCTTCGACTCCGGGAATATATTTCCTTCCGGGGCAAACTCCGGGGATGGATTTCTTTGCTGGGCAGACTCCCGATCCCACGCCGTGCTTCTTTCAGGAACCCGGAAATGGTAATTCAACCCGAAATTCCAACCCCAGTGGTTGACCCCTTTCTGGGGCTGGTGGATCCGGCCGTTTGAATAATGGGTCACCCCGTAGCCGGCATGGATGTCGATCCTGCCGGTCAGTGCATAATACAGATTGAGATTGAAGTCAAAATAGAGATTGATGTGCGAGGCGATCACATCATTGTACGGATTGGTGACCGGATCATGGATCAACGGATTATAGGTCAATCCAAGGGAAAGATCGGTGTTGAAGGTGAACCTGCCGAACCTGGCCCAGGGGGCTCCGTAAAAGACGAAAGCACTGTATGCATTGCCTGCAATGGTATCCTCGCGGTCCATGACCAGGTCCGAACAGTGCAGACCGAATCCGTATCGGGGATAATGATGCACCTGATGCCAGTTCTGCCTGCCGTCTGTTTGCAAACCGAACCTGGCCTCCAGGGACCTGTAGCCATCTTCGAAGTCACCGGCCAGGTATTCTGTGCGGCTCCAGTAAACCCCCGTGTGATAGATCAGCTGGAGGTATCTGTAGCGAAAGGAGGTTTCCGGTACGGGTTCCTGTGGAAATGCCTCTGCCCCCAGCACCAGAAAGATAAAAATGATCACTGCTCTTTTCATCCCCCGGTCATTTCCCGAATAACTTCCTGATCCCTTCTTCGCTCGCCCCGCAGATCCCCCGCTCTGTGATCAGGCCGGTCACCAGCCGGGCGGGCGTTACATCGAATCCCGGATTGGCAACTCCCGATCCCCGGGGCACCACCCTGATCCGGCCCGGCTTACCGGTTTCCTCATTCCATCCTTCCACATATTCCACTTCAGTGGCGTCCCGGTATTCGATGGGAATGTCCCTTCCCCTTTCCCTGAGGACAAGGTTTACCAGGCTCTTAGAATGTTTAAGTTATTGATTATTGATGATGTGGGTAAAGTAAAACCGCGCGACTACTCCTTTCTTCAAGGGGTTTATTTTGCTTTGATAGATGAACGGTACACTTTGCAAAAGGACTTAATACTAACCACCAATTTATCCGGGGCTGAACTGGAATCCCATATAGGCGGGGCGTGTGCGGATCGGTTAAGAGAAATGTGCGGGAAGAATTTTATTACCATGAAAGGAAAGAGCTACAGGAGGGCGTAATGAGTAAAATGAAAGAACACTTAGCCAAACTGGATTATTTTGACGGCATAAAAGATGGTC
>JAWODJ010000056.1:0-19448 GCA_046483315.1 Bacteroidales bacterium | reverse complement strand
GGTACCTGGTGGATGAAAGCGCCACGATGGTGAGCTCACCGGCCCAGGTCCCTACGTTTGCGTGGACAAGGGATGAGACTGTCTCGGTGACAGGAATTGCGGATTCGGGCACGGGCAACATATCGGGTACCATGCGCAACCTCACAGATGCACCGGTAGTGGTGACATTTACCATAACACCGACAAGCGGCGCGGGTTGTGACGGCGATGATATAACAGCTACCGTGACGGTCAACCCCGAACCGGTGGCTACAGCAATACCTGACGAACAGACAATTTGTTCCAATGTTCCGTTCCTGCCGATAGTTCTTGACACAAATAACGGACTGGGGGGTACGACGTTCTCATGGACAAGGGATGAGACGTCAACGGTGACGGGGATGAACTCAAGCGGCACCGGCGATATCATAAGCGGTACGCTGAGGAACTTCACTTCCGATCCGGTGACGGTAACATTCACCATAACCCCCACAAGCGACCTGGGATGCGCGGGTGACCCGATAACGGCCGAGGTTACGGTGAACCCCGAGCCGATAGCGCAGGCTGATCCTTCTAACCAGTCCGTCTGCTCCAATACCCCGATAACCGATATACTGCTTTCGGCAAGCAACGGGGTGGCGGGTACCACATTCTCATGGTCAAGGGACAACACAGCCCTTGTAACGGGAATGCCCGGCACAGGTAACGGCGATATATCCGGAACGCTGGTCAACCAGACCAACTCACCGATAATGGTTACCTTCACGATAACACCTGAAAGCGGAGCTGGCTGCACGGGTGATGACATTACCGCACAGGTGACGGTAAATCCTGAACCTGTGGGTGTGGCAACACCTGCTGTACAGGAGATATGCTCCAACTCGGCAATGGAACAGATAGTGATGAGCACAAGCAACAACCTGTTCGGCACTTCCTATGCATGGACAAGGGATGAGACAGCAACAGTGACGGGGATAGCGGACAGCGGCAGCGGCAACATCACGGGCGTGCCGGTGAACACCACCAATGCTCCGGTGACGGTGACATTCACCATAACACCCACCAGCGGAGCTGGTTGTGTGGGCGGGGACTTTATCGCGGAACTGACGGTTAAGCCCGAGCCTGTGGCCACGGCTACACCAGATGACCAGACAGTCTGCACAGGCGATGTGATAACGGAGATAGTGATGGGCACCAGCAACGGTGTCGTGGGAACCACCTATTCGTGGACGCGCGATAACCCGGGCATAGGAGGCTCGATAGGAATGAACGGTACAGGCAATATCAGCGGTACACTGGAGAATTCGGGTACATCCCCGGTAACGGTGACATTTGAAATAACTCCCGAATATGACGGCTGCCCGGGTGCAACAATAACCGCGCAGGTAACGGTGAGGCCCAACATAAACATTTCGACACAACCCGTATCGCAGACGGTATGCGAGGGTGATGATGTGACCTTTGCCGTAACGGCCGGTTCGGTGGACAGCTACCAGTGGCAGCTCTACAACGAAGGGACAGGTATATGGGAGGATATTGCCGGCGAAGAGGCTTCGGATATTACAGTAACAAATGCAGGCTACGGACATGACGGTAACCTCTACAGGGTGGAGATGACAGGATGCAACACGGTGACCAGTGACCCGGCTGAGCTGAATATCCACCCCGACCCGGAAATTACCATACAGCCGGAGGACTATGAGGCATGCGAAGGTGCCCAGGCAGTGTTTGAGGTATCGGCAGGGGGAGTTGGACTCCAATACAGGTGGCTGGTGGACAGGAACGACGGACTGGGATTTGTCGAGGTTGCCAATACAGCGGGCCAGTACCAGGGTGCTGCAACTTCACAGCTCAGCATACTGAATACAACAGGCAAGAACGGATATCTGTATCAACTCAGGATAACGGACATGTGCGGCAAGGTGATATTCAGCGATGAAGCGCTCCTCTCCCTGAGCATCGATCCGGTGATAACAACACAGCCGGTGGGTGACGAGATATGTGAGGACGGAACGACGACCTTCACTGCAGTGGTGGACGGCGATCCTGCAGTGCTCCTTTACCAGTGGCAGTACATGCCGGAGGGAGGATCATCATGGCAGCTCGTTTCCGGCCTGAGTGGCTATGAGGGAGCATCAACGACAGAGCTGACCATACTCAGCGCACCGGTAAGCTTTGACGGCAACAGCTACAGGCTGCGCGTGGTGAACACATTGTGCGGCACCGATGTGATATCTGACGAGGTGCTGCTGACGGTGAACGCCAATCCGGTGCCTTCCATCCTGCCTGATCCGGCAGCGGTATCGGTGGAGAACACACTCACACTGGATGGTAACCCGCAGGGAGGATCGGGCACTTATGATGTACACCTGTGGAGCGGACCGGCAGTGGGGAACCTGGATGAAGACGACATTCAGACTCCTGTATTCACCCCGACCGCAACAGGTATGTTCGACCTCACCTATACGGTGACGGACGACAAAGGCTGCTCAGGATTGGATAACGTGACGGTGACGGTGACTTCGGGCATAGATATAGAGCTGGATGATGAAGAGGTGTGCGCCGACAGTGACCTGCAGCTTATTGCAAATGCCTCGGGCGGCTCATCGGTATACATAAGCCATGAGTGGACCGGCGACGGCGCAGTGTACCTCTCCGATTCATTAATACGGAACCCGGTGTTCAATTCACCCGATCCGGGAGATTATTCGCTGACATACACGGTGACCGACGACAACGGTACATGGGCTATGGAGACTATAACGGTAACGGTATTCGAAAGGCCGGTGACGGCTGTTTCGGGCGACGGCCAGTTCCCGCTGGTATGCGGAGGATCAGAGCTGCAGCTCAACGGCAATCCCTCGGGCGGATCGGGTGACTACCCAACCCATCAGTGGACGGGACAAACGATGCCATTGTCGGCAACGGATATTGAGAACCCCGTGTTCCGCACCATAGTGAAAGGTGAATATACCATCAGCTACCGGGTGACCGATTCCAGGGGCTGTGTATCGGATATTGAAGAGGTGACGATCATTAACGAGATTCCAAACGCCTCGTTCAGCTCAGATGCGGTGCCCGGCTGTACGCCGATGGAAGTGGAGTTTACCAATAACTCGCTCGATGCGGTGGCGTATGAATGGGACTTCGGCGACGGATCGGACATAGTGACCGATGAGGATCCGGTGCATATCTTTGAGAACCTGACAACAACCATACAGTACTATACGGTAACACTTACAGCCTTCTCGGAGAACGGATGCGAGCACAGCACTTCGCAGACAATAACTGTCTATCCGGGCGTGGACTCACAGTTCACCGCTTCGGAGGAGTCGGCATGCTCACCGGCAGCTATAGAGTTCGGCGCCGTGCCGGGTGCTCTTGAATATTACTGGAACTTTGACGACGGTGAAGAGGGTGCGGCAGGAGCTTTCGTGCTGCACCAGTTTACCAACGTAACGGATGAGGACAGGGTATTCAACGTGAAACTGCGCACCACCTCGTTCTACGGATGTACGGACGAGAGTGAGAAAGAGATACTGATATACGCCACTCCGCGTGCCGAGTTCAGTGCCGATCCGCCGCTGCAGAGATTCCCCGAATCGACGGTGAACTTCACCAACATCGGTTCATCGGGTGCGGCATTCTCATACCTGTGGGAGTTCGGAGACGATAACACATCAACGCAGGAGAACCCGTCGCATACATACCAGCAGCACGGCGAATACGAGGTTACACTCACCGTGTCGAACGAAAACTGCGAGACAAGTGTTACGCGCACCATAACGGTACAGCCTCCGTTCCCGGTAGCGGACTTCAACGAGGTGGCACCAGACTGCTCGCCGCATACGGTTTCGTTCGTCAACAATTCCGAATACGGTATAGCATACCGCTGGGAGTTTGGCGACGGAGCCATGTCGACCGAAGCGGAACCGACGCATACATACCATGCACCTGGCGAATACAGGATTAAGCTGACGGTTTACGGTGACGGCAACCTGCAGGATGAGAAAACAAGCTTTGTCACGGTTTACGTGTCTCCGATAGCATTCCTGAACGTGGCGCCGACCTTTGTCTATGCCGGCGATCAGCATGTGGCAACCTTCAACCTGTCGCAGGACGGCGATACATACCTGTGGGACTTCGGTGACGGTACCACCTCCAACGAATATGAACCGATACATGTTTATATGGAGCCGGGGATATTTGATGTGAGCCTGGAGGTGTGGACCGAAGATGGCTGCCACGACAAGTTTGTGAAGGAGGAGGCTGTGGAGGTTGATAAGGCCGGCGGCATGACATACCCGACAGGATTCCGCCCGGGCAACGAGCCCACCGGCGGACAGATAGACCCGTCAGCGCCCGAGTACGAGAGAAACAAGGTGTTTGCCCCGGGCATGAGCGAGAAGGTGGATGAATATCACCTGATGATATACAACCGCTGGGGTGAGCTGCTGTTCGAATCGTACGATATCAATGTGGGATGGGACGGCTTTGTGAAGGGTGTGAAGGCCAAGCAGGATGTGTACATCTGGAAAGTAACCGGCAAATACACCAACGGTGAAAGCTTTGTGATGGCAGGCGACATAACGCTGCTGAGATAACGCATTCCCGTATTCTTTTAACATCCCGGTAGCCTGTGCTCCTGCAGAGGTTACCGGGATTTATATTTATATGTTTTTCTGGATGTTCCGGAAAACCTGATCTTATTTTCTGTTGATTTTTATTGATATTTTTTATTTTTGTCATGTCCATATTGCATTTTTATAGTATTTTTGCAAAAAGCATCTTACAAAAATGGAAAATCTTCTTCAATACTCAGCATCAAGAATCAATTCGGTTGATCTTTCGTTTAAACGGTTCCTTCGGGGCAGAATAAACTGGAACAACCGTCTGATTGCAATAACCGGTGCAAGAGGAGTGGGTAAAACAACCTTGCTTTTGCAATTTATCAGGGAAAAAATTTCCGATATCAGTGGTGAAGTAATTTTTGTCAATGCAGATGATCTCTACTTTGCAAAAAATACAATAGTTGATTTTGCCGGCGAATTCGTTAAAAGGGGTGGTAAATATCTGTTTCTGGATGAAGTCCATAAATACAAAAACTGGTCGCAGGAGATTAAAAGTTGCTATGACTATTTCACAGAGCTTAAACTGATTATTACCGGTTCATCAGCTCTTGAAATTTATAAGGGGAAAGCGGATCTCAGCAGGCGGGCTGTTCATTATGGTATGCCCGGAATGTCACTCAGGGAGTTTATTGAGTTAAAATACCAGATCAGGTTCCCGGTTTTTACACTTGAAGATATCCTGACAAGAGCACAGGAGATTATCCCTGAAATCCTTGAAAAAATAAAACCGGTCAGACTTTTTGAGGAATACCTGGAATATGGATATTATCCTTTTTTTATTGAAGGGGAGGATGAATTTCATGATAAGCTTCGACAAACGGTAAATCAGGTTGTTGAAACTGATTTGCCTGCTTCTGCCCCTATCGATTTCAGTGCCGTGAACAATATTAAGAAATTACTTTCCATTCTTGCTGAGATAGTGCCATATAAACCAAACATTGTGAAGCTGAGCCAGCAAGTCGGCGTAAGCCGCGAGACACTGATCCGTTATCTTTATTTACTCGGCAAAGCCGATTTGCTTGCACTATTGCAATCTGATAAACATGGAATGAGCAAAATGAATAAGCCAGATAAAATTTACCTGAACAACCCTAATCTTATCCGGGCTTTATCTTATAAATCAGCTAATCCCGGTACAATGCGCGAAACATTTTTTTTGAATCAGCTACAGGCCGGACACCTGGTTACCTCTTCCGGAGCTGGGGATTTTCTGGTAGATAACAAATATATTTTTGAGATTGGAGGTAAAAATAAAGGAAGAAAACAGGTAGCCGGAGTTAAAAACGCATTTGTTGCATCCGATAATATTGAATACGCCCATCACGACAAAATACCGCTATGGCTGTTCGGGTTTTTGTACTGAGCAGTGTACCTGTTTTTTTCTTTTAAAACGAGAGGTTACTGTCTCTCGCCCAGGCTTACATACTCCTTTTCCGATGCCACGCTCTTGTATCCGGGCCTGATGATCTTGCCCCTGTTGGCAATCTCTTCCATCCTGTGCGCGCTCCATCCCGCTATCCTTGCAATTGCAAACAACGGTGTGAACAGCTCGACAGGTATATCCAGCATCATGTAGACAAGGCCTGAATAAAAATCAACATTGGCGCTTATCCCCTTATACATCTTCCTGTGGTCCATAATCACCCGGGGGGCCAGTTTTTCTACCCGGGAATAAATTTCAAACTCTTCGTTCAGGCCTTTGTCTTTTGCAAGCTTTTCAGCATATTCTTTAAGAATAACGGCACGCGGATCGGACAGTGAATAGACTGCATGCCCCACCCCGTAAATAAGTCCGAGTCTGTCAAAAGCTTTCTTTGACAGGATCTTGCTGAGATAGGCGGATATCTCATCCTCATCTTTCCAGTCCCCCACATTCTTCTTAATATCTTCCATCATCTGCGTTACCTTGATATTTGCCCCTCCGTGCCGCGGCCCCTTCAGTGAGCCTATGGAGGAGGCTACGGATGAATAGGTGTCTGTGCCCGATGATGTAACAACATGGGTCGTGAAGGTGGAGTTGTTACCCCCGCCATGTTCTGCATGCAGCACAAGCAACAGGTCGATGATTGTTGCTTCAAGCTTTGTGTAGCTGTGGTCCGGCCTGAGAATATGCAGAAGGTTTTCGGCTATGGAGAGCTCTTTGACCGGCTTATGGATGATAAGGCTCTCATCTTTGAAGTAAAACTGCGCTATGGCATATGCATAAACCGCCAGCAGGGAAAAATTTGATATCAGGTGGAGCGACTGCCTGAGGACATTATCAAGAGATGTGTCATCAGCATCTTTGTCATAGCTGTAAAGAGCCAGCACACTTCTTGACAAGGCATTCATCAAATCTCTGCTGGGTGATTTGATCATTATATCGCGGATAAAACCCGGTGGCAGGTTCCTGTATTCACCCATTATATCATTAAACATCTTTAACTGTTCCCTGTTTGGCATGTTACCGAATATCAACAGATAGGCGGTCTCTTCAAATCCAAACCTCCCCTCGGATGTAAACCCTTCAATTATTTTATTGATATCTGTACCACGGTATATCAACTGCCCCTCCATGGGATGCAACTCTCCGTCCTTTGTCTGCATCCCGCGCACTTCAGAGATCTCTGTCAGGCCTGCAAGGACGCCCTTGCCGCTCAACTCCCTCAATCCGCGCTTAACATCATATTTCAGGTATAACTCATTGGTAATAACACTCGTCTTAACAATCTCTTTGCTGAGTTCTTTCAATAATCTTTTTTCCATAATAAATTCTGATTATAGTGAATTATTGCGGATTTAAATATAACATATATTGGCCCCCTTTACAAATAAGGCCGGGAAATGGCAGTCAAACCTTTTGCTCATGCAGCTTAGAGGCGGTCCACCGAACGGTCTCATCAAGGGGAATAAAGTTGTGGCCCAGGGCCGCGTTTTTAATCTCACTCCCGGTGGTGGGATCAAGGTTTACTAAAACAATCTGATATTGATTCAGATCCATTCATTGAAATTTTCGTCCTGAAACAGATCAGGCATGATCAGTTTATCATCTCCGCTTTCATGCATTTTCCGAAAGGCCCTGTCCCATCCTTTTCTGGCTTCTACCTTTGGTTTCAAAATAATATGATCCTCTTCAAGAACTAATTCAACAGAATCTTTAATTTCATACTTCTCCAGGATGGTCTTGCTTAACCTGATTCCCTTCGAATTCCCTATTTTTATAACAGACAAGTCCATAATGCTCCTTTATTAACTTACAGGATGAAACCCGCATCAGCCTTCAGCAGACTCCGCCCCCCATTATTGTAATAACTTTGTGATTACAATAATGGGGGGCAAGTAGGTATTGCAATCCGGAAATAAAAATCTGATTTGCAATCTAAATTAATTATTATCTGTATTTTTGATATATGAGACTCGATAAAAAACAGGTAGAATTTATTGTGTGTACAATAAGGGAACTGGACCCTGAGGCCCGGGTATACCTTTTTGGATCGAGGGTTTCCGATGAGACCAGAGGTGGTGATATAGACCTGCTGGTATTAAGCTCCGATTTGAAATACCGTGACAAACTTATCATCAGATCACAGCTCAAGGAGGGCCTCGGCAACAGGAAGATTGATCTCATAATAACAGAATCCCCTCGAACCGCATTCGAAAAGTCTGCTCTGGCAAACGGCATTCAAATCTGAATGCATAGTAAAAACATAAACCGGTAATGATGCAAAAAAAAGCAGATCAATTAAGTCTCCTCAAAGAAAATATCAATGCCCTTAAAGAATCTTTAAATTGGCTGAACCGGTCATACGAAATATGTAAAGCTTACAAAAAACTTTATGATCTTCCCGTAGAAGGAATGGATGCATTTGAAAGTTTCACAAGCAGGTTTGCCCGAACAACCGATTTGCTTTTTAACAAGGTCTTTCGAGGGATAGCCTATCTGGAAGAGGGAGAACAAATGACCTGGCTCGACACAATTCTCTTCATGGAAAAAACCGGTATCATTGATTCATCCGAAGAAGCCAGAATAATCAAGGAGCTGAGAAATGATATAGTACACGAATATGTATTAAAGGATATTATTCCCTTATTTGATGAAGTAACAAAAATTACTCCTGTTTTACTCCAGTATTCCGGTAATGCCATAGAATATGCGAAGGAGCTGGAACAAAAGATCAGGGGCAAGTAGGTAAGGAGTGGTTCTTAAAGTTCTTCAGATCAAAAGGTTTTGCAAGCCAGAGCTGGGTTTGTCAGCTGATAACCCCCACGAACATTTGATTGATTCGGTTTTGTAATTCAAGGATCTCTTCGGTTACAGGGAGTTTTTTGTCGAGAACATGAACTACTATGCTTTCTTCGGTGATGAGGGTACTGGCTGTACCAGGAAGCAGGCTTATGACCCAGGCAAGTATCAGGGTTTTTCGCGGATCCCGGTCGTGTTCAATGGTTACAAAACCGGGGTCCGTCGGAACAGTTCGGAAAAAGACCCGTCGGGCCACATCCCAGCCACCTCGCAGGGCAGTAATGAGAAAATATGGGAAAAACCGGACGACTCCCAGGGGGCGTAAAACCCATTGCCCGGGGGGCACGGTATAAATGCTGATAATCGTGGTAGCGGCTAAAAAGAGAATCACAAATACAAAGTCGCTGATTGGCTGCCCCCCTGCCAGTACAAACCAACCTGCCGCGAAAACAGCAAATCGCAGAAGAAAGGTTTTGAGAAGAGTACTGCTTTTCAGGTTTTTAATGCCAGTTTGCATGTGGGTATAATGTTTCATCGTCTTGATAGTTATCGCAGGAAAATGAATAAGGTTAGGAAAAAGATAAAAAAACCAATTCCGACAAACTCCCAGCGCCGGAGCAAAGATTCTGCGGAGGCACTGATTTGTGATGTTTGTTTGTCATCCGAAATTCTATAAAATATTTTCTCGGGGCCTTGTAGCGATTTCGTGCCGGACTCCAGCAAAGAAATCCCCTTCCGAAGAAGTTTTGCTAACAGATCTCCAGCCGGGAGGATTATGTGAAGAAAATCGCCCGGTGGCAAGAGAGGCTTGTTCGTTGGCCACTTGTTGAGGGTGGCGATTTTCAGGGTAAGAGCCAGGAGAATCACTCCTGCAGTGACAGGCCAAAGCGCACCCCAGTTTGTGAGCAGGTTCCAGAAAAAGGACATTATTCCTTTTTCTTTTGTAATGTAGTTCATTAATTCCGCGGGCAAAAGAGCAGGGGTCATTGTCCACCATCCTCCGGCGAGCAAAAGCAGCACCCAGGGAAGGAGAAAAGCCGGAGCCACCCTTTTTGCAGGTGCCTTAATTTGGTACAACAGGTGCAGAAAACGGCTCAGCAATAAAGTGGTGGTGACAGCAGAAAGAGTAAGTAATAACATAAAGGTCTGAGCCCCCGGCAGGCTTGTTTCGCCAAGGAAGGTTTTCACTAAGTATTTAGTCCATAGTCCACCGGTAAGAGGCCCACCGGCTATGGCCAGTACGCCTAAAACTAAACCCACCCACATGAGTATTCGCCAGGAACCACCGACCCTGGCGGGTAGCGCCGTGCCCATAAACAAAAGGGCCTTGGCCGTTCCGTGATTAAACGCATAAAGAGCAATTGCGGGAAGGAGCAATCCGGCAGGAATGCCGCCATACAAGCCGATGCCCAGGAGTACGGTCATAACCCCCATTTGGCTGATACTTGAATAAGCGAGGTTGGTTTTGGGGTCCACCTGGGTCAGGCCGTAGATCGCAGCCCCCAAAGCCGCCGTAAAGCCCAGTGATACCATTAGCAAACTAAAGGAAGGCCATTCCACCAGACCCACCGGAGCAAGATGCATCCAGCCCACCAGGCCGGCTTTTATCATAGCGCCACTCAGGACCGCACTGGCTGGAGCGGGAGCTGCCGGGTGGGCCAAAGGAAGCCAGAAATATAAGGGTATTGCCCCAACTTTTACTCCGAATCCAATCAGGCCAAGCAAGAAGATAAACGGGCCATTGGGAGCTTCAGCCAAAGCGGGTGAAATGTCGGCAAGGAGCATACTGCCGGAACTTTGCACGGCGAGATATAATGCGGTGATAAGAAACAGCTCTCCAATGATCGCCATCACCAGGTAAATCCTGGCCGCCCGGCGGGCAGACGGGGTGCGGCTGTGAATGACCAGGCCATAAGAAGCAAAAGTCATTAAGGCAAAGAAGGTATAGAACGAAGCCACCTCTGCAGAGATCAGAAGTCCGAAATTCCCCGCCATAGTGGCGCCAAAATAAAATGAGAACTCCCCTCGCCGGGCATCGTCCTTCAGGTATGACCCGGCAAAAAGACCGGCGGTGGCCCATAAAATGCCGGTCAGCAGCAGGATAATCCGACGGGGTGTATCGAGAGAAAAGTGCGATTCCAGTAAAAACCAATCCGCTGTGACCCCGGGTACCTCCACCAGTCCGAGCCAGATGGCGGGCAGGGAGGCACCAGCAAAAATAAGTCCGGTCCCCCGCCTGCCGGCGGGCAGGTTTGCGGTGAGTATGGCAGCCATCAAAGGCAGAACTATGGTGAGAAACCAGATCATAGCAGGTAAAGTTTTTCGGCGATTTCACGGGCAATGGAAAGAGGACTTCCTGCCACGGCAGCAAACACTCCTGCAGCAAGGGAGAACAGGGCGGTGATCACCACCGGGAATAACAATAATGCCTGGGTCTCCAGGCGACCGGAATTCCGCAGCCTGGATACCTCGTAATCCGGCTCACAATACCACGCCCGGTAAACGATGGGCAGGAAATAAGCCGCGTTCAAAGCACTGCTTGCAAGGAGAACAAAAACTACCCAATAGCTTCCTGCCTCTACCGCACCGAGGCCGAGATACCATTTACTGACGAAGCCGGCAATGGGAGGCAGGCCGATCATGCCAAAGGCAGCTATGGTGAAAGCCCCCATTGTGAGGGGCATGCGTCGGCCGATCCCGTTTAGCTGGCTGATTTTATTGTAACCATAGGTTTCGGCAATGTTCCCGGCCGCAAAGAACATGGTAATCTTCATGATACCCTGATGCACAAGATGAACAATGGCTCCCGTCGAAGTAAGAACTCCCGGAATAGCCACCCCGAGGGCAATATAGGAAAGCTGGCTGACCGTGGAGAAAGCCAGTCGTTTTTTAAAGTCATCCTGAAACATGGCCCGAACTGAACCGTAAATAATGGTAAATGCCGCAAATACCGCCAAAACGGATAGATAGTTCATTTGTGCGGCTACCTGGATACCATAAACATCGTATACCAGGCGTACAATCCCAAAGGCCCCGGCTTTAACTACGGCTACGGCATGCAACAGTGCGCTGACCGGTGCCGGTGCAACCATGGAGACGGGCAACCAGCCATGCAGGGGAAAAATCGCTGCTTTAACAGCCAGGCCCGTTAACAAAATGAAAAAAAGAATGGTCAATTGGATCGGGTAAACCGAAATCAGGTTTGCCATGATATCGGTCTGGCCAAAATAGATCGGGCCGGCAAGCACAAACAAACCGACCACACCAAGAAATAAAACCGTACCCCCGCCAATAGTATACCACAAGTAGGTTCGGCCCGCTTCCACGGCCTTATCGGTTCCCCGGTGAACCACCAGCGGATAGGTCGACAGGGTGAGAAATTCATAAAATATGAAGAAGGTGAGCACATTCCCCGAAAGGGCAATACCGGTACTGGCAGTTACACAAAAACTGAAAAAAGCAAAGAACCGTCTCCGGTGCTGTCCGCCTTCAAGGTAACCGATGGCATACAAGGTGGTAACCAGCCAAAGCACCGAGGAGAGGGTGGCAAATAGAAGACCCAGTTGATCCACCCGCAGTGAAAAGGTCAGATCCAGGGCAAGGCTGAAGAAAAAGGTATACTCATCACCGCGCATATAACCGGCAAATACCCAGGCAACCAGGCCCACTTTGGCAACGGCTCCGGAGAGGTTCAGAAAAGTCCGCAAACGGACTTGTTCTTCCCGCAACAGCAGAATTAATATACCGGGTATGAGAGAGCTAACGAGGATCAGTAAAGGCAAATAGCTAGTCGTTTCCATAAGCCCCTCCTTCCATTATTGATTCTATACCAGAGCCAAAGACAGAGCTGCTTTCCAGGAACTGAATCAGACTATCTGCCGGCAAAACAATTAAAAAGGAAGCCAGTGCCAGCAGCAGAGCAATTACCTCCAGGCTTTTAGGGACCGGCCGGAACGGTTCTTTCTCCCGGGCAGGGGCAAAAGCCAGACGCAGAAGCATAAATACATAACCGGCAGTGAGCAGACTACCTGCCAGTACAACAGGAGCCCACCACCATTGACCGCTTAAGAAGATCCCTTTCAGAAGCATCCATTTCGCCATAAAGCCTCCACTTGGGGGAAGCCCGATCAAACTGACTCCGGCGATGCCTATCGCCAGGGCGGTAATACGCATGTGCCCGACCATGTCCCGCAGTGACTCTATGCGGTCGTGTCCCAGCGCCATTACGATGATACCCGCGGAAAGAAAGAAGGAGGCCTTAGCAAAGGCATGGGCTATGACCTGATAGATTCCGGCCGTCCAGGCCGGAGAAAGCCAGTCGGCCGAATCAGCCGTCACACCCGGAGCCAGAATCAACAGCGGAAATATCATAAGCATATACCCCAGTTGGGCTACACTGGAATGGGCCACGATCAGCTTTAAGCTGGTCTGCATGAGAGATTGCCAGGAACCCCAGATAACTGCTATTGCCCCGGCCAGTCCAATGAGTTGACCTGCGGCATAAGTGAGAGAAAGGCCAAAGACTTCCATCCACAATCGAAGCAAAATGTAAAAGGCTCCTTTAACTACCAAAGCCGAAAGTATTGCGCTCACCGGAGCAAGGGCAGATGAGTGTGCCGGTGGCAGCCAGAAGTGAAAAGGAAAGCCTGCCATTTTGATCATAAGCCCGATGGTAATGACCAGCAGGGCAAAGGTCGTTGTCGTGCCGGGCTCCAGAACCTGACCCAGAAGTCCGAGATCCAGCGTACCCGTGCTTCCATAAAGAAGAGCTACTCCAAAAAGATAGGCCATTGAACCGGTAATCGCGGCCAGCAGATAACGCAATCCGGCGGACAAAGCGGTTGCTTTCCCTGATAGCACCGCAAGGGCCACCGCGCTGATGCCTATAACCTCTATGGTCACGAATAGATTAAACAGGTCGTTGGAGAGAAAGAGTCCGTTAAGTCCCGCCCACAGGAAAAGCCATAAAGGCCAGAATAAAGGGAATCCACCGGTAGTGTCTTCCCGGGCACGAAAATACCGCCAGGCATAAAGGCTGATAAAAGCACCCACAACTGCCGTCATCCCAATAAATACCGCCGCCAGAGGATCCATTCTCAGCAGGATTCCCAAAGGGGGTTCCCAACCTCCAAGAATATGGATAACTGTACCCCGCTGTGTGACTTCAACGAAAGCTATCAAGGCCAATCCAGCGGTGAACAAACATCCTGTCAGTCCCACCACAGCCTTTCCTCTGTTCCTGAAAAAGAGGCTCAGTGTGGCCATAAAAACCGGCAAACCTACCAAAAGAGCAGGTAATGGTGATGTTGGCAGATCGGTCATTTGTCGTTTGTAAAAGATTCTTCTCCGGTGAGTTGGTAGATACGACGGGCCAAAGCGAGGGCGAAAGTAGCGGAAGCAACGGCTACTACGATTCCGGTTATCACCAGGGCGTGTGGAACCGGGTCAGCAAAGGTGAGAGCATCACGTTGGGCTAAACTGACGAAACACATAAAGACCCCTCCTCCCATAATAATGGTGGCAATGATTTTTTTAATAAAATGTCTTGATGCAAAAACTCCGCCTATACCGATGACAAACAGAACTGCGGAAGTTAAACTGTAAATCTGATAGGTTTCCATACTTTCTGTTCATTTGGTAGATTCGACTTCGTTCGGTTCCTCTTTCTTCATCTGATTTAAATTGGCAAACATGGCTGTCAGAGCTGCGGCAATGCTTATAGCCGCCAGCGTTTCTACTGTCAAAATCAGGACTCCTGCATAAGCGGGTGGGTATTCAAGCATGGCCCCTCCTCCGGCCATGAAGAGAAAACCCAACAGAAGGAAAAACCCAGGCCCCACCGTCAGGATAAGTTGACGAAGCCAGCGGGGTATCACCGGGAAGACAGGCCAGCCTCCCAGATGAAGCATTATCCCAATTGCCCCCCACAAAACCGCAGCCTGAAAAGCTCCCCCGGGTCCGGTTTTTCCAAAGTATAAAATGAAGGCTCCAAACAGGAACAAAACCGGAGTAGAAAACAAAATCGCCTGCCGCAGCAAGGGGTCTTTGGCAGCCACACCTGGCTTAAGGTAAAGGTTTATTCCTCCGACCGCAAAGATGGCCAAAAGGCCAATGAGAATGACCCCGATCTCCAGCAAGGTATCATAAGCGCGGAAATTCAGTAATACTGCAGTCACAGGGTGCCCGACCCCCGATTCCGGGAGCATAGCTCTGGTAGCTGCGGTCAGCCCTCCTCCCACCGGAATCTTCCAAACAGCTTCCAGTGCAATAAGCAGAAAAAGCCCCAATCCTGATCCAAGAGCCAGTCCGGGCAGCAAATGGGATTTGGTATCCTTCTTAGAAGGAGGATTTTGAACAGCTTTAAGGTTATTCTGTTTTTTAAAAATCGCAGGAGAAAAGTCCCGTAAAGCATCAAGAAACAAGACTCCCATTAAACCGGCTGCAATAGCCGCCTCGGTAATTGCCACATCCACAGCCCCCAACCGGACCCATGTCAGCGCCAGTGCCAGTCCGAAGGCAAAGAAAATAAAGACGCTCTGGGAAAGCCTCGGTGCAAGCAGGGACTGTAAGGCCAGGTAAACCGTCAGGATGGCCAGTAAGATGTCAATCAAAACATTCATTCTCGCTCCTTTCCAGTTTTGGGTTGGTCCTGTTCTTTCTGGAAGCGGGCGATCAGATAACAGGAAGTGGAGCTGGCCAGAAGAGTGAAGAGCCAGATAGAGAAAATCTTTAGCGCTGCCCAGGGAGATGCAATGTGCAGGGCCATTCCGGCAGCAATAAAGCCCAGACCCAAATTGTCCGCTTTGGTCAGGGCATGAAGACGGGAGAACAAATCCGGGAAACGCAGCACCCCCAGTGTTCCCGCCAGAAAAAAGAAACAACCCACCACCAAAAGAATAACAGTAATTACCTCTTCTATAATCATGGTGTTTCTCCCTTCTTGTTTTTCCAGACCTGGAACAGACCAATTACTAATAAAATCGCCAGAACATTGAAGGTGATGGCGACATTGAGCAATGTAAGCTCCTTCAAATAACCCGCCAGGACCAATAATATAGCCATTCCTGTAGTACCGAACAGTTGTGTTGTAAGCAGGCGGTCAGCGACCGTTGGTCCCCGCCACACCCTGATCAGTCCCAGGGCTATGTTGAGCAGAAGAAAGACAATCACAATAATAAAAAAAACATCCATATAAAATAGTTTACCGTAATAAGATTTGTTCGGACTGTTCAGGGTGTGGCAGGAACGGTTTTTCCAGGCCAGCCGATCCTAAGCCGATCAAGCCAAATAACAATTATTCAAAATAATTGTTCAAATGTTAATTATAACAACAGAATCCCCTCAAACCGCATTCGAGAAGTCTGCTCTGGCGAACGGCACTCAAATCAGAATTCCAGAGATGCAGGCATTAACGCATAATAAAAACATAAACCGGCATCATTGATTGCATCTGTAGAAGCAAAAATAATCAAAACGACATAAAATGGAAGCATTATTTGACTTAGGAGAACATTTTAATCATGCGTTGCTCGACACCGCAAATGATTGGTATAAACAAGGAGGAAATATTCTGATAATTGATGAAGTCCATCTTTCAATTCTTTACTATTACAATAAAAAAGATAATAAATGGACGGTTCATCTACTGCAAATTTTTTAATTACTTCAGCCATTGAATTGGTAACTGTAATAACCAAAGATAATTATTCTTCTACATGTCTTCCAAAGAGAGGAAACAAATTCCGCACAGAGTGTAGCTTCGTTTTTGCGTTTCACAAATGAATAGACAACAAGGTGATTTCACCCTCCATACCTGCCTTCAATAATCCCGGTCACTGAAAAATCTTCATCCAGGTCTGGCCAGTGCAAACCTGATCCTCCACTCTCTGCAAAGCTAACGGCAGGGCAAAAATGAGGCGGTCCATGAAATAGTATCGCTGATGGGGATAAATTCGATGCCAAGGGTCTCGCGGATCTTCCGGTTGCTGAAACGGCTGATGCGGCGGCCGCTGCGGGCGGTATCCCTGGTAAGAAGAGGTTTGCTGAAGGTTATTTTACCCAGGAGCCAGGCCAGCCTCCACCCTGCCTCCGTCAGTCTGGCCGAAGCATGTTTATCCGGGCGGGGCCTGCCGAGGGCATCGGCTATCATGTTGAAGAGATCACGGTAATAAAGGTTTTCAGAATTGATTATGAACCGGTCACCGCTGATATCAGACTCCATGAGGGCGATCATGCAGCGGCATACATCGCGTACATCGACAAAGCCGGTCATGCCTTCTGTGTAATATCTCATCCCCTTTTGAATCCGGGTGAAGAAGGCGGCAGAGCCCCTGTGCCAGTTGCCGGGACCGAGTATGACAGAAGGGTCGAAAGAGACATTGGCGGCGCAGTGGTAAACCTTCTCAACGCCCTCCATGGCTTCGTTCATCGACCAGAGATCCAGCATGTCGGCCGGAAACCACTCTATGCGGCTGAAGAGTGCGCCGGCGTCATTTTCCGCGAAAGCGTCATCATAAAAGGTGAAGACCTCCCTGACCTGCTCCGTGGAAGAGCCTTCACGGCAGACAGCCCTTACCGTCTGCTCCTTCTGCAGCAGGTGCCATAGCAGATGCGACCCCACAAGTCCCGTTCCTCCCGTTACCAGTATCATAACAGTGCAAATATATATGAATTTTGCAACTGATTAATATTTCTACAGAGCAACGGATTCTCCATGCAAAATCGACAAAGTCAAATTTTTTTCATCCAAATTATACACAGACGGATGAAAAATATTTTACATTTGTTTATGTATATCTGCGTAATTTAACCTGTAAGGAGCATTGCGGCCGGAAGGGCAAGAATACCCTCCGATTATTCGGAGTTGTTGAAGCGGGATCATCTATCCTCCATATCTTCCTTCAATTATTCCTGTTAAAGAAAGATCTTCATCCAGATCAGGCCAGTGTAATCCGGTTCCGTTACATATCAGTTCAATTTTTTTCACTTTATCAACCGGAGCACCTCTTAACTTACTGTTTAGCATGACAGGAAATCTTATCTCCTTGTTATCAGTCAGCAATAAGCATATTTTCCCATCTTCATACCACGCTTTCACTGCTCTAAACATCAATTCAGCTACCAAATACTTCATTCCATTTTGTTTTGATTAACTCAAGATGTTTATTTATTAACTCTTCAGCTTTTTTAATCTCAGCAACCTTCAACCCTTGTGAAAAGTCCAGTTCTACCGGTTCAATCCAAGTGCTCTGAAAACTTAAGCCATTGTAATAAATTATAAGCCAAAAATAACCACAATTTATTTATAAATGTAAAGTTTCACCACGTTGTTGAAGGTTTTGCTTCGGTAACGTGTTTTTTGTCTTTTCCAAGGCTGTTTTCGCGGGCCAGGAGGAAATCATCACCAACAATTTGTAAGTGGTTCTTAAACTTCTCCAGATCAAAAGATTTTGCGAGCCAGAGCTGGGTTTGGATGAGCTCAGGCGGGAAAGCAGTTAAACGCATGGCAACGTCAGGTTCTGCAATAATAGCTTTGTTCATGGCATTTTCAAAAACATCAGGCCAGGAAAATGAATATGACTCAGCAATGGAAACTATATCATAAACATCCTTTGGTTCATCACGACTAACGAGTGCCGTTAGCTTGTTTGTAAGAATGTTTCCGACATTGTCAATGGGGATATCAAGTACCGTTAGGCTTGTGTTCCACCTGAAGGGAACATCATTAACAAACTCGAGTTTCAATTCAACTCCTTCACTTTCAATCCATATCCGGATAAAAGTTTCATGCTGGATCAATTTATTTGTTAAGACTTTGAATGATTTATTCAAAACACCCCGAATGTTTTGAACCAGGGTAATAAATGAAGTGTCATCGTTTACAAAAAAAACAAGGTCATCACTGTATCTGTGATGAAGGTAAAACCGGCTTAAAGCTGTCCCGCCAGTAAGGTAAAGCGATCCATACCTTCCCCTGAGTGCTTCAAAAACTTTATCCTGAAGTTTGTAAAGATCGGGGTAATTCATTTTTTATAAAGGTATATTGTTTTTTGAGCCAATCAAAACGTAACTTTGATATTAAATCTTCAGTAAGTAATATTGAAATGCGCTCCGGAGGAAGTATCCGAATAACTGTAAACCAGCGATAAGACTCTATCACCTTTCTAAATAAAGCATATTCATCGTAATGTCCGGCCTTTTCGCGGGTTCCTTCCAATACCTCAAGACAATGCTCCGGTGGAATATCATAATCCCACATCAAGCTTTTCATGCAGGAAAGTTTTTCTTCCCGGGTGAATTCCATTTGTCAGGCTTTGAATGCAAATATAATATATTATAGATTTTATTCCTCAATTTCCCACACGTTGATCCTGATAAGGTTCCGTTTATTGTTTTTCAGACAGCTTTGCGGCGGTCCATCGAACGGTCTCATCAATGGGAATGAAGTCGTGTATACTTGAAATTCTATCATACGAACCGCTCATCTGCTTTCAACCATTCCCAGAAGCCATTTTAAATATTCGGCTGTAGCTTCAGAAGTACAATTTTCAATGCTGTTCCTTAATGCCCGGGCAGTAAGGCTCTTTTCATTTTGTGAGGCATCGGGCCTTGTGGCC
>JAWODJ010000055.1:0-55290 GCA_046483315.1 Bacteroidales bacterium | reverse complement strand
GTTTCGGGATTTTCGTCAAGGAAGTAACCGTTGCCGATAATAACAAGGGATTTATTCAGGGTGACACTGCCATATGAAACAGACGAAGGTTCTATATAGAGAGTGTCACCACTGAAATCTACAAGATGAGAGTCAATGGCATCCTGAATTGAAGTGAAATCAGCATCGGCGCCGCTTATATTGCTAATGCGCCAGACGGCGGCATTTACTGCCACATTGAAAAACATGGCAACTGTAAAGGAAATTAATAATCTTGTTTTCATCTGTATAAAGTAGGTTTATCAATTTAATATTCAATTAATTATGTTTAACAGGTAATTCATACTCAGTGTTTCAATTCCGATGGAACCCGCATGGTTTGTTCATGTTATTTTGTCTGCCGAAGGCTGATGCGGGTTTTATACGTACAGGATTTTATATTTCAGGCTTACATATAATCAGATATGCAATGATCACCGGTGTATGTAATATAGTGGTTATTTATCTTTCAAATCAACAAGTTATAAAAATTACCTGATCAATGCAAAAGATGAAAAAGAGAAAGATTCAGCAGCCTCAGAAATTTTTTACGATAGTTGTGGGAAAGGTTCTGAGATAAGAGTATTGCCGGGACAATGACAGGGAGGCCACGGTAAGGTTTTTTTGTCCGGTTTAATGGTTTTATGAACAGAGCTTATGACCTTTTTACTGTGACAGCCTGCTGACCTTTAAAAAGCTTGATTAATTGACTGTTTGCCAGTTCTATTAGGGCCAGAGCCATTAAATAACAGTATAAGAAGAAAATATTCAGACTTTTCATTCCCGGAGCGATTTTAAAAATGATTCCTGGTTAAAATATTGTTGTTTGATAAAGTGAATAGACATTTATTTATATAATAGATTCAAAAAAGCAGTAACGGGTTGCAGTTAATAGTTGATTTTTTTAAATATTTTCCCGGGAAACAGGTTTTTCATCTTTGTTTTTTTTGTTTGTTCAGAACAATATCCGTTTTGCAATTGTTAATCATAATAAAGAAGATTACTGCAGTATTTCAACTGGCTGTAACATTACAAAAAGTTAATGTTTAACCTGAATAAAAAAATATGGATCTGGGAAAGAAGAAATGCAAACCTTGTGAAGGTGGGATACCTCCTCTTAATACCAAAGAGGTTGAGAAATATATAAATCAGCTTAAGGATGGATGGAGTGTAACGGAAAATCAAAAAATATCAAAAGAATATTCCTTTGTGAATTTCAGGCATACTATGGATTTTGTGAATAAGGTTGCAGACCTTGCAGAGGACGAGGGCCACCATCCTGATATGCACGTATACTACGGTAAGGTTGTGATCGAGTTGTGGACACATGCAATTAACGGATTGTCGGAGAATGATTTTATACTTGCCTGGAAAACAGACAGGCTGTAAAGCCTGGTTCATAATTTTCAGATACCTTACCGGAAGCTGGTGATTTTAACATTACTTATGATATCTGCTGCCATAACTTATGGCTGTTATTCCTATTTTTGACATTGTTAAATTGTTAATAATTATTTATTTAAGATTGTCATACCGGTTATTGACAATTAACGAGTTGTATCAGTTTACATTATTAGATCATTTAATTATGAGCTGATCTACTGGGATGATGCAACAAATACCAATGATGATACCCGGCGGGGATATACAAATATGATTAAAATCGGACTTGCCCCGTTTGTTGCAAAGGCCGGCATGGCAGATGAACTTTCACTTCAGTACATTTACAAATACCAACCATAGCGTGGGGGCATCTCAGCCCTGGGGGAGTGTGTGCGTTACAATACTCCCACCCAGGTTTCGGTTATCAGGATGCAGTAATATCCTGTAAACCTGATTGTGTAAAACTTCTACATTGACGAGAATTATTCTCAGCAGGCAGGAGGATATGAGATAACTGACTTTATCATCCGCGAAAGCAAACAAACATTATCATCAATGTCATGATCAGTTGATTATGTGATAGTTGCTATAGTTATTTATTTGGATAGTCCGTTAATATCAACCAGGATAAGTGTTTTGAAATTTCCAGGGAATGGTTTTTGAACAAATTATATCCTGGTACACTGCAGGAAACAGGCAGAAGAAAAATTCTTATTGATTACTGCTTGTTGTCTTTTATGTCGCATTATGACAGTAATTTGGAAGTACAGGAATGCATAATGAAGTAAGAGAATATTATAATGATCATGTCGAAGAGGAAGATCTCAGGCTGGATAAACATCCATTTGAGATCCCGGTACTTATGCATTTTGTCGACAGGTATCTAAAAAAAGGGGACAGGCTTTTTGATGCAGCTTGCGGTACCGGAAGGATTGCCGGCTTATTGCTGGATAAAGGATTTGTTATGGGACTGAATGATTTATCAGACAGGAATATCGGACTTGTTAATAACAGGCAGGGCAGCAATTCCAATGTACTCTTTATACAACGTTACGATGCAATGGACATAAAGGCATGGGACCATGGTAACTGGGACGGCATTTTTATGCTGGGTCCGATGTACCATATGATTAGCAGGGGAAAGCGGCTTGGAATTCTGAAATTGGCCTTTGAGCATCTCAATCCCGGAGGATATCTGTTTTCAGCATTTATGACCAGGGTCGGGGCACTGGTTTATGGACTTAAGCACAATCCGAAAGGCATATTGTATGATGACGGAGCTGAAAAATTATGGAATACGGGCACTGACGACCGTTTTGTGGAGGCTACCGAATGGTTTACACACGCCTACTTCTCCCATCCCGAAGAGATCAATCCGCTTATTGAGAAGTCAGGTTTTAAACCTTTGCATCTGGCGGGGGTGGAAGGCATATTTGGCGAAAGATTTGAGTTGTATCACGCGCTTGATGAATCACTTAAAGAAAAGTGGATGTCTTTTATTATAGATCATTGTGAAGATCCCAGGATGGTACACAATGCAAAACATCTTTTAAGTATAGCAAGGAAGCCTGACTAAAATTTCAGATTGGGATTCTTAAATTAAACCAAAACCAAGAAAAGGTGAAATGCAAAGACTGGAAAAAAGAATGTGAACTATACAACTGCTGATTTAAACAACGAGGATGAGGTGAAGAAATATGCCGGTGATGCAGAGAGACACTTAAAAAGAGTGGATATATTTTTCAATAACGCCGGTATCGAAGGTACCGTTTTCCCGATTGATGGAGGGATGACTGCGAAGTAAATGTATGGATTATAACCTGAACATATTATCATGGGAGATAAAGAAATAATATAAACTATAAAATTTCATTAAACATATGAGCAGATTGAAAGGTAAAAAGATAGCAATACTGGCTACGAATGGATTTGAAGAATCAGAATTGTTTGAGCCAAAAGAAGTGCTGGAAAACAGTGGGGCGGAGGTTAATGTTATTTCTCCGGAAACTGAAAAAATAAAAGCCTGGAAGCATGGGAACTGGAGCAGAGAGATCAATGTTGATATTACCCTTGATAATGCCAGTGAGAACGATTATAATTGTCTTATTCTGCCGGGTGGGGTTATGAATCCGGATAAACTCCGCAGAATAAATGATGCGGTGGATTTTGTACGTAGCTTTTTTAAAAGCGGAAAACTCATAGCTGCCATTTGTCACGGACCCCAACTGTTAATTGAAGCTGAAGTTGTTGATGGACGCAGAATGACATCCTTTCACGCGATTAAAAAGGATCTTCAGAATGCCGGGGCAAACTGGGTTGACTCGGAAGTCGTTGTTGATGATAATCTCATAACTTCAAGAAATCCGGGAGATCTGGAAGCTTTCAACAAAAAGATCATTGAGTTGTTATACTGAAATGATATTTGATTATTAGCTATGAATTAGTGTTTTGACTATTATTAATTGATAAAAGTTTTTTCAAATTAAAGGAGGGTTATATTATGGAAAAGAAAATTACCATCAAAACTAAATTAATCTCAGCCACAACTGTTTTTTTGATGCTTTCATTACTTGTTGGGTTTAATAATTATGCGGGTGAAAAAGTACGGGGGTCAGTAATTGATGACCACAAAGATATGGGAGGATCTCCCTGGGTGCTGGATATTGAGGAGGCCACAATTGAGAACAACAGTTACCGTATTGCAAAATGGTCGGGAGAGTTTATGCAGATGGTTCTTATGTCAATAAGTCCCGGAGAAGTAATAGATCTGGAAATACATGAACATCATGATCAGTTCATAAGGATCGAAGAGGGTGAAGCTCGTGTGCTAATGGGTAAGACAGAAGACAATCTTGATTTTGACAAGGTTGTATCAGACGACTGGTCAATATTTATTCCTGCCGGATACTGGCACCAGGTAATAAATACAGGTAATAGCGACTTGAAGCTGTATACCATTTATGCTCCCGGTGAGCATGAGCGCGGGACACACCATGAAACTTACCAGGAAGCCGCTGATGATCATCACCATCATCATTAATTGTCAGGAGTTATAGATTATATTCTTCCTGCCGGGTATTGCATACCATTTAGCTGTTCCTGGCGAGATAGTTTCGCATGTTATTTCTGGTCAGTTTATAGAGACGTAAATAATCAGTAAAGTAATACCGGTTTTTTGATTGATTTCAAAAGTTTTTTGCTGATATCAACCGAGAATATTTTTTTTGAGGATTCTTTTTTGCTTTTTGGGATTATTACCCAGTCGAACTTATTACGGTCTACATAATTAGCTACCGTTTTGGTGAAGGATTCCCCCTTTAACTGGGTGGTTCTAAGGGTTATGCCAGAATCAATTATATTCTCTATAACCTTTTTCCACCTTTTGGCGGCTAACTCCAGCTTTATATAGTCTTTCATCTCCTGTATAACCATGCCTGCATTTACCATTGGATTAAAAGGAGTGAGCCAGTCAAACATGTTATTCATGTCCTGGCTTGGGCTATCTGAATAATCTGCCAGCATAAATGCTTTACCTGGTTTTTGAAAACCGGTTCCGGGAGGAATAATAAATACCGGCGCAGCAAGCCCCCGGCTTATAGCCAGTAATTCATCAAGATCGGTAAACGATGTATTATCGTGTTCTGAACTTGTAATCATCAATGATCCGTGACGTTCACTGAATACCGATTTTAATCCTTCTTCCAGGTATTTCGTTTCGATTATGGTATTTATTTTCAATGGATAATTAAGGCGTGACGCCTCTTTGCTGAGAAGCTTATCAAGTCCCTGTTCGGCTTTTCCCTTTTCTCTTTTCAGAATCTCCTCCCTGCTCAGCTTATCTCCTGGTGTAATGCTCTGTGAATCGCTTACAGGACTTTCCACACCCTGGTTATCACGAGGATCAATTATGTGCAGGATATCAACTTCTGATCCGGTATGTTTCCCAAGGTTCAGTCCCCAGGGTATTATACTTCCGGATTCTCCGGATATGTCACTGATCAATACTATCCTTTTGGGCTTATCCATAGTTATCTTATTTTATGCTTTTATGGTCTTCTTTTTTTTCTTTTTTGACAATTTTGTTTTGTTTTTTACTCATTTCTTTATGTTCACTATCACCTGGCGCACCCTTTATTCGGTTTTCCAGTTTTTCCAGAGCTTCCGCCCTACCATAGATAATAAGGGAATCCCCCGGTTTAATAATTGTACTGCCCACGGGATTCCCGACAAATGTGTCATCATTCCTGGAAACGGCGAGGATATTAAGACCTTCGTCACGCAATTTAGAAGTACTGATCTTTTTATTTGCCAGCCAGTTATCAGGTTCTACTGCAAATTCTGATATTCTGAATTCTCCCGATAAATGGAGAAGATTTGCATAGTCATGTACATCCAGCTTTTTACTGCTTTTAAGGATTCTACTAATCAAGTTTGATAATTTCCTGTCCAGCCATCTGCTTGACGACAGGTTCCACAAGATTATTATACCTCCAAGCAGTATAGCAATTTTAACCCATGTATCTGTTCCGTCTTCAATATCTGAAAATCCAACAATAAGAGATGTTATTCCACTTATTATGCCGGCATTTCCCAGGATCATCAAAATCAGCAATATTTTTCTCCTGACCGGATGATTGACTACTTTCTCAGACTCATTAGTGGTAAATCCAACACCTGTATAGGCACTCCTGGCCTGAAATTTCGATGACTCTTTTGACAGGCCTGTGTGAGTAAGGGCAACTGATGCTACACGCGTTATAAGAATGGAGACAACAAGGATCAATATAACTGAAATAATACCTGCCATTCAAAAACCTTAGGTTGTTTATACCGGGTAACCGGATATCAGCCTGTTTCGCTGGATCGGTTAAAGCGGCTTTTTACTTCTTCCCAGTTTACCAGATTCCAGAAAGCTTCAATAAAATCAGGACGCTTATTCTTGTATTTCAGATAATAAGCATGTTCCCACACATCAATGCAGAAAAGAGGAAGGCCTTTTGTTTCGGCAATATCCATAAGTGGATTGATGTGATTTGAGGTGGAGCATACCACCAGGTTATCACCATCCTTTACCAGCCATGCCCATCCGGAGCCGAACTGTGTGGCTGCTGCCTGGGAGAATTTTTCCTGAAATTCTTTAAAACTGCCAAAGTGTTTGTTGATTGACTCGGCAAGCGTCCCGTCAGGCTTACCTGGACTATCCGGTGTCATTGACTTCCAGAAAAGATTGTGATTATAAACCTGTCCGGCGTTTGTTGCAATACTGTCATCAACAGAAGATATTTCCGGAAAAATATCCTCCGGGTCTTTACCCTCCCATTTTGTGCCTTTTACCGCTTCGTTAAATTTGTCTACATATTTCTGGTGATGCCTGGAATGATGAATTTCCATGGTTTCCTTATCAATATAAGGTTCAAGTGCATCATAAGAATAGTCCGGTTTAACTAATTTATAATCCATGACTTAAAATTTTATTTGTGTAAGATTGGTTTGTTTGTATATCAAAAAGTGTTGGTTATTTTTTGCGACCGGTGAGGAATATTACAACTCCAACAACAACCACACCCACTCCTGCCCATTGTGGCCAGTTAATTTCTCTTTCTTTCTCTCTTGTAATTTCAACATCACCGATCTCAACAATGCTTTCTTCCTGTTTGAATGTTATGCCGGAAAACACAGAAATAACGATTCCCAGAATAATGAGTACGATTCCAAATTTTTTCATTTTTTTCAAGATATTAATTTTATAATTTGTCTGTTCATACTTGTACCTTAAACCCCTGCCTGATTTACATTGTGCTAACAAAATTTGTTTAATTTCCTAATGCATGCTAACATGTGAATTAATAACAGTGATTAACACAGTGAAATCAGGCTTCTTTTGGGTTTAAGTGTTTATTCTACATTGATTTGATTTCTTTGATCAATTCATCCCGGCTTTTGCCGAGCTTTTTTTGCAGGTTACCCAATAGCTGATCTTCGAGTCCCTCAGCGTAAGTAAGATCATCTTCACTTAATTCAGCGTACTTCTGCTTAAGCTTACCTTTAATTTCGTTCCAGCTTCCTTTAAATTCCAGTTTATCCATAACTTGTTTCTTTTTAAGTTTATTAATTGATTAATTGTATAAGATACAGAGAAAAAAATGTGCCAAATTCATTAAAGCGATCGGTTATTTATTGCACATAGCATAGATATTCAGTGCATTATATCATGTACACATTAAGTCATGATGGTGAACCTGCTATCATAATAATTGTGGATTATTTCACCATTGAATCCACAGATGGGCAAAGTCTGTTCAGCCTAGCTATACTTTATTTTTTTATCGGGTTATACTGTGAAATAAAATTGGTAATTTTGATAACAGGCATTGTGATACATTCTGTAACTATTTTTTTCAAGGAATATGGAAAAAACAGAACTGGAATTTCCTCATAAGGGAGAAACATTAACCGCAATCTATCCTTTTTTTGGTCCTGCGAATTTAAAATCCCTGCAAGCTGAAATCAGACGGAAAAATTTTTCAGAACCAACTTTTCCTGAATTAACTTCTTTTGTTCACCATTACTTTAATGGAAAAGATTCACAGGCAAAAGAAGTTGATGAAATAATGTACACTAAGTATTTTGCGGCATTTACAGAAATTCTTTATCTGCCCAGGAAAAATGAAGTCTGCTTTTTAGATCATCCCGACCTGGAAGGAGGTTCGTTTGTTGATGCAGAGTACCTGTTATCAAGGTTAAGATTAAATGAAGTTCGCACAAGGGTCTCTCTTGAGAATGTTGAAACAGGATCTGTACCCTGGAATAGAATGGCAAAAAATCCTTTGTTTATAGCCGTAAGTGGTGGGGAAGAAGGAGCTGAAAAACTTGCAGAACTCGCATCAAAACACTCAGATAAAAAGGGCCACATCTTTGTCCCGAAAATGTCAAATTTTTCAAGTCCCCAGGCAAGGATTCCCCTGTTATACTCCTACGATAAAGGAAGGAGTTTAACAGTTACCCTGAACGGATCCGGCTATGGGATTAATAGTTATACTTTCGGTTTGATTTGAAACAGGCTATAATATCGGCTATAGTCCTGTATAAAAATAATTTGTATTGATAAGTGAGGTTTTCATTCTGTATGAATGAATCGATAATCCGGGTTTTGTTAAAGCTATAAGAAACCGCGGACTACAATATGCGGATTATTGGCATCGCAGTTCCTGAGCATATCCTCTCATTGATCTACAAAAAGTATTATTTTATCAAAATTGTTTTGGATTAAACCTGGTTTTGGGTTAATTTTGAACAATTATAAATAAATCCGAATAAAGTAAGACCATATATTTATTTTATAAAACTAATCAGTATAAAAAATTATCATACAAGACGATTATAATGGCATGGAAATCCTGATATTTGGTCAGTCAGTCTGTTTTATTCATCATTTTTTTTGAGACCTGGTATCATAAGATTCATTTGACCTTAACTGAAAAAATCTAAGAAAATGAAAAAGATAACGGCTTTTACAGTGGTGTTGGCGGGGTTACTTATAGTTAACAGCTGCGATTCATTAACTACCAGCTTCGACACCAATTTATCAACAACGATCCTGGTGGATGTTGAACAACCACAGGAGGGGAAATCCGGACTTAAGGATGCACACACTTATCCTTTCAGTGCCACAAAAACGCTGAGCATTAAGGATAACTCACAGATAAATGATTATATTGATCGTCTCAGGGAGATTAATGTAAATAGTGTTACAGCCACATTTACAGGTATTCCTTCCGGGGAAACCATTACAGAGCTGGCCATTACTATTGAATCTGTAGATTTAAATGTTTCTTTGGAGGATCTTGTAAATGGGGTGTCGGTTACCCTTGATATATCCCCACAACTCCTTGATGACCTTTCAGAGGAGCTTCTCGATGCACAGCAGATTACAATTGGTGTATCCGGTTATTCTACTTTTGCACCAATGGTTCTGAGCACTTTGATGGATTTTGAAGTTACTTTTACTGCAAATGTTTTGGATTAATTTGGTATATTTTTGCAAGATTTCCGGGACCTGTTTAAAACTGCTCTAAAACAGAAATCCTCTTTTTAATTGGCGGGTGGGTGGCAAACAAACCGTTGAAAAATGAAAACAGGTCTTTTTTTGGTTCAGGCGGGTTATCGATAAAGAGTTGTGCAACATCTTTCCGGGTAACCGCTTCAATCTTTGAATCCTGAGAAATTTTCCGGAGTGCCGAGGCGAGTGCCTTCGGCCTTTTTGTTAACTGAGCGGCACCTGCATCAGCCATGTATTCGCGCTTACGTGAGATAGCAAACCTGAAAAGGGAGGTGATGATGAACCCTGCAACGGCAAGAGCAAGGGCAATAAGCATTCCGATACCGCGTCCCCTGCCGCTCCCCCTGCTTCGTGTCATACTTGAATAAAAAAAAGAGCGCAGAAGAATCTCAACAAGGAAAGCAAAAATGCCTACGAAGATGATTGAAACTATCAGCAGGCGCACATCCTTGTTTCTTATATGGCTGAGCTCATGGGCAATTACGGCTTCCAGCTCTTCGTCGTTGAGTTTATTGACAATGCCACGTGAAAGTGTTATGGTATAGTTTTTAGTGTTGATCCCGCTGGCAAAAGCATTAAGCGAATCGTCTTCAATGATGTTAATTGCAGGCATTCTCATTCCCGTGGCAATACACAGGTTTTCCAAAAGGTTGTAGACTCTTTTATTTTTTTTTCTTTCAAGTGGTTTTGCCCCTGTTGCACCGCGAATAATCGAGGTGTTTGCATACCATGCAATAAGAAACCAGATTAACACTCCGCCGATCAGCCAGGGTACAACTCCTGTAAATGTATAGTTAACATCATCAATTGTATAGTGCTCCGGCCGGGTAAAATATATGAACAGCCAGGCCAGCCCCATTATAATTACTGGAAACATTATTAGAAGTATGGTGGATTTGAGGTTGTTATTCCATATCTGGGTTTGTAAACCAACGTACTTCATTTGCTTATTTTATATTGTTTGAACCCGGGAGATTAACTGGCTTCGGACATTTTATATGATTAAAAATTTATTTTTGGGGCCTGTTCATGTGCTGCTCTTTGTTCGGAAGAAATTTCAAACATCGGCTGACGACTGAAACCGAACATTTTTGCAAAAAGTACTGCCGGGAACACTTGTACGGCATTGTTTAACTCTTTGGTAGCCGAGTTAAAGAATCTTCTCGATGCAGCAAGTTTGTTTTCCACGTCAGATATCTCTTCCTGCAGATTCATAAAGTTACTGCTGGCCTTCAGGTCAGGATAAGCTTCAACGGCAACTCTCAGTCCGGCCAGTGCACCGGAGAGTTGATTTTCTGCATCAATCCTGTCATTTATATTTGTTGCATTCATTGCATGTGACCGCGCATCTGTTATTCTCGTAAGCACTTCACTTTCGTGCTTCATATATCCCTTCACTGCATCAACAAGCTGTGGAATAAGGTCATGTCGTTGTTTTAACTGGACATCAATGTCGGCGAAAGCATTTTCGCGATTATTCCTGAGTTTTACAAGCCTGTTATATGTAAAAATTATTATTAATACAAACACAGCAACGACCAGGATAATTATTAATGTAGTGCTCATAGCTTTTTCAGATTTAGTTATTGAATTTTATTCAATCTGCGAAGTTCGGCAAAATTAATGAAATTTCAGGAAGTTGTTCAGGATAATTTTTTATATGGTTCTTGAATAAGACTGGCTTTTCCGCAGCACAATACGGATCAGACTTTTAATTCAGCTATTTGTTATATTCATTAAAGGAGGCCACCCGGATCTTTCTGCTCCTGTAACAAGCAATGCATTGAATGTTTGAGGGAGATATTATATAAGCCGGTAAGCCGTGAACATTAACAGGTCAGTTATTGCATATAACAATAAAACGGCTGGTTGATATAAAAGATATGTTAAAAGCTCCACCTGAATTTAACCCATAATTCATCTCCCAGTTCCCACCAGCGATCCACGGCTGCCCTTGCAAAGTCATTAGAGTACCTTGTAAGGAATTCTCTCCCGTGGTTTGTCTCAATTCCTTTTCCGGCGTTTTCCTTATCTGTCTGCAAAAGCTCCAGGGCCTTCTTTTCGATGAATTCTGTTTCTTCAAATGACTTATTTTCATATTCCATTACCAGTGGTTCGATTATTTTTTTTCCTTCACCCCAGTTCACCATTGCAAGCCTGCCTGCCCTGCGGAATGCCCACAATGCCGCTTCACTGGTAAAACGATCCTGGCCGCATATACTGAAGCTACCGGGAAGATTCAGGTTTCCGGCATACAGAGGTATACGGGGACTTAAGGCTGGAACATCGAATGAGAACCAAAGTCTGCCGCCCAACTCATCAGGAAGCCAGTCCCTGAGTTGAACGATCCATGAATATGAACAGTATTGTACTGCAACGGGCCTGTGCCTTACAACTATATCTTCCTGCAGACTGTTTAAAAGTGCCCTTTTATCGGCATGCATCCATGGATGCGCTGCAGGACTGATAATTGAATCGGTACAGGTATTGCCGTTTTCATCTGTTTTTTCCACGGCCACTTTCAGATTTCTTATCATTTCCCATGGGGTGCCTTCATATGTGGTGCGATAGAACTTCATGATATCGCGGATATCCACTTTTTTCTCAGGTTTGACAGAAAATGGCAGTTCATCATCTTTAAATTCCAATCCCAGTGAGGGTGCGAGAGTGCTTAGAACATAATATTCGCGTATGCTGAATGGTTTTCTCCCTGAATAGGCTTTCCAGAACTTAAATGGTTCCTCACCATTCCAGAATCCCATATTTTCAGCCACCTCGAAGACATTATCAGAAGCCATAAAGTAATCACTATCTTCCAGGTCAATCTCTCCTATTCTGCTTATATTGGCTGATATTCCTACGTGATCATCCGGAATCCGTTGTGCTGCCCAGACAGCTCCTGTGTTTTCAGGTCCTTCTCCCACTATTTCAAAATGCCAGACCTCATTTTTGTCGGCTATTGTTATGCATTCTCCGGCATCACCATATCCGTACTGCTTTACAAGTTTTCCTATTAGACTTATGGCGTCGCGTGCCGTAGAGCATCTTTGCAAGGCAACTCTCTGAAGTTCTTCAATTGTAAAAAGGCCTTTTTCATTTTTCAGTTCCTCTTTTCCTCCGAAGGTTGTTTCTCCTATGGCAAGCTGTTTCTCATTGAGACAGGGATAAGCAGTATTAAGATATGCAAAGGTTTTTTCAACCTGGGGTATCTCACCTTTTACCTCAATATTTTCTTCGCTCCATGCCGAACCTGTATGCATGGTTCCCCAACGGACAGGATGCATGGTGCCGGGTTCATGATGCATTGCAGGGACAAATTCCAGCCATGTGCGGTAATATGAGTCGCACGTATGGCTTGTAATAACAGAGCCGTCACTGCTAGCTTCCTTACCGACCATTATGCTTGTACAACTTTCCGGAAAATTGGCTTTATCCTTCCCGGCGAGAGATATACCGGCGGCAAGAAAAAGGAAGATTACGGCGAAAGATAATAATCTGAACAGTTTGGAGCAGGTCATACGGGAAATTTTATTGGTACAGTGAAGAAAAAATATTTTTATCCTCTAAATATAGGAATTATGTGACTTATACAATTGGATAACCTGAAATTATTTATTAAAATGTCTGTTATCCAAAGTATTTGATTTGTGCTGTCTCTAAAATGATAATAAGAACAATTCCAGTTTTTTTAATAATATCCGGGTTTTTAAAATATATATTTGACTTTGTAAATAAAACCTGATTAAAAAGTAAACTTTACCAGGATATGTTTATTTTTAAGCCCGGACAGAATATAACAGAAAATAATATGCCAAAACCGTAATATTAATTCTCCTTATCGATTTAATACCCTTGTAAAAAGAATGATAATTTTGGAAGATAAGGCTGGTTATTATTAATATGTATCCGAACAGTTTCCGGGGATGATCTGTCTTCGAATAGTAATGTTATATTATGCTGAGTTATGAGTGAACAAAAACTGGTGATAATTGGTGGTGATGCAGCCGGTATGAGTGCGGCATCTAAAATAAGGCGTGAACAGCCCGAAAGCAATATAATAGTTTTTGAAAGGGGGGAGCATACCTCTTATGCTGCCTGCGGTATTCCCTATTTTATTGCAGGACAGGTTGAGTCACCTGAAAATCTGGTTGCACGCAAACCGGAGGTATTCAGGGAAAAACAAAATATTGATGTGCGTATTATGCATGAGGTAATTGAGATCGATGTCAGCAGGAAGCATGTAAAGGTAAAGAATTTGGAGAAGGATGAAGTTTTTCTGGAATCATGGGACGATTTGTTAATTGCCACCGGTGCAATCCCGGTAAAACCTGATTTTACGGAGACAGATATTAAAGGAATTTTCGGGCTTTCCACTTTACAAAGTGGAATAGATGTATTCAGCTATATAGAAAATAATCAACCCCGGAAGGCTGTAATCGTAGGTGGAGGCTATATAGGTATTGAAATGGCTGAAGCATTGCTTAACCGGGGAATTGAAGTCAGTATGATTGATATGGCACCCCAGGTCATGACTACTTTGGATAGTGATATGGCCCAACTGGTTTCTGATTTTATGTTAAAAGAAGGTGTGAAAGTATTTCTGGATGAAAAGTTGAAACATTTTAAAAAAGATCACCAGGGAAGGATTGATGAAGTTGTTACAGATAAACAATATCTTAAGGCAGAATTAGTAATCCTGGGTATGGGTGTAAGGCCGAATAGCGGACTGGCTGAAAATGCAGGAATTGAACTGGGTTCAGGGGGTGCAATACATGTCAACAGGAAATTGCAAACCTCTGTCCCTCACATATGGGCCGCGGGTGACTGTGCTGAATCTTTTCATCTGCTGAAAGGAAAGCAGGTTTATATTCCCCTGGGCACGGTGGCCAATAAACAAGGCCTTGTGGCTGGCATCAATATTAGCGGAGGAAAAGCTGAATTTCCGGGTGTTCTGGGTACAGCCATTACTAAATTCAGGGATATGGAAATATCACGTACCGGATTATCTGAAAAAGAAGCACGGGAGCAGGGCATAAACTACAAGGTTACCAGCATAGAAAGTTCTACTTTTTCAGGATATTATCCCGGTACCGGTAAAATGACGGTAAAACTTGTTGCAGAAGAAAATACAGGGCGCTTGCTTGGCGGACAGATCGTGGGGAAGAGCGGTGCTGCAAAAAGGATTGATACCATCGCCACCGCTGTTACAGCAAAAATGACATCACAGCAGTTAATGGATCTTGATCTTTCTTATGCACCTCCTTTTTCTCCTGTTTGGGATCCGGTGCAGATTGCCGCCAGGACATTGATTTAAATGGATTTCATTATCCCTTTATGAATTCCGCCATTACTGCATGAAGATCAAGATGCCTCCGTCAATGGAGGGTTTTAAGCCATCCCGGGTGTCACATATGTGACAGATGACTTCCGGTACAGGTGTCATAGCTGTTATCAAGGGAAAGTTATAAACCATTACTTTTGATTTTTGGGAAACGGATATTGTAAAGAACATATGTTCATTGAAGGAAGTTTTTTACTAAATTTGAATAAAAATTATTTGTATGATCATCACTGTATTAACTGAAAATTTTCCCGGGAGTCACACTGATGCCGAGCACGGGTTGTCTTATCTCATCGAACATGACGGAATGAAGATTCTTTTTGATAGTGGCCAAAGTGACCTGTTTATCAGGAACGCCTTAAAAATCAAGCGGGATATTAAAGATATTGACCTGATCGTTCTCAGTCACGGGCATTTTGACCATGGGGGCGGCCTTGAATACCTCCCGGGAGGAAAACTGATTTGTCATCCGGGTTGTTTTTTAAAACGTTACAGGAAACGCGACCACAGTTATATTGGATTAAAAAGTTCGAGAGATGAGTTCTCACGTAAATTTGATCTGATTGCTACAAGTGAACCTTACTTTATTACAAATAAAATTATTTTTGAAGGAGAAATACCGAGAGTCACAAATTTCGAATCACAAACCACACCTTTTGTTTTTGAAGACGGCACACCTGATTTTGTGATGGATGACAGTGCCCTGATACTTTTATCAGACCGGGGTTTGTTCGTGGTCACGGGTTGTGGTCACGCAGGTATTGTAAATACACTTGAACATGCAAAAAAGGTGACCGGCAGGAATACGCTCCTGGGTGTTATGGGAGGGTTTCATCTAAAGGAATTTAACCGGCAGACAAGGGAAACTATACATTATCTCAAGGAAAACAATGTGAAGTATGTATATCCCTCTCACTGTACAGGCCCGATAGCTTTATCCGCTTTCTATAAAAGCTTCGCAATGAAGCAGGTGGTTACGGGTGACATATTTGAATTTTAAAAAATATAGTTTTTATTTTTATAAAAAGGGTAAAATAGTATTACAAAATAGCATTAACTTGCAAAAATATTATTTATAAATTACCGGACTGAATGAAGACTGAGTTAACTTTTTCAGGAAAAAACAAGACGGCATTCACTGCAAAGGGATTATTAATTGTTGTAATTCTGGTTTTCAGTGCATGTTCGCGAACAGTTTATGTTCCGGTACTTGAACCGGCTCCTGTGGATATAGGTTCTCATATTAAGACAGTTGCCGTTGTCAACCGAACCACTCCGGAGAATCCTGATGAAGTGGCAGTTGAATCGGTTTTGACCGGGAGTATGCCCGGCCTTAACCGTGAAGCTGCGCAGAGGGCTATTGAGGGTATGGTAAGGACTCTTGAAAGTTCGCCAAGGTACAGCGTTATTCGCACTGCTGAACGCCTTACAACACCTGAAATACCCGGTAACTGGCCTCCGCCTGTGAGCTGGAGTGAAGTAGAATCTTTGATTTCCCGATACAAAAGTGACGCTATACTTGTGCTGGAGTCTTTTGATTCTGACTTTATTGTTACAAAAGGCGCTGTTTCGAACCCTTCTGCCAAAGGTGGGCTGATTTTAGGCAGAAAGTTTTATGCAGAGGGGGTTGCGGGGATAAAGCTGGGTTTCAGGATTTATGATCTTCAGTATAAAACCATTGCCGATGAATATATGTTCGATCATCATCAGAGGTGGCAGTCCGAAGGCAATGCCCTGCAAATGGTTGTCGGCGGTCTTATCGATCACAGGCAGGCGGTTAATGAAGCCAGCTTCCAGTCAGGTATAATCTATGCCGAAAGAATCAGTCCCCGATGGATAAGGCTGAACCGTGATTTTTTCACCAGGGGAAGAGGAGATCCCGATTTCAAGGTTGGTGTGCGAAGGGCTACGGTGAATGACTGGGAGGGAGCAAGAGAAGCATGGCATAAATCCGTAAATTCACGAAAAAGGAAAACCGCCGGACGATCGGCATATAACCTGGCCCTTATGTATGAGATTGCCGGTGAACTTGATGTAGCTAGGGAGTGGGCACAGTATTCATATTCCGATTACGGTATCAGAAAAGCCAGGAAATACCTTTATAAACTGGAAAGGCGTATCAGGATCCAACGTATTGCAGAGGAACAGTTCAGGTAAGTACATTATCCGTGCCCTTCGAAAGGAATTGCTTCATAGTCTATGAAATAATCCTGAAAAGGATCAGCCGAAAAACAAAGCTAACCTTTTAGGGAAAGAAAGGTACGAAAAATTTTAAACTTAATGCACATGTCCTTCCATTTCCCTCGTTTCTCTTTCGTCATCCTCAACCACACCTTCCCTAAGGGTCTCTCTTACTTCTCCGCAACGCAGCATCATTGAGCCGAAGTAGGGATTTATTATATTCTCAAATTCGCTGAGCCAGTATGCCCCCCTGTCGCCGTCGACCATCGGACAGTAGGCTACATACCAGGTTTGCCCGATAGCTCCCAGCGTTTGTGCAGTTTCTATAAATGCTTCTGAAAGGGGTTCAAAGTGTACCCGCATATCTTCGATATTATCTGCTTCAGTAAACTGTTCAAGGCTGTTATTGATTTCGCCGTAACGTTCCATCCAGAACATGTGGTACTCCCCGTCAAGAGAGTGTTCGCCGGTCTCTTTCAGTTGCCGGTGCAAACGGCGTCCGTGCTCAAGTGCTGTTTCATGGTCATCATCTGCAAGCGCGTTCTTCAGATCGAAATATATTTCAAAAAGCAGTTTAAGGTTGCTTCTGAAAGGATCCGGTATATCGGCTTTTTCAGGAGGTGCCATCATGCTGTAATGTCCGCGGAGCTGTGCGGCAGCATCAATGGCGAATACCCCGTTAACTGCAATTTCCTCTCCTTCATTGAGACCCGCCAGCACAAGATAACCCTCTTCAGTTTTAGCCCCGGTTTCTATCTCCCTGAATTCAAAATTAAAACCGTCCTGTTGCGATTTTTTTACATATACCACAGAGCCCGGACCTGTCCATAACAGGGCAGTGGAAGGTATCACCAGCTGAGGCTGGTGTGTGCCTGATGATGTGAGGCCTGCACTTACCAGCATTCCCGGTTTGAGCATGTTGTCGCGGTTGGCAACTGTGAGTCTGACACGTGCACTTCTTGTCCCGTTATCCAGAAACGGATCAATAAATTCAACCCGGCCACCGAAATCTTCTCCCGGATATGCTGTCACATGAACATTTGCCCTGTCCCCGGCCTTTATCAGTCCGATCTGACTTTCATAGGCGTCCAGTTCCACCCATACGTTGTTCAGGCCTGCAATTTCAAACATAGTCTGCCCTGTGCTGACATAGTCACCCTCAGAAACAGATTTTCGTGCAAGATAGCCTGATTGCGAGGCATAAACATCTGTATTTGATGATGCCTGCCCGCTCTCCTCGATCCGGTCAATCTGTGCTTCTGTCAGGTTGAATAGCTTAAGCCTTTCTTTTGCAGATTTATACAGGCGTGGCTGTGTCTCTTTTTCCGCAGCCGCCTGGATCAGTTCCTGTTGTGCCTGCATCAATTCGGGTGAATAGAGGGTTGCCAGTTTTTCACCCTGCCGGATATACTGTCCGGTATAATCGGCAAAAAGCTGTTCTATCCTTCCCGGGAAATGTGCCGTTATATGGCGCTGTTCCTTCTCACTTACGGTTACCTTGCCGGTAAGTCTGAGGCTTGTGCCGGAATGTGAATATTCAACTTTCCTGGTCTGCACATTGGCCCAGCTGCTTTGACTATTCTGCATCGTAAACAGGAAAGGATCATCATCCTGGTGATCGTCACCGTCGGATACAGGGATGAGGTCCATTCCGCAAATCGGGCATTCACCGGGTTCATCCTGCCGCACCTGTGGGTGCATGGAACAGGTATATTCAACATTAACGGTTTCATCCATTTCAGTATGATCGTGGTTGTGACCACTATCAACATGATTTTCGCTGTCCCTGCCAAAAAGCAGCCATCCCAGCAGGAGTCCGCCGATAACAAGTAGGGTGTATATTCCGTAGGTTCTTGTTTTATCTTTTTTCATGATCATAAACTTTATGTTTTACCAATTATCTGATTAATAATATCTTTACTTAAAAATATTTCTTCCCCGCAGCATATCCATTTCTGCATATTTGATGTGCTGACTTATACTGGCCTCCAGCAGCCTCCATTCCAGGTCTACCAGCTGATCCTGCAGTTGCAGCAACTCATCAAATCCCTCCTCTCCTGATGCATATCCTGTCAGCACCAGTTCCCATGCCTTAAGTGTTATTTCCAGCTGCTGCCTGTAAAATTCACTGTCACGCCGAAGGTTTTTTGATGCCGATACCAGTTGTATCCATTCTGTTCGAAGGCTGTTTACCTGTTCGCTTTCGCGGAAAGAATCGGCTTCGGCCAACAGTAGTGACTGCTGCCTGGTTGCCCGGTTCTTTTTTCTGAATACCGGGAGACTGACGGATACCATTGGCATTATCATATGTCCCCCCTCCATCTGTCCCATTGCCGCCCGGCCCGGAGCAAAATACGAGTATTGCAGTCCCACTCCCAGAGACGGACGTGTCATCAGGCGGCTGACCTCTTTCTGTATTTCTGCTGCTTCAGCCCTGGCTTGTGCCATGTTTAACTGAGGATTATCTTCAAAACCATCATCTCCTGCGGGGATATGGCTATCGGGTAAGGAAGCTTCAGGCAGGCCGGAGGGAGTTTCTATAACTGCGGTATCGTCTCTTCCTGTCAGGATATTGAAGCTCATGGTCAGGGAATTCTTCTCTTCCTCAAGTTTTTCAATACGGTTTTCCAGTCCGGCAATCCGGATCTCCATCCGGTACAGGTCCAGTGTAAGTCCGGACCTCTGCTGACCTCCTTCGTAGCGGCTGTAAATTATGTCCTCCCTTTCCCTGAGGATTTCAACCGATTGCCTGATGATATCCTGTTGCTGTTCGTTTTTGTATATCTCCAGCCACAAACGGGTCATCTCCATAAACAGGCGGTTGCGTTTTTCACGGAACTGTTGCCGGCTTTCTTCGGCCATGTATTGTGCGGCGGACTTTTGTTTTTCAAGGGTGCCAAACCACGGGAACATCTGCATAATCCTTACATCGAACCACTGTTTACCCATCAGTCTTTCCATTGGAGGAGTGAAAAATCCGGCAGTGAGTCCGGGATCGGGCAGGGCGGATGCAATATCGGCCTGCTGCAATGATGCCTCCCAGGCTTTCTGCTCAGCCTGCAGTCCGGGATTATTCCTGAGTGCTTCTTCCAGGTATGCTTCAGGGTACACCTGGGCACCGGCCTGCTGAAAGGTTAAAATAGCTGTAACTACCAGTGCAGCCAGTGCTGCCGGAATTTTCAGCTGCCGGTAATTGCGCTCCTGTTTATCATTATTTTTAATCATGGCTCGTCTCATTTGTGGTTTTTCTATTATTCAACATTTTCTCATTCCATGCGGCAAACAGCACCGGGACCAGGAAAAGGGTTATAAGTGCAATTGTCATCCCGCCAAAAGCCGGTATGGCCATTGGTATCATAATGTCCGCACCCCTGCCTGATGATGTGAGAATTGGCAGCAAAGCCAGTAATGTTGTTGCAGTGGTCATCAGCGCGGGACGTATCCTCTTGCGGCCTGCTTCCAGCACCGCGGCATACAGTTCCTTCCTGTTTTCCGGTTTGTGCTTTTTAAAGCTGTTTTGCAGGTAGGTTGCTATCAGCACCCCGTCGTCTGTGGCAATGCCGAAAAGGGCTATAAAGCCCACCCAGACAGCCACACTGAGGTTTACAACATCCATCTGAAACATCTCCCGCATATTCACCCCGAGAGCGCTGAAGTTCATAAACCATGATTGTCCGTAAAGCCACAGCATCAGGAACCCTCCTGCAAAAGCAAGTGCTATGGCTGAAAAAATCATGAGCGAGGTGGAGACCGAACGGAACTGGAAATAGAGTATAAGGAATATTATTATCATTGACAGGGGTATCACCAGCATCAGTCTGCGCTCGGCACGCATCTGGTTTTCATAGTTTCCCGAGAAGTGGAAATTTACACCCCGGGGAACAACAAGCTCGCCATTGCCGATCTTTTCCTCTATAACCGATGTTGCCTGTTCTATGACCGAAAGGTCAGCATGTCCCTGTTCCTTGTCAAAGGTGATGTAGGCCACGAGAAATGTATCCTCTCCCCGTATCATTGCAGGTCCCCGCCGGAATGTTATCTCCGCAACCTCGCCCAGCGGAAGCTGGTAACCGGCAGGAGAACTAAGCCAGATGTTTTTCAGTGACTCCGGATTATCACGGAACCCGCGGGCATAACGGGCACGTATATTATACCGCTCGCGCCCTTCCACTGTGGTTGCCATTGACATACCGCCAACGGCAACCTCAACCACATGCTGAAACTCATCAATGGTGATACCATGACGTGCCAGTGCCTGCCGGTCTGGTTGTATCTCCAGGTAAGGCTTTCCCACTACCCGGTCCGCAAACACGGTGGAACCCCTTATATATGGCACCTCCTGCAATACTTTTTCCATCTGCATCGCGAAATCTTCAATGGTCTCCAGGTCCGGGCCAAACACTTTCATGCCCATCGGTGCCCGCATGCCGGTCTGCAGCATCACCAGCCGTGTCTCTATGGGCTGCAGTTTTGGTGCTGAAGTGAGGCCGGGCAACTGTGCTGCCCTGGTTATCTCCTGCCAGATATCATCGGGCGTCCGGATTTGGTCTCGCCACTGCCGGTAGTACCGGCCACGGGGGTGGGGGATAAGCTCACCGTTTTCATCGCGCACAAATTCGCCGTCGCGGTCCACCAGGAAACGGATCCTGCGCCCGTCCATATCTGTTTTGTACTCACTCTTATAGTTGATAATATTCTCGAACATTGTCATCGGTGCCGGGTCGAGAGGACTCTCGGCACGGCCTGCCTTGCCGACCACCATCTCCACCTCGGGAATGGATTCCACACGGCGGTCCAGTTCCTGAAGGACTTTCAGGTTGTATTCAATACCGGTATGGGGCATGGTTGTGGGCATAAGAAGGAAGCTGCCCTCGTCCAGCGAGGGCATGAATTCCCTACCCAGTCCGGGAAAAGTATGATGCAGACTACTCCATACGCTTGTTGTGCGGACATTGACACCAATATTATCGAATCCTCGTGCCACAAATCCGAAAACGGTTCCAAAACCCATCCATATATTGAGTCCCAGAAGTAAAATCACAACCGGTATGACCAGGAATATTTTTTTGTGGTTAAGGAACCACATTAAAATGCGCGGATAGAAATGAAGGAACAGCCTGAAGAGTCCCAGAACCAAAGAAATGACAATTGCAAGGAATAGAATGTTAATAAACAGGCTCTGCTCAACGCCGATGGGCAACCATTCACTGGCCAGCAATATCAATACAACAAGAAGTGTAATACCCAAATTTATTATTGTTTTGTACGGTTTTACCCTCTCCGGGAAAATATTCTGCAGCAGTCCCGATGTGCCGAGCAGCACCAGGAATAATCCTGCCCACCAAAGTATAAAGAAAGCAACCACCACTCCTGCTAAGGTCAGCAAACTGTTCAATGCAAGCTTTACGTAAAAGTTTTTGAACCAGCCGGTGAACCTCTCCATCTTCACCCTGCCGGAGAACTGGTATGCAAGGGCCGGCATAAAGGCCATTGTGATGATAAGTGAAGCTATCAGCGCAAAGGTCTTTGTAAAAGCCAGCGGTGAAAAGAGGCGTCCCTCGGCGGCCTGAAGGGTAAATACCGGCAGGAAGCTTACTATTGTCGTGCTTACGGCGGTAAGTATGGCAGGGGCCACTTCGGCGGCAGCTTCATATATGATTTCCAGCCGGCCCCTGGCCGAACCAGCTGCTTCACGCATATGGCGCAGTATGTTTTCATTCATTATAATCCCCAGGTCCACCATGGTGCCTATAGAGATGGCAATGCCTGATAGTGCCACTATATTGGCATCAACCCTGAAGTATTTCATCATTATGAAGCTTATCAGCACCGCCAGTGGCAGAAGGGCCGATATCAGAAGTGAGGTGCGCAGGTGGTAAACCATCACGATGATTACTATGACAGAGATGAGGATTTGCAGGATAATAGCAATGTTCAGCGTTCCCAGGGTTTCGTATATAAGTTGTGTACGGTCGTAAAAAGGCACTATGGTAACCTGCGAAACAGTGCCGTCTTCCAGTTCACGGGAAGGGAGCCCGGAGCTTATCTCTGCAATTTTCTCCTTCACATTTTGTATCACCTGCAGGGGATTTTCACCGTAACGGGCAACCACCACACCACCAACGGCTTCCACTCCGCCCTTGTCCAGTATCCCCCCGTGGTTTCTGACTGCGGGTCCGATATTAACCTTCGCTATATCGTCAATCCTTACGGGAACATTATCGTTCACGGCAACAACGGTCTGGCTGATATCGTCCAGAGACTCAACATAACCCAGTCCCCTGACCAGGTATTCTGCCAGGTTATATTCAATGGTATTTGCAGCGGTTTCCCGGTTGCTTTGCTTCAGGGCACGGGCCACCTGCATTATCGATATGTCGTGAGCCTTAAGAAGATCGGGGTCAAGATCCACCTGGTACTCTTTCACATGTCCGCCTGCACTTGCAACTTCAGAGACCCCCTGAACGCTGTTGAGAGACAAACGAACGTAAAAATCGTGAATTGACCGCAGCTCGTGCAGGTCCCACCCACCCACGGGTTCACCCTCTTCATCAAGCCCTTCCAGGGTGTACCAGAACACCTGTCCCAGTGCCGTCGCATCGGGACCAAGCTGCGGGTTAACGCCATCAGGCAGCAGTCCGGGAGGCAGGGCATTCAGTTTTTCCAGTATTCTTGAGCGGCTCCAGTAGTATTCCACATCCTCACCAAATATCACGTAGATACTTGAAAATCCGAACATGGAAGTGCTACGGATACTTGTCACCCCCGGTATTCCAAGTAGTGCACTTGTAAGCGGATAGGTGATCTGATCCTCAATATCCTGCGGAGACCGCCCCATCCATTCGGTAAAGATGATCTGCTGGTTCTCGCCGATATCGGGTATGGCATCCACCGGTACCGGATCGCGCGGCAGTACATCTATATCCCAGTTGAAGGGAGCCACCGAAATCCCCCAAACGATAAGGAAGATCATAAGCAGCCAGGCTACCAGGCGGTTTTCCAGGAAAAAACGTATAAGCTTATTAAGCATGGATCAAATATTTTAATGAAATCGTATAGATAACTGCTGCAGCATACGGCAGTTTTGCTGAATTTAAGACTGTTTTATACCAGCCCGGTCAATGGTTGGCTCACCCGGCAACGGATGATAAAATCAACGGATGCCCTGATGGCTATGCCGGACTGCCTCCTGATTTTAAAAACAGGAGGTGCGAAGGAGCGGAAGGTTATCAGATTATGAAAACCTGTATAAAGGGAAGAGAAACATCGGTAATTAAAGGCGGTGGCCGGTTAAGGGTTAAACGGCCTGCATAAGGGGCAGGTAATATTGTAATATGACCTGTAATATTTGAATTGAAATAAGCAACTGTGGAAATATTACTTTTAACAGGAGTATATTCGCCTGAAGATATTTCAGTAATAACATCGGTGCAGCAGGGTTGGGGACTAACATGGTCACTATTTTCAGGAGATGGAAGATCTGTATTCGTGCAATGCATTCCGCATCCGGCATTTTTGTCTCCGTATAAAAGTTTTACCTGCGCCAGCTCACCCCTGCAGAAGTGGGAAGCTATACCCATATGCATGGACACCCACAGGGTAACAAAGGTAAATAATATGGAGGCGACTTTTTTCATCTTAACTGATAATGAATTTAAGGCAAATTCATGACATTATAGTTTAAAAGACACACATCAATCTATTGTAACACGCTTTTAACCCGCCCCGAAACTTATTCCTTGTCCGGGAAGGATCAGGAATGCCGGTGACGGCAGTAATAATCAGGTAAGTACTGCCTCAAGCCTGATGGTTGTTCCTTTCAACACTTTTGATACCGGGCAGTTCTCCTTGGCGTCATTGGCTATTTCAAGGAATTTTACCTCTTCTATTCCTCCGACTTTCCCCCTGGTTTTCAGCAATATCTCAGATATTGAAAAGCCATCGCCTGTTTTGGCCAGGGTTACTTCTGCCTCTGTACTTATCTGTTCAGGTTTGAACCCTGCCTGATCCAGTGAGTGTGCAAAAGCCATCGAAAAACAGCTTGCATGCGCTGCCCCGATAAGCTCTTCCGGACTGGAAGCTGTTTTATCATCTTCAAAACGGGAAGTAAAACTGTAAGATCCTTTATATCCGCTGGTTTTGAGTGTGAACTCACCATTGCCTTTTACCAGGTTGTCTTTCCAGCTTGCACTTGCATAATGTTTGCTCATAATTGAAATATTTTATAAAAAATTAAATTATCAGTAGTTGAGATATTTTTTTATGTTTTTTTTAAACTCTAACTGTCAGTAGCACCGTTAAATCATTCCGGCCGGTACATATTAATAAGTAAACACCGGATCGGGATTTTTTGTTCATTTTAAGCTGCAGGTATTTTGTTGCAGTATGATTATTACAACCGGGGCAGATCTTAAAGAATCCCCATGATACTGCGTCTCACAAAATACAATAAATAAAACAGGGGGATCCATCCATTTGAAACACTGAACATGAATTACCTGCTAACTATAATTAATTGAATATTAACTTGATTAACCTGTTTTATTCGGATGAAACCCGCATCAGCCTTCGGCAGACAAAATAAAATGAACAAACCATGCGGGTTCCATCGGAATTGAAACACTTAGTATGAATTACCTGTTAAACATAATTAATTGAATATTAAATTGATAAACCTACTTTATACAGATGAAATTATTTATTTTCTGTCCGGCACCTCATATAAAAGGGTTTATCCGGGATGCCGGCCACCGTGACCTTTTCCGCGATAAGCAAAATCAGGATAATCATTAATGCCCCTGGCTGAACTTTTTTGCCGGGCGGAATGCCGGTCTCCGGCACCGGCAATTTAGGGGATACAATTTTTTTGAAATTTATAGTTTGCATTGGTGACTGTGAATAAGTAATTTTGAAGTAATAAACCACTCTTATGCAGCGTATATTTTTTATTGGCGATATTCACGGTTGCAGTAAAACATTCAGAAAAATGATTACCGATAAGATAGGTGTCAGGAAAACCGATGTGATATATTGCATTGGTGATTATATTGACAGGGGTAATGACAGTAAGGGTGTGATTGATTTTATTCTTGAATTGCGGAAAAATGATTTTGAAATACATACTCTCAGGGGCAACCATGAGCAGATGCTGCTTGATGCGGCCGGTAACGGATATTCTTCAGACCTCTGGATGTATAACGGCGGGCACAGTACACTTGAGAGTTTTAATGCAGGTTCTGCCGATCAGCTGGATCCTGTCTATCTTGATTTTTTCAGGAGCACCAAACATTATGTTATTTCAGATGATTTTATAGCAGTTCATGCAGGCCTTGACTTCAGTGCAGAAGACCCTTTCGGGGAGAAGGAGGCGATGCTGTGGATAAGGGATTTTTCCGTTGACAGGTCATTTATGAAGGGCAGACTTTTGATTCACGGGCATACCCCTATTGGAAGATACCTGGTTGTTTCTCAGAGGTTTGATGATTCACTTAATATTGACGGAGGTTGTGTTTACAAAGATACACCGGGCATGGGAAGTTTGTTTGCCCTGAATTTTTATGAACAAAAATTTATTGAAGTCCGGAATATCGACTGATCTGTTTCGATGCCCTTGCTGCAAAAGCAACATAACTTTATATGAATATGAACAGGTTTTTGATTCAGTATATATTTCCGGCAATCCTTTTCTTGTCTGCTCTGGCTCCGGGCCTGGCCAGACAGCCTGAAAATCCTGAACTTGCACCATACCTGATAAATGAATTTGATCTGTATAATCAAAACTGGTCCATCTCCCAGAATCCTGACAATAAGTTTATTTACGTTGGAAATTCAGAGGGTCTGATTGAATATAACGGTATTTACTGGAGAAGGTACTTATTAAATGACAACCTGCCTGTAAGATCTGTTTCGGTGCATGATAACGGAGACATCTTTACAGGCTCTTTCGAAGAATTTGGATTTTGGCGTTATGATAACATGGGTGAGCTGGTATATCACTCATTGACATTTCTTACGGAAATGGAGAGAAATGATGAAATATGGAAAATCTATATTCTTGATGGCGTGGTCTTTTTTCAATCATTTACCTCAATATATGTTTATGATTATACAGATATTGAAAAGGTGGTGGCACCATATACAATGCTTTTTATGCATGTTGTTGACGGTCAGTTTATCACCCAGATTCTTGATGAAGGTCTTTTCTGGTTTAATGACCTTGATTTTCAGTTCATTGATAAGAGTGAAATTTTTGCCGATAAAAAAGTGCATGCCATTATTCCCTGGGACAACAATAACTGGTTGATATGCACTGATAACAGTGGCCTGTACCTGTTTGACGGCAATGATTTCAATTATTTTTTATCAGAGGCTTCCGGTTTTCTTGAGAATTATACATGTAATGCAGCTAAACAAATTAATGATACGACTTTTGTGTTTGGCAGCATTCTCAACGGTATTATTATAACCGACAGGGAGGGCAGTATCCTGAGGAATCAGAATACCGGTAACGGACTGAATAACAATACCGTGTTATCTCTTTTTATTGATTCTGATGCGGGGTTGTGGGCGGGGCTGGATGAAGGGGTCAATTATATTGATCTTTTTTCTCCCTTCACTCATTACAGAAGCAGGAACGGTACAATGGGAACAATATATGCACTGCTGGAACATGATGACATCCTGTATATAGGAACTAATCATGGTCTTTTCCATGCAGATATTGAAAGGAAAGGTCAGACATGGAATTTTCTCAGTATAACATTTGTACCCGGAAGCCACGGACAGGTATGGTCATTGGAGAAATTTAACGATCATATTCTTTGTGGCCATAACGAAGGAACCTTTCTTGTAAGAAACGGTCGTTTACAGAAAATATCACCCGTTACAGGAGGATGGACAATGGTTCCTTTCGAAGATCTTGTTGCCGGCGGCACCTACACCGGTATTATCTTTCTTGAAAGAAATGACGATGGAGGCTGGAAGTTCGGGCACAAGGTGGATAACTTTAATGAACCAACCAGGTATCTTGAAACTGATTACCTGGGATATCTGTGGGCATCGCATCATCAGAAAGGGATATATAAAATTGAGTTGTCGGATGATCTTTCTGAAGCTGTCAGGGTTGAATTTTTTCCCAGTATATATGGCAAAAGCTTTAGCATCAAAGTATTTAAAATAAATAACAGGGTGGTTTTTACCACACCTGAAGATATTTACACCTTTGATTTTGTCAGGAATGAGATCATTCCTTTTGATGGACTGACCGAGCATCTTGGCGAATTTAAAACCGTTACCCAGATAAGTCATCACCGCAAGAATGAATATTGGTTTATCAAGGAAGATAAGCTTGCTCTTTTTGAAGTCGGCCTTGATTTTTCTGCTGAAAAAAAATATGAGATACGCCAGGAAAATATAAACCGGCTTCAGCGCAATATTCAGCTGGTATCTCTCGATGAAAGCAACATCATTATTCCTAATCCGCATAATTTTGATGTCTATAACCTGTCTCTCCACGAGACAAAAAAAGATGTTTCAAGGTTAAATATCGATAAAATACTGTTCTATGGTGAGCATGACAGCATTGTCTTCTATGAAGCGTTAGAGGAAATTGATGTTCCCTGGAAGATCAACAACATGACGGTTCACTTTTCTGACCCGTCACTGTTTGGTCAGACCTCAAAGAGATTTGGGATCAGGATCAAAGAGCTTGATCCTGCCTGGCAGAATGCAATGCAGGGTAAATTTACCTTCCTCGATATTAAACATGGTGAATATACCGTGGAAGTGCGCAGCCAGAACGGGAATATTGCCGGGATTCCCTTTTCCGTTGGTAAGCCCTGGTATTATTCTTACACTGCACTGATCGTTTATGTTATTGTTCTTGCCCTGATAATATGGATTTTGGTAAAATTTTTCCGGTTTGAGATCAGCAGGCATAAGGAGCTATTAGCTATGGAGATGACTCGCAGCTCACTTGAAAAGGAACTGGATTACAAAAGCTATGAGCTGATGCTGACCATGCGCCACCTTTTGCTTAAGGACAGTATCCTTAAAGACCTGCAACAGCAGATCATTTCCTTAAAGCAGGAATCCTCCAAATATCCCGTGCATCATATTAAAGAAATGGAAAAGATTATAAACAGGGGACTGGGTACACAGAGTGCTGAATGGGAAAATGCCATGGATACACTTAAACTGTCGCAACAGGGATTTTTCAGGGTGCTGAAGGATAAATATCCTCAGCTTACCCCCAATGATCTGAGATTGTGTTCCTACTTACGGTTGAATTTCAATACAAAGGAAATTGCCCAGCTTCTGAATATTTCTACACGCGGTGTAGAGATAAGCCGACACAGGCTTAGAAAAAAGCTTAAGTTGAAGAAGGATGAAAATCTGTTTGAATTTTTGATGAGCGAAGAGTTTAAGGCAAATACCTGAGATTAATTTTGTACCGGAATTGTTGCCGGGTTGTATTTTGATTACGAAAAGAGAGTACTTTTTACAATATATATAATGTTATTATATAGTTTGTTAAGTTTTTTGTGAAAGTATTGTTGAGGTGTTTACCCAATACTGATTCTCCCTGTGAAACAGAAATGCGCCGAATTGCTTGATTAACCGGATAATAGATTTGTACCTTTACGTAAAGGGCTGATTATACAAGAATCCGGTTCCCTGGTTATTACCGTCCATTGTAATCTAAAATTTTCCGGATTATGGAAAAAAAGATATTCTTTTTGTTCATTTTTATGTTTATCACGATAATTTCCGGAACCGGGCAAATCAGTATAAGCGGAACAGTAACTGATGCTTCTGACGGGACAACACTTCCGGGTGTAACTGTGCTGATCAAGGACACAACAAGGGGGACGCGGACTGATATGGAGGGGAATTATGAGATCATAGCAGATGAAGATGCCATACTGGTATTCTCTTTTGTGGGAATGTCAACAGTCGAGGTTCCCGTGGAGGGCAGAAACATTATTGATGTGGCGTTAGAGTCTGAAGCAACCCTTCTGGATGAGGTTGTTTTTATTGGTTATGGCACCGGCACTAAACAGGATCTTACTGCACCTGTTACTACACTGAAACCGGAAGATATTTCACGGCAGACTACCGTAAATCCTGCCCAGGCCTTACAGGGTAAAGTAGCGGGAATGCTGGTCACTAACCGTGGTGAACCGGGCAGCCAGCCCTCCATAAGGGTGCGGGGTGTAAGCACGGTATTTGCGGGTGGAGGAGGGCCGCTATTCGTGGTTGACGGCGTTATTGTTGACAATATCAACTTTTTGAATAACAACGATATTGAATCCATAACAGTTCTGAAGGATGCATCGGCAGGTGCAATTTATGGAGTGCAGGCAGCAAACGGAGTGATACTTGTTAAAACCAGGGAAGGCAAAAAAGGACCAACGCGGGTCAATCTCTCAACATATACCGGTTTTCAGCAGGCTACAAATATTCTTGACATGGCGGGTACCGGAGAGTATATTGAACTACTGAATCATAGAACCGGTATGACCGGAGTGGGTGATTTATTTGACGATGATGACTATCCTGAAAGCACGGACTGGTACAGAGAACTTACCCGCGAGGCATTAATTACCAGTCATGAATTAAGCATATCGGGTGGGACAGACAACTCATCATACAGCTACGGCATTGGTTATTTTTACCAGGACGGCATACTGAACACTCATAACCCGGATAATAACAATAATTTTAACCGCCTTAATTTCAGGGCTAAAAGTGATTATTTCTTTACCAGTGTCAGACTTGGATACAACCTGATTTTTTCAAAGAACAACACTATACCGGCATATAATTATTCACTTTTTCAGGCTTATGTTGCTCCTCCAGCGTTCCTTCCCGGAAACGCAGAGGATGGGTGGACAGATCCTACGGGACTTGGCTTTTCCGGTCCTTTTGCCAACCCTATGGCCAGCGCTTACTATCACAATGTTAAACAGGATCAATATAGTCTTATCCCCAGCACCTATGTGATGTTTGACTTTCTGGATAATTTTTCATTCCGTTCCAGTCTGAATGCCAGTATTGCTTTTGAACAGGGAAAAAGTTTTAATCCAACCTATTATGTTTCAGGGCTGCAAAACAATAATACCTCTTCACTGAATAAAAACAGTAATTTCATGCGAAATATTCAGTTTGACAATACCCTGGAATACAATCGCTTCCTGAATAATCATAATATAAAGCTCATGGCAGGGTCATCGGTACAGGAGCTCTTCTCCGGTTACCTGACCGGCACATCTTATAACGTTCCTGAAATCTCTGAAGAGACGCAGTACATTTCTCTTGGTGATGATACCAACAGGAATGCCGGTGATGGCGGAGCCAAAAGCAGGGTACTGTCATTTTTTTCGCGTGCAAGCTATAATTATGATTCCAGGTATTTGGTAACTGCCACGATCAGGGCTGACGGGTCTTCCAGGTACAATGACCCCTGGGGAATTTTCCCTTCTCTCGGACTGGGTTGGGTAATAAGCCGGGAAGACTTCATGGCGGACCAGGACTATTTTGAGCATCTGAAGATAAGGGCCAGCTGGGGCCAGTTGGGCAATAATAATGTTCCTGCCAGTTCATCAGTGATTGTGGGTATGCCCGGTCCCGGAACCACAGGAATATTCGGAGGTGACAATCCTGTTCCCGGACTGACGTTTCAGACCGTTTATAATAATATTCTGGTCTGGGAGACTGTCGAAGAATTCAATGCAGGGGTAGAGGTCTTTTCATTTAACAGCCGTCTGAATCTTGAAGCGGACCTTTACAGCCGTATAACTAACAATGCCGTATTTTACGCACCTATACCTGGTGTTGCGGGTACAAGCAATCTGCTTGGCAATAACGGAAGGATAAGAAACAGGGGAATTGACCTTACCCTGGGCTGGACCGATCAAAACAGCCCGGGTGACTTCACCTATTCATTCAGTGGCAATTTATCGACTGTTGATAACGAGGTTCTTGAGATAAACAATGAGTCGGGTTCCATCTTTGGTGCACTCACAAACGGGCAGTTTCTGACAAAGACAGTGGTAGGGCAGCCTGTGGGTGCTTTTTACGGATATAAAGTTGCAGGGGTTTTTCAAAGTCTGACTGAGATTGATAATTATACCGGTCCTGGCGGCATGGTGTTACAACCTGATGCCCTTCCGGGTGATTTCAGGTTTGAGAATATAAACAACGACGACCGGATTGATGATGCCGACAGGGTAATGCTGGGAAGTCCTGTCCCTGCTTTCCTGTATGGGTTTACTGCTAACCTGGCATTCCGGCAGTGGGATGCTTCACTGGTACTCCAGGGAGTGGCCGGCAACAAAATTTATAATGCAAAAAGAGCGAACCGGAATGTTTTTCCTGATGCCAATTATGATATGGATTTCTATGAGAACAGGTGGTCGGGTTCAGGTTCATCTGACACTTATCCATCTGCTGCCCTTGACAGGAGGAATATCTTTCCCAACTCATTTTTTGTAGAGTCGGGGAGTTATTTCCGGATCCGGAACGTACAGGTTGGCTATTCACTTGCTGGTAATAAAGAATCAAATCTCAGTATTAACAACCTGAGGGTGTACCTCAGTGCGCAGAACCCTGTTACCCTGTTCAGTTATAATGGTTATACCCCTGAAATAGGAGGTTCGCCGATTGCCACAGGTATAGATAATGATACATATCCCTTAAGTGCTACTTTTTCAGTTGGTGTGAGTGTGACATTCTAAAAGACCTTGTTATGAAGAATCAAAGAATAGTGAAATCCGTTATTATATTTTTTATATCCGGCATGGTATTGTCTTTACCGGCTTGTGAGGATTTTCTTGACATTCCTCTTGAAGCCCGGCTGCCCGTCGATTATGAAAAAGAACCAACGGCTGAAGAGGGTTTTCGGTATGTCAGCGCTGTCTATGCCGGTCTGAGAAGCTGGGGGATTAGTGTTTTTCCCTATATCGGCATGTTTGAGGTCACAGGTGATGATGCAGACAAAGGCAGTACTCCTGATGATGCACCCTCAATGATTGAACTCAATGCATTCACGCACACACCAAATAACGACCTGTTTCTGAGCTTCTGGAATGACCATTACCGGGTAATAGGGAATGCAAACTTTGCAATCAACACACTCAATGAACTGCCTTTTGAAGATGATGCAATAAGATCATCACTGGTTGCTGAAGCAAGATTTTTACGTGCGTTTTTATACCTGCGGTTAAATCTTGCATTTGGAGGTATACCATTGGTTGAAACCACCCTTACGGCGGAAGAGTTTGCAGGGATACCCCGTTCGTCAGAAGATGAGATTTATGATTTTATTGAATCGGACCTGCTTTTTGCTATCGACCATCTACCTGTCAGCTATTCTATGAATGAATACGGCAGGGCAACGAACGGGGCAGCCGGAGCTTTGCTGGCAAGGGTATATATGTACCGGGAAAAATGGGCCGAAGTAAAAGAGGTTACCGATGAGATAATAGGTTCTAGCACCTATGCCCTGTATCCTGATTTTTACAAGTTATTCAGGGTGGTGGGACAAAATTCTTCCGAGTCAGTATTTGAATTGCAGCTGACCTCAAGGGACCAGGGAAGGTACCGGTGCGAGTATGGCTTTGTTCAGGGGCCGCGAAACAATTTTGCAAAGTTGCAGGGGTGGGGCTTTAATGTGCCGTCACAAAAGCTGATTGACTTTTTTGACAGCCGCGGAGATGAGATCAGGAAATCAGCAACTGTTCTGCCGAGAGGATCCCGTACACCTGCCGGAGATTCAATAAGTGCAAACTGTCCGAATCCCTATTACAACAATAAAGTATATACCGAACTCAAATACAACACTATAGATTATGCTCTTGACCATAATATCAGGTACATCCGTTATGCCGAGGTTTTGCTTATGAATGCCGAGGCGGCAATTTATGCAGGAGGTGATGCGGCCACACCCCTGAACATGGTACGACAGAGGGCAGGGCTTGATCCGATCGGGGCTCCCGACCTGCAGGATGTTTGGGATGAAAGAAGGGCTGAACTTGCTTTGGAAAAGCACAGGTTCTTTGATCTGGTGAGGACGGGAAGGGCAGCACAGGTACTTGGTCCGCTTGGATTTCAAACGGGCAGAAATGAGGTGTTTCCAATTCCTCAGTCACAAATAGATCTTAGTGACGGGGTATTGGTCCAGAATCCGGGATATTGAGTCCCAGTATCATTGACATATTGATTGATATTTAAATTAAATGATAATAAGGCATCTAATATTTCTTTTTTTATCAATCCGTGTTTTTGTATCATGTGATATGGAGAATGGAGATGAACAGCCTGATGTCAACGGAAATGATACCACGGCTATTGCAGATGATTGTCCCCCGCTGACAAGGGCTGTTGAGCAGGAGATATCAATGGAGGCGTTACTTGATAAGGTACAGGAGAACACCCTCCGGTATTTCTGGGATTTTGCAGAGCCGGCTTCCGGTATGGCCCGGGAACGTAATTCATCAGGTAATCTTGTTACCACGGGTGGTACAGGGTTTGGTATTATGGCTATGATTGCCGGAGTGGAACGGGGTTTCCTTGAAAGGGAAGATGTTCTTGACAGGGTTTTGAAAATTGGCAATTTCCTGGCTAATGCTGATCGCTACCATGGAGCGTGGTCCCACTGGATAGATGGTACTTCAGGAAAAACCATCCCCTTCAGTCCGAAAGACGATGGTGGTGACCTTGTTGAAACTGCCTTTCTTGTGCAGGGACTTATTGCTGCACGGGAATATTTTGACCGTCCGGCACAACTGGAAGATTCTTTAAGGAACATGGTTGATACCCTGTGGTACGGGGTTGACTGGAGGTGGTATACAAAAGGAGAAAATGTTCTTTACTGGCACTGGTCGCCAAATTATGATTTTGAAATGGATCATGCCATAAGGGGATGGAATGAAGCTCTTATTGTGTATATACTTGCCGCATCTTCTCCAACCAGCCCTGTTTCTTCTGAGGTATATCATCAGGGATGGGCACGTGAAGGAGGCATCATTAACGGACGTTATTTTTATAATATCCAGCTTCCGCTTGGAGTTGATTTCGGGGGGCCGCTGTTTTTTGCCCATTACTCTTTTCTGGGCCTTGATCCAAGGGGCCTTAATGATGAATATGCCGGCTATTGGGAGCAGAACCGCCGGCACAGCATGATCAACTATAGTTATTGCGTTGCAAATCCCCGGGAATTCTGTCATTACAGTGACTCTTTATGGGGTATAACCGCAAGCGACGATCCCGAGGCAGGCTACCAGGCTCATGCACCGTTTGGCAATTATGGTAAAGATAATGGCACTGTTGCTCCTGCAGCGGCACTTTCTTCAATGCCATATACACCGGAGGAAAGCAAGAAAGCCTTACGAACGTTTTATTACTACCTGTATGATGATCTGTGGGGTAATTATGGGTTTAAAGATGCATTTAACTTTGAATTCGAATGGTTTGCGGACAGCTACCTGGCCATAGATCAGGGCCCTATTGTGGTAATGATAGAAAATTACCGCAGTGGGCTGCTTTGGGAGGTATTCATGAAGAATGAACAGATTAATGAAGGATTAGAAACCCTTGGTTTTTTCTATGATCAACAAAAATGAAGTAATAATTAAACAAATCTATTAACCAATAAAAATTAAATTATGAAAAATCTGAAATTTTTATTCTGGATCTTTTTAGCAGTAGCTGTGTCATTAACAGCCTGTTCAAAAGATGATGACGACTACGATGATGATAATGGCGATCAGGATAACGGGAACGGCAGTGGCGAGGTGTCGACCGATGCCGATACCGTTGCTGTGGCTAACCGTGTCGTATGGTTCCGCTTTACTGAAAGTGATGAAGATGAAGAAGGGCATACAACTACAGGTTCAAATGTTCAGTATACAACAGACCGTTACGGGAATTCAGCTTCAGCCTACAAAGGGTCAGCTAATTCAAGTATAGTGATTACCGACCCCGATGATCTCAGGTTAAGCAGTATGACGGTCAGTATGTGGCTGCGTGCCCAGCAATTGGATGGCGGTACGAATTTTATAATATCTTTTATTGATCCGGAAATGGACTGGAATGCCGGATATGCAATATGGCAGGAAGGAAGCCAGAGAGGCGATACGCTTCGTTATAAAGCAGTTACACGTCATCATGAGTCCGATTTTTTTGCGTGGACGGACACAGACTGGGGAGATCTGAGAGATGTTTTGTTTCCCTCCTCCAGGTGGTTTCATTTTGCTTACGTGTATAATGGTGAAAACAGCGTAAGAGATATGTACCTGAACGGACTTCAGGTTGCAAACGACACCCTGACAGCCGAAGGCACTTATATGGGTCCCATTACCGTTCCTGAATCTGCCGGGTTTTTCTATGTCGGAAAGAATCCCAATACGGCACAGGAGTGGATAGGAAACTACCAGGGTGATCTGGATGATCTCAGGATCTTTGATATACCACTTTCCCCGGAACAGATTGAATTTATATATGATGCCGAAAAACCCGAATAACGGGTGTATTTTTCAGCCCGGACCGGAGTGGCAGGTCCGGGCTGATTCTGTTTTTACCTTACCGCACCGGTTAATTAATAAAATAACAGATTAATGGCCAACAGAAGATTACAGATAATTTTACTGATCTCAGCCATATACATAATTGTATCTTCCGGCTGCCAAACCCTTAATAAGGATAATGTATTGTCTGATGAAGCTTTGCTGGATGAGGTACAGAAGCAGACAATAGAATACTTTACCGGATTTGCACACCCTGCCAGTGGGATGGCTGTTGAAAGAAGCGATGAAAGGCATTATTCAAATGATGTTGTTACCACGGGAGGCACCGGTTTCGGAATCATGGCCATAATTGCAGGGGCTGAACGTGGTTTTATTGACCGTGAAAATGCCGTTATACAACTTAACCGGATCGTCAGTTTCCTTGATAGTTGTGACCGGTACCATGGTGCCTGGTCACACTGGTATTATGGTTCTACAGGTAAAACCAAAGCTTTCAGTGAGAAGGATAACGGAGGAGATATTGTGGAGACAGCCTTTCTGATCCAGGGATTACTTACCGCACGAGAGTATTTTAATGAAGATATATCCGGTGAGAACCGTCTTCGTGAAACTATTACAAAGTTATGGCATGAAGTTGACTGGCAATGGTACACCAATGATCAAAACCAGTTGTTCTGGCACTGGTCTCCCGATTTTGAATGGGAAATGAATCATCCTGTAAGGGGTTATGATGAATGCCTGATAGCCTATATCCTGGCGGCATCATCTCCTACATTTCCCATTGCTTTTGAAGTATATGATAATGGATGGAAAGGAGGCAATAATTTTCTGAACGGTAACACATATTACGGAATAGAAATTCCCCTTGGATTTCCTTACGGGGGCCCCTTGTTTTTCAGCCATTATTCGTTTCTTGGTCTTGATCCGAGAGGCTTGCAGGATGAACATGCAAGCTATTGGAAACAAAACCTCAATCATACATTGATCAATTACCGCCATTGCGTTGAAAACCCTGACGGATATAAGGGATATTCGGACAGTTGCTGGGGACTCACGGCCAGTGATAACCATCAGGGGTATTCTGCCCACAGCCCTGCCAACGACCTGGGAGTCATCACACCCACTGCTGCCTTATCGGCGTTTCCGTATACACCGGAAAAATCAATGCGGGCATTACGGTTTTTTTATGAAGATTTGGGCGAAAAGCTGTGGGGAGAATACGGCTTTTATGATGCATTTTCCTTACATCATGACTGGTTTGCCGATAATTACCTGGCTATAGACCAGGGGCCGATAGTGGTGATGATTGAAAATTTCAGGACAGGACTGTTATGGGACTTTTTTATGAGAAATCCCGAGATTCATAGCGGACTCAGAGTTTTGGGCTTTTACTATGATCATGACTCCTGAAGATCAGACAATAATTGCCTTTTACCTGCAGATATTATTCTGATCAATCAAATATTTTATTAAAGTTAGCCTGGAGGCCAACTGAAAACATGAAAGGCTGATAATTAAAATCAATATTTTCCTGCAAAGGTATTGACAGACCAAGCTGTATGACGGCTTTAACATATCTGAAGCCCAGTTTGCCTGTTAATGCAGGCTCTGCAAATACACCCGTGCTCTTTTCAGTTCCCTGGGAAAGGTTAATCAATACCAGCCTTGAAGTAAAACTGGCGTCCAGGATGCTGGTTGTTATTCCGATTGCGGGTTGCAGAAAAAAACGGCTGCTGATTACGTCAGCTCTTGAAGTCCACAGGTCGTTTTCATATTCAGCCTGCAGTTTGCCTGAACCAAATCCCCCGAAAGTTTCAAATCTGCCCTTGTTCCCTATCTTTGTATAATAGCCGGTACCAATTTCAATAAAGTTATGCTTATGAAAATTATTGCTTGAATCGGAAGTGTTATCTGCAAAACTGCCATTCAGAATTAAACCGACATTGTCGGTTACAGCATAGGATAATTGAGGGTCCACACCTGAAATACCGCCATGTAATGATGCCTGGATTTCACCTTTATTACTCAACAGGGGGGTATTTATAACATTCGGTACATATGCAGGTGCGCAGGAACCTGATATCAGTGTCATAAATATAAGGATATATGCTAACCGCGGTGCTTTTGCTTTTTCCATGATCATATCAGTTTAAAAGTTAATAAGTTAAAGGATCTGTTATCAGTGGTTCTGCTTCTTTAAAAGCCAGTACAGGCCTTTTATTCCAGGCCTGATATCATCAACTATAAGTAAAACAACTATCTTTTCAATATAGGCAAGTGCACCCCAGCCTAAAGCAACATAATAGAGCCACGGGTTAAAACCCCAGACGAAAAGAACAAAAAAGAAGGCACCCTGCAGGTATCCGGCTGAAACGGATGAATACAGATGTAGTCCCGGAATTTTTCCAAACCGGATAAAGGCCACGAAATAACTTATGATAAAAATTGCAAGAAAGAGGTACAATATCCAGGCATGAGGCTGTATTGCAGTCCATCTAAAGGCAAACACCCCGTAAAGTGCCAGTATATATGTGCCAATATCTGCCAGATTGTCAAGTGCCGCTCCAAAGCGAGTGACAAGATTAAATGTACGGGCCAGGAATCCGTCAACTATATCACTTACCAGGTTGATACACAAAAGAATTACAAATAGCTGTTCATGCCCGAGAAGGGCTAAAACAAGTATGACCGGAAAGGTTATAAGCCTGTAAAAGCTAATAGCATTGGGGGCATTGAGTATATTCTCTTCTTTGTAAATTAGTTGCATTTGAAGGGCATTTTAAACATACTTATTCGGAGTCATTAAAAATCAGTAATTCCGGTTAAAGAAAAAGCACAAGGACCAGTAAAACACTCATCGGGATAATCAAATTATCCAGCCCTTTCCAACTGAGCATTTCGGTAATTGTACCTGCCACGGCCACAGCCAGGGCAATCAGGAAAATTTTCAGGTCAAAACTCATTTCATAAAAATAGAGGGCTATTATACTTATGATAAAGCAGGACACGAAAAAGGCAAGAGAACCGAGCCAGGTTTTTTCCAAAGTCATATTGAAAATGCGGATTTTATGATTGTACTCCTGCAGGTTAATTCCCAGAATACCTGCCAGGGGATCGCAAATTGCCAGCACCAGTATAGGGAGGATAAACAGGAAACTGTTGTTCAGCAGTTGTGAAATAAGGAAGGTAAGGTAAATAGAGACAGGTAAAAGATAGCTCCCGACCGAGATTCTTTCAATGTCATGGATTGATTTAAGGTGGCTGGTATTTCGGCTTATAAACAACAATATGAAGAAAATGATGGCCAGTGCCAGTACGTACCAGTGATCATCAAAAAGAAAAGGAAAAGTAATGGTGGACAGGGTAGCGGTAAAATGAGCGAATTTCCTGGTTATCTCTCCCTTCAGTCCCAGTCTCCTGTAAACCATTTCATTGAATATCAGTAACAATGAAAAAGCAATCAGAAATATTAATGCAAGTGCTATCTGGTTGCCCATTTTGATATAATATTATGTTTTTTCACAGGATATTTGCCTGTAAGATGCGATTATCTGTTTTGTGATCAGGTTATTTTAAAGTAATTATTGCCCAATTTATTAATAAATTCTCAATATTTCAATTAAGAAAACAAAGGCACCTCCTGCAATGAGACTGTCGAATCTGTCAAGGAAGCCGCCATGCCCGGGAAGTAAATTACTGAAATCCTTTGCTTTGTACTCCCTTTTATAGAATGAGGCAGCCATATCACCAAAGAATGCAGATAAAACCACTCCTGATGCCAGAAGTAATGTATAAATGGTGCCGGTGCCTGTAAGATCTTTCAGCAGGAGCGAACTGGATATGGCAATAAGTGCCCCTCCTGCCAGTCCTTCCACTGTTTTTTTGGGGCTTACTGCCGGGAATATCTTTCGCTTTCCCAGCAACTGGCCGCTTACCTGGCTGAATGCATCGAAAATGGAAAGTGTCAGGAACGTAAATAGGATAAGTTGGCCGTCCATACGGCTGAACAGGATAAAGCCGGCACAGAGTATCAGGTACAGAAACAGGGATAAGCCAAAAAAACTTTTTTTGATGTATCCGCATTGCAGGAAGAGTTTGATCAGCTCTCCAAAACCAACCAGGATAATTGCTATGGCAAGATAATGAAAAACCAGCGGGTTAAAGATTATGCTCAGAAAAAGTATATGAATGATGAAAAAATAGGTAATGAATTTTGTCCGGTTTTCTCTGGCTGCAGGGCGTTCTTTTCTTTTGTTGATAAAATAGAAGCCAATACCTCCCAGCAGAAAGTATATCAGAATTATAATGTATATTGTCAGTATCATTGGTTACCGTTATTTCTCAAAGGCCAACATTTAAATAATTACCGGCAGTCTGTCAGTATCCCCGTTCCCTGTTCACCTTGTTAATTAAAGGTTTGTTATTGATTGTACGGTGGTAATTTTCAATTATCTGGGGAGCGACGGATTCAGGGTAAGGCAGGCTTGCGATATGTGGTGTGATGAATATTTTGGGATGGCTCCAGAACGGATGGTCGGCCGGGAGAGGTTCTTTCCTGAAGACATCCAGGTTTGCGCCATCCAGATGACCCGAATCCAGAACTTCTATCAGATCATCATCCACCAGATGGCCACCCCTGCCAAGATTTATCAGCCATGCATTTTTTGGCAGCCTCTGCAAATTATCCCTGTTAAGGATACCTGCTGTAGCAGGGGTAAGGGGAAGAAGGCAGATCAGTATATCTGAATTTTCAAGCAGATCGGGAAGTTGCTGCTGACCATGATACTTTTTGTAGGCCACTTTCTGTCCCGCTGTTCTGCTCCAGCCCGAAATGCTGAAACCCGATTTATGTAATTGCGATGCTATGTGATTACCGATAACACCAGTACCCATAATGCCAATATGTATATCAGAAATTCGAAGATACCTCTTCCTTTTCCAGACACCCTTTATCTGATTTTCACGAAAGTTAGTCAGAAGACGCAGTCGGTTCATAATTACCGCCAGGGAAAACTCATACATATCCTGAGACAGCATGGGATCTGCAATGCGAACAATTTTAATGTTTTCGGGTAATAGCGGGTCATTAACCAGATGGTCAACTCCCGCACCCATGGAAGAGATGGTTTTTAATCCGGGATATTCCCTGAAAAGACCGTGCGGGTAATTCCAGGCAAGGACAAACTGCACCGATGATTTATCTTTTACCTCATCAATTGTAATTATATCAACCGATGGATCAACCATTTTCATTGCTTTGGTCCAGGGTTCAAGATTATCCAGGTCACAAACGACAACAATAGCCATATGTCATAATTTTTGCTTACGGGTGCTTGTGTTTCCAAAGAATGCAAAAATAACATATTATTGATTTCATAACCGGTCTTTGACCGATATTTTGTAATTTGGCGCGAATTGACCTCAACCGTAAAACGGACCTTTTGTTATGCAACTTCTGCCAGTTTTGAAGATGCCCTGCAATTAGAGTTAAATATATTGATTATGAAGTATATAGGAGCACACGTAAGTGCCGCGGGGGGTGTAGAGAATGCCCCGGTAAACGCATATGAAACAGGAGCGAAGGCTTTCGGTCTGTTTACAAAGAATCAGCGGCAATGGGTGGCAAAGCCACTGGAGCAGAAGAGTATCGATGCTTTCAGGGAGAATTGTGAGAAGTATGGTTACAAGCCGTTCCAGATCCTGCCGCACGACAGCTACCTGATAAACCTCGGGCATCCTGTAAAGGATGCCCTTGAGAAATCCCGTGCCGCATTCCTTGATGAGATGCAGAGGTGCGAGCAGCTCGGACTCGACCGGCTAAATTTTCATCCCGGAAGCCACCTGAACCTTACCGGTGAGGAGGCCTGCCTGCGCACCATTGCCGAATCGGTTAACATTGCCCTTGACAGGACCAGGGGTGTGACCGCCGTGATCGAGAACACAGCCGGCCAGGGCACCAACATGGGACATAACTTTGAGCAGATCAGGTTCATTATCGACCATATAGAGGACAGGGAGAGGGCAGGGGTGTGCATCGACACCGCCCATGCATACTCGGCCGGTTATAATATTAAGTCCGCCGAAGGCTTTGAAAAAGTTTTTGCAGAATTCGATGCTGTAATAGGTTTCAGCTTTCTCAGGGGTATGCACATCAACGATTCAAAGAAGGAGCTTGGCAGCAGGGTCGACCGGCACGAGCTGATAGGGGAGGGCACCCTGGGAGATGAGGTGTTTGTCCGCCTGATGAACGACCCGCGGTTTGACAATATCCCCATCATCCTCGAGACTCCTGACGAAACCCGGTGGAAAGAGGAGATTGCCTTTCTCTACAGTACAGTACAGTAAAATAATAAATTACAAATTCACAGAGAATCAAGAAATGATTATGAAGGCAGGAAAGATAACAATAATATACAGTAACATTTTGATTGCTCTGTTAAGATTACCTTTTATTATCCTGGGAGTATTCACCGTAATTACCGGTTCCTGTACCTCTACAAGGTACCTGGGAAGAACAGCAATTCCGGACAGGTTTCTTGATGATCCGGCGATAACCGACACACATGTTGGTATTGCCATATATGATACTGACAGAAATGAGTACATCTATACCCGTAACAGTGATAAATTTTTTGTGCCTGCCAGCAATACAAAGATTGCGACTTTATATGCAGGACTGAAATATCTTGGAGACAGTATTCCCGGAATCAGGTTTGCAGAACACAACGATACAATATTTCTTCAGGCAACCGGTGATCCTACCTTCCTTTTGCTTGATTTTCCGCGGCAGCCGGTTTTTAATTTTTTACAGCGGGCTGAAAAACCACTGGTGTTTTTTGAACCACTTTGGGAAACCGGTGCCTTGGGCTATGGTTGGTCATGGGATGACTATCTGGGTTATTACATGCCGGAGCGCAGTCCTTTTCCTGTGTACGGGAATATTATTATCTGGGCACAACGGGATATGGCCGGCCTTAATGAAGATGTAAAGATCACTTATGTCTCATCTTACCCCCGCCATCCCTGGCCGGTTGAGATTATGGCCGGCACAAATGATAAATTTGAGGTCAGGAGACCGGTGACTTTAAATGAATATTCGGTTTTTCCGGGAATGGAGGGAGACAGGGAGCTTTTTGTCCCTTATGTCACAGATGGAATGAGTGCAGCCCTGGAATTGCTTTCAGATACACTTAACAGAGATATTGTACTGATGCATGAAAGGCCTGACCTTCTTAATCAGCCTGATATTGATTGCCTCCCTGATATGCCAGATCTTTCAGAGTTCCCGTTCCGACATGATCCTTCATATCAGTTTAACATCATTTATTCCCGTGCTGCTGATTCTTTGTTCATGCCCATGATGCTGTACAGCGATAATTTTTTTGCTGAACAGACCATGTTGATGGTCAGCAACAAACTTTTCGGGGTGATGGATGAAGCCTTGCTTATTGAGTATTTGCTGGAGAACGACCTGAGGGAAATACCGGATAAACCGAGATGGGTTGATGGCAGCGGACTGAGCCGGTATAATCTTTTTTCACCGCAATCTTTCGTCTGGCTGCTTGAGAAGATGACCGATGAATTCGGATTTGAAAGGATCAGCCATTTATTGCCTTCAGGAAATGAAGGTACTCTTGAAAATTTTTACCAGGATGAGAAAGGGAAGATCTTTGCCAAAACGGGTACACTTAGCGGCAATGCAATTGCCTTAAGCGGGTTCCTTATTACGGGAAAAGGAAGAACTTTGATTTTTTCTGTACTTGTGAACAATCATAATAAGGACAGTAATGATGTTCGCCGTGCCACCGAAACATTTCTCAGAGACATTATTTACCGGTACTGATATGGCAGTATAAGTGCTATTAATTCCTTTAAAAGTCATGTTGAAGGGTACGGTATTTTTATTTAATTTTTAATATGTTTTATTTTAAGACTGTACAGGAAAGAAATTTTTATTATTTTGCGGCAATTTTAATCAAAAAAAGAAGGAATAATATATGAAATCCGCATCAAACTTTGGCAGACAAAATAACATGAACAAACCATGCGGGTTTGACTTCGTCGATCTCACATGCAATGTGATTTAACTCTTTGCTAAAATGATCAGATGTGACATTCATGCGTTTGAAACACTAGATATACATTAGATGCAAAATATAATTTACTGATTATTAATTTGATTAAACTATTTTATACAGATGAAAAGATCTATGTGGTTTCTTGACCAAAATGAGATGCCGACACATTGGTACAATATTCAGGCTGATTTGCCTGAACCGTTACCTCCCGTTTTGCATCCCGGAACGGGAAAGCCAATCGGACCGGATGATCTGACTCCGCTTTTTCCCATGGAACTGATAAAACAGGAAGTCAGTACTGAACGTTGGATTGAAATTCCTGATGAAATTCAAAGTATTTACCGGACATGGAGGCCAACTGCGCTGCACAGGGCATATAACCTGGAAAAAGCTCTGGATACCCCTGCAAAAATCTTCTACAAATATGAGGGGACAAGCCAGGCCGGAAGCCATAAGCTTAATACTGCCGTGGCACAGGCATATTACAATAAAAAAGAGGGAATTAAGCGAATAGCAACGGAAACGGGAGCGGGCCAGTGGGGAAGTGCACTGGCAATGGGATGCTCATTTTTTGATATAGAATGCAAGGTGTATATGGTAAGGATCAGCTATGATCAAAAACCCTACAGGCGGATTCTTATGGAAACATGGGGTGCATCATGCATACCCAGTCCGAGTCAGGAGACCAGCACAGGAAGAGAGATGCTGAAAAAATGGCCTGATTGTCCCGGCAGTCTCGGACTGGCAATAAGCGAAGCGGTAGAAGACGCTGCTTCCCGCGATGACACTCATTATTCACTTGGCAGTGTTCTCAACCATGTTCTTCTTCATCAGACTATTATTGGAGAGGAAACCATTAAACAAATGGAGATGGCTGATGCTTATCCCGATATTATAGTTGGTTGTGTAGGTGGTGGTTCAAACTTTGCCGGACAGGTACTTCCCTGGTTGAGAGATAAGATAAGTGGTAAAAAACCTGATATGCGCATTATTTCAGTTGAACCGGAAAGTTGTCCGAAAATGACAAAAGGACAATATGCCTATGATTTTGGAGATGTGGCAGGTCTTACACCATTGCTCAAGATGCATACCCTTGGTCACACGTTTATACCGCCTTCCATACATGCCGGCGGATTGCGTTATCATGGCATGGCACCTATTGTCAGTCATCTGAACAAACTGGGATTAATTGAAGCCAAAGCTGCGCATCAAAGCGGTATTTTTGAGGCTGCAATTGCATTTGCGCGTTCGGAAGGGGTTATATCTGCTCCCGAAACATCTCATGCAATAAGAATTGCAATTGACGAAGCTTTAAAATGCAGGGAGACTGGCGAGGCAAAGACAATTCTTATAGCACATAGCGGTCATGGACATTTTGATCTGTCCTCATATTCAAAATATCTGGAAGGTGAAATTAATGATTTTTCCTATCCTGAGGAGGAGGTCAGGAAAGCTTTGGAGGAACTGCCGCGGCTTGAGTCGTGATTCCCTGTGATTTATCGTGCCCGGACCGGTTTGTGTCAGCCGGCCTGATTTGATTTGGATGAAGGTTCAGTAAGCTCTTTAATATATAACTTCCGGTGTGGCCATTATGCAGAATAAAGATTTATAATGGTTAAACCGGGTTATTCGGTATATATTGACAGAAATGCAGGTGTGGGTTGCTTTTGTTAATGTGTTTTTTAGTAGCTTTACGTCTCATAATGCATCAGTTGATTGAAATTTAAAACAATAATAATATATGGGGAGATCACAGGAGACTTTTAATAAAAAAGAAAAAGAGAAGAAAAGGCTGAAAAAGAAGAAAGAAAAACAGCAAAAAAAAGAAGATCGAAAAGCAAGTTCCGATAAAGGCAAAGGACTTGATGATATGATTGCTTATGTGGATGAGGAGGGAAATATTTCTTCCACTCCACCCGATCCGGACAAAAAGAAAGTGATCAAAGCTGAAGATATAGAGATTGGTGTCGCTAAGAGGGAAGATCCCGATCCCGCTGACCTGATCAGAAAAGGAACAGTTACCTTCTTTAATGATTCCAAAGGTTACGGATTTATTAAAGATCATGAAACACAGGAAAGTATTTTTGTTCATGTGAACGGCCTGACCGAACCCGTGAATGAGGGTGATAAGGTAATATTTGAGACCGAAATGGGTCAGAGGGGATTGAATGCCGTCAGGGTCAGTCTTTTGGAAAAATAGATTATTGATTCCTCTGTTCGCTGACCTCTGCAGGAACAGGAAATAGATACCTTCCTGAAAGATACCGTCTCATCCTCATTTAGTAGTTTCCGTCTTTAAATCCGGTTCTGCCGCACTCAGATTTATTCAGGCAGTTTTCCTGCTGCAGAGGCAGGAATGATATCCTAAAAGTATTTTAGTTAATATCCCTTTTGGTTATTTATATTAACGGTTAACCAGGGATGAAGCTTTTTTGTCAGGAATATGACAGATGTTTTATTCATGATGAAAAGAAGTTTGTTTTGTAAATATTGTATATTTGTCCGCATATTTAAAAAGAATGTTTGTTTTTAATTAGTTAAAAAAATGCCAAAAGTAACTGTATTGCAGTCCGACAGCCTCGTAAGGGATTTTGTTCCGAAGGAGTATCTTCGTGAGGGAACGGGTCAGTATGATATCAGGAACACCCAGTCCCCATGGCCTGAGGAGAAGTGGAGGAATTTAAGCTCGGATGAGATAGAGAGCCTTGTGAAAAACCAGAACACCGCCGGCAACTGGGATGATATACTGGTGACGGATTGCTTTGATCCTTCGCTGATACGCAACAACAGGTTTTTCGGACTTGTACGGATTGGGAGTGTCAGGGATATAGTACTGAGACATCACGACCTGAAGCTGTCGGTCGGTATTACCAACAGCCTGGTTGTGAGCTGCGATATAGGCGATGATGCTGCCATACACAATGTCCACTATCTTTCACATTATATTGTGGGCGACCGGTGTATCCTGTTCAATATTATGGAGATGAACACCACCGACCATGCAAAGTTCGGCAATGGTATTATTAAAGATGGTGAAGATGAAGATGTAAGGGTTTGGATGGATATCATGAATGAGACAGGTTCAAGACAGGTGATGCCCTTTGACGGGATGATACCTGCTGATGCCTGGCTGTGGGCAAAATACAGGGACGACAAAAATCTGCAGGACAGGCTGAAGGAGATCACCCAGCAGATGTTTGATTCGCGCAGAGGCTACTACGGGGTTGTAGGTAATGAATGCATTATTAAGAATTCGCACACTTTAAAAGATATTAAGGTGGGTGCAGGATGTTACATAAAAGGTGCAAATAAAGTTAAAAATATAACGATTAATTCGTCTGAAGAGGAACCGACACAAATAGGAGAGGGGGTTGAGCTTGTTAACGGGATTATCGGTTACGGCTGCAGGATCTTTTACGGCTGCAAGGCGGTGAGGTTTATTCTTGGCAACAATTCCAACCTGAAATACGGTGCCAGGCTGATTAACTCCTTTTTAGGTGATAACTCCACAATTTCATGTTGCGAGGTTCTTAACAACCTTATTTTCCCGGCTCATGAGCAGCACCACAATAACTCCTTCCTGGTGGCTGCCCTTGTGATGGGGCAGAGCAATATTGCAGCGGGAGCGACCATAGGGTCGAACCACAACAGCCGGGCTAATGACAGCGAAATAGTTGCCGGCCGGGGCTTCTGGCCGGGTCTCTGTATAAGTCTCAAGCATTCCAGCCGGTTTGCTTCATATACACTTATAGCAAAGGCAGATTATCCTGCCGAGCTTGATATTACCCTGCCTTTTTCACTTGTGAACAATAACACGGCTGCCGACAGACTGGAAGTGATGCCTGCATTCTGGTGGTTGCATAATATGTATGCCCTGGAAAGGAATTCCCGAAAATTTGTTGCCAGGGACAGACGCTTAATGAAGCTTCAGAACATTGAATTTGAGGCCATTGCTCCTGATACGGCTGAAGAGATCTTCGCTGCCCTCAGACTTTTGGAAATATGGACTGCAAAATCTGCCTTGCGGAAAAAAGGTATATCTGAAGATAAACTGTCAGATGATGAACTTGCAGTCCGCGGCAGAGAAATGCTGAACGGGAAGGAAGATTTGACAGCCGGACTGGAAGTAACCGGGGAGGGTATGGAGAGATCAAAACGAAAAGTTGTCATATTAAAGGCGTACAAAGCATATCATGCTTACAAAGATATGCTTCATCATTATTCTGTAAAAGTCCTTGCCGGTTTCCATGATGGCGAAAATCCGCTGATATTTTCGGAGAACCGTCAGATCCTTCCGGCAGAAAGAGAGAGGTCATGGGTTAATGTGGGCGGACAACTGATGCCGGAAAAGAAACTTGACGGGCTACGGAGTGATATAAGATCGGGGAAGCTTGGGTCGTGGAAGGATATCCACAAAAGGTACGACCTTTTATGGGAGCAGTATGCTGATGAAAAACACAGCCATGCATATTCAACTCTCTGCAGCCTTTATGACAGTGATGAACTTACACCCGGGATATGGAGCAGGGCACTTGAAAAGGATATTGCAATACAGCAGTACATTTGCGACCAGGTTTACCTTTCCAGGAAAAAGGATTATGAAAACCCGTTCAGGATCATGATCTATCGTAATGAAGAGGAGCAAAAGGCAATCATGGGCGATATAGAGGATAACGGCTTCATTATGCTTGTCCGCAAGGAAACCGGGGAGTACAGAAAATTACTGGAGACACTCAGACAGCATTCTCTGACGCATCATGGTGAATGATAACCAGGCGGCCTGGCCACCGGTACTTTTTTGTTTTTTGAATTTTTTTTCAATCGTCTGTGTGTAATTTTACGCAGAAAATTTTTTTTGTACTTTTGAGAATTATCGGAACTAAATTAATTAGTTATGAAATACAGAACATTTGGGAGAACAAAATGGCGGATAAGCGAAATCGGATACGGAATGTGGGGCATGGGGGGCTGGACGGGCTCGGAGGATAAGGAGTCTATGGAATCGCTGCAGCTGGCGGTTAACAAAGGTTGCAATTTCTTTGATACTGCATGGGGTTATGGTGCCGGAAAGAGTGAAGGTTTGCTGGGGGACCTTGTACGGGCCAACAGTGACAAAAAGCTTTATACTGCAACAAAGATACCTCCTAAAAACTTCCAATGGCCCAGTAAAAGGGAGCATAAACTTGACGATTGCTTTCCGCCCGACCATATTGAGGAGTATGTTGAGAAAAGCCTTGCCAATGCGGGACTGGATTCTTTTGATCTCATGCAGCTGCATACATGGGAAGACTCCTGGCTTGAGGATCAGAGATGGATCAATAAAATGGAAGACCTAAAGTCGCAGGGTTTTTTTCATGCCATCGGCATCAGCCTGAACCGATGGGAACCATGGAACGGTGTGAAGGCTGTTAGGAGCGGTCTTGTTGATTCGGTTCAGGTTATATATAATATTTTCGATCAGAACCCCAAAGATGACCTTTTCCCGGCCTGCCGGGAAAAGAATGTTGCTGTCATTGCCCGTGTTCCTTTTGACGAGGGGTCACTCACCGGCACACTGACAAAGGATAGCAAATGGCCTGACGGTGACTGGAGGAATACTTATTTTGTACCTGAAAATCTCATCTCAAGTGTCGAACATGCTGACAGGCTAAAACCACTGGTGCCGGAAGGAATGACAATGGCTGAGATGGCCCTCCGCTTTATTCTTGGTGAACCTGCGGTCAGCACGGTTATCCCCGGGATGAGAAAGCCAAAACATGCTCTGGCAAATCTTGCCGCAAGCGATGCAGGACCCCTTGAACCCGACCTGATGCAGGAACTTGAAAAGCATCGTTGGGACAGGGAGCCTAAGGAATGGTCGCAGTAAACCGGTTTTGTGCCATACCGGCTTTGATTTTCAGTAACTGCCTGCAGAAGGGGATCCTGGTGTTATATGACAGTCTGATATTCAGTTTTCCGGATACCGGAATATGCCCGGCCGGTATTACCGGGGTCAGGGACATGCCGTTGGTAATATCTCAGGTTCGTTAATGTTCCGGGTGTGCGGTGTTTTATATTTCCCTGAATTTTATGTTTCTTACTGCTCCTGTGGTAAACCATGTGGCAATGCCAAGTGGCCTGGACAGGCCCACCTCGGACCTGACAGAGAAAGAGTGTTCCTGTACAGGGACATAAACCACCTGCTCATCTTCAATGAAGCACTTTATGGCTTCCGTGTCAACTTTCACCCTGATGTGATACCAGCGGCCGTCTTCAAAAGATATATTTGTGCTGGTGAAATTTTCGGAAGCATCTTCTCCGTCAATACTGCTTATGCCAACCAGCGACCCTCCCCAGCCACCGGTAATGAGGGTGCAAAACTCACTGTCAACAGGAAAAGTCAGTCCGCAAAAAAAATCGTTTCCGGTAATACGCATTGCTTCAAGGGAGATCTCATAATTGATGGCTGGAAACTCCTTTTCCCAGGTGATTCCTGTGGCACCGTCTCCAAAAGTAAGGATTATGGATGAATCTCCAACCGATACGGGGCCCTGCGGACCGAAACTGGTAATTTCCCATCCGTCCAGGGTGTGTCCGTTGAAAAGTGGCCGCCATCCCTGCGGACCGGGTTCTGCTTCCATCCCTACCGTTGACAGTTCAGCAGGCAGGGCAGGGGTGTCCTGTTCTTCCGAAAGGCGTTCGAGCATGTAAATCATGACGAGAACAAGTGCTATGATCAGCATTGCTCCCATAATTAATACTACCGGATAAAAGTCACGCGAGGATCTCATGTGCAAAAGTATTTTGGTTTGATTTAATTACATGTAAATATTAAAGGGCATTGATTTTCCCGCTTATACTGAATTCAACGGGGATATCATCGAGCTCTCCCGGGAAGATATCTCTTGTGGCCGGATCATCTTTTACCATGGATATCACAATACAAACTCTTCCGTCATCAGTTCTGCCCGTACCGACGGAGGAGATATTTTCCAGCCCCAACCAGACATCCCTGTAGGTTTTTATTATTTTACGGGCTCTTTCCAGAGAAGTGTCCATGATCATTATATTTTTAAATATGTTCAGACCTGAAAAGACAGGTATACAAATATCCCGTTACCCTTATAAATTCTTCAACCGTTCAGGGCAGAGTTACATCAAGTGCACTGAATACATTCTGTATTCTGTTTATTACAGTTGTATTGCTGCTACCCGCAAAAAGGAGTCCGACTGCCTCGGTGTCTTCGCTAAATACCACCGATCCGCTGTCGCCTCCCTGGCTCATTGCTCCGGCAATAAGCTGGTCTGTGAAAAGCGCTGTTTTCCCTGCTCCGAAGTTAACGCGCACTGTCGCATCAACCTGTTCGATTATTCCGTCAGTGAGCCCGGTGGTGCGGCCGCTTTTTTTAACCTTCATATCCAGAACCCCCTCTGCAGTGCCGGTAATGCTTCCTATTTGAAGTACCTCTGCTGTAACATCTGCACTGTCAATGGGCAGGGCAAGGGCACAATCGACCAGGTTGCCGGGTTGCTTGAAACCTCTTGAGTAAAGACGTGTTCCGCTTCCGGCCAGTTTGGCAAAAAAATTAAAGAGACCGGTAAAAATATTGGAAGGATGGCAGCCGCCGGTTTCATTTTCATAGCGTATGGGAATAAAATCATCCAGCCTGGCTATCTGGTCGCCCGGAGCCAGTCCGCCGTCCAGGGGTCCGGGTTGAAGTATCACGTCTCCGGATGAAGCATTGTTGGAGTTGGCAAGAACATGATTGTTTGATAAAATGCATAGCTGTTCCCCCTTTTTGACAATACAGCCAAGGGTACCGGCGGTAATATGTATATGACCTGTGCTGACTCCTCCCGGCGCAGGGCGAAACCTGGAGGTGGGGGACTGTAACGGGGTGATCAGTCCTACCGGGTGAACATCAGTAGGAAATCCCTCCAGAGAAGAAGGTATAAGGTCACTTTTTTTCAGGGCAGTGGCTGCCACCTTGCTTTCCACCGAACAAATAACAGACAGTTCACCCGTTCTTTTTCCCCGTACCCTCTTGTAACCTGTTCCCGTGGCTACTACATTCGGTTTTGAAAACAGGAGGGGATTAAGGGAAGGAAGAATATCTCCAAGTTCTTTTACTGAGTCTGCCATAGTGCCCCGGTTTATTATTACCGTCAGGAAAACAGGGAAGGTTATCTCCTGTTAACTGATATATAAAAGTAAGACTTTTCCGGCTTTAATAAAAACCCTGAGTAGTAATTATAATACCGGCTAAAGTAAGGGCAGGATATTTATGGCCGGAGTTACCGTGTTTCCCTGAAAAAATCCTCAAGAACTTTCGCCGCTTCAACCAGCTCCTTCTCGTTCCGGGGCCGGAGTCGTTTTTCGCGCATCAGTCTGCGGATCTCACGTCGTTGATCAGGGAACAGATTCAGAATATTCCTGCGGCGTATCTTCTGGATTATCCTGATGGTATTGTCCGGAAGCCTGAATATATAGAGATGGCCGGGTTTTATTTTTATACCTCCTATCAGCTTGTCTCCAACCCGGTAATCTCCCCTGGTGGTCTCTATTACACGGCGGTAGGAATAAACGGACACATGACCCTCGTATAGAATTTCGGCAAAAATTTCATCTTTTCCTATCAGGATCGGGGAATAGACCCCGATACGGCGAAAGCGGGCCTGTGTTCCTGCCGGAGTATGAAGGGTGAATTCACTGATCATATTTTTATCGACCTGAATTTGTTGATAATCACCTTCATAAAGCCAGAATAATTCATCAAGATAGCCGTTGTAACGAAGCAGTTTATTTTTAATTGCATTCCCGTTTTCAAGCAGTACATCTCCGGTCAGCCACTCTTCAGCCGGGTAGTGTTGATCTCCTATCGGCCGCCTTGGAGTAATGTTCATTTTCCCTGAAAGTCCCTGTTCAAAGTATTCGTCACTTGCCGTATCCCGGTACAGTTTTTTTACGCCCCCTTTGTCATGTGCGGTTAGCCTGCCAGGTGAAGATCTTTCAATGACACCTGTTTCCCTGACGGGAGAAACGGAATCTTTTTCATATAACTCCGTTCCGGAATCCGTTATCATTATGGAAGCTCTCTCATCAATGATCTCCCCGTCTGAAGTAAATCCTCTCGCTCTTATAATGAATTCGCCTTTCAGATCGCCCGAAAAAAACTCTGCCAGGCTGCCGGTGTCATTATTTTCAAGTATTATATCAGGTTCCCAGAAAAGCAATTGCCTGAAATCGGGCCTGCTGCGAACGATATTTTTATCTTTTTCATAATCAGGAGGCCGGTAAAAAGAAGGTGATGCCGCCGGCGGGTGTTCAATTGATACCGACGGTTCGGAAAGTTGCATATTCCTGTATTCATGATTATTACTATAGATAGATACAATGCCGGGAAAAAGAATATCGCCGTGCCTCCATCGATAATTATGGAAATCAATTTTTTTCAGATCATCTGAATCAAGATGGATGATCCTGTTAATATCATCTGTAAATATTCCGTCGAGAAAATATACCGGGGTATCCTGAAGATATGTATCCGAGTATTCCAGCATCAGCGTTGATGTATATTCGTTACCACGTTTGCGTATTCTCAGAAAGGTAAGCAGCTCTCTTGCTATCTCCTGCATATCGGACATATATTCATATTCGGAAAATTGCGAAAATGTATAGGCCGGAGCAGAATAGATTGCAGGCACATATTCATACCTTTCCCTTTGCAGCTCTATGTTCAGGTCAATGCCGAGTGTTTTGTTTATCCTGACAATATCCTGGCTTGTTTTTATGAACTCCCTGGTAGCCTTACCGGGTAATACAATATCAGGCTGGAAGTGTTGTTCCAGTCTGAACTTGTTATCTGTACTTATCTCAGCATCCCTGAGGGCATCCCTGTCAAAGAGTGATAAATGAAGTTCTTTTCCTTCATGATAACCATTCAGTCTGAAGTGAAATGTACCGTCAGCCATGGTCCGGGTATACAGGAGGTTAAATGTCGTGTCGGGTGAGTTAAGTATAACGGTGGTATTGGCGATGCCTTTGCGGCTGTTTTTTTCCGTTACCCTGCCGGAAATAACAGGGCCGTCTGTTTCCTTGAAAAAGTATGACTCTCCCTGTGTTCGCTCCCCACGCATTACTGATCTGATGTCAGTGTCATAATAAGGTGTGTCACTTTCAAATAGTGTCTCTTTCTGAGTTACCGAAAGTGAAAGATATGCCACTGAGCCTGACGACAATGAGGGCACAAGTTCAATCTGTACCTTCTCCCGGGTTCCGAATTTATTTTTTAAAGGGCTTATACTTACAGAGCCATGCCGCTGAATTTTGTTATCATGGCCGGGTATGTAATCCGGAATGGTTTCTTTGCAATTTGAACCCGCATTTTTTCCATCCTTTTTTTCCGGGTTTGCCGTATTCAGAAAATCCAGCTCCTCGTCAAACCGGTTAACTATCATTACCTGATTTTCAGCAAAATGTTCCTGGCCCGAATTTCTCATCCAGTTGGTGAATGCTACCAGCTGATATACCGAACTGCCGAGGGTATCGGAAAGATATATGCTACCAAAGCCTGTATTCTCTTCAAGAAAAATAAAAACGTTGTTTATCAGTGTATTGTCCTGGTTTCTGAGTGAAATATATGCAATCCGGCTGACCGGATCGCCGGTATTGTTGAAAATATCAAGCCTGAAATAGAGCGTTTCTCCTGCTATATAAAGATCTCT
>JAWODJ010000073.1:0-3588 GCA_046483315.1 Bacteroidales bacterium | reverse complement strand
TTAGCGGGATGACCAAGACCACCCTGGAAGGGTTGGAAACTCATTGGATTGGAGGTACAGACAAGGTTGGTATCTACTCCCCGCAGGCACGTCCGACAAGTGATGGAGATCCCGGTGTTGTTAATGCTGATTTTACAGCCGAGACCACTGGCAAGAGCTCTGATTTTACAGGGGAGATGTACTGGGGAACCGGTGATCACGATTTTTATGCTTATTACCCTTACAATGAAGGAAATGATTCTGAACCGCGCACGGCAGTGCCAATTTCTCTTGCCTCTGAACAGACACAGTCCGTGAAAAACAACAGCCACCATATCGGTGCACTGGACTTCATGGTAGCCACTCCCCTTACCGGGATAGACCCATTGGGAGATGCAGGGGATGAGACAAGCGGTGTTAATTTCATCTATAACCATATTTTCACTCTTCTGGAGTTTCAGATTATAGGCTCCGGCTCCCTGAAAAAGGTGAAGCTCTCCGGTTCCGGAGCTCTTGCTTTTACCGGCGGCACTATTGATATAACCCAGGAAACCCCGGATGCGGGGGTTGCCTATACTATTGACAACATGGCCGGGGAGTCCGGTGAGGTTACGGTTACTCTTACAACACCTGTTGAATTAGAATTCAGACCCGTCAGCGTTTACATGATGATTAACCCCGGGGAATATTCCGGTAATATGGACATATTTATTCAAATTGAAAAAGACTATAAGATTATAACAAAATCACTCCCTGAAGGTGGTTTTGAACGCGGGAAGAAATACGAGGTACCCCTTGATGCCGATGATTTTTCTAACACTGTTGCCTTTACATACCGTGGTGAAGAAGTTACATATGGAATAGTCGAAGGAGCAAACGGCAAATTATGGATGGACCGTAATCTTGGGGCATCAAGAGTTGCTTCGGCTTATAATGATAGCGAAGCTTATGGCGATCTGTTCCAGTGGGGCAGGCTGGATGACGGGCACCAGGACAGGGGAAGCGGAACAACAGATGAGCTCAGCACCACAGATGATCCAGGGCATGATAATTTTATCATAAATCAAGATGAACCTTACGACTGGCGAGACCCGAAAAACGATGATCTATGGCAGGGAGACGGCAGCACAAATGATGTATGCCCTGCAGGATGGCGGGTGCCTACCGAAGCAGAGTGGGATGCAGAACGCCAAAGCTGGATCAGCAACGATGCAGCCGGAGCCTTTGCCTCTCCGCTAAAATTGTCCTTAGCAGGCCGCCGCGAGGTTGACGATGGTTCGCTCGGCTCTGTGGATTACTACGGTGGCTACTGGTCAAGTAGCGTGACTTTTACCGGCGCACGAGACCTGCGCTTCATTAGCGATGATGATGGTGCCGGCATGAGCGGCCTCAGCAGGGCGTTCGGATGTTCTGTGCGTTGCATTAAAGATTAACCCCGTGAAATAACAGCAAAGCTGTTCCTGCAATGCAGGATTTCACGAGGTGAATTTAACGCTTTCCGCACTTGATCTTGCTGTCCCGTTTACCCGGTTGAATTATATGGAATATTCAACCGGGGCAGGGCAGGAAGATTTTTTAAACAATACCGCCTTACTGCCGGATTTAGTGATTAAAAAATATCCCATACCACTCCGATTATTGCGAAATTAATCAGCGTGAAATTGTAAACTTCAGATACGTCGGCACCTCCCTCCAGTATCCTGTACCCTGCCTTCCCCGAAAGGTTATCTGTTATCCTGAAACTGCCGCCGAGGAAGAAATCAAAAGCCCGTCCCGGTCCACCCGCCAGTCCGTCGCCCTCAAGGTAAAGCATCCACCGCTCAAAATCGCGTGATGCAAACAGGTGCAGCAACGGGACAAACCCGAGGTCATCCTTCCTGTCGCTCAGCTGGCTGGTGCTCAGCTGTACCCGTGCATCCCTTATCTTGGCGGTAAAGCCGACCCCGATGGTCCACCCGTCCGATTTCAGCACATCCCGCCTGTAGCCAAGCCGGTAGCTGTTGAACTTGTAGAACCCCTCGATCATCTGCCCTTGATTAAACTCCAACTGCCGGAAGCTTATGTCGAACGGGGCGGGGCCCTCATAATTGAGTCCCAGCGGGGCAAACAGCGCGAAAAGATGGTTCTTCTCAGCAAAGGTGTAGCTAACCTTCAGCCTGAGGGGAATGACAGGCCCCTGAAGCTCAAAGTCATTGTTGAAATCGAATGTCGTGCCAGTTTCGTTGGGTATCCTTACCTCATTGTATCCCTGGAAAGGAATGCCGGTCTCGACATCCAGCTTCAACTGGGCGTAAGCGCCTGAAAAAGAGAAGTAAATGATTAGGAAGAGAATGATTTTTTTGCCGGGATGCGGCTTTAACTGGTTAGCCTGTGGATACATAAAAGGTGCTTTTTAAGAAAGACAATTAACAACATTAAAGGTAATAAGAATATTGCGACCGTGAAACTAAAACTGCAACAATTCGCCGTCAGGAAAACCATTGATGCAACAATTCGCCGTCAGGAAAACTATTGATGCAACAATCCGCCGTCAGGGGAAATAAAGCTCACTATTAATGCAGGCCTGTATACTACATTAATTCCAATGCCGTGTATAATCATGACAAATTTGCTACCTTGCGGTGCCGGGATCAAAAATATCAGAATTATGGAAAACCGTTGCGGCTGGCCGGGCAATGACTTGCTGATGATTGAATACCCTGACCGCACTTATATTCAGGCGGGAGGCATGGTCAATGACCCGCTGATGATTTGATTGAAAACCATTATTGCGCTTTTGTGCGGACAGGCGTTATTGTTAATAACCATCTTGTTCACTGTTTCAGGCATGGGTAGGCAGGCGTTCCGGAATGATCAGAGACCATTTAGTTCGCTGTTTCAAGTGCGGGGAGGTAAATAATTTATCATGCAGAACCAGGTAGATATAAAGGTAGAATGCTATTCCGGGTACCGGGCCGATGAGAGTCCCAGGCGTTTCTATATTGGCAGCATGAGGTTTGAAATAAAAGAAATAACCGATCGCTGGTACGAGGCCGGAACCGCCCCGGATTTACCCAAAGCTGATTATTTCAGGGTCGAGACCACCGATGGCAAACAATACATTCTGAAACACGATATCGACAACAACAGGTGGTATCTCGTTGTCAAGGGTGAAAGCATCACCATGCCGGGGTGAAAGTGAGAAGCCGCAAAGTTACTTTATATTCCCCACGGGTATGTTTCTGGTGTCAACTGCGTTTCTGTCTTTGTATCCAGGGGATGTAATGCACTGCTTTCATCCAGGTAAACAAAAGCATCATAACGGTCGGTGATCCGGCTGGGCACATAATTTCCGTAATGTTCCATTTCGGGATCATATACCACGCCAATGGCACGGTGGTTAAATGGTTCAGACAACAATGGATAATCTTTAATATCCTTTGTGATGATAAGCTTGCTGGCAGGCGGTACACTGTGAAGAAGAGCTTCCCAGCTACCCTGCCTGGCTTCGGGAACTTCCATACTCTTCATCCTTTCGCCCCATTCCCGGCCGGCAATTACAGAACCACGGTATGATCCGAAACCAATCAGAACTGCTGACGATCTACCCCATCTTTCCCTGGTTAATTG
>JAWODJ010000051.1:0-33149 GCA_046483315.1 Bacteroidales bacterium | reverse complement strand
CGGATATGTCAATTACATGAAAGGTGCCAATATAGCAGGATTCATGAAAGTTGCAAATGCCATGCTTGACCAGGGCGTTATCTGATACCGGTACCTGTTAATGCAGAACCTAAAAAAGAGGGCGATGCCCTCTTTTTGCTTTTTGCAGGATAACGTTTGCATCAGTTTTAAAAATCCGGTATCTGCTCAAGCCGGTTCATAACGGTTCCAATCCTGAATCGGTAAGTGGCTGTAAAGAGCCGTTAAATAACAAATTATTTCCGGAATTCAGATTAAATATTTTTTGTATATTGTACTTAAGATTTAAACACCCGGCAGATATGGCAACTTTTAATGATCCGTCTTTAAAATATAAAATAGCAATTAATCTGATCCCGGGCATAGGTGGAGTTCTTGCAAAAAAGCTCATTGAATCTGCAGGAAGCCCTGAAAAGGTTTTTAAATCCGGCAAAGCCCTGTTGCAGAAAATTCCCGGGATAGGCAAATCACTGGCAGAGAATATTACAAACCCCGGCATACTGGAAGAAGCTGAAAGGGAGATCGAATTCATTTCAAAATATCGTATAAAAGCACTCTATTATCTGGATAATGATTACCCTGCCAGATTAAAAGAGTGCCCTGACGCCCCGGTAATACTGTTCGTAAAAGGCAATTCTGATCAGGATTGCTCCAGGGTAGTAAGCATTGTAGGTACAAGGAGTGCAAGTGGTTACGGACTGGAATTTTGCCGTAACCTGGTATCGGAACTTGCTGTCAGGGGACATAATCCATTAATTGTAAGCGGACTGGCTTACGGCATAGATATTTGCGCGCACAAAGCAGCACTCGATAACGGATTGCAAACGGTGGCAGTCCTTGCACACGGTCTCTCCACTATCTACCCATCCGCTCACAGAAGAGTGGCGGAAAAAATATGCAGCCAGGGGGCCCTTGTAACCGACTTCGGAAGCAAAACCCTGCCCGAAAGAGGAAACTTTCTAAAGCGAAACAGAATAATTGCAGGCCTGGCCGATGCCACAATTGTAATTGAATCGTCAATTAAAGGTGGAGCACTAATAACTGCGGATCTGGCAAATTCATACAACCGGGATGTATTTGCCCTTCCCGGAAGAGTTACAGACAAAAGGTCTGAAGGTTGCAATAATCTGATAAAGATAAATAAAGCAGCACTGATTGAGAAAATTGAGGATATTGAATATATCATGGGCTGGCCTCCCGGAGAGAAAGTTCATAAAAACGAAATTCCGGAACCGGCTAATGACCTGAATAATGAAGAAAAAACAATACTGCATCTTTTATCAGATAACAACCAACTGTCTGCCGACCATATTTCAGAATACACCAAAATGGGGGCGAGCAGGATATCATGTCTTTTGCTCAATCTGGAGTTCAAGGGATATGTTGCAAGTATGCCGGGTAAAATTTACAGGTTAAAATTTGCCGGTAATATTTAATGTATTGAAAAAAATCATATGTTTGTTGCAGTAAAATTCATTAACACCTTAAACCGCAAAAAATGGATCCCAGAACAGAAAAATTTATGGCAAACATTATTGCCAAAAACCCTGGCGAACCTGAATTTCACCAGGCAGTTAAAGAAGTTGCCGAATCACTTATCCCTTATATAGAGGAGAATCCAAAATACAAACATGCCAAAATCCTGGAACGGATTGCAGAACCGGAAAGAATAGTCATGTTCAGAGTACCCTGGCTGGATGATAAAGGAGAGATACAAATCAACAAAGGGTACCGTATTGAAATGAATTCGGCAATAGGACCCTATAAAGGCGGCCTGAGATTTCATCCAACGGTGAACCTTGGAATTCTCAAATTTCTTGCTTTCGAGCAGGTATTCAAGAATTCCCTCACTACATTGCCTATGGGCGGGGGCAAGGGAGGATCGGATTTTGATCCTAAGGGAAAGACCGACAACGAAGTAATGAAATTCTGCCAGAGTTTTATGACCGAATTGTGCAGGCATATCGGACCCGATACCGACATACCTGCTGGAGATATTGGTGTTGGAGGCAGGGAAATAGGTTATTTGTTCGGTCAGTATAAAAGGTTAAGGAATGAATTTACCGGTGTCCTTACCGGAAAAGGCCGGGAATGGGGCGGCAGTTTAATAAGGCCCGAGGCAACAGGTTACGGGTGCGTCTATTTTGCGCAAGCAATGCTTCAAACCCGCAATGACTCTCTTAAAGGGAAAACAGTTGCTATTTCCGGTTCAGGTAATGTTGCACAGTTTGCATCAGAAAAAGCTACTGAACTTGGTGCCAGGGTTGTTACCCTTTCAGACAGTACAGGCTTTATTTATGATCCTGCCGGAATTGACCGGGAAAAACTTGACTGGGTTATGGAGCTTAAAAATATAAAACGGGGACGAATAAGGGAATATGCAGATCAGTTCGGTGTGGAATATTATGATGGCAAGCGGCCATGGCAAATCAAATGCGATCTGGCACTGCCCTGTGCCACCGAGAATGAAATCCATAAAGAAGATGCCGAAACTCTTATAAACAATGGCTGTTTTCTTGTTTCTGAAGGCGCAAATATGCCATCGACAACGGAAGCTGTGGAAATATACCTTAAAAACCAAATACTTTACGGTCCGGGTAAAGCTGCCAATGCTGGCGGTGTAGCAGTAAGCGGACTGGAAATGACCCAGAACTCAATGAGAATAAGCTGGCATCGGGAAGATGTTGACAAGAAGCTGCAACAGATAATGAAAGACATTCATGCGAGCTGCATAAAATATGGTCGGGAAGAAAATGGATATATAAATTACGTCAAAGGATCAAATATAGGTGGCTTTGTTAAAGTTGCCGATGCGATGCTTGCACAGGGAGCAGTATAACCGGAAAAATATGGTTCTTATAGATACCCATACTCATCTGTATTTACCCCACTTCAATGATGATATCGAACATGTAATAAAAAATGCAGAAGAGAAGCACGTTACCAGGATGCTTCTTCCAAATATAGATATAACTTCTTTCGGCCCAATGATGGAATTATGTAACAGGTTCCCTGACATATGCCATCCGATGCTGGGCCTTCATCCGACATCCGTTAAGGAAGATTACCGGGAAAAACTCTCTTTCCTGGAATCGGTGGCAGAAGAAGATAAATTTGTGGCTGTCGGAGAGACGGGTATGGATGCTTACCATGACCGGAGCTTTCTGCGGCAGCAGGAAGATTCTTTCATTACTCATCTTCAGTGGGCAAAAATTAAAGGAATACCCATAGTAATTCATTCCAGGAATACAATGGAAATAATCCTTCCAATTGTAAGGGCTCATGCAGGAGATAAATTACGGGGCGTCTTTCATGCTTTTTCAGGAACTGCCGAACAAGCCATGGAGGCTGTCTCCCTTGGATTTAAGCTGGGCATAGGTGGAGTTGTGACATATAAAAATTCCGGATTAAACCCTATAATTGAAGCAATTGACCTGGAAAATATAGTACTCGAAACAGACTCCCCATACCTTACCCCTGTCCCTAAAAGGGGTAAACGCAATGAAAGTGCAAACCTGGTTTACATAGCTGAAAAAATTGCCGGATTAAAAGGATGTTCATATGAAGAAGTGGCACATATAACCAGCAAAAATGCTTATGAATTATTCAACCTCAAAAATAAACAGTGCAAAAAAGAACATCCATACTGATTATATATACAGGCGGTACAATAGGCATGTCACTGAATCCCGAGACGGGCGACCTTTCTCCCGTCAATTTTGTTGAGATATCCACACAATTGCCGGAGCTTAAGCGTTTTGACCTGGAAATAAAAACAATCTCCTTTTCACCTCCCGTAGATTCATCAGAAGTTGAACCGGATATGTGGATAAGACTTGCTGCCACAATAGGTAAACATTATAATAGTTTTGACGGATTTGTAATACTACATGGAACGGACACTATGGCATATTCGGCCTCCGCTCTCAGCTTCCTCCTTGAAAATCTGGGGAAACCCGTTATATTCACCGGCTCACAACTACCTATAGGAATGTTGAGGACAGACGGTAAAGAAAATCTTATAAGTTCAATAGAAATTGCAGCAGCAAAATTCAATAACTCTCCTGTAGTGCCGGAAGTGTGCGTATTTTTTCAGAATAAACTTTTCAGGGGAAACCGCACCACAAAATATAATGTTGAATACTTCAATGCCTTCCGGTCCGACAATTATCCTCCGCTTGCAGAAACCGGGATAGATATTAAGTTTAATCATCATGCAATAATACGCCCCCCTGCCGGCGTCAGGTTAAAAGTCCATAAGCATTTGGATAACAATGTTGCTATTCTCAAAATATTCCCGGGAATAACCAAAAAATTCCTCAGTGCTGTTTTCAGTGTCGAGGGACTTAAAGGTGTGATAATGGAAACATACGGATCAGGTAATGCCCCTACGGCCACCTGGTTTATTTCTGAAATAAAGGCAGCAGTAAAAAAGGGGATCACTATACTTAATGTAAGCCAGTGCACCACAGGGAGTGTTGATATGAGCAAATACAAAACCGGAAAAATGCTTCATGAAGCAGGTGTTTTAAGCGGGTATGATATCACAACCGAAGCTGCTGTTACAAAAATAATGTTTCTGCTTGCACAAAGGACAGATAATAAAGACATTAGAGCTCCAATAAAAACTTCAATCAGGGGAGAAATAAATTAACATTTTGTTTTTATTATGGATTTTTTTGTAACTTGGCACGCTAATAATTATTCAGATAACCCTGAATTGCTTAATTGTTGGAGAGGTGGCCGAGTGGTCGAAGGCGCACGCCTGGAAAGTGTGTATACCTCAAAAGGGTATCGCGGGTTCGAATCCCGCCTTCTCCGCATAAAAAAAAAATATTGTATTTTAAAAAGTTATAATTAAATTTGAACCACTTTAATAATTAAATTTTAGACTAACCATGAAAAATTTATTTGCGTTTTTAGCAGTATTGGGAATGCTTTCATTTGGAGCATCAACAATTGCAATTGCCCAGGAAGATGTTGTTGAAGAAACGACGGAACAAGCCCAACCAGAAGCTCCCGCAGCAGTTGATGTGGAAGCAGATGAAGAAGGTCAGCCCCTGCATAAGGAGATCAAAAGGATCTTTATAGAGGGTGGTGCCGGATTTATGGGTGTTGTGCTGCTGGCTCTGATCTTTGGCCTTGCAATTTCTATAGAAAGGATACTCTATCTGAATTTTGCGACCACAAATACTGAGAAACTATTGCTTAATGTAGAAGAAGCCCTGGAAAACGGAGGAATTGAAGCGGCAAAGGAAGTATGCCGTGACACAAGAGGTCCCGTTGCAAGTATTTTTTACCAGGGACTCAGCAAGTTTGATGAAGGAATCGATGTTGTGGAGAAATCTGTAGTTGCCTATGGCGGCGTTCAGACCGGTCTGCTTGAGAAAAATATGACATGGATATCACTGTTTATTTCGATTGCGCCCATGTTAGGATTTATGGGTACTGTGATCGGTATGATTGCTGCATTTGATTCAATTGAAGCAGCAGGTGACATCTCTCCCTCACTTGTTGCAGGTGGTATTAAGGTGGCTCTTATTACAACTGTTTCCGGTCTGGTTGTTGCCATCATCCTCCAGGTATTCTACAACTACATTGCATCAAAAGTCGATTCGCTGGTAAACACAATGGAAGATGCATCCATTTCACTAATCGACATTTTGGTAAAACATAACCTCAAAAAATAAGTAACATGTCCAATATATTGTCTAAAATAATAACCATTTCCCTGTATGTACTTATGGGCGTATCAGTTGTACTGATGCTGATATTCTATTTCGGCAGTGATGTACCCGGGACGGCCAATACCCCAATGAGAGAACCGGTTGTTACCGATACAATCCTGACCTGGGCATTCATACTGGTTGGTCTGGCTGCATTATCAGCTATCATATTTCCGCTCATAAGAATGGTACTGAACCCGAAAAATGCGAAAAAAACGCTTTTCGGGCTTATCGGTATTGCAGTAATCGTGTTTATTGCATGGCAATTTTCATCTGATGAAGTATTACAATTGGCTACAGAAAACCCCTACAACGTCCCGCATGTTTTAAAACTGGCAGGAACCCAGTTGGGCACGATGTATGTTTTGCTGGCAATAGCAATATTGTCGATTTTATATACTGAGATCAGAACTCTTTTTAAGTAGAACTATTGCCGCCTTACCGGGCAGGTAATGAATAAATAACAAAATTATGGGAAGAGTAACTCCTGAAATACCCTCTGCATCCCTGGCAGATATCGCATTTATGCTGCTGATATTTTTCCTTGTTGCAACTACCATGGATGTGGATTCCGGATTGTCAAGAACTTTGCCGCCTATGCCTGAAGATGAGGAGATTGACGAGGACCAGCAGATCAGGGAACGCAACATATTCACCGTCCGTGTTGATCCGCAGGACAGGCTTCTGGTCGAAGGGCAGCTTGAAGATCTTCGTAACCTGAGAGACAATGCAAAAGAATTTATTGCCAATCCAAATGATGACCCTGATCTGCCTGAAAAAGAAGTTGAAGATGTTGAGTATTTTGGTGAGACACCAATTTCCAAGCAGGTTATTTCGCTGCAGAATGCCCGTGGAACTTCTTATGGAATGTACATAAAAGTACAAAATGAACTTACTGCGGCTTACAATGAGCTAAGAGATGAGCTTGCAATGGACCGCTTCGGGCGTTTATATGACAGACTTGATGATGATCAGCAGGCTGCAATCAGAAAGATCTATCCAATGAGAATCTCAGAAGCCGAACCAAGACAAGTAGGAGGAAATTAATATGGCAAAATTTCAAAGAAAAGACAAGGGTAAAATGCCAGGTATAAGCACAGCTTCCCTGCCTGATATCGTTTTTATGCTGCTGTTCTTTTTCATGGTTAGTACCACTATGCGTGAAGTGACAGTAAATGTGAGGCAGCGCCTCCCCTCTGCAACTGAAGTGAGGAAGCTGGAAAAGAAATCACTGGTAAGCTATATCTATATCGGACAGCCCAGACCGGCATTCCAGGCTCTGCTTGGAACAGAACCGCGTATACAGCTTAATGACCAGTTTGCTACGACACAGGATATAGCATCTTTTATAGCCAGCGAAAGGGAAGCCCGTGATGAGTCAGAGATCCCTTTTATGACCACTTCCCTGAAAGTTGATAATGAAGTACGGATGGGTGCTGTAGATGATGTCAAACAGGCATTGCGGCGGGCAAATGCGCTAAAGATAAATTACTCCACATTGTCTGTTGAGGATATTTTCGATTAAATATACCAGACAAAGATAAAAAAAGGGGCTGTCTCAAAAGGGCAGCCTCTTTTTTGTGTGTCCTGCAATTATGCGGAACTAAGCACCTTGTGACCCCGGAGGGATTGATTCGCGCAGAGTACCATCACTCCGTCCGCTCACCGATCCCTCCGGGGGTTCAGTGAGCCTTCACGGGCACCAAAAGAAAAAGTGTCCTGCAATTAAGCAAGACACTTTGCCGTGGTGACCCCGGAGGGATTCAAACCCCCGACCTTCAGAACCGGAATCTGACGTTCTATTCAGCTGAACTACGGGGCCGGTATTATTCAGTTTAGAGGTGCGAATTTATAAATTTTTTCCATAAAGATTTCCTATTTTCGCAGATATTTAAAGATTTCCAAACACCTTACTTCATTAGCAATGGAATATAATTTTTCGCATATTGAAAAGAAATGGCAACACTACTGGGAAGAAAATCAAACATTTAAAGTAACTGAAGATCTGTCCCGGCCGAAATACTATGTTCTGGACATGTTCCCGTATCCTTCCGGCGCAGGATTGCACGTAGGGCATCCACTTGGATATATAGCCTCGGATATTTATACCCGTTATAAAAAACTTAAGGGATACAATGTCCTGCATCCTATGGGTTTTGATGCATTCGGACTCCCGGCAGAGCAATATGCCATCCAGACAGGTCAGCATCCGGCTATAACCACTGAGAACAATATCCGCAGGTATCGTGAACAGATGGATAAAATCGGTTTTTGCTATGACTGGAGCAGGGAAGTAAGAACATGTGATCCGGATTACTACAAATGGACACAATGGGTCTTCATTAAACTCTTCAGACACTGGTTCAATAATAAAACCGGCAAAGCCGAACCAATAGAAACGCTTATCGCGGAATTTGAAGAAAACGGTAATTCTTCAATTGAAGCCGCACAGAGTGAATGCCGGGTTTTTACCGCACCGCAATGGAATTCAATGAGCAAAAAGGAGCAGCAGCTTGTCCTTCTGAACTACAGACTGGCCTATTATGCCGATACAATGGTCAACTGGTGTCCTGAACTGGGTACTGTCCTGGCCAATGACGAGGTAAAAGATGGTTATTCGGTTCGCGGAGGACATCTGGTGGAACAAAGGAAAATGAAGCAGTGGCTCCTGAGAGTCTCCGCCTATGCTGAAAGACTGATAGAATCCCTGGAAAGTCTTGACTGGAGTGAATCGCTTAAAGAAATTCAAAAAAACTGGATCGGCAGATCTGAAGGTGCAGTAATAAACTTTTCGCTGGATCTCTCCGGAAACGACATTGGTCTGAATCCTGAAATCAGGGTTTTCACCACCAGGCCCGATACGATATTTGGTTGTACATACATGGTACTGGCACCTGAACATGAACTGGTGAAAATAATAACTACCCCGGAATATAAAACCGTGGTGGAAGACTACCTGAATGAAACGAAAAAACGCACCGAACGTGAAAGAATGGCCGATACCAAAACCATTACCGGGCAATTTACAGGAGCTTATGCAATACATCCGTTCAGCGGCGAAAAACTTCCTGTCTGGATAAGTGACTACGTTCTTGCAGGATACGGAACAGGTGCAATAATGGCTGTTCCGGCACATGACAGCCGTGATTATGATTTTGCAAAACATTTTCAACTGCCGATAAGAGAGGTTGTAACCGGAGGAGATATATCAAATGGTTCATATGATGCAAGAGAGGGAGTATTAATAAACTCAGGGTTTCTCGACGGACTTGAAGTTCAGGATGCAATTGCTGAAACAATAACCAAACTTGAAAAAAAAGGGATCGGTTTTAAGCAGGTAAACTACCGCCTGAGAGACGCAATATTCAGCAGGCAAAGGTATTGGGGAGAACCTTTCCCGGTTTATTACAAGGATGAAGTACCATATGTGCTGGATGAAAAGGATCTGCCGCTGGTGCTTCCCGAAGTGGATGCTTACCTTCCGACAGAGAAAGGGGAGCCCCCCCTGGGCAGGGCAAAAAACTGGAAAACTGCCGAAGGGTATCCCCTGGAACTAAGCACAATGCCTGGCTTTGCAGGATCTTCCGCATATTATCTCCGTTATATGGATCCGCATAATAACCATGAACTTGTTTCAAAAGAGGCAAACAATTACTGGGAAAATGTAGATCTTTATATCGGAGGCACGGAACATGCAACCGGTCACCTTATCTATTCACGGTTCTGGAACAAGTTTCTGTATGATATCGGAATGGTTTGCAAAGACGAACCATTTAAGAAACTGATCAACCAGGGAATGATACAGGGAAGATCCAATTTTGTTTACCGGATAAAGGACAGTAATAAATTTGTCAGTCTGAACCTTAAAGATGATTACGATGTTACCCCTATTCATGTTGATGTAAATATTGTAAGTAATGACATTCTGGATATTGGTCTCTTCCGTAAATGGAATCCGGAATATGCAGATGCCGAATTTATTCTTGAAGAAGACGGGACATACAGGTGCGGATATGCAGTGGAAAAAATGTCCAAGTCCCTTTATAATGTAGTGAACCCTGACGATATAATAGATCAGTACGGAGCAGACACCCTGAGGCTGTATGAAATGTTTCTGGGACCCATTGAACAGTCAAAACCCTGGGATACCAATGGTATAGACGGAGTTCACAAGTTTCTCAGAAAGCTTTGGAGGCTGTTTCATAATGAAAAGAATGAAGCTGTAATCCTGGATGAAAAACCTTCACCTGAAGAATTGAAAGTTCTGCACAAAACAATAAAAAAGATCGAGGAGGATATTGAGCGGTTCTCTTTCAATACCTCAGTGAGTGCATTTATGATTTGCGTTAACGAGCTCTCTGCGCTGAAATGCAACAAAAGAGAGATTCTGCGCGAACTGGTTATTATCCTTTCACCCTTTGCACCGCATATAGCAGAAGAATTGTGGAGGATACTCGGAAACAGTGATACTATAAGCAATGAAATATTTCCGGCATACAAATCAGAATATCTGTCGGAGGATACAATCCTTTATCCTGTTTCATTCAACGGAAAAACAAAGTTGAAAATCGATTTCCCGGCCAGCTATGACAGTGATCAAATAGAAAGAGAATTGCTGCAGAATAGTGATGTGCAAAAGTATCTTAAGGGCAATACCCCCAGGAAAATAATAGTTGTAAAGGGCAGAATAATAAATATAGTTGTCAATTAGTATTATTCAGGCGGATTCCCTGCTTGCATGGCATATCCTGTAATTAGAAGTTTTCTGGCATTTTGGTATTAAAGGATTTAAAACAATACATTTCTGATATATGATAAAAAGAGACTTCCTGATATTATTTACATTAAGCATGGGTATTTTAGCGGGGGTTCATTATTATATCAACAGCATGCCTGTAATAACTCACATGCCCCATGAGCTGACCGACGGATCGGGTGAACCGGTGATTATACCCGTCAGGCTTGATGAATTCGGGATACCGGTAGATTCTTTCCGTGTTGTTGAAGGAAGGGTAAGGAGGAATCAGACCTTGTCAACAATAATGTCAGAATACAATATAAGTCCCCCATTAATAAACCTGATAGCTGGATCTCCCCGTGGACTTTTTGATGCAAGAAGGATAAGGGCCGGGAGCAGATACAGGGTTTTCTTTACCAATGACAGTATCAACCTGCCCCGGTACTTTATTTATGAACCTGATCCTGTTGAGTATGTAAAGATACATTTGCATGATACAGTAATTATTGAGAGAGGATCCAGGCAGGTAAAGAAAGTTGTTAAGAGTGCTGCCGGACATATAAACTCATCGCTATGGGATGCAATGATGGACAATGACCTGCCACCGGTTCTGGCAATAGAACTTTCAGAAATTTATGCATGGAGCATTGACTTTTTTGGCCTGAAGCATGGAGATCAGTTCGGTTTTATTTACACTGAAGATTACATTGACAGCTTATCAGTTGGCATTGATAAGATAATTGCAGCATATTTCAACCATATGGGCAGGGAATTTTATGCCATTCCTTTTGAACAGGATAGCATCATAAGCTTTTTTGACCAGGAAGGGAACAGTTTGCGGAGGACATTCCTGAAAGCTCCCTTAAGATATTCAAGAATAAGTTCCGGGTTTTCCCATTCCAGAATGCATCCCATATACAGAGTCCGCCGGCCTCATCATGGAGTGGATTATGCAGCACCGGTTGGAACACCTGTTTTAGCAATTGGAGACGGCAGGGTAATTGAAACTTCCTATTCAGCTGGAGCTGGCCGCATGATAAGGATAAGGCACAACAGCGTATACACTTCAGCCTATCTGCACCTCAGAAATTATGCCTCTGGCATCAGGCAAAATGTCTGGGTAAAACAGGGAGATGTTATAGGATATGTAGGCAGTACGGGTGCATCTACCGGTCCGCATCTTGATTTCAGGATTTGGCGAAACGGTCAGCCTGTTAATCCGCTCAGTATAGAAGCACCACCGGTAGAGCCTGTAGCGGAAGAAAATATGGAGGCTTTTGACCGGGCGAAAGAGATATGGACAGAAAGACTTGACCAGCTAATTATCGGCGACAAGTAACTTTTCAATGATTCTCGGATACCAGTGATGCTCCAGTTTATGTATACGGCCGGCCAAACTCTCCGGTGTGTCATCCTCTTTCACTTCACAGGTATGCTGTGATACAATACTCCCCCTGTCATATTCTTCATTAACCATATGTATGGTAATACCTGAGAATCTATCCCCCGATGAAATTACAGCCTCATGGACATTCATCCCATACATTCCCTTCCCCCCGTACTTTGGCAGAAGTGCAGGATGAATATTGACTATCCTGTCAGGCCAGGCCTTAATGATATCCTTTGGTATCATAAGTAAAAATCCTGCAAGAACAATGAAATGAATATTATACTTTTTTAAAATATCTTTTACTTTCGTTGAGCGTTCAAGTTCCTGCCTTGTAAAAACATAATTATCAATTCCTGCTTTTTCTGCCCGTGACAGTACTGCAGCTCCCGGTCTGTTGCAGAGAAGCAGTTTGATTTCTATATATTTATTTCCTGAAAAATAATCCACAAGAGCCTGAAAATTGGTGCCTGAACCTGAAGCAAAAACAGCTATATTTATCACAAATCGAGAAATTTAAAATACAATATCCGGAGTTACACGAGTTAATACTGTACCTTTAATGAATTAATCGTCCGGAATACAAATCCGTTCGAATTATAATCTTTTAAATATCTATATATTATAACTATCGTAAATTAATCGGTCAAAAAACGATAAAAAATGTTTGATAATATTGCCAGAATATCTTTCTTTGCAAAGTTAAAATTTATTACTAATTAAAACTTAAAGTTATGTCAGACATTGCATCAAGAGTAAAAGCGATCATTGTTGATAAGCTTGGCGTTGACGAAAGTGAAGTTACCCCTGAAGCTAGCTTTACTAACGATTTGGGTGCAGACTCCCTGGATACGGTTGAGTTGATTATGGAATTTGAAAAAGAATTCAATATGTCTATTCCCGACGACAAAGCTGAAACCATAAGTACCGTCGGTGACGCGATTAAATTTCTGGAGGAGAGTACAAAGTAGTTTTTCTTTACCAGTTTTAAATTAACAATTATGGAGTTGAAACGAGTTGTTATAACAGGTCTTGGAGCAATTACGCCATTAGGTAATACTGTAAATGAGTTCTGGGAAAATCTTAAAAACGGTGTAAATGGTTCAGACCTGATTACTCGTTTCGATACCGAAAAATTTAAAACCAGGTTTGCATGTGAAGTTAAAAACTACGATGTAAAAGATCATTTTGAAAGGAAAGAAGCCAGAAAGCTTGACCTTTATGCCCAATATGCATTGATTGCAACAGATGAAGCAATGAAAGATTCCGGACTTGACCTGTCATCTGTCAATCATGATAAGGCAGGAGTAATATGGTCATCAGGGATCGGGGGTCTGCAGACTTTTTTTGAAGAGATAGCCGGATATGTTAAAGGTGGTTATACGCCGCGGTTCAGCCCGTTCTTTATCCCGAAAATGATATCAGATATTGCAGCAGGTCATATCTCAATAAAATATAACTTTAAAGGCCCGAATTTCAGTACTGTTTCTGCTTGTGCATCCTCAACAAACGCCCTGATAGATGCACTTAACTATATAAGGCTCGGAAAAGCAGAAATATTTATCGCAGGAGGATCTGAAGCTGCTATTAACGAGGCGGGCATGGGAGGATTCAATGCAATGCAGGCTATCTCAACCAATAATGAAAACTATAAAACAGCCTCCCGTCCCTTTGATGTAACAAGAGACGGGTTTGTAATGGGAGAAGGGGGCGGGGCACTTATTCTTGAAGAATACGAACATGCCATTAAACGCGGTGCAACAATATATGCGGAGATGGCAGGGGGTGGCATGAGTGCAGATGCCTATCATCTCACAGCGCCCCATCCTGAGGGACTGGGTGCTGCCAGGGTAATGGAAAATGCCATCGAAGATGCAGGACTCAGACCTGAAGATATGGATTATATCAATGTTCACGGAACAGCCACTCCTCTTGGTGATATTGCAGAGGTAAAAGGTATAAAGAAAGTATTCGGAGAACATTCATACAAACTAAACATCAGTGCTACCAAATCAATGACAGGGCATCTTCTCGGTGCAGCCGGAGCTGTAGAAACAATTTCTGCCATACTTGCTATAAAACACGGGATAATCCCTCCTACGATTAATTTTGAACACGAAGATCCGGACATTGATAACAAGATGAATTTTACCTTAAACAAGGCACAGAAGAGAGATGTAAATGTAGCATTGAGTAACACTTTTGGTTTTGGCGGACATAACTCATCTGTCATAGTTAAGAAACTGAAATAAATTCGTGCTGAATACCCTGATTAATTTTATCAAATATCCTTCTGTAAAGAAAAATAATCTTCAAAGGAAGATCCGTACTCTTACAGGAATCAATCCAGGGAATATTGCCCTGTACCAGTTTGCCCTTACCCATAAATCTTTTCCCGGCTCTGCGGATAACTATCCCGCCCCGAATAACGAAAGGCTGGAATACCTCGGCGACGCAATATTAAGCGCTGTTATTGCCGATTACCTGTTTATAGAATACCCTGACAGCAAAGAGGGTTTACTGACCCAGATGAGATCAAAACTGGTTAACCGCGATAATCTGAATAAAATCGCAAAAAAACTGGGTTTTGAAGATTTGGTTTTACTTGACAATAATAACATCCCCCTCAAAAAAAACATATATGGTAATGCACTGGAAGCACTTATCGGGGCAATCTACACAGACAAAGGCTTCTTAAAGGCCCGCAAGTTCATAATTCAGAAAATAATCAGGTCACAAGCCGGACTTGATCAGCTTTCCGCTGAAAACCAGGACTTTAAGAGTCAGATAATTCAATGGGGACAAAAGAACAGACAGGAGGTAAGTTTTGAAAGCTATGAACTCACGGAAGAGGAAAATCTTCGCAGGTCATTCATATCTGCTATTTATATTACCGATATCAGGGCAGGTGAGGGTCTTGGATCAACAAAGAAAGAGGCTCAGCAGAATGCAGCCCGGCATGCTCTTGAAAACCTTCCTTCATATGCCGGCAGCCTTAACAATAATTAAAAAGTGTCCCATTTTAATTACCTTGCAAAACATATCCGGATCTATTAATTATACAGAAAAGTATTCTTAAAATGCAAAAGAGGGTCCACAAGCTGGTTGGATTTGACTCAAATCCCTATAAATTGCTGGGAATATCCTCGCACGAAAACGATTACCGCCTGAGCTGGGCTTTAAACAGGAAACTTAGATTGAATTTCCTGAAAGCCGGGAGTATAAAGGTTCAGTCCGGCAACAGCGAAGTAACCCCGGGGTTTTCAGTATTTCAATGTCTGCAAAAAGATAAATTTAGTAAAATGAATCTTATATCCAACAGGTGTCCGGATGGCTTCCTGATAAAGGAAATGAGAAATATCGACTTCTTTCTGCAGATCTTTGGAGATATCGATCAGAAACAGATTGACAACATTATAGTAAAAATAAAAACTATTGATCTTGTATCAGCAGTTTTTGAGATAAAACCTGAAAAAATAAAAAAAACATGGAACCTGCCACCCGAATAGAAACCGGTAAACATAAGGTGTACTAATAAAGAAGCCCCGTTAAAAAGTGTTAAAGAATGATCTTTACTCTGAGCAGTTAACTATCTTTGCAATAACTTAATAATAATGCGGGATGAGTAGAAAAGTTATCTGGTTGCTGATCGGGGTAATGTTAATAACAACCACCGGGCTCATTTTTATACAGAGCTACTGGATAAAAAATGCTGTAACTGTAAAAGAACAGCAATTCAGGTTTCTTGCATTCCGTACTCTGGGAACAGTAACACATGAACTTGAGAAACAGGAAGCTTTAAATCTGGTACTTAGTGAATTTAGCCCCTCCTCAATAATTGACAGCGTAACATATTCTACCGGATTCACTATTAATTTCAACCACCAGTATTTTTCTGACACTAAATCCGGAACCAGACTGGACAGTTATTCCTATTCAAAGAAGGAGTCGGGACCGATTGCAAAGAATCGGCCATCCAGCATTTTTAATCGCACCCCGTCACAAATAAGCCTTAACAATATCGATTCAATAAGGGTTTTCAGCCGTCCCGGGAATATTCTCGGACGCAGCACTACCCGGCTTAGTCACACTGTTTCCAGCAGGGCAGTTATGGTCGAAAAGATCATAGACGAGATGCTGAGCTATAACAGATGTATTGAAGATCGTCTTAATCATGAGCTTCTTGACAGCATCATTAAAAAAGAGTTGCAAAGTGCAGGCATCAATATTAACTATGAATTCGCTGTTCGAAATCAGGACGGGAAATTTGTACTGGCATCTCAAAACTTCAGTAAACAGCCCGAAATGTTTATGAGAAGACTTTTCCCAAATGATGCTTTTATGTTTCCAAGCCATCTTGCAATCTATTTTCCCGAACAAAAATCATACATATTACAATCGGTAGGATTTATGGTAGGGTCGTCCACACTTCTGACCCTTATAATCCTCGGTACATTCGCATCCACAATTTATATTATTATTAAACAAAAAAAGCTCTCAGAAATAAAAACCGATTTTGTAAACAACATGACACATGAGTTGAAGACACCGATCTCAACCATATCGCTGGCATCACAAATGTTGCAGGATAAGAGTATCCCCCTCGAACATAAAAATTTTGAAAATATATCAAATGTGATTTATGATGAAAGTAAACGTTTGGGATTTCAGGTGGAAAAGGTTCTGCAAATGGCTATCTTTGAAAAAGGCAAATTAAAGGTCAAACCCCAGGAAGTAGATATCCACGAACTGATAAGTAATGTTGTAAATAACTTTATTATCCAGGTAAGAAATCAGAATGGCGAGATTGTGCAAAAGCTGGATGCAAAATACCCGGTTCTGAAAGTGGACGAAGTCCATTTCACAAATATTATTTTTAATCTTCTTGACAATGCCGTCAAATACAGTAACGGATTAACACATATTACAGTAAGGACAAAAAGCAGCAACAAAAATTTTTATATTTATATCGAAGACAAGGGTGTTGGGATAAGCAAAGAAAATCAAAAAAGAATTTTTGAACAGTTTTACAGGGTGCCCACCGGCAATATTCATAATGTAAAAGGATTTGGACTTGGTTTGAGTTATGTTAAAAAAATAGTTGATGAACACAACGGCCGTATAAGAATTCACAGCGAGCCAAAGAAAGGAACCAGGTTCGAGATTTCACTCCCATTAAACCACAACAATAATGATGACAACCAAAACTAAGATCCTGCTTGCTGAAGATGACGAGAACCTTGGTTTGCTGTTAAAAGAATATCTGAAAGCCAAAGGTTTTGAAACAAATCTCTTTGCAAACGGAGAGCTGGCATTCAGGGATTTTGTAAAGAACCGTTATGATATATGTATTCTTGATATTATGATGCCCGTTAAGGATGGGTATACTCTCGCAAAAGAGATAAGGCAGATTAATGATGAGATACCCATTATATTTCTAACGGCAAAATCAATGAAGGAAGATGTAATCGAAGGATTTTCAATAGGTGCCGACGACTATATAACCAAGCCCTTTAGCATGGAAGAGTTGCTTTTCAGGATAGAAGCCATACTCAAGCGTACAAGCGACTCTTATAAAAGCTCACCCCCCGAGCAATTTAAAATCGGAAAATATCTTTTTGATACCAAAAAACAAACACTTCAGATAGGAGATAAAGTAATAAGGCTTACCACAAAGGAATCAGAGCTGTTGAGACTGCTTTGCAACAACCAGAATAAAATACTTGACCGTAACTTCGCACTTAAAACCATATGGCTTGATGATAATTATTTCAATGCCCGAAGTATGGATGTTTACATAACCAAATTAAGAAAGTATCTTAAAGATGATGACTCTGTTGAGATTATTAATGTTCATGGCAAAGGTTTTAAGCTGATAATATAATTTCATGTAAGTCTTAAAGTACTTTTAAATCACAAAAAATATTTAATTAACAGAAAAAAGCTAAATTGGCATGTTCAATTTAGCTTTTTCTTTGAATACATCTTTTCCATGATAAAAATATCAATTCCTCTTGCGCTTATTTTATTTCTGCTGGCAAACCCTTTGTATGGTTCAACAACACGACCAACCATAAAACTAAGTGAACAGTCAAAAATAACTCTTCTCACCTGTTCGCCGGGAGATGAATTATACTCTGTTTTCGGGCACAGTGCCATCCGGGTAAACGATCCTATACTCGAACTGGACTGGGTATTCAATTATGGCACCTTTAATTTTGCCGACCCCAATTTCTATACGAATTTCATAAGAGGCAAACTGAACTACATACTTTCAGTTGCCGATTACAACAATTTTAAACTGGAATATATGATGGAAGAGCGTTGGATATGGGAACAGGAACTGAATATCACAGCCAGTGAAAGACAGTATCTTTTTGACTCGCTTATTATCAATTATCAGCCTGAGAACCGTTATTACCTTTACGATTTCTTTTTTGACAATTGCGCCACCCGTATACGCGACATCTTTTATGAAGCTATAGAACGTGATATTATTTTTGATTACCGGCCGCTGGAACCGGATAAAAGCTTCAGGGAATTGCTTATGCCCTATCTCATAGAAAAACCATGGGCCAGGCTCGGCATCAACCTGGCACTTGGTTTACCTTCCGACAAGACAGCCGCACCATGGGATTATATGTTCCTGCCCGATCATATGATGACAGTATTTGAACATGCCCGGTTTCAATCGGAAAATGGCACTTCCGATTTTACCCCCGGCAGTGAGATCATACTTGAAGGAAATGATCTTCCCCGGGCCACTTTTCGTTATGCACCATTATGGATTTTTCTGCTGGTATTGCTGGTAACCGTAATCATATCGCATAGAAACCTTCAATCAAAGAGATTCTCCTGGTGGTATGACAGGGTGCTCTTTGGTTCAGCCGGCTTACTTGGATTACTTATCAGCCTCCTGTGGTTTGGTACAGATCACCAGGTCACTGTATGGAACCTGAACATCCTGTGGGCACATCCTTTGCATCTTATGATAATCTTTTTCTTTTCTGAAAAGAAACATATGAAGCTGCTCAAATACTATTTCATGGTCAACCTTTCCCTGCTGGCATTGCTTATTTTTACGTGGCCGGTTTTACCGCAGGCACTTCCGTGGATGATAATGCCCCTTGTAATGGCTATGATAGTGCGATCGGCGGTAATATTGAGAATGTTCAAACCCGACCTTTCCGGAACCGCCTGAACCGGCCACCCGGAGCCCTCAAACTTTTTAAGCCTTAAGTTGAAAGCTATCATGGGTTATTTTTTCCCGATCCTGTCCAGGTGATACCGGGCTTTGTCTGACCGGGGGTTAAAGAGCAGGGCCTTTTCAAGCATTTTCCCTGCCATACTATAATCTTTACGTTTAATAAAGATAATGCCCATATAATATGAGGCATCTGACAAAGATTCATCAGGGGGCACAGGCCGGGTATTCAAATATTTATTAAGTGCAGCCTCCCCCTTTTCCATATTGGTGCCTGACAGTGCAGCTGTTCTCCCTGTCTCAAAAAGTGCCCTTACCTGGTTGCTGTCATTCGCATATATATCGTCAAAAATACCAAATGCCTGTTCATACCATCCGGCCTCAACGTAAAAAAGTCCAAGTTCATACCTGTAACGGCTCTCCCCTTTCGAAGCTTCAATTGCTGACAGGTACTCCTGTTCAGCATGGGTAAAGTCCTTATCCCTTTCATAAACCATTCCCAGTGCCCTGTGTCCTTCGGCCCTGTCAATTTCCTTTATTTCACTGGCAACAAGAACAGCTTTCCTCAAACTTCCACCCATAACGGGGGGTATACTCATGTGATAATTCATAATGTCCAGTCTGGCATCAATATTGTCAGGATTGGCAGCTATTGTTTCTTCACACTTATCACGCTTTTTTATAATATCAGCAAGTTCATCAACAAGGTTTCTTCCCCAGAAGGGAACTCCCTGTTTGTAAGCTGCACGTGCAATGATGTGAGCTGCTACGGGGGCTGTAAGAAGCATAAAGGAGATAATCACAAAAGCTTTGGCAGATATAAGCAACTCATTAAAAAATACCGCAATACCCACAACTATAAGTCCGACTCCCATGGTTCCGGCCTTGGTTATAGCCGACATCCGGATGTAGAAATCCGGTAACCTTAAAATTCCCACTGCGGCAATCATTATGAAAACCACTCCCAGTGCAATGAACAAAGTGCTGACAAGTTCCTGAATAATCTCCATTATCAATTATTTTTTGTGCTTCTGAATAGAAAATATGCAAACGACATTGACCCAAGGAAAGTTATCAGCGATAACAAAATCGCTACATCCATAAATGCAGTGTTGCCTGATATTACAGAATATATTGCAATAATGCTTATCACAATGGCTGCAAACAAATCAAATGCAGTGACCCTGTCAGGAAGAGTGGGTCCTTTAATAAACCTGATTATTGCAAGTACGGAGCAGAAGCTCAGGATAACAATAGCCATATACAATACTGATTCAACCATAACAGGTACGTGTTATTTCCAGTAATTTTCTTTCAAAACCGTTTTTTATCTGACTCTTCAGTGCCTCCACATCTCCCTTCTTAATATACACGGCATGTATATATAAAATCCTTTTGTCATCTGACACATCAAGGCTAAGTGTTCCGGGAGTAAGAGATATCAGGCTCGCTAAAATTGTGATCTCCAGATTACTTTTTGCATCAAGGGGCAACGCCACAACTCCCGATTCCACGTGCGAACGAGGCGTAATCACATCCCAGGCTACAACCAGGCTGGCAACAGCCAGTTCCCCAATAAAATAAAACAGCAGTCCGATAGCCCTGGGAACCTTAACAAAATGCGACCTGTCATAGAAATAAGAACCTGCCCAGAGAAAAAAATAAATGCCAAAAAATAACAGGGCATTATTTACAAAATGATCCTCAAGGGCAGTAAACTCAAAAACAAGATATACGGCAATTACAGCAACAGCTATATGAATTATGTATGTAGTAAGCTCCTTCATGTTTATAAAGTGTGGTTATCAATCTAATAACAAAATGTTACTAATTCATAGTTAAAATATTTTGCCTTTCAAACCCATGAATGTCACATCTGATCATTTTAGCAAAGAGTTAAATCACATTGCATGTGAGATCGACGAAGTCAAACCCTCATGGTTTATATATGTTATTTTGTGACCTGGCATATAAATGATTCATTGTCCGGAAAAATTATCTGATTAAAACTGTATTAATATACCCTTGTTTGTCCATAAGCTGTTCTGCCGCACGCATAGAATAATCAATGAACGGCCCGGCATACAACCCCATTAACAGGATAATTCCCGTAAGCAGCAACACCGGCATTAACATCAGCCATTTTTTCCTGAAGAACTCATTCTGATCTGCAATAAGAAGTGATGAAGATTCCGGGAGTTTCTTCCAGAACACCTCTCCCCATATTTTTGTCATTGAAAAAAGAGTAAGTATACTTACAAAAAGTGATATTGCAACAATAACTATATGTCCGGCCTTTAGTCCCCCCAAAGCAAGTAAGAACTTTCCCCAGAATCCTGACAAAGGCGGCACGCCAGTCAGAGAAAATGCTGAAACAGCAAACAGAAGAGCCAGAAAAGGAAATGTGTGATATACACCCCCTAGTTTTTTAAGTGCATATGAACCGTTTGTCTCCTTTACCAGTCCGCTTATCAGAAAAAGGTTCGTTTTCACAAGAATATTGTGCATAATAAAAAATATAGTACCGGCTATGGCAAGCGGTGTATATATGGCCAGCCCCATTACCATATATCCTATCTGACTGATGATATGAAAAGAGAGAATTTTTCTGAAATCAATTTGTGCAGCGGCCCCAAGCACACCAACCACCATAGTAAAGCCTGACAGAACAAGCAATATTGCATGTGTATAAGCCAAATCAGTTGTAAACAGAAGAGTAAAGAACCTGAGCAAAGTATATATACCCACCTTGGTAAGCAATCCTACAATCAGAGATGAGATTGCCACGGGTGGTGTATGATATGATGCGGGAAGCCAGAAAAAAAGAGGAAATATTGCCGCCTTTATACCAAAGCTCACCAGAAAAAAGACAGATGCAAGCGTTACAAGTCCCTGGTTCTCAACCAGAGGCAGCTTAACTGCCAGGGCAGCCATATTCAGTGATCCCGTCAGTCCGTAAAGCACACCTATCCCGGCAAGAAAAAGGGATGAAGACACAACATTTATCGCAACGTATTTAATGGAACCTTCAAGCTGTGAACGTGATCCGCCAAGGGTAAAAAGGACAAAAGATGAAACCAGCATAATCTCAAACCACACATAGAGGTTAAAAACATCTCCGGCAAGAAATGCTCCCGTAAGTCCGAAAACCAGGAAATGCAATATGGGGTGGAATACATTTGAAACCTTCCTGCTCCGTATGCTTCCCTCAAAATACAGGGCAGCCATTAAAGTAAGCACGGCAGTCAGCAATATCATTCCCGCCGACAACAGGTCGGCAATAAGAGTGATGCCAAACGGCGCCGGCCAGCTGCCGGCCTGCAGGGTAACATACCCCTGGTCCCAAACCCCTGTTATCAGCCTTACTGCAGCAAGAAGATAAACAAACGACCCAAGCAGGAATATGATACGCTGATACCTGGCCGATTGCCAGAAAAACAGGCTTAGCACAGCCGAAATAAGCGGTATAAGGAGAGGGAAAAAAAGTATTTCAGAGTTCATATCCATTAAAACCCATATAAGTTATCAATCAGTCTGTTGCCTCAATCATATCGGTTGAAGTAAGCATATCAACCTCACTCGTACCAGTAAGCCTGTAAACCCTTTGCAGCAGGACAATTGCAAAAGCCTGTATCCCGAAGCCTATAACAATAGCTGTCAGGATAAGAGCCTGGGGCAGCGGATCAGCAAAAGGTTCAGGCACAAAGTCAAGACCCTCTGGCACCAGTGGCGGTGCACCACGGGTAAGCCTTGCAATTACAAATATGAAAAGGTTAGAGGCATGGCCCAGGATGAGAATACCTATTATCACCTTTACAAGGCCTTTTTGCAGTATCATGTAAATGGCAGTTCCATAAAGCAGTCCGACGATAACAGCAAGTAAAATATCCATAATGCTTACAAAGTTGACATAGTAAATGTTATTTGAAGGACCACCCCTATAACCAGTATATAGACTCCGGTATCAAAAAGTAACGGTGTTCCCGGTCTGCCGATAACAGGCAGATAAAAACCGGCCCACTGGGCAGTCATAAACGGATCTCCAAAAAACATGGAAATAAATCCGCTAAACAGCGCCAGAAAAAGACCAACGGCAATAAGCCGCACTGGGTTAAGCCTGAAAACCCTCAGGGTAACGCGTGAATCAAAGACCATGGCATGAAACACAAAGGCAATCCCCCCTATGAGTCCGCCGATAAACCCTCCCCCCGGCTCATTATGCCCCCTGAAAAGCAGGTATAATGAAAACAGGAAAAAAAGAGGCATCAGCATATTGATGGCTGTTTGCAATATTGGTGTCTTCATTCTTTATTCCCTCCTTCAGCATATTTAACTTTTATCATTGAAAATATTCCAATTGCCGCAATCGACAGCACCACAATTTCTCCCAGTGTATCGAGTTGCCTGAAATCTACCAGGATCACATTAACTACATTCCTTCCCTTGCCCAGCGGATATGATCCTTCTGCGTATATATTCCTCAATTCCGATTCAAGCGGAACACCTGTTACAATAAGCAGCAATGATGCCATTACCAGTCCGAAAACAACCGAAACAACAATATAACCCATACCTTCAAATCTGTTTGTATGTATAAATGATGGAAGCCGGTGGAGTATCAACACAAACAGCACCACGGTAAGAGTTTCGATAAGAAACTGTGTCATTGCCACATCCGGAGCACCATAAAACAGAAAAATCACAGCAATGCCATAACCAAGTACCCCCATGGCAACAAGCGTGGTCAGTCTTGATCTTGCATTGATTATAATAAAAAACGCAATAATGATAAGTCCCGTCATTACCACCTCATATATCCTTAATTCGGTAAAAAGAGCAAGTCTCCCGGCAAGATCAAATTCCAGGTTACGGGTAGCAAAGGTCAGCAGGATAAGAAAAGTAAAAAAACCGACTATTGAACTTATGTAATTTCGAAGGCTGCCGTTCTGAAAGAAGCGGGTCTGGGCTGTTGCCAGCGAAAGCAATCCCGGGATCAGTTTCTGATATCCTGCTGCCGGTCCGAATCTGTAAATTGACTGGAAACTCCCCCCTGTCCATCCTCTTATTTTATATCTTACCCGGAATATAAGATATCCAAAAAACAGCGTCAGTAAACTAAGTAAAAGAACCAGGGTGAAACCGTGCCACAGTGTCAGCTTAAGCACCTGCTCCACATTGAGCACTGCTGTAGCCGATGAGCCTAGTAGAGGCTGTATAAGAAATTCGGCAAACAATCCGCCAATAAGTCCCAGAGACGCAAAAAGCACCGGCCCGGCTATCATAAACCAAGGTGCTTCATGAGCTTTCTTGGGAGTCTCTTTAAAGGGACCAAAAAACACTCCCCATGCTATCTCTATGGCCAGTGCAGTAAAAATAACCCCGGTAATAAAAACTGCAAGCATTATAAGAATATTACCGGCAGAAAAATCAAGTGCGGCTTCATATAGTATCTCCTTGGCAATAAACCCGAAAAACGGCATTACTCCTGCCATTGACATAGATGCCAGCACGGCTGCATATGCTGTGTAGGGCAGTTTTTTTGCAAGCCCCGACAGCTCGTTTACCTCCCTTGTACCTGTTTCATGATCAATATTTCCGGTAACCAGGAACAATGTACCCTTGTAAAGTGCGTGAGCCAGAAGGAAAACCATTGCCGCCTGAATTGCGAGAGTGGTTCCGATACCGATCAGAAAAACCATAACGCCAAGGGCACTTATAGTTGTGTATGCAAGTATCTTTTTCAGATCCGTATATTGAATGGCAAGCAAGGCTCCCATGAACATTGTCAATCCACCAAAGGTTGTCAGAATAAAGCTCCATTCCGGGGTTCCCCCGAAAACGGGACTTATCCTTGCAAGCAGGTATATTCCTGCTTTTACCATAGTGGTTGAATGAAGATAAGCACTTACCGGTGCAGGAGCTGCCATTGCATTGGGAAGCCAGAAGTGAAAAGGAAACTGTGCCGATTTTGTAAAAGCCCCGAGCAGCATAAGTACCAGGGCAATCAGGTACCACGGATGGTCCTGCAAAACTTCCCGGCTGTTCAGTAATTCACTGAAACAATAACTGCCTGCCATTATGCCTGTCAGTATTATCCCCGCCATCATTGCCAATCCTCCCAAAACAGTCACCAGCATAGCCTGGAGGGCATTCTTGCGGGAAATCTCATTCTCATTGTAAAAACCTATCAGCATATATGAACTGAGGCTGGTAAGCTCCCAGAAGACAAACATGCTTATAAGATTCCCCGAAAGGACAAGTCCCAGCATTGACGACATAAATAAAAAAAGATAGATAAAGAACCGGTCGAAGTACCTGTGCCCCTTGAGATAGGAGCTGGAATAAAGAAATATAAAGAACCCGAACCCACTTATCAGCAGAACAAAGAACAGGCTCAGACCATCGAGAAAGAAGCTTAGTTCGATATCCAGGGCAGGGATCCAGTTGTAGGTTAACCACAATCCCTCACCTGCAACCACACTTGGCAGAAGGTACAGAAACCAGAGAAAAATAACTGCCGGCAGCAGAGAAAAAATCAATCCTGATATACGTGGTAGCAACCTATGGATCAATGGCACAAAGACACTTAGTGCAAAACCTGCCAGAACAGCAATTAACATTATCTACAATGAAGGTTAAACAAATCCGGATAATTATAAATCGTTCATATAACAGCGGATTATTAAATTTGTTCATGCAAAACAAATCAATTCCTGCAGCTAAAATACTAAACTTATTTTTACCATCAGTAAATTACCTGCCTGGTGATATGAACTCAACTGTTGCCGGTGAAACAGAAGAAACCTGGAAAAAACCATGCGCTCCCTCGCTCATATTTGTGGGTATATTTGCAGGAGGAGCACCTGCAAAAGGATTCCCCGAAAGGTCGGTCTGGAAAAAGAAAACCTGGTAAAATTCGTATTGCTCTTTTGAGATACTTCTCAGTTTCATGGTAATGGTATCTCCCTGTTCAAGGTTATCTCCGTTAATTGTTCTGACAGAAAGTGAAACATATTCTTCGAGGTCTTCATCACTGAATACCGTTTTCTCTGAAGGGCGGCCGGTCTGAAGTCTTCCGTTAATATCAATATCCACAAGATAATGGTCGCCCGGAAGGGGTAACTCTGAGAAATGAATATAAACATCATAAAGTGTGTCATCGGTAAAACCCAGCCTGGAAAAAAAGTTAAGCTCAAAGGTTATGGAGTCAATATCCGGGACCGGCCTGAATTCACTTTGACCAGTATAAATATTATCATCATGCACTATTGTAAGATAGTATTCTGATTCCTTCAGCTCTCCACCTATCTCCCGGTTAAAATAATACCCTCTCAGACTGTCAGTGCTGCTTTCAGCAAAAACATAATCTTTATCCCCGTCATTAACCGTTACAAAGGCATTTTCAACAGGAGAACCTGTTGATACATCATAATATGAACTGGACCTGCTCAGCCTTATCCATTGTTCAGGTGAAGCATCATCCAGGTTCCCCTCGACAATCAGATAAGCGCCTTCACGGTCGGCCAGATCAAGAGTCACTTCCTTTTCGCATGAACCGGTAACTGCCGGCAAGAGTGCAAAGAACAGTATTCTAAATAGTATCTTCAGAGCCATATATGAATTTATTTTACTATCATGTTTTGTTGACCTTCGGTCGAACTCATATGCAATATATTGTTAATTTGGCAATATTTTCCTGATGTGACATTGACTTACAGTCGATTTTACATGCATTATTTTGTTCTTTTGGCAATATTTACCTGTTGTAAAATTCATTTTATTCTGTCTTCCAAAGGCTGATGGGGTTTCTCATGTTAGAAATTAAAATTCCATGTTACAGCAGGGATGGGTCCGGGAATATAGAAAAATGACGATCTGGGAATCCCCGGTCTGTCGCTGTCTTCAGCAAAAGAAACAGAAATAGGATTTACCCGGCCATAAACGTTGAAAACAGAGAAGTTCCAGCTACTGCCGAACCTTTTCTTCCCCGCCTCTCCCCCCGGTGTATAGGTAACAGACAGGTCCAGCCGGTGATAATCGGGAAGGCGGTTTGAATTCCTTTCAGAATAAATGGGAGCAAAAGCACCCTGATAAGACATTTTGCCCACGGGCAGGGTAAAGGCCCTGCCTGTTGAATAAATAAAATTAAGTGAAACACTCACCGCAGGTGATATTGCATAACCTCCCGACAGGCTCATATCATGACGTCTGTCGCCGGGAGCATAATAAGGCTCTCCGTCATTTATCCCGTCTATCTTTCTCCGGGTCCGGGCCCATGTATATCCTGCAAAGCCGGTAAAGCGGCCTTCGTCTTTACGCACCAGCATTTCAGCGCCGTACGACCAACCGTTGCCAATGCGCAACTGGCTTTCAAGAAACTCATTACCAAGTATATCTCCATTATCTATCACATCGGAAATATTGGTCAGTTGCTTATAGTAAAACTCTGCCGAGAATTCCACTTTATCTGACAAAAAATTGCGAAAATAACCTATAACAACCTGATCAGCCACTTGCGGTGGTATATTGTTGCTACTCATATACCAGACATCGTAGGGTGCAACAGACTGAGCACTCTGGGCCTGCTGAATGTACTGTATCATCCGGTTATAACTTGCTTTCAAAGAGCTGCTGGCACCAAGGTTCACCCTTAGGCTCAGACGTGGCTCCAATCCATAAAAAGTATCATATATTTTCCCTCTTTCCAGGTCAATTGAATCTGCCACCTCCCAATTCTGCGAACGGGTTTTATCAAAATCATACTGTTGTCCCGGACCAATTACCTGGAAAGCCGAGCCTCTTAGACCATAAACCAGCACAAGCATGTTATCAAACAGCCTTTGCTCATTGTTAAAATAGATGCCATGCTCCAGTGCGTTCCCCTCCGACAGGTTTATAGTGGTCCTTGAAGCCCCTTCAATTAAAGCACTGATAAGTCCGGGATCAAGCATATGATAAATACTTTGTAACCCGAATGAGAAAATGTTATTATCATTTGGCAGGTAAGTGAAATCAGCTTTTGAGGTGAGATTATCTATTTCTGACTGCCATCTGAAAGAGGCAGGACCGACATCACCGGTAATATTAAACCGGTAATTACTGTAAAGCAAAGAAAGACTACCTGAGAACCTGTCAGAGAAGATCCTGTTCCATCGTACGCTCCCGGTTGCATTACCCCAGTCGAACCCGAACAGGTCGCTGAAGGCAGTGATGTCGCTGCCGTAATACCCTGAAAAAAATATGCGGTTCTTTTCATTCACCACATAGTTCATCTTTGCATTCAGGTCATAAAAATAAAGCCTTGTATCCCTCTGGTTCTCATCCGGAGAAAGCTTCAGAAACAGATCGGCGTATGTCCTGCGGCCTGCAAGCAGGAAGCTGCTCCTGCCGCCCTGAATCGGTCCTTCAACACTTAACCGGCTTGATATCAATCCAACACCCCCATTAACCATATATTGATCCAGGCTGCCGCTCTTCATTCCTATGTCCAGTACCGAAGATAACCTGCCACCGTAGGAAGGCGGTATCCCCCCTTTGTAAAGCTTCAGATCTGCAACGGCATCAGGATTGAAGACAGAAAAAAAATTAAAAAGATGGGAAGCATTGAACACAGTGGCATCATCAAACAGCACCAGGTTCTGGTCAGCATTTCCCCCACGGACAAAAAATCCGGTATTGCCGTCGCCGGCGGACTGCACCCCGGGTAAAAGCTGTACGGAACGCAACACATCGACCTCACCAAGAAAGGCCGGAATATTCTGCATTGTTTCCATGCTTACAGCAATGGTACTCATCTCTGCCCGTTCAACATTACTGTTGGCTGCCCTTGCCGAAATAACAACCTCAGCAAGGCTGACATTCGAACTGATAAGTTCCACATCCAGTCTGACATCCTTATCCGGACCGACTACTTTTTCAAAATTATCATACCCCACAAACGAGAAAACAATCCTGTACTCGCCTTCGGGCAGAGAAAGATTGTAAGTTCCGTCGGGCCCGCTAACCACCCCGTACTGGATTTCCGGCACAAAAACAGTTGCTCCCACAAGAGTCTCACCGGTTTCAGCATCTGTAACAATACCGTTAACATTGTAACCCTGGGCAAAAGAATTCTGCTGAAGAAACAAAACGGAGGTAACAAAAATTAATACTGCTGAAAAAAACTTAATGCGAGACATATAATATTAATTGAAGACCAGTGGGAATATCTGACTAACATGACAAACTGATTTGCCGGGTAATTTATTGCAAAAAATATTACCATATAATAAACGAAACAGTATCTGAAATGTTCATGAAATTTTTTTATCCGGAATTACACGCAGACGTTTGAAAGAATTTAATGTTAGAGCGAAGCGGTTCCGACTGTAAGTTAAAATATTGATAAACATTCAAAACCACATGCAGTGACATTTACGGGAAAGAGACTCATACAAAGATAAATCAGGTTGTTACAACAGCAGGAATATACAATCCATAATATACTGCCTTCTGATTATAAACAATCATTAGAAGAGACATCGAATGTATTTTGAATTACCTCAAGTAACGGCTGAATCTTTACCGGTTTGGGCATATAATAAACGGCACCTTTTTCAAGGCATTCATTGCGGATTTTGTTGTCCGCGATTGCAGATACTATAATAACAGGAATGTGTCTGAACCTGTCATCCGACTTCAATCTTTTCAACATCTCCTGCCCGTCAATACCAGGCATCAGAAGATCAAGCAGGATCAGGTCCGGTTTGCTGACATTAATTATTTTCATAGCAAGCACTGCTGACCCGGCTGTTTGTATGACCCATCCCTTATCCTTTAAAACTGCTTCCAGCAATACAAGGTTTGTTTCGGAATCGTCAACAATCAATATAGACTTACCTTCTTGAACCATATTACTTCAACTGCCTGATTACCCTGAAATGGCAAAAAATCTGATATCCACTAACATGCAAATATAATAAAATACAAGTCCGTGCAGAATAATTATATTGAAATTAACAGGATTTGATCATTAACTGTCCGATTACTGCAAATCAGTGTTAAAAATTTGTATATTTCATACGTACAAAGCATGTTTATGTAACTGGTTATGTGTTAATTATATTTGACATATAAATCAGCTTCAGTATTGTAAATGTATGTAATCCTCATGGTATGTTCATGACCTTTTGTGAACTTTAGTTGATGAGGATTTCTCCTGTAAAAAACAAGAAGTCAAAATTTTGTTCAGAAAATACAAAATTTTAACCTACAGGAGGAACCGCTTCGCTCTAACATTAAATTTTTTCATGCGTCTGTGTGTAATTTTTCGCAGAAAAAATTTAATGTATATTTAGTTCCCAAATCAATAAAGACGGGACTTTCAACATGGAAAATAAATCACCCATAAAGTTAATTTCTGAACTCCCCTGCTTCCGGATGCTGACGGAGGAACAACGCCAAATTGTTCAAAATGCCTCCTATCTTGTTTCCTTTGGTGCAGGCGAGGTACTTTTCAGGAAGGATACTCCTGTTTCCCATGTTATGTATGTCCAATCAGGTTTAATTAAAATTTTCAAACAATCGGAAAATGGCAGGTCGGTTATTTTTGATATGGTAACACCCGGCAGTTTTATTGCACTGCTAACTGTTCTGGATAAGGATCTTTACCAGTACAATGCTGCAGTGCTGGAAGATGCCGGGATTGTGATGACAGAGATCCGGGTACTGCGAAAACTGATCCTGGAAAATGGTGAGTTCGCCGGTTTTTTACTCAGGCAAACCAGCCAGGAAGGCTTAAACATAATGTCAAAACTAATGAACCAGTTTCAGAAGCAATTACCCGGCAGGGTGGCCGAGATGCTTCTCTTCTTTTCTGAAACAATATATAACAGTAAAACATTCAGCCTTCCGCTTTCACGCAGGGAACTGGCAGAATTCATTGGCACAACCAAGGAAAGTATGATACGGACACTTGCCGAGTTCAGGCATGACAAAATTATCAGGCTGGAAGGCAAAAAAGTCGAAATTATCAGTCCCGACATCATTCACACTCTCAGTCGTTTGGGATAAGTAAAATTACCTCAATATTCCTTTACAACTATTTAATAACTACTTTTCAGCAGGCAAACTGTAACAAGTGCCGAAAGCTGTCTGTTGGCCTGACCTGATTACCGGTACATTCAACAATAATTAATCGGGATTCTGAATATTCCTTACAGTGAAAGGTGATCCATATCACCTACCAGCATTGCTTTACATCACCTTAGACCGGGTAACTGCATCCCAAAGTCATCGTAAATACGGATACATCTATTAAATGAAAACCCAAAACCTGAATAATGAAAAACCTGCTTATCACGTCCGGAATCATATTGTTCTTATTGTCCGGATTGAACGCCGCAGAATACAATGATTCAACAAGCAAAATAATTGGTTTTAATATGTATCATGCCAATTCTGCCAGCGGCTATGGCCGGAGCTTAAACCTGAACATGAGTATTGAAAAGGAACGAAGGCACATGGAAATAGGAGTTATCATGCAACAGGAATCAGCCAGGATATATGGAGGAGAAATACTTTACAGGCATTATTTATCATCAGCACATAAGAATGATAATTCAGAGTATGATCAATACCGGAATCTGCGGTTATATTTCCAGTATAATTTTATTTTCCGCAATACTGACCTTCCTCAGGGAATTGATATAATGCACCCGACCTTACAGGAAAACACTGTTCCCGGAGGAAGAGTAGCCACATTTGAGCATTACGCTGGTGCAGGGGCACAGGTCAGAATATTTGACAATTTCTTTCTGAACGCAGGTGTTGGCTACGGAATCATACTTGGTTCAGTGGATGACAGATACCGGGATAAATCACATTACACTATGGGCGGAAGAAAAAATGAATTCGGCCTGGTCACCAAATTCGGGTTGGGTTATTTCTTAACCAGATAACCTCACTGAGGTGATGTAGATCACCTCATATAAAGGAACAAATACATCAAAGTAACCGTAACATATAACAACAAGGAATACATTAAACAATATCTGTAAAACCACAAAACACTATGAAGCGCCAATGATAAGCTTTTAGCACACACGAGCACGATCATGAACATGGGTATTCCATGTGACAACTAAAAGACAAATTTTGAACTCATGAGATTAAGAATTATTATTGTTTTATTAATATCCATATTTGCTCTCGCTATACAGTCATGCAATTTACAACCGGTTTGCGCTGTCTATGCATCAGCTGAAGATACTGAACAATCTGAAGAAACCAGTTAACCTAATGTTTTATTGATTACTTCGAAATACCTTCTTCTTTAAATCCGATATACCATTCCCCGCGGTTTACTGAAAAGTCAGAAGAAGTGCAATAGCAGGCAATACCTTCAGACAGCAATATTATACTTAAAAAACCCGCTAACATCTTTTTGATAATTAGCGGGTTTGCTTTGTTACTGGTCGCAAACTTCTGAGCAAAGTTTGAACTTTTTATCAATAAAAAATATGACAAAAAACTATGCGTGATGTGTTTCCAGAAGAAGTATTTAGTACTTATTTATGCTCCTTTTACAAGTTCCACATGCTTAAGCCCCCTGGCATCTGCAGGAGATTTTAAAAACTATACTTAATTTTCAAATAGACCATATCATTATCAGTGTACTGACCGAATCGTCCTGTGTCACCAAGAAAGATGTTTGCGCCTCCGAGGACTTCAAAACCATCGGCGAAGGCATAGGTTACTTTTGGACTATCGATGAACTTATTACAGTAGACCAAATAGGCGAACGAATAATTGATTTCGATAGTGGGATAAATTCATTTTTCTATGAAGGCTTCACGGTTAATATAGTCGGATGGCTGCATTGAATATCAGTGTTAATTTATTTGCATGGACTCCTGAGATAGTTGTGTATTCGTTTTGTATTTGATTGCTAATTCAGGTTGTAAAACAAAAAATTAATCAACAGTAAAATGTGAATCCAGCCAGTATTTTTTTGAGTTATAAATTCGGTTAAATAAAAAAGACCTGTTACTTCTAACAGGTCTTTTGTGGTTTCGGTTCAAAACACGGTTCAAAAAA
>JAWODJ010000126.1:0-18719 GCA_046483315.1 Bacteroidales bacterium | reverse complement strand
CCGGAAACTGGTAAGCCGTTTTGCCTCGCCTCCGTTCAGGCCGGTGATCCAGATATTGCTGCCATAGGCAAATGCAATATGATTTTCACTTACCGCAGGCTGCCTTAGCAGGCGGGTTTCGGATGCTATAATTGCGGAAATAATAAATATTCCGGCAAAAAGAAGTAATGATTTCTTGAGCATTGCAATCGGGTTTTAGTGCAAGAAGGATATAAATATTAAAGTTATACAATAAAAAACAAATAATTCCCGAAATTTGGAAATAAAATTTGTAAAAATCCAATTCGCAATTCGACTTATCTTTTAAAATTTGAAGATACTTTTTCGTAAACATAATATAAGGCAGTTCCTGTTCATCTGGATGATGATTGTACTGTTTTCCACGAAAGGGTCATCACAGGATAATTTTCAGCAGGAAACGAATTACACGATTCATGTTACCCTTGATGACAGGCGCCATGAGTTAAGTGCATTCCAGAGGGTTGAATACATAAACAATTCTTCCGATACTCTCAGGTTTCTGTATTTTCACCTCTGGCCGAATGCCTGGTCCACGAATAACACCGAATTAGCCAGGCAGTTACTCAGGTCTAAGGGACGGCAACGGCTGTTTGAAGATCCGCAATTGAGAGGATATATCGACTCACTGGACTTCAGGGTGGATGGCCTGCACGTTCAGTGGAAGAAGGAGCCTGACTTTTCGGATATCTGCCGGATTACCCTTAATGAGCCTGTCGCACCGGGTGACACCATCTGCATAACCACGCCCTTCCGTGTAAAAATACCAGACGGTAGGACTTCACAGTTAGGTCATATCGGAGAATCATACCAGATAGCACATTGGTATCCCAAACCGGCAGTTTATGACAAGTCCGGCTGGCAACCAATGCCATGGCTTGACGGAGCAGGGACTTATTCGGAATTTGGCAGTTTTGATGTAAGTATTACTCTCCCTGATAATTACATAGTTGGTGCAACAGGTGACCTGCAAAACGAAGATGAAATCAGATGGCTTAATAAGCTTGCTGCCGATACTACCTGGAAAACAACCTATTTATATGCGGGGACCAGGTTCCCTCCTTCATCTGAGAAGATGAAAACCCTGCAATATATAGAGGATCTGGCAAATGATTTTGCGTGGTTTGCCGATAAACGATTCAATGTAATGAAAGGTGAGGTTAAGCTTCCCGGTTCAGGGAGAGAAGTTACCACATGGGTGATGTTTACCAATCTGCAGGCAAGGCTCTGGATTGAAGCCCGGGAGTATGTGAACAGTGCCATCTGGTTTTTATCGGACCGTATTGGCGATTATCCCTATGACAGTCATACTGCTGTTCAAAGCGTACTGGGCACCGGAACAGGTGCAGGATATCCGGGTATTTCAGTAATTGGTTTTGAAGATGATGCCTGGTCCTTAAATGAATCAATTGCCCATAATATGGTCCGGAGCTGGTTTCATATTGCCCCCGGGCCTGGTGAACGCCAATCTTTTATTTTAGAAGGGATTGCCAGTGCTTATACAGCCCGTTACATGGAAGAAAGATATCCTGAAAGAAAGCTATGGGAGGTATATTTTAATAATCGGGGGCTTGCTGAGTTTTTAAATATAGACGACATACCGGCACAGCGGATAGATGAAATTCACCGGCTTGTTAAGGCCCGCCAGAACCTTGAACAGCCATTGAACATGGCGGTCAGGGGCTACAACAGGGTACACGACCTGCATGTTAATCATTATAAAGCGACAATGGGCTTCGACTATCTGAGAGCTAGTCTGGGAGATTCTCTTTTTGACTCTGCAATTCAGTCCTGGTACAGCAACTTTAAATTCGGGCACTCCCGGTCCGGTGATCTCCGCAATTTTTTTAAAATCCATACAGGAAGTGACCTGAGCTGGTTTTTTAATGATTTCACTGGTACAACAAAGCGGCTTGATTATAAAGTATTACGCCTCAGGGATCAGCAACTTCTTGTTGAAAACAATGCTGAGCTGGCATCACCAATGGTTATTGCCGGGATGACCGGCGATTCAGTCACTTTTAAGAAGTGGGTGGAAGGGTTTCACGGACAGAAATGGGTTGACATTCCGCCGGGGAATTATTCAGTAATAAAAATAGATCCCGGGCATGTAATGCCCGAATTGTACAGGCTCAATAATACTATCAGGACATCAGGTATCTTACCCCGGTTTGATCCTGTCAGGCCTCGGTTCCTGTTTAACATTGACGATCCGGGGCAGCGAACTCTTGTATATATTCCTTTGGTTAACTGGACACGGGAAGAAGGTTTTATGCCCGGGGTGGCATTACATAACGGTTTTCCGTTACCCAAACCGATGGAGTATTTGTTTACACCTTTCTATTCAGTAAAAAATTCCAGCCTTGCCGGATCCGGACAGGTTTTATTCAATATTGCACCTTATGATAATCTTGTCAGGCTGGCAACAATCACCCTGGAAGGAATGCAATTCGGTGCCCCGGCAAATCAGAACTATCAAAGAGTAAAAGGCGGACTGGACCTTCATTTAAGATCCGGAAACATAATTAATTCTCTCAGGCAGAGAGTTTATTTCCGCTATATTGCCGTATCAGACCTTCTTGAGATTACCCTTTCGGAGAAGGCACAGATGAGTTCTTTTATGCAGTTTGGATATGGACTGGAAAGGAGGGGTTTGATAAATCCCTTCAGTCTGCTGACTTCCCTTGAGGTTCACGAGTATTTTCAAAAAGCATCGGTTGAGATGAATTACAGATATAGTTATTATGGAGAAAATAGTGGTATGGATGTAAGGTTGTTTGCAGGCAGTATGCTGAAGAATGATTCCGGGGCACCCTTTCATGCTCTCTCTGCCGGCGGAAGGGGTGGCCGGGAGAAATACCTTTACGGGGGAACATACCCTGATCGTTTCAGTCGCTTTCCGGATACTTTCTTTTCCAGGCAGATGACTTTTTCAGAAGGTGGACTGGTATCACCGGTCAACGAAATTCTCGGATACAGTAACTGGCTTATTTCTTTGTCATTTACAAGCACATTGCCTGGTATGGCCGGAAGGATTCCGGTCAGGCCATTTGCTAACTTTCTGTTGAACGAAAACGGTCCGGAAATGGATCACAATTCACCATTCTTCTATGAAGCCGGATTAAAGGCAGGAATATGGGACTTTTTCGAAATTTATTTTCCATTGGTGGTTTCTGAAAACATTGGATCAACAAGTGGGCCATTTAAAGATAGGATACGGTTTGTTTTAAAACTGGATACATTTGATCAGCTCGATTTTATTGGGATAATGGATTAAAAAAACTGATTAAATTGTGGAATTAATAATTCAGTTTTTGTAGAATCTTATGGCATTTGTGAGTTTTTTCCACAATTCATTTCCGGGCAAACAATTAGTTTGTAGGCAGTCTGAAAATTATTATGGGCAATATAGTTCATGATTGGTTATACTGCCAACAACCAGTCTTTGTGTAGTTTACAGACCAGGTTGCGTGGTGCTGTCAGTTCGGACAGGATCAGCGAGCGTTTGGTTTGGGGATTTAAAATGATATGATTAATGAGGCTGGTATCGTTTTTGTTCCTTTCGAATGCGTAATGAAAGTGTTATTTGTCCGGCTTCATATGGATCAAACAAAATATTACACTTGCCTGTTTCACTATTATTAACTGCATTGCTAATTAAGCTTTTTAATTATGAAAAAGATTGTGTTTTTTGTATTCCTGATGGTTTTTTCGTTGAGTGTCTCAACGGTATTTGCAGCTGATGCAAAATCAGAATCAGAATTGAACTCAGATAACCCCGCTGCTATTGAAAACAGGGGAGATCAATTATCTGAAGAGGAGATCAGTCAAATTGAAATGCGTATTGAAGAGATACGTGATATGGATAAATCGGAGCTGACAGAGGAAGAAAGGCTTGAGCTGAGAAAAGAACTTAAGGATATCAAGGATGTGGTCACCAGTCCAAGAGGCATTTACATTAGCGTTGGTGGCCTGATTCTTATTCTTATCCTGATACTGCTTTTAACCTGATTCTTCAGGGGCTTTTGATTCTTCAGGGATTTGTCTATTGACTCCCGCTCCATTTAATAGCATTGGTAAGTATTTTGCGGAAATTTTCGTTGGACCAGGCATGATTGTCGTGGCCCGGAAGTATGTATACTACTTTTGAGTTTTTGTATGTGTGTGCCCACCCGATTGTATCAGAGCAATCGGGATGATAGGTTGTCAAAAGCGGGGCGACGCCGGGCATAACCCCGATATTGCTGTACCCCTCATCAAGTATCTTAAAATCATCTATGTCTTTTGTAACGGGATGCAAGGGATCAATAACACTCACTTCCATGACAATGTCGTGTTTATAGCATGAAAGCTTATCAGGGGGATAATCATATCCTCTCTCGTAATATTTTCCTCCCCTTATCCTCTCGAACTCATCCCAGTCCTGGTAAGATACTAGTGAGTGGTGCAGGAAGACAAGGCCGGTACCCTTTTCGGTAAGCCTCAGAAAAGCCTCTTTTTCCTCGAAAGAGATATCCTGCCACATATCATAGAAAACAATGGCATCGTACCTGTCAACAGAGTCGGATAGCAGTGAACGGTTGGCCCGGGGCTGCGACAGGGTGTCGATATCGAAATTGCCCAGTGAATGAATCATGGCGAAAAACGGTTCATGATCAAAACTGTGCCCGCCTGTAACAAGCAGGATGGTGGTTTTGTAGTTAACTGGTAAACATGAGGAAAGAACGGAGCCTGCGAAAAGGATGCCGGGGTTTTTATCCTGATTTTGCTGGCCGGTAGCAGCCGGCCCTGATGAAATTACCAGGATGAGGATTAATGAAAACAGGGTCATTGTGGCTGCAGCAAAGCAACTTTTCTTCATATATCAGGGGATTATGATTACAGGGGCAAGATAAAAATTTTTGAGTTTATCGGTAACCAATATTTTGTAAAAATAAATAAGTCTGTTATATTTGCAGCGCCAATTTGGCAACCGGGGCGATTAGCTCAGCTGGTTCAGAGCACCTGCCTTACAAGCAGGGGGTCACTAGTTCGAATCTAGTATCGCCCACAGAAAAAATCACTTATCGATACTGGTAAGTGGTTTTTTTAATTGAACTCCATTGTGAAGGTTGTTTCTTTGTTTGGAATTGAGTTCACTATCAGGCTGCCGTTGTGAAGCCTCATGATCTGGCGCGACAGGCTCAGGCCGATACCGCTGCCGTTTTCTCTTGTGGTGAAGAAAGGTATGAATATCTCGTCAATAAGTTCGGGGGGGATGCCCGGGCCGTTGTCAATGACCTTCACCTCTGCCTGTCCGTTATCGTTCTCCAGGCACTCTATTCGGATCCCGGCGTCTTCACGTCCTTCAAGAGCCTCGGCCGCATTCTTCACCAGGTTTATCAGCACCTGCGATATCAGCTTTTCATCTATGCGGAGCTCCATGTTGTTATTGGCGCCATGGACAGATACCCTCACCATTTTTTCCTCCAGCTCCTGCCGGTAAAGCATCACCGTATTTTCAACCAGCTCGCTTATCCGGACGGCCGACCTTACCGGCTCGGGCAGACGGGTCAGTTTCCTGTATGTCTCTACAAACCGTATCAGTCCGTTCCCCTGCTCATTTATCACCTTCAGGCCCCTGATGGTGTTCTGCACCATCTTATCGGTCACCTCCCCTGCCTGAATTGCTTTGCCTTCCCTTATATAGTAGCTGCAAAGGTTTTCTGAAAGGGATGTTACAGGGGCGATCGAGTTCATTATCTCGTGAGTTAGCACCCTTATCAGCTTCAGCCACGAGTCAAGCTCTTTCTCGTCAAGCTCTTTCCGGATATCCTGCATAGAAACCAGCGTAAGGGGTTGCTCCATGCTTTTGAAAAGGGTGGACCTGACCAGAAGGGTAAGCGTCCCCTCCCTGGAGCTGATCGTTATCAGCTTCTCATCATCATATCCTATATGCCTTACGGCGGAAGCGAGCTTTCCGTCTATTTTCTCAAGTTGCCTGATATGGGTGAAATGTTTCATGCCCAGTAATTTTTTCAGACTGCTGTTGGCATGGATGACAAAGCCTTCGATGTTGAATGAAAGTATGCCGGTGCTGATGTGCTCTATCAGCGCAGCGAAATACTGCTCCTGCCGGCGGTTATCAACCTTTATCTGCCTGATATGTTCATTTATTCTTTCAAGGTTTTCAGACAGTTTGTTTACCAGGGAGTTACCTTTACCTTGCGTAAAAACCAGTCCGTGATCATCATTCCGAACCGCCTCGAAAAAGTAGTTGATCTTTCTGTTTACGCTGTTGATATACCAGGCAAGGTTTACTGCCGTTGCAACCAGGATGAGGGCTGCTGTAATGATCATTTCCGGTGGCGCACCTGCGGCAACCGACCAGCCTGTTGCCACACCGGCGATTACAAGCACGGTTATCCTGGCAACGATATTGGTATGATATGACCTTGTCATCTTATGCCATATTTTTGCAGCTTGTTATAAAGTGTCTGCCTTGTGATGCCCAGATCTCCGGCTGCTGCCTTGATGTTGCCGGGGAATTTACCCAGCGCTGACAAAATCATCCTCTTCTCCATCTGCCCGAGGTTGAGACTGCCGTCTATTTCCGGCGCATAGCCGGCACGGGTTACCGAAATGATATCTTCGGGGTATATCTTTCCCGTTTCGTTCAGTATCACCGCCTTCTCGATAGTGTGTTCGAGTTCCCTCACATTCCCGGGCCAGCTGTGCTGCAGCATCCGCTCTATTGCCCGGCCCGTGATCTCGATGGACTTTTTCCCGTACTTTTCAGAGTACTTTTTGAGAAAATAGTCAGCAAGTACTGGTATATCTCCCTTCCTTGCCCTGAGCGGGGGCACCTCTATTCTGATGGTATTGATCCTGTAGAGAAGGTCTTCCCTGAAAAGGCCCTGTGCAACCATCTCGTCGGGGTTGCGATTGGTAGCACATACCAGCCGGATATCAACGGGTATGGCCTGGTTGGAGCCTACGGGGGTGATCACCCTGTTCTGGAGTGCAGCAAGCAGCTTTGGCTGGAGGCTGAGTGGCAGGTTCGCTATCTCGTCAAGGAACAGCGTGCCCTTGTCCGCCAGTTCAAACTTACCGGTCCGGTTCTCACGTGCATCGGTAAAGGCTCCTTTTACGTGGCCGAATAACTCACTTTCGAACAGTGTTTCGGTTACCGCCCCTATATCAACCGGAACCATCAGCTCCCGGCTGCGGCCCGACAGCCGGTGCAGCCTGCGTGCGATTAGCTCCTTGCCTGTACCGTTCTCACCGGTTATCAGTACATTGGTATCGGTAGCAGCCACTTTATCAACCGTCCTGAGCACAGTAGTCATGGGAACGGATGAGCCTATTAACTCTTTGTCATACATGTTCATGCTGGTCTTCAGCTCCCTCTCTTTCTGCCTGAGGTCTTTTATCTCCCTTTTGGAGAGATTAAGTTCAATGGCGGACCGGACAGTTGTGAGGAGCCTGGTGTTGTCCCACGGCTTGAGAAGGAAATCGGTGGCGCCCTCCTTCAGGGCTTTAACGGCAAGTTCCACATCTCCGTAAGCGGTCATTAAAACAATCGAAATATCCGGATGGTCTTCCCTTATACGCCGGAGCCAGTAAATTCCCTCATTGCCTGTATTGGCGCCCGACTTGAAATTCATATCCAGCAGCACCAGGTTGTAGTGGTTCTGCCGCAGCTCCGAGATCAGCCTGTTGGGCGATGAGAGGGAGCTTACCTTCTCGAATTCCTGCGAAAGCAGCATCTCAAGAGCAACCAGCACATTCCTGCTGTCGTCTACGATCAGTATGTTACCTCTGGTCATTTATCATCCGATTCAGTGCGCATCATTTTCCAAAATTAGCTTTACAGCGGTTCAAATGCAAAGAAGTGTTAAAAAATTTGTCACCAGTGTGTAAAATAATTTTACAAGCAAAACTGTTTTGGATTGGTAACAGGCTTGTTTTCTGAAGGTAGCGTGTTGTGGCATGTTATTGGTAATATATTATGCAGTTACAAATAGCAGGACTTAAACCAAATTTTAAAAATTAGCAACAACATTAAATCATAAAAACCTAAAAGATGATTAAGACTGTAAACCTTGACAAGATCTTCCGCACCGATGAGGTTGAGACCCTCGCGCTGAACCAGGTCAGCCTGGAGGTGAAAAATGGTGAGTTCGTTGCCGTTATGGGCCCATCTGGCTGCGGTAAATCAACGCTTCTGAATATCCTGGGCATGCTCGACAACCCAACTGCAGGGGAGTATTATTTTGACGGCACAGAGGTGGGCCGGCTGAGTGAAAGCCGGCGCACTGACATCAGGAAAGGCAATATCGGCTTTGTTTTCCAGAGCTTTAACCTGATAGATGAGATTAACGTGCAGGATAATGTTGAGCTGCCGCTTGTATACCTGAAGATCAAGGGTCAGAAAAGGAAAGATATGGTGAACAGCGTGCTGGAGCGCATGAAGATAAGCCACAGGCGCAACCATTATCCCCAGCAGCTCAGCGGCGGACAGCAGCAGAGGGTAGCCATTGCAAGGGCCGTGGTTGCCAACCCTAAACTTATCCTTGCCGATGAGCCTACCGGAAACCTTGATTCAAAGAACGGGCTGGAAGTGATGAACCTGCTGACCGAACTGAACAGGGAGGGTACGACCATCATAATGGTTACCCACTCGCTCCATGATTCGGAGTTTGCTCACAGGATAGTGAACCTGTTCGACGGTAGCATCGTTACAGAGAATCTTAAAAAGGAAGTTGACAAGGTGCTTCTATGATGAACAATATTATTTTCAGAATATCGATACGTAACCTGCTGAAGAACCGGTTTACTTCAGGAGTGTGCCTGCTGGGACTGGTGGTTGGTTTTGTTGCGGTTATCCTCGTAAGCCTTTTTATCAGGTACGAGTTGAGCTGGGATAAGCACAACCTGAACTATGACAGGATATACCTGGTGCAGCGCAATGTTGCACTGTCGGCCGTGAATTCCGCCACCGGCAGTATTACCCCGTTCACCCCTGCAGTCACCGCCTCCCTTTTGGAGGAGTACCCCGGTTTTGAGAAGGTGACATCAGTCTACCGGGCGGGGGACAGGTTCCTGTCGGTTTCCGCCGAAAGGCAATACAGGATAGAGGAAGGAATCTATGCTGATGACAATTACTTTGACGTCTTTACCTGCCGCTTTGCTGACGGCCGGCAGCCTGAGGATTTCGGACACCCTTTTACCATGGTCATTTCAGAAAACCTGGCCGGAAGGCTGTTTGAAGGTGCCGGGGCTGAGGGCAGGGTTGTTACGCTCGACGGGAAACATGACCTGGTGGTAGCCGGTGTTTATGCCGACCTGCCTGTCAACTCGAGCATCAGACCGGAATATATCATATCGATGCCGACACTGGAGAGGACCGAAGGGATCAGCCCTGATAGCATTGAGCCGGCCTCCTTTCTTACATTCACACTTATGGGGCGGAGCGCTGAACCGGCAGCAGCGGCAACAGCGATAGAGAACCTTTTTGCCGGGCGTGAGGGTATGGAGATGGAGACACTGCGGCTCGGAGCTCTTGCAGATATGCGGTTTGACAGCGTACCCGACTACTATAACATAATCTGGATATTCGGGCTGATAGGGATGTTTATCCTTTCTATGTCGGTGTTCAACTACGTGAACCTTTCAATTGCGGGCTCGTCTGTCAGGGGCATGGAGATTGCGATAAAAAAGATAAACGGATGCAAAAGACGCGGACTGATAATGCAGTTCCTTGGCGAAACCATGGTTCTGTCGGTAATTGCACTTGCAATTTCCATCTACCTTGCCACAGTGCTGCTGCCTTTCTTTAACAGTATAATGGGTACTGCGATCGAGCCGGATTTTTACGGAAACTGGAGAGTTGTGGCGTTATTTGCTGCGGGGGCGGCCGGGATCGGACTGCTGGCAGGCGCTTACCCGGCATTCCTGATGTCGTCGAACAGCATAGTGAACCTTTTCAAGGGAGAGTTCAGGTCCGGCAGCGACCGGATCAGGCTGCGCAAGGCCCTGGTGCTGCTGCAGTTTTCAATTTCGGTGTTCCTGATATGCCTCAGCCTGTTTTTCCTGATACAAGTAAATCACCTGACTACCAAAGATATAGGCTTTAACAGGGAGAACATGATCTATGTGCAGCTTACCTCATCGGCAGAGGGAAGGCATTTTGAGGAGTTTCGGAACCGGCTGCTTCAAAGTCCGGCCATTCTCAATGCTTCAATGTCGGAAAACCTGCCCTTTGTGAACTTTGGCGGCGGGATGATAAACCGGGAGGGGGGCGAGCCCGGTGAGAGGGTCAGGTACAGGCCCAACCGGGTATCATATGATTTTGTCGGTAACCTGGGGATAAAGCTGGTCAGGGGGCGCGATCTATCAAGGGATCACCCCTCTGATGTCAGCCATGCCTGCCTGGTGAATGAAACGGCTGTCCGTTATTTCGGGTGGGACAACCCGATAGGCATGCGTCTTGACAGCAACAGGTATATGGTGGTCGGTGTGGTTGCAGACTATCATGTTATGGATATCCATAACCCGCTCGACCCGGTGGTTCTCACTCTTGCACCGGACGGGATGACCGGCAGCCGGGTCTACGCGTTCCGCTACCAGCCGGGTTACAGGGATGAGGCGGTAAGCTTCCTGACTTCCGAATTCAGCAGGGAATTCCCTGATGATCCTTTTGAGATTGAGGAGCTCGAATCGGCTTTCATGAATGAAAATGCTTACAGGAGCTATCAGACTGTGAAAAAAGCGATCCTGCTTTTTACCGGGTTCAGCATCTTGCTGGCGGTTACGGGGTTACTGGGACTGGTATCGTTCAGTGTTGTTCGGAGGACCAAGGAGATAGGGATAAGGAAGATAAACGGGTGCCCGGATGGTACCATCTTTCTTCTGCTGAACCGGGAGTTCTTTGTTTTGCTGGGTATTTCACTGGTGGTGGCATGGCCGGGGGTATATATGGTACACAATGCTTTCCCCGGGGCATACAAGCTGCCGCTTTACCCGTGGATACTTCTGGTTTCGGCGGCAGCCATCGTTACCGTGACCTTTGCTGCCACCGGCTGGCAGACCTGGAGGGCGGCACGGAGAAACCCCGTGGAGGCGCTTAGGGATGAATGAATATTAAATATAGGTGCCATGATACGAAAAATCAAGAATCTTTATCAGCTGGCCGGAAAAAACAAAGCTGCCCTGGTAACCAATGTTCTCGGGTTATCTATCGGCCTGGCCACAACAATCCTTTTGGTGGTTTTTATTTTGCATGAATGGAGTTATGACCGGCATTTTTCAAATGCGGGAAGGATAAATCGTCTCCATACGATATGGAAGGATGGTGGCAATGAGGAGGTTCAGCCGATAAATTTACGGCAGGCTTTCAATGCAATACCGCAAAATGTTCCGGGCATCGAAACAGCCGTTCAGATCTACAGGGGTTGGAGTACCGAGATTATATATGACAACGTAAGGTATGCCCACAACACTCTTTTATACGTCGATACGACCTTTTTTACTGTTTTTGATTTCAATGTGACTGAGGGTTCTGCTGATTATGCCTTAGATGACCCGGGCTCTGTGGTTTTAACCCGGAGCCTGGCTTACAAGATCTTTGGCGACAATCCTGCAGTGGGACAGATACTGGAGATTGAAAATAAAAGCTATACGGTATCAGCTGTTACGGATGATGTACCTGAGAACACACATTTTTCCTTTGACCTGATTTTGCCCATGAATGCCCTGCATTTTATGCACCAGCTTGGCGGGCTTGAGTTTTTTACATATTACCTTTTTGATTCATACGCTGATCCCAAAACAGTTGGTGATGCTATATGCGAAGCAAATACTGAAATGCTTACGAAGAGGTTCAGTATGTTTCATGGTTCTGAATTCTCATCTGAAATTGAACCACTCACCAGGTTGCATCTATTTTCCAACGCATCCTATGACCTGGGTCCGCAGGGCAGTATAAATACCGTTGTTCTTGTGGGAGCGATTGCGGTTCTTGTGATGTTCCTGGCGCTTACAAATTTTGTCAACCTGTTTGTAATCGAAGGTGAGCAGCGTGCAAAGGAGATAGGGGTCAGGAAGGTGAACGGTGCCGGGAAAAGGGATATCATAATACAGTTTTTTTCCGAGACAACATTTATAGTGTCGGTATCATTTGCTGCCGGCCTTGTACTGGCCACCCTTTTGTTGCCCCAGTTCGGCGATCTCATGAGGCGCAGTTTCCCCGAAGATATATTCCGTTCACCGGCACTTATTGGTGCGCTCGCAGGGATATTCATCCTGACAGTTCTTCTTTCAGGCAGTTATCCGGCTTTTTACCTTAGCAGGTTAAAACCGGCTGCCATTATAAAGCAGCAGGATGTAAAGACAGGCCGTAAAAAAGTGGTTATGAACCTGGCCGGAGGGATACAGTTGATAATTACCCTGGTGTTGCTGACTTACCTTTTCGGGATAAACAATCAGATCCAGTACATGAAAAACCTGCCGCCGGGATTTAACCCGGAGGGACTTGTCAATATTTACAATTTAAATGACAACATGAAGAGGCAGTATCCTGAGATACATGACCAGCTGCTCAATATTCCCGAGGTGGCTGGCGTTGCAGCCTCGGGCCATACAATCGGGGGCGGATGCAGTGGACAGGGAATCAGACTACTTGAAAGCCAGTCCGATAACATTCTTGGTATTAATGAATATCGTGTGCAGCCAGGTTTGTGCCGGTTACTGGAGCTGGAACTGAAGGAAGGCCGCTTTTTCGATCCTGAACTAACGACCGACAGGCAATCCGTAATATTGAACGAGGCGGCTGAGAGGATGCTCGGACTGACCTCGGCAAACGGAAGAAGGGTGGTGATGTTTCAGGATCCCCTGGAAGTTATCGGTGTGGTAAGGGATTTTCATTACTCATCAGCTGCAAATACAATTCAGCCACTGGTGTTTACTGCATATTCCGGTAACATCAACAATATAGTAGTCCGAATAGCATCTCACGCCGACTATGCATCGGCTATGGAAAAGATTGAACAGACCTTGAAATCGTTTGATGAAGGTTATATAATTACTACCAGAAATACAGGTGATATCTACAGGAGTTTTTATGCAGGGGAGGAGAGACTCGGAAAGCTAATTCGTATGGGTGCAATCATCGCTGTTGTCATCGTGATGATGGGCATTTTTATGCTGGTGTCACAAAGTATATCGAGGCGCACCAAAGAGATGGGTATACGCAAGGTTCTTGGGGGTTCAACAACCAAAATGCTTGCAATTCTGTATTCAGGTACTCTTAGGTGGATTGCCATATCATCGGTAATTGCCATCCCGGTTAGCTATTATATGCTGGACAGATGGTTGCAGGATTATGCTGTAAAGGCTCCCCTAAACTGGTGGCTGTTTATGCAGGCAATTCTAATTGTGATCATTATGCAGATGGTTATCACTTTCTGGCAGACCTGGAAGGCGGCCCGGCGAAACCCTGTTGAGTCGCTGAGATATGAATAGCATGAATAGCATATTTGTATTTTTGTAAACAATAAAAGTGTTTGATATCATCAAATATATTTGTAGTTTTGTAAACTACAAATATTGTATATCGTCATGATACTTGAAAGCGAAATTTCAGGCGTTATTGATCAACAGAGACAACGCCTCAATGGACTGACTAGTGGCCTCCCCCGTGAGATTAAGATCAATACCCGCAATTTATCTTCTCATGCCTTGATTATAACAGGGATAAGAAGGTGTGGAAAGAGTACATTGTTGCTTCAGTTCATGCAACAAAATCCTGAGGGCAGGACTCTTTATCTGAATTTTGAATCTCCGTTACTATATGGCTTCTCTTTGCCTGATTTTGCCAGGTTAGATCGCATTATAAGCAATACAAAAGCTACAACACTTTTATTTGATGAAATTCAATTGGTCGATAAATGGGAGCTATATGTGCGTCAGAAACTGGATGAAGGATATAAAGTAATTGTGACTGGTTCCAATGCTTCTTTGCTGAGCAGGGAGCTTGGTTCAAAGCTAACCGGCAGGCATATATCACAGGAACTGTTTCCTTTCTCATTTAAAGAGTTTTTAAAGTTCAAATCATTTACTTCTTCATCTGAAAGTATTCGTCAATATATGCAATCAGGAGGATTTCCAGAATTTCTTAAATCGGATGATAAACTTCAGCTTTCAACATTGTTTGATGATATACTTATAAGGGATATTGTGGCCAGATATGGAATAAAAGACATAAAGAGCCTTCAAAAACTTGCATCCTATTTGGTGTCAAATACTGGAACCAGGGTCACTGCGACTAAGTTAAAACAACCTCTGTCCATCGGAGCGACGAGTACAATTTTAACATGGTTTTCCCATCTTGAGCTAAGTTATCTGTTTTCATTCCTTCCAATGTACAGCCATTCAGTAAAGGCCCAACTTATTAATCCCCGTAAAATTTATTCCATCGATTTAGGAATGGTTGACTCCACATCATTGAAGAGTACAGAAGATCATGGACACAGACTTGAAAACCTTGTTTTCCTGCATCTGAGGCGAGAACATAAAGAGCTTTACTATTTCGACAATAAAAGCTCATCTGAATGTGATTTTGTGGTTATGGAAAACGGTAAGGTAAAAAAATTAATACAGGTAAGTTATTTGCTTACCCCTGACAATATCGACCGGGAAATAAATGGCCTGAAGGAAGCTATGCTTTTTTTTAACCTTAAAAGAGGTTATATTATAACATTGACTGAAAAGGATAAAATTAAAGTAGATGGGTTAGAAATTGAGGTAATGCCCGCACATGAATTGCTGGGAAATTAGAGGTAAATAATTTCCAAAATTCGAAACGGACTCAGTTATTTTGTTTCGCCTTTTCTAAATATGGTAAAGGTGAACCTAATTCAAATTCCCGTAAGACATCAAAAAAATGGTTTAACAGATTTAATAATAATAAGATTAAATGAAATCTCTGATCCTTTTTATCGGCTGGTGTATTCTTTTCGTCCTTTGCTGGCCAGTAGCACTGCTGGCAATAATCCTTTTTCCCCTTGTCTGGCTTGTATCATTGCCCTTGCGACTCATTGGCATTACAGTCGAGGGTCTCTTTGCACTGGTTCGTGCTTTGCTCTTTCTCCCGGCACGTATGTTGGGATTGAGAAGAAAATAGTACCATGCGTCATGAATCTTGAGCCGAACAGGTAGGCCGGGCCAAACTGCTGAAAACGCATTCCGGTCAGGATTTCGTATCACCGGGAACCGGATCGGGTATGTCAAAAATTTTGTCACTCAAGTGTCTTGATTTTTGACACTTTATATCAGGATTATCTTGGTAAGTTCTATCTAATCAGACCATTGATAATATTGGCATCATAATGGCAAGATATTCTTAAAATTCATATATGTTAGGTTATAATCTGAGACAATCTGTTCATGGCATGAGAAAAAATGGTCTCTTCTCATTCCTTAACATCTTTCCCCTTGCCGGGGTAATTGCCCTTGTAATTGCATTGCCAACAGTAAGCTGGCAGACCTGGAAGGCGGCCCGGAGAAATCCTGTAGAAGCATTTAGGTATGAATAATTATGAAACTAATATATTATGAAACAAATAATTTATATATCAGGTGTAGCAGGAGGAATTCTATTGATTTTGAGGATAGTAGGGATATTTGTTGAGTTTTCCTTTAACCGGCAGATGCTGTTATCAGGGTTATTGCTGACAGCAATATGCATAACTTTTTCCCTGATCTATAAATATCTTCAAAATCAAAAGATCAAAAGCCTCCTCAAATACTATAAAGACAAGAATTCACAGGACCAGGCCCAGGGGGCTGCGAATATATCTCATGGTGAGAAAGAATTCGAAGAAGACAATCCGGAAAAGGAAGATGGGGATAAGGACACTGGAGAGAAAAAGCCCAAATCAGGACCAAAGGGTCTTGATCCGGGAAGGGCCTCTTTAAGAACAAGAAAAGCCGGACTCGTATGGGGTGGAGGAAATATCAAGGGTGCCACTGCAACCAGAGGAACGAAGAGGGGCTTTATTAAGAGACGGTAACATTTAATTTAAGGGATACTGCGGCAACACGGGGTGCCAGACGGGGCATTATATAAAGGTGGTAATTTCAGCTAATCGCTTTTAGCGGCTATAACTAAACTAAGATATATGTATCTGACAGCAGTCAAAATCGCCCTGAAAGATCTGTTTTATTGGGAGAGCTCATCCCTGATCAGTGTTGCAGGACTGGCAATTGCCTTTACTACAGTCTTTTTTATCTATTCCCGGGGATCATTCGAGGCAGGTTATGATTCTCACCATGAGAAGGCCGGCAGGATTTATCGCATCAGTGGTGAGATTCTTACTGCAGGTTCAGAGGCCAGGCATGCGGTACTGGGGCCGTTTATGGGTCGGGGACTGAAGGAACATTTTCCCGTAGTTGAAGAATTCGCCCGTCTGGTGCCCATTCGGAGTACAATGATTCTCGAAAGGGAAGAAGCGAAATTCAGCATAGAGGAGGCCTATTTTGTTGATCCTTCAGTTTTTAACCTGTTTACCATTGATTTTGTGCACGGCGACATAAACAGTGCACTTACCGGTCCCCGCGAGGTGGTGATCAACCAGAGCCTGAGCCGACAGATATTCGGGACTGAGAATCCAATCGGCAGCACCCTCAAGAGTGGAGACGATCTGCTGACAGTAACCGGGGTGATAAAAGATTCACCGAAAAATTCACACCACAAGCTGAACGTGCTTTTCTCGCATCCGAACCCGGACTTCTATCCGGAGGATGAACCGGCAGTCAGGGTGTCGGAGGGGTACTGGATGCCTTCTGCCTATCACTTTATACTGCTCGTTCCGGGCGCAGGCATAGAGGATATAACCGATAATTTTGAACCCTTTTATGACAAGTACATGTCACCTTTCGGAGAGGCTATCAACGCGACCTTCAACCCGTTGGCAATACCATTGAGTGACCTTCATTATTCTCCTCACATGAATTATGATTACCCGAAAGGCAACAGGATATACCGCCGTTTCCTGTTACTCACAGCCCTTTTTGTTTTGTTAATTGCCGGCATAAACTACTCCAATCTGCTGATTGCGCGTAACATTACCCGATCAAAAAGTGTGGGGATAAGGAAAATTATCGGCGCGGGGAAAAAAGACCTTTATCTTCAGTCCCTCACAGGTTCACTGGCCTATATTCTGCTGGCCCTCGCGATAGCTTTCCTGCTTTTCCGCAGTACCCTGACCTTTATGACTCCGCTGACCGGACTGGATGGTGCCGATTACCCTTACGGGGAAATTATATTGCTTTCTCTTGTGATACTTACAGCAACCGGACTGTTAACCTCGTTGATACCATATCTTAACCAGGCGGGTAAAAGCGGGCTTGATATGATCCGGCCATGGCAATACCTGACCGGCAAAGGAAGCATCAGTTTCGGCCGGTTGTCTACAATTTTGCAATATTCGCTGACAATCGTGCTGATCCTATCTGCCATCATAATGTCAAGGCAGATGCATTATCTGGTTGACAATGACATGGGGTTTGACAGGGAAAATGTATTGCTGGTAAAGCTGTCAGACCCCTCCAATGAAATTCATCATGTCAGCGCTTTCAGGGAGGAACTGCTCAGAAATCCCGAGATAGAGTCTGTATCTTTTTCAACAAACGTGCCCGGCGAAGTCCTGGGAACCGCTCATTTTCCTGTTAACGAAGAGGGAGAGATGGCAACCCGGATCGTGAACGTTATGGGTGTCGGTTATGATTATATACCTTTAATGGGAATGGATCTTCTTTACGGCCGTAATTTTGACCCCTCTTTCAATGATGGTGAGTTTAACTCATTCATTGTAAACGAGGCATTTGTTGATTTTTGCGGACTAACAGGTGATGTTACCGGCATGCAGATAGACCAGACAACCGTTGTTGGAGTGCTGAAAGATGTCTCTCTCAATTCGCTCCATAATCCGGCCGAACCGGTTGCGTTTTATCTGACTTTTGAACCGCGGGGTTATATGAACATTAAATACCGGACCTCAGATCCGGGTGCTGCTATCATGGCGGTTCAAAAAGTATGGGATGACGTTTTCGGAAATACACCCGCCGACATTCAGTTTCTTGATAACAGGGTTGCCCTGATGTATGCCGAAGATCAGCGTACCAGTTCGCTGATCGGGGGTTTTACGCTTGTCAGTATCTTGCTGTCACTTATGGGGCTTGTAAACCTCACCTCCATAATTATGAAAAGGAAAACCAAAGAGATCGGCATCCGAAAGGTGAACGGTGCAAAGATATGGGAGGTGATGGCCATGCTGAATTTCGACTTTGTTAAATGGGTGGTCATTGCATTTATAGTTGCCACTCCAATTGCATGGTATGCCATGAACCGCTGGCTTCAGAATTTTGCCTACCAGACGGAGTTAAGGTGGTGGATCTTTGCCCTTGCCGGGGTGATAGCACTCGGAATAGCCCTTCTGACTGTAAGCTGGCAAAGCTGGCGGGCAGCACGAAGAAATCCGGTGGAGGCACTACGATATGAATGATAGTGTTGGTATAGGAGGTGAAATACACTTCAGCCGGATTCAGAGGCAATTGTCAGCTTGAGTTTAGAGTGATTAATAGTTGATGTAAAGAGCTTGATAGTAAGGAAATAGCAATGTATGAATCGTGAATTAATAATGATCAATGAACTCTCTTGG
>JAWODJ010000101.1:0-27509 GCA_046483315.1 Bacteroidales bacterium | reverse complement strand
TAAGTTACATATACTTCTTTTCTATAATTGCCTTTTTTATTCTGCTTATAGCATGCATCAACTTTATGAATATGGCCACGGCGCGTTATGCCAACAGGGCTAAAGAGGTAGGTATCAGAAAGGTAGTGGGAAGCACCAGGATACAGCTTATACAGCAGTTCTTTACTGAATCCATCCTTATAAGCCTGCTTGCCATTGTATTTACAGTGGCAATTATTGAGCTGGTACTGCCCTATTTCAACTTCCTTACCTCTAAAGAGCTGGAAATAGGTTATCTTTCCAGCTGGTATATATTGCCGTCCCTTGTTGTTTTCGGTTTGCTTGTTGGAATACTGGCAGGCAGCTATCCTGCCTTTTACCTCTCTTCCTTTCAACCTGTAAGGGTTTTAAAGGGAGAGGTCAAAGCCGGTGGAAAAAGCAACAGGTTCAGAAAGATTCTGGTCGTCATTCAGTTTACCATAACAATATCCCTGATAACCGGGACACTCCTGGTATCAGATCAGCTGGAATACTGGCAGTCGCGCGATCATGGCTATGAAAGGGAAGGTGTTCTTGTGCTAAAGCGCACTCATATACTGGGCGACCGGCAGAAAGCCTTCAGGGAAGAGCTGATGAAAAATGAGGAAATTAAAAATGCCAGTTTCTGCAGCTCGTTACCAGGTTATGATTTTGGAGGAACGTCATTTCACAGATACGGTGCACCCTCGGAAGAACTGGTACAGACAATTCTTATTCAGACAGATGAGCATTACCTGGAAACAATGAATATTGAACTTGCCGAAGGCAGGTTTTTCTCACAGGAATATGGTACTGATGAAGACGCCGTCGTGATTAATGAAACACTGGTCAGGGTAATGGGTCTGCAGGATCCCGTAAATGAAAGCATTGTTTTCCCTCACATATCCATCATCGCCCCGGTGATAGGGGTTATTAAGGACGTTAATTTTGAGTCTTTGCACAGGAACATCAGGCCAATGACCATAAGAAAACTTGTTGATCCTGGCTGGCTAATGGCAATACGCATAGATAATGAGAATATTCCCGATGTCATATCATCAATAGAACAAACATGGAATGATTTTACCGGCGAGGCACCGTATATATACTCTTTTCTTGAAGATGACCTGCTGGAGCTTTACAGCAATGAAATGCGGACGGGTCGCATTTTCACCATCTTTTCCGTTCTTGCTATCATAATAGCCTGCATGGGACTGCTTGGAATGGCCTCGTTTACCACCGAAAAACGAACAAAGGAAATAGGTATCAGAAAGGCAATGGGTGCAAGCATGCAGTCAATCTGTCTCCTGCTGGTAAAAGAGGTGACACTGTTAATTGCCTTTTCCACTCTTTTTGCATGGCCGGTTGCATGGTATATAATGAACAGATGGCTTGAAAATTTTTCTTACCGTATCCAGCCGGGAATAACTACATTTGTTATAAGCACCCTTATTGCCTTCGTGATAGCATTGCTAACGGTAAGTTACCAGGTCAGAAAAGCAGCAGCTGCCAATCCTGTGGATTCACTCAAATATGAATAGAAGTGTAAACAGTTTTACTCTATTGCTTCAAGTATCATGTCTGCCACTACAAGAAAATCTTCAGTGGTGATTCCATCATATCCTGATCCTACATGGGGATTGGCGGTATGGACTATAACAAGATTCCTGCCCGGAACAATATACAGATACTGCCCTCCTTCACCCATTCCCAAATATGCTTTGTTCCTGGCATGAGTCCACCAGTAATAGCCATAGCCAAGGGAACTTCGGGTTATCTCAGGTTTAATATGCTCACTTGTGGAAATGTTCAGCCACTCGGATGATACAACCTGTTTCCCGTCCCACCAGCCTTTCTGCAGGCAAAACCGGCCAATGAGTGCAAGATCGCGGGGCCTCATATGCAAACCCAGTCCTCCGATATGCAGTCCGTCAGTATGCTGCTCCCATACAAAATCATCAATACCAAGGGGGTCAAATAGCTTGTGAACAACAGAATCGGTGGTTTCGTATTCAAAGGCATGTCTGACTATTCCCATGGCAAGTTGAGGTACCCCATGATTATAGAAAAAACCTGTCCCCGCCGGTTCAAGAAAAGGTTTCGTAAGAACTACCCGCATGGAGCTGGGAAACCTGTTAATATTAAACAGGTTTACCGTATGTTCCTCATCATCCCAGTCCAGCCCTATGGTCATGGTAAGCATATGCTCAACATTGATATCACGTTTATTCATATCAGCATCAAAATACCCCGGGATATAACGGTATAATCGATGATCCAGACTGATAAGATCCCGATCCCATGCAGTGCCAACCAACAGGGAGGTAATGCTTTTTGTAATGCCCTGTATATTATCTTTCCGGTTAATATCTTCCCTGTCTCTGAAATAGGATTCTGAGACAAGTTTACCGTTTCGTACAATAAGCAGTGAACGGGATGTAAGAAAAGTGTCCCTTGCAAACATCATCTCATAAATATCCTGTAACCGGTCTTTATTGAAACCATGTTCTGCAGGCGTGGAAATTTCCCATCCGTCGCCGGTATCCACCGGCTCAAAATTAATTGCGGTTTTATAATCATCATCCGGCAAACATGAATTCAGCAGTAAAGACAGGATGATCAGAATAGATGAAAAATATTTTACACTGTTGATTTGCATCTTTCCATATATTATTTGATAATGCACAGCGGTGAAAATTTTTTAACGAACATATAGTGCTACCAGACTAAAACATCAAAATAAAACCTTACCAGCAAACTGTTTGACAAGAAGATCACCGGCCGGGGATCAGAGAAACGGGCAAAATCCATCTCATAACCCATACTGACAGAATACCTCCTTGTCCGCGACAGGTCCGTTATCAATCTTAAATTAGCAGCCTGCATATTGTTAAATGTGGCAAACCCAATGTTTTCATGCAACCTTTTTACATACTCGCCAAAACCAGGAAGTTGAAAAGTGTAGTGACTCTCAGGGGCCGGACGGGAAACTATCCCCGCAACCGGCATGGTCAGCTCAATAACTGCTTTTCTGTCTTTATTAAATTCAATATCAAAAAGATAATAGAGATCAAGTGTATAAGATGTAGCCCAGTATATATGATCGGGATCTTCATTCAGAAACCTGTAAAACCTTGAGGTGCCTGAAAGATTGGCACCGATGTATGAAAAGGCATTTTTTGTTGACAGGTCATTTACAACCCATGAAAGTCCCCCGCCAAGCACTGGTTGTATATAAACAGCATTGAAATCAAGACTGTTCCACATATAATCTGTTTTCGCACCCAGGCGAAGGTGCCGGCGTATATCCCCGTAATTTCTTACCGAAAGAATATTAATCTCTCCACCGGGACCATTGTACCTTAAAGGGGAAAAGTACTTATCGCCAAACTGCATCCAGTGCAGATTCAAGGAAAAACCGGAAGATCTTGTTTCATATGATCTGAAGGATGGCTGGGAATATGCTCCGGAAACAAGGAATAGCCACAAAATGAAAGTCCACAGGTACGGCTTCATAATTCAATATCCTTTATAAAATATGTTTACGCAAGAAAGGCCGGATTTGTTATAAAAATCCAGATATATTATTATCCCTGATCAAAGATAACATTTTTACTAAAACCAATGATTTTAATAATCAATTACAATCCGGGTGTGCGTTTACGTACACAATATTGCAATTTCGTACACATACATTGCAATAACCGGCCGGTGATTAATACCAGATGTACTGGCTTCCCGTTAAATATGATGACATATCAATATATCAGTTATCAGAAATAAGTACCGAAGCTAGGGAGTGCGGCCGTTCAATCCGAGCCTTTTGATATTCATATCCTTTCCGTACTTAACAATAGATACACCATTGTTCTCCAGTCCGCTCTCCAATCCGGACTTCCGGAAAAGAAAATCGGCCTGGAGAAGCTCGGTTTGCATAACCGGAAGGCAATCGCGGAAATCAGGACCGTAACTTTTCATTGCCATGAGAAAATAGAACATAATGTCATAACCCTGGAATCCGTAATGGGAAGGTTCGGTATAATATTTCTCTCTGTAACGGCTCAGAAAATTCTTTACATTATCATCTTCATAATCGATAAAAAACGGTGCTGCATAATGTAACTCCATATTATGAAGGTATTCCACTTCAAGGTTCCGGAACCTTTGCCAGTCATTCAATCCGAATATTGTTATATCGTAGGTGCGCGACAGGATATTCAGCCTCATAAGCACATCAGACACAAAAGCCTGGTCGGCCGATGGTACTATGATTATATTCTTCTCTCCCGGAACCAGCGACTGTTCAATTTTTATGCCGGCATCATTATAGACCACATCTTTGAAAACCAGATTGTCAAAATCGGAGCTGTAGGAGAAATGCCTGAATATATTATTTTTGAAATGCTCAACCAGGTCACTTTCAAAAGGATCATCCTTATGCAAAAGAACAAAGTTGGACGAGGGAAAGTTGGAAATAAAAGCCGAGGCCTGTTCGAGTTCAACCGCATATGAGGGTGTTACCTGGAAGATATACGGGTTGCCGTCAAGGAATTCACTCCTTGAAGTCAGCGGAGACACTGTGTTCACCCTGGTGTCACTGGCCCAGTCCGCCACTATCTTCATATTCTCGGGATATACAGGACCAATTATCAGGTCACTGTTGCGAAATTCGGGTTCTCTGATTATATCCATTACCTTTTCCGGATCCCTTTCGGTGTCATAAACGGTAAGATTCACGGCAAGGCCGGTCCTGACAAGTGAATCGACAGCCATCATTGCACCCTGGTAGAATTCAAGAAAAGGTACGGTTTCGTGATATAATTCATCAACAGACCTGACATAACCGGGGTATAACTCTTCCGCTTCTTCAACATCTACTGTATCAGGCAGTTCAACAGGGTAGTTCCTGTCTATAAAAAGCGGCAGCAGCAATGCTACATTGAATGGCCGGTCATAATCCCGGTAATTAAATCCGATACATTCAGCATCAGCAACAGCCACAGGATCATAAATATCAGGCTGCCAGGTTTCTTCAGCAATATCTTCAAACTCTGTTTCAGGTATTTCCACTTCATCCGGATCTTCATCAGTCTCTTTCGGGATCCTTATATACTCACCATATTTGAGTCCCCAAACAAGCTTATCATTAGCCCTCCTTATATCCCTTACCGGAACGTCATATTCACGGGAAAGAGAATACAGGGTCTCCCCCCTTTCAACTTTATGATGGATATATTTATCTTCCTCTGCCGGGAAACCTTCACGGGGAATATAAACCCTTTTTGCCGGTATCCTGACAACCTGGTTTATCTGCAAACCATCTTCAACTCCCGGGTTAAGTTTTATAATATCATCTATTTCCACATTATAGGTTTGTGACAGAAAAAAAAGTGTCTGTCCCTGTTCAACAGTATGAAAGATATAGTCCCCTTCCGGAATACCGGGTATCACCTCCTCTTCCCGGGCTTTCTGCCTGAAAGGTATCTTAAGCGCCTGCCCCTGTTGCAGTCCGGTATATACACCGGGATTCTCCAGGAGTATCTCTTTCTGTGGCACATTGTACACCCTGCTGATGGAATATAGTGTTTGTCCCGGCTTCACAGTATGAATGTAGTATACTTCTTTGCCTATGACAATCTTGTTTTCCGACCTTACAACCTCAACGGGTCCGTCCTGTGAAAAAACAAATACTGAAGAAGCAGTAAACAGACTTAAAAGTATAATGGACCTTAGATACATAAAATAAAATTATTGCAGACGGGTTGACAGGATAAAACGCAACAAAATTAAAAAAGTAATGGAAAAGAGGAATATTATTTTTGTTGTTTCTCAGTTTTCTCTCAGAATATACTCATCATATTCCAGCTCAAATCTCAGTTTATGTTTGGATTCTTCAACAGCCAGTGAAAGGAATAACGACCTCATATCCTGGTTTGGTGCCCTTTCGGATAAATCTGTATAGAGTTTGAAGGCGGCTTTCTCCCTTTTCATTGCCAGGACAAGGGCATCCCTGTAACTCATGCCGGGCGATGGCTTTATGCTCACCAGGTAATCGGCAATCTGCAGATCGGCAATCTTATGATTTTCCGTCTCATATAAACCATGTTCCCTCACCTCTGTAAGCCGGGCCTTATGGCCGATCTCCTCCCGGGCAAACTGCTCAAACACCTTTTTCATATCAGGGGTAAGGGCATTTTTAGCAAGCTCTTTGTAAAAATCGACTGCATCCTGCTCAAGGCCGATTGCAAAGTCAAGAATATCATCAACAGACGAAAATTGTTTCATGGCTGACCTTTTTATGAGATAGCAATACCAGGCACAATATTAATCAAAATAGGTGTCAATATCAAGAATTTCAAATTTTCCCCAGGGATGCTGCAAACTCTTCATCAAAACGCTTAACAAGATAATCGCACCCGTGACTGAATAACCTCTGGTAATTATCTTCAGCAGTAATACGGAGGTCATAACCCTTCCTTTCCACCGAAAGTGAAAGAATGGAAAATATCTCCGTTCTGATATCTTCGGGACTGCTGCTTTTCTCTTTGCCGAAAGATCTTAGCAGTTCAAGGAGCTGGCTGTATCCCGCAAACTCAACAGCCGGCTCAGAATTTTTCTCAAACTGCTGGATAATTTTTCCTGTATTGGTGTATGTACCGCCAGTCTCATAAGGCAAAGAGGCAGGCATTACCAGGTCTGCCATAGCCGCTGTATCGCTCAAAAAATAGTCCTGCACCATAATAAAATCTGCATTATCCAGCCATTTTTCCACAATCTTTCTGTCCGTTGCACATCCCAGCGGGTCTTCGCCGAAGACAAAAATGTTTTTCAGGGTACCCGACTGCAGCATTTCAACAGTGCTTTGCCCGTTTATGGCGGGCAATGCCCCGATATCCCATATATCCCTCAGATGTTCGGAAACCTCCCTGTTGCCGGGCTTTGTCGCTCCGGGTAAAACATTACCCGACACTCCCATATCAAACAGTCCCTGCGAATTATTCTTCTCTTTTAAAGATATCAGACCCATTGATGTTTTACCAGCCTTGCCGGTAATAATTGCCAGGTTATGAAGCTCAACTGAGGTATTCGCGGAAACCTCTTTTTCAGAGAAGATCAAAATGGCATTCATCTCCCTGTTGTACCTGTCCGCAAACTCCCCGAAACATTTTTTGCAGCAGAAACCGGAGGATTCAAGAAGAGTGATAAAATCCTCTTTTAAGAGTTCACTTTTATAATCCTCAAAACCAGTACTGTTATCTTTTATGAAAAGACTGTTTTCCATGCCCCTGTCCAGATAATAATGGTTCAGTGCCTTCACAAAATGATAGTACGACTTCAGCCTCCATACCTTATCAACCTTATGCTCCATTGAAGAAGATGAACAGGTGGTGACAAGCTCAACAGGAACGCCGTTTACCTGTCTCAGCCTGTTTACGGTAAATCCGGGTACGGCATTGTCGGTATTTATTTCCGATCCCAGCAGGTATATCCTTGAAGCTCCGTTAAGCTGATCAAGGGATGTACAGGCAAAAGAGCCGTGCATGTAACCTGAACAATCGCCGGAATAATGAAAGCTGCCTACATTATTTGTGCCTGCAGCCGACCTTGCCAGTTTCTGTACAAGGTAAAGCTCTTCGTTCGAAAGCCTGGCGCCGGCAAAAAAGGCATTCTCATCAGGGCTGACAGCAGCTATCCTGTTTTTTATAACTTCGAAAGCCTTCTTAAAGGTGACCTCCTCCAGCCTGCCCTTCTTCCGCAAAAGGGGCCTGAGAAGCCTGTTCTTATCATTCAGGTACCGGTAGCCAAACCGTGCATAACGGCAAATATTACCGTCACTGTTTACATGTCCCTCACTGCCGCTTACTCTGAGAACGAACTGTGACTTGTGGTGTATATTGATTTCACAGCCTATTGAGCAGTAGTTGCATATTGTTTTGAAGCTATCCCATTTCACCGGTGCAGGCTTGAAGGGAACATTCTCGGTAATGGCCCCGGTAGGACAGGTGGAAATGCACATACCGCAGGACTCACAACCGGTATCTTTGAGAGAATCTCCCAGACTGGGTGCCACATATGTATCAAAGCCCCTCTGTACCAGTCCCAGAGCACTTGCACCTACAACCTCATTACATATCCTCACACACCTGGCACATAAAATACATTTATTGTTGTCTATCTCTATATAGGGATGTGAATAGTCCGCTTCATATTCATGAAAATCTCCCTCAAATCTCTTCTGTTCGGCGCCGTATTCGGTGGACAGCTTTTTAAGGTCACAGGTATAAAACTCCGAACAACCGCATTCGAGGCATCGTGCTGTCTCACTGACAGCCACCTCATCACTCTGATAACCCAGTTCCACCTCATCAAAGTTATTCCGTTTTTCGGGAGGCAACACGGGCATCTCCTGCCGGAGCTGCTTCCTGTACCCGGCCCCCAGATTTCCGGCAGTCACCTCACGGAAATTATCCTTCCTGCTTATGAATTCCTGTTTTTCAGGCTCCAGGGGCAATCCGGAAAGAAACCGGTGGCAGCTATCTGCAGCAACCCTGGCCTGGGCAACCGCCTCAATTATAGTGGCAGGTCCCGTAACGCCATCGCCTGCAGCAAAAACCGAATCTATACCTGTTTGCAACGTTGAGCTGTCTGCCACAATATCACCCCATTTGTTAACTTCCAGCTTTCCGGAGTCACTGTTACGGTTTATATCTTCCAGGAAATCAACCTCCGTTTTCTGACCTATGGCAGCCAGTATATAGTCAAGTTCAACCTCAAACTCCGATCCCTCAACAGGAACAGGACGGCGCCGGCCCGAAGCGTCAGGCTCTCCCAGTTCCATCCTGATGCAGGTAACCGATTTTACACTCCCCTTCTCATTCCTGTTAACCGATACCGGATTTGTAAGGAACATATATTCCACGCCTTCAACCATGGATTCGTGAATCTCAATTGGATTGGCAGGCATCTCCTTTTCAGTGCGCCGGTATATGACATAAACCTTGTCTGCACCGCACCTCAGCGACGTCCTGCAGCAGTCCATTGCCGTATTGCCGCCGCCCACAACCGCCACCTTTTTTCCTTTGAAATCATACCGCTGACCGGTCATCTCCATATTGCGCAAAAAATCAATGCCGGAAAACACGCCATCGGCATCCTCACCCCTGCACCCCAGCAGCGTTCCTCGTTGCGAGCCTATTGTAAGGATGGTGGCATCATACCTCTCCCTGATCTCACCATAACTGAGATCCGCACCAAACCGCCTGTTAAAAAAAATATCAGCACCCAGTTCAGTTACCGCATCAACCTCCTTCTGAAGAATGTCATTAGGCAGGCGGTATTCGGGTATGCCGTAACGCAGCCACCCGCCGGCATGAGGACTGGCTTCATAAATATCACATTTATGACCGTTACGCTGCAAAAACCATGCTGCCGAAAGTCCCCCCGGTCCTGCACCTATGATGGCAACTTTTTTTCCCGTTGGCTGAGCCACATCCGGGACGTAACGGTGCGGCGACTCCAGGTCACGGTCCGATGCAAAACGTTTCAGGTAATCAATTCCCACGGCAGTACCCTCATCAAGAAGATTCCTCCGGCATGCAACTTCACAGGGTCTGACACATACCCTGCCGCATATGGCTGAGAGCGGATTTACCTCCTTGATCAGCGCAACCGCTTCGGAGTACAGACCCTTTTCAATAAGAGAAATATAACCCTGCACATCCACACCTGCCGGACAGGTTTGTTTGCACGGCGCCTCACAGTCCGCGAAATGATTGCTCACCATCAAATCAAGTGCTGTCTTCCTGGCCTTGCGCACCTTCTCATTGCCGGTGTTGATCGACATCCCCTCGGTGATCCTGGTCGAACAGGAAGGCTGCAAACCCTTCATCCCCTCTATCTCCACCACGCAAACATAACATGAGGAAAAAGGCACCAGCCTGCTGTCATTACAAAGTGTGGGAATATCAATCCCGTTTCGTGAGGCAAGCTCCAGAACGGTCTCACCCGGTTTACCGGAAATATTCTTCCCGTTAAGTATGATGTTTATTTCTTCCATTTCTCTGCCGGAATACTATTTAATTAATTTACTGTTAACACTTTACCGCCCCTTTCGGGGAAAAACGGTTACCTTTTACGAGACCCTGACTGCATCGAATTTGCACCTAGTATAACATATGCCGCAACGGATGCAGATATCCTGATCTATAAAATGTACCTGTTTCCTTTCTCCCCTTATTGCATCTACGGGACAGTTTTTTGCACACACCGTACACCCGGTGCACCTGTCCTCGTCTATCTCATAGGTAAGAAGCTTCCTGCATACTCTTGCCGGACATTTTTTCTGATGGATATGAGCCTCATATTCATCCCTGAAATACCTGATAGTGGTAAGCACCGGGTTCGGGGCCGTCTGTCCCAGTCCGCACAACGAACTCTCGCTGATCTGTTCAGCCAGTTCTTCCAGCTTCTGTATATCCCCTTCCTCACCCCTGCCTTCGGTGATGCGGACAAGTATCTCGAGCATGCGTTTTGTTCCGATGCGGCAGAAAGTGCATTTGCCGCAGGACTCTTTCCCGGTAAAGTCAAGAAAGAACCTTGCTATATCAACCATGCATGTGCTGTCATCCATCACAACCATTCCTCCCGATCCCATGATGGCACCTGTGGCCTTGACCGATTCATAATCAACAACTGTATCGGAAAGGTAGGCGGGTATACAGCCACCGGAGGGTCCGCCCAGCTGCACGGCCTTGAAGGTCCTGTCATCCGGTATGCCTCCTCCCAGATTGAATACTATCTCTTTTATGGTAATCCCCATCGGGACCTCCACCAATCCGCCATGCCTTATCTTACCTGCAAGAGCAAATACCTTTGTGCCCTTGCTTTTTTCAGTACCGTACCCTGCATATTCGGCGCCACCATTAAGAATGATCCACGGAATATTGGCAAATGTCTCAACATTATTTATGTTGGTAGGCTTCTTCCACAGACCCGATTCAGCCGGAAAGGGAGGCCTTCTCACGGGCATGCCTCTTTTCCCTTCGACCGAGGCTATCAGTGCCGTCTCCTCACCGCAGACAAAAGCCCCGGCACCCTCTTTAACTGCTACATCGAAACTGAATCCCTCTTTACCAAGAATGTTCTCACCAAGATATCCCTTCTCCCGTGCCTGTCTGATTGCTATATCAAGCCTCTTCAGGGCAAGGGGATATTCAGCCCGGCAGTATATTACGCCTGAAGTAGCCTCCGTCGCCAGGGCAGCTATGATCATACCTTCAAGCACCGAATGCGGGTCTCCCTCAAGAAGTGACCTGTCCATAAAAGCACCCGGGTCGCCCTCATCGGCATTGCAAATAATATATTTTTCGGGAGATTTGTTGTTATATGTAAACTTCCACTTCAGTCCCGTTTGAAAACCTCCCCCGCCCCTTCCGCGCAGACCGCTCTTTAGAACCTCATCAATAATCTCCCGGGATGATATATTTCCGGAGATGATCTTTCTCAGGGAACCGTATCCCTCTCTCGATTCATACTCATCGATACTCTCAGGATCAATCATACCGCAATTGCGAAGCGCAATTTTTACCTGTCCGTCAAGATATTTCCGGTCCGGCGTATCATAAAGATCCGTTACAACCAAATATTCCCTGATAGGATTATTGTTTGCAATATGGCTGTTCATAAGCTCAACAGCCTTACCTTCATCAATCCCGCCATAGAGGTACTGCCCGGTATCATCTATAATCTCTACCAGGGGTTCGCGGTAGCACATACCGACACAGCTTGTTTTGGAAAGCCTGAAATCAAGGTTTTCGGCATCCTTCAATGCCCTTATCTTTTCATACACCTTTCCGGCTCCGGCAGCTATACCGCAGCTTCCAAGGCCAACAATTACTCTGGTCTGTTCCATTTTTGCAATCTTATATCCTTTATCACACGTACTGCCTCTTTACCGGTAAGCTTCCCGTAAGTCTCGTCACCTATCATCATGACCGGTGCAAGCGAGCAGCACCCAAGACAGGCAACCGACTCAAGCGTGAACAGTCCGTCACCGGTGGTTTCTCCGTCAGCCACCTTCAGAGCCTCTTCGAGTGCTTCCGTAATAGCACCGGCATTCTGAACATGGCATGCCGTTCCGTGGCACACCTTTATTATATGCTTTCCAACGGGAGAAAGTCGGAATTGCGCATAAAAAGTGGCCACACCATACATATCACTGAGACTTAACCCCAGTTCCCCGGAAATTCTCTCAAAGGCCTCCCTGGGCAGGTATCCGTAAATGGACTGTGTTTTCTGTAATACAGGTATCATTATACCCTTCCTGCCGGCATATTCCTTAATCAGTCCGTCCAGCAGGCCGGGATCTGCCTTCCCTTCTGAAGGCAGATCCCGGCGTTCATTTTTTATTCTTTCCACACGCATTATGCAGCTGTTTTAATTTTTCCGGCGCATACCATACTGCTTGTGACAGTAATGGTTATCCTCAATAAAAATCGGATTAACCAGCCATTAATTTACCCGCAGTTTGCCGCAGGAAGCTTCAGTCCTGAAGGCAACCTGTTTTCATTCCGGTAAAGGCAAAAAATATTCAGGGCAAGATAATTATTATTCAATTAAATATATATTACAAATATCATGTACCCGCTTAAAATTGTTTTGACGCAGAAAAATCATATTTTAGCAAATGAACATAAAATTTTTTTATCTGAAATTTTTCAAAGACAGGTGAAAAAATTTTATGAGAAAGCGAAGCGGTTCCGACTGTAAGTTAAAATTTTGTATTTTTTGGACAAAATTTTAACTCTTTACAGAAGAAATGAACATAAAATTTTTTTATCTGAAATTTTTCAAAAACAGGTGAAAAAATTTCTGACTCTTTTTTACAGGTGAAATAAACAAAATATATGGATACAACAACTGATAACCGAACAGTGTTAACCCTCGACGCCGGGGGCACCAATTTTGTTTTTTCCGCCATAAGGGCAAATAAAGAGATCGTTAAACCGGTAACACTGCCCTCATATGCTAATGACCTGGATCGGTGCCTTAAAACCATCATCGATGGTTTCACACAGATAAAGGCAAAACTTAAAGATGATCCTGTTGCAATAAGTTTTGCCTTTCCGGGTCCTACAGATTATGCCGGAGGCATTATAGGCGATCTGGGCAATCTGCCTGCATTCCGCGGTGGTATAGCCCTGGGGCCCATGCTGGAGGATCATTTTCAGCTTCCCGTATTTATCAATAACGACGGTGATCTGTTTGTGTATGGAGAAGCTGTTTCAGGCTTTCTGCCATGGATAAATGAACAACTCAGGCTTGCCGGCAGCCGGAAACAATATAATAACCTGATGGGTGTTACCCTGGGAACAGGATTTGGGGGCGGACTGGTACGGGGGGGTGAATTAGTGGTGGGCGACAACGGTGCTGCCGGAGAGGTATGGCTTCTCAGGAGCAGGCTGCACAGGGAGTGCTTCGCCGAAGAGAGCATAAGTATACGCGCTGTTGTCAGGGGTTATAAAACCAGCTCCAATGTGCCCGTGCAGGGAGAAATCAGTCCCCTGGAAATCTATGAGATAGCCACCGGCATCCGTGAAGGTGACCAGATTGCCGCCATTGAGTCCTTTAAAAAGTTTGGTGATGCCCTGGGTGATGCACTGGCCAGTATGATTACCATGTTTGACGGTCTGGTTGTGGTAGGGGGAGGCCTGTCGAAAGCATGGCAGCTTTTTGCACCTGAAGTGATTGCCCATATTAACGGCAACATAAAGACTGTCCGCGGAGAAGATTTTCCCCGGACGGAAATCACTGCATTCAATGTAGAGGACAAGGAGCAGATGAAAGAGTTCCTGAAAGGAAGGCAAAAAGAGATAGAAGTGCCCTTTTCATCCAGGAAGGTGGTTTACGACCCTCTCAAGAGAACGGGCATAGGACTTTCCAGGCTGGGTACCAGCGAGGCAGTATCTGTCGGAGCATACGGCTATGCCCTGAAAATGATACCTTCCCGTTAAAAAGGCACTCTACATTTATGCCAGACACTCCTGACCCCTTCTAAATGCTTTCAAGAAAGCCAAGGATGTTTTTTTCCAGCCGGGTTTGCACATTGGCAGCCTCTGCAGGCCTGAAATTCTCGCCTGTTATTTTCTCATAAAGTTCGATATACCTTTTGGATATCCTGTCCACTATATCCTCATTCATTTCCGGAACCTGCTGTCCCTCCTTACCCTGAAACCCTTTGGAGATAAGCCATTCACGCACAAACTCCTTGGACAGCTGTTTTTGAGACTCGCCTGCTGCCTGCCGCTCCTCGTATCCTTCGGAATAAAAATACCTTGAAGAATCGGGGGTATGGATCTCATCAATCAGGTATATCTTTCCATCCTTTTTGCCAAACTCATATTTGGTGTCAACAAGAATAAGACCCTTATCGGCTGCCATCCTTGTTCCCCGTTCAAAAAGGGCATATGTATACTCCTCAAGCTGCCTGTAATCCGATTCAGACACCAGTTCCTGTTCAATGATTTCCTCCCTTGAGATATCTTCATCGTGACCTTCCATTGCCTTTGTGGTTGGAGTTATCAGAGGTTCCGGGAACTTTTCATGCTCTTTCATTCCACCGGGAAGAGGCACACCGCAGAGTGAGCGTTTGCCGTCCCTGTACTCTCTCCATGCATGGCCTGTAAGGTATCCCCTGATCACCATCTCCACTTTAAAGGGATCAGCCATATGCCCGACTGTCACCATAGGATCAGGAGAAGCAATTTTCCAGTTGGGCACAATATCAGCTGTAGCATCAAGAAATTCAGATGCTATCTGATTAAGAACCTGACCTTTGTAGGGAATACCCTCGGACAGTACCACATCAAAGGCGGATATACGGTCGGTTACGACCATGACCAGAATTTTATCATCTATATTGTATACATCGCGCACCTTCCCGACGTAAAGGCCTTTCTGGCCGGGGAAATTGAAATCGGTTTTTACTATTGCTTCAGCCATAATTAAACATTTAAATTAGTAGTTAATAAATTGATTCTAATCCTGCTATAATTATTATTCAACCTGCTTTTTTCTTAAATATTGATGTTAAATGAACTACCCCGGGGCAGAGCCCTGAGGAATTCTTTTGATTAAAGACTATTATCATAAACAGCCAACCTTTAAATATTTACTCTCCGACAGCCTGTTTATTATATATTCTTTTCCCCTGCCGGATGGTTATCTGTATTCTTATCAATGTCATAAGCTTTCACGATAAGTTTAACCAGCTTATGCCTGATGATATCCCTCTCATCAAAAAATATTACCGAAAGTCCTTTTATGTCCTTCAGAATCTCCAGCGCATATGTAAGTCCGCTCCTTTTGTTGTCGGGCAGATCTATCTGCGTTATATCGCCGGTAACAATAAATTTGGCAGATTTACCCATCCTGGTGAGAAACATCTTCAACTGGTTGGTGGTTGCGTTCTGCGCCTCATCAAGTATCACAGCGGCATTGTCAAGAGTACGCCCCCGCATATAGGCTAGAGGAGCAATCTGCACCGTACCGTCCAACAGGTAATCCTTCAGCCTCCGGAGGGGAATCATATCATAAAGAGCATCATACAGGGGCTGAAGGTAAGGATCAAGTTTTTCCTTGACATCGCCGGGAAGAAATCCGAGGTGCTCGCCGGCTTCCACCGCAGGCCTGGTAAGTATTATTTTTTTTACCTCCTTGTTTTTAAATGCCCTGACAGCAAGTGCTATGGCCGTGTAGGTTTTCCCCGTCCCGGCAGGGCCAATGGCAAAAACAAGATCGTTTTTCACATGCTCCTCCACCAGTCTGCGCTGATTCACGGTACGCGCCGATATCATCTTACCGTGGTTACCGTATACCAGTACTCCCGCAGGCATACCTCCGGCAGCGTCAGCAATGTATTCTCCGGTAAAAAACTGATCAAGGTCGTTTTCAGATAACCGGTTAAACTTCTGCAGATGCTCTGTTAACTCATGAATCAGGTCATCAAACCTGGAAATTTCATCCTCATCGCCAAAAACCCTTATTTCATGTCCACGGGCAACTATTTTCAACTTGGGAAAGAAAGACTTGATCCTGTCAAGCAGGTTGTTGTTAACGCCGTATAAAACGGCCGGGTCGACACCTTCCAAATATATCAGCTGCTCCATCATAGAATTTCCAAATATTGTTTACTTTTGAGTCTTACAAAATAATCATATTTTTTCCGTTTTTTTATACATTTTTCTGTTTAAACCAGCACATTAATCAGTAGCCAGATCAATATGCCCATCGTTACTTTAACAACAGACTGGATACAAGATGATTATTATTCCGGAGCCATTAAGGGAAAACTGATAAGCTCGTGCCCCGATCTGACCATTGTCGATATAACACACAATGTGCCTGCCTTTAGTACGGCAAAAGCCGCCTTTATCATTAAAAACAGTTTTCACCATTTTCCGGAGGGAACAATCCATATGATCTGTGTTAACACAGAGCCATCAGATGAGGAATCCCTTCTTGCCATAGAATACGAAGGTCATTTTTTCATCGGTAATGATAACGGTATATTCGGACTTATTTTCAGGGAGCCTCCCGCAGCCATAGTCCAGTTGCCATCGCCCGATGAGAAGGCACCTGCCGCCACCGATATCTTTGTCCGCGCTGCAAGCCGGCTTGCCAAAAGGGAAAATATAGACACCCTCGGCAACGTCAGGGACAGCTTCAGCAAAAGTATCCCGCGCCGTGCAACAATAGACCAGGATATCATTAACGGAAGTGTCATATATATAGATTCCTACCAGAATGCAATAACCAACATAACCAGGGAACTATACGAAAGAATAGGCAAGGGGAGGCAGTTCGAAATTGCCCTGCAAAGCAACCACTATAAACTTAACAGAATACAAAAAAGATACGGTGACACTTCCGTGGGTGAGCTGCTGGTGATTTTCAATTCTCTCGGACTTCTGGAGGTTGCAATAAATAAGGGCAATGCTGCCGGATTGCTCAGCTTAAATACCAGCTCGGCAATAAGAATAAAATTTTTCGATAAAAAACCAAAAATCAAGTAATAACTGAAAATTGTGCAGAACACCGAACAGAACAAACATAAACAAATGACAGATGAACGATTATCTGCCTTTAACAAGCTTCTTGACATAATGGATGAACTCAGGGAGAAATGTCCCTGGGACAGGACACAAACAATTGAAACCCTGCGTAACCTCACACTGGAAGAAGCTTACGAACTGGCAGATGCAATAACCCGGAAAGATCCTGACGATATTAAAAAGGAACTGGGTGACCTGCTCCTGCATATTGTTTTTTATGCAAAAATAGGTTCTGAACAGAATGCATTTGACATAAAAGATGTAATTGACAGCATCACTGAAAAGCTTATCTTCAGGCATCCCCATGTATTCGGCGACGTCAGGGTAGCCGACGAGAATGAAGTTAAGGAGAACTGGGAACACCTTAAAATAAAGGAATCGAAAAAGACAGTCCTTTCCGGTGTACCTGCATCACTGCCTGCCCTTATCAAGGCCAACCGGATACAGGACAAGGTCAGGGGAGTTGGATTCGACTGGGAAAAAAAACATCAGATCTGGGACAAGGTTATGGAAGAGCTGCGGGAACTCAGGGAAGAGATCAACAGAACGGACAGGGATAAGACAGAGTCAGAGTTTGGAGATCTCTTTTTCTCCCTTGTGAATGCTGCCCGCCTGTATGGCATAGATCCCGAATCAGCACTGGAAAAGACCAATCAAAAGTTCATGCGTCGGTTCAACTACCTGGAAAGCAAGACCATGGCAGTGGGCAAATCACTTAAGACGATGACCCTGGATGAGATGAACGTTATATGGGAAGAGGCTAAAGGTTTTGATGATCACTGATTACAACACCGGTCCCGCAGATACAAGGTTTTTTCCAAGCTCATTATCCGTATATTTCTCAAAATTGGTAATGAATTTTTGAGCAAGCTCCCGTGCAGCCTTATCCCATAATCCGCTTTCAGGCCATGATTTAACGGGATTCAGAAATTTACTGTCAACACCACTCACCTCTCCTGGTATAGCCAGATTGAATACAGGCAAAATCCCGGTTTCCGCATCATCCAGTGATCCATTCATAATTGCATCTATTATGGATCTGGTCGAGTCAATATCTATTCTCTCTCCCGTGCCATACGGCCCTCCTATCCAGCCGGTATTCACTAAGTAAGCAGTAGTCCCATAAGCCTCCATTTTGCGTACAAGCTCCTCTGCATATTTTGCAGGATGCAGCAAAAGAAAAGCCGCCCCGAAACATGCTGAGAAAGTAGGTTGCGGCGTGGTAACGCCCCTTTCCGTACCTGCGAGCTTTGCCGTAAAACCACTCAGAAAATGATACTGGGTCTGTTCGGGTGTGAGTCTGGCCACCGGGGGAAGCACCCCGAAGGCATCGGCGGTCAGGAATATAACTTTCCTGGCATGGCCGGCCCTGGAGACAGGCTTTACTATATTATCAATATGGTAAATGGGATAGGATACCCTGGTATTTTCGGTTTTTGAAGCATCATTAAAATCTATCTCGCCGGTTTTTTTGTCAAACACAACATTCTCAAGCAGTGCATCACGTTTTATGGCATCAAATATTTCGGGTTCTCTTTCTTTGCTCAGGTTAATGGTTTTGGCATAGCATCCGCCCTCAAAATTAAAAATGCCGTTGTCATCCCATCCATGCTCGTCATCACCTATCAGCGCACGTTTAGGGTCGGTCGAAAGAGTCGTCTTTCCGGTACCGGAGAGTCCGAAAAAAACAGCCGTGTCATTCTTCTTACCGACATTGGCCGAACAATGCATAGAGGCAATATTCTCAAGAGGAAGGAAATAGTTCATGACACTGAATATCCCCTTCTTCATCTCCCCTCCGTACCAGCTTCCAAGTATTACCGACATCCTTTCCCCCAGGTTGAATGCGGCAATAACCTCAGAATTCAGTTCCTGCTCCTTCCAGTGCGGATTTACAGCTTTGGATGCAATGAATGCAACAAAATCAGGTTTAAAAACTTTAAGCTCTTCATCGGTTGGACGGATAAACATATTTTTCACAAAATGGGCCTGCCAGGCAACTTCCATAATAAAACGCACATTCAAACGCGTATCGGGATTTGCTCCGCAAAAACAATCCATTACATAAAGCTTTTTGCCCGACAGCTGTTTAACTGCCGTTTTTTTTACACTTTCCCATGTCGTTATATCAATGGGCTTATTATCGTTTTTCGAGGTCCTGCCTGTCCACCACACATTATCTTCAGATGAAGGCTCGCGGACAATATACTTGTCTTTGGGGGACCTGCCTGTAAAAACTCCCGTATCAACAGCCACAGCACCTGTATTGGTTTCAAAACCCCTTTCATATCCTTCAAGCGAAGGATCAGTTTCATGCAGGAACAAATCTTCATAGGATATATTATGATAAATATCTGCTGCATCACTGATTCCGTATTTTAATAGGTCGGGGGTGCCGGCCGGATTATTTTCAGTCTTCATATTATATTTTTAATGTTTAAGCAACGCTAAATTAGTCAAAATAAACATAAGAAAAAACAGACTCCATACGCTTAATTTCCAAACATTAATATAAAGAAGCTTAAAAAAAACCAGGGAGGCCACCTTTTACAGGCAACCTCCCCGGCCATAACACATATGATAAATGCTACCTCATAGTTTCCTTCACAGCAGCCTGTGCTGCAGCAAGACGTGCAATCGGCACACGGTAAGGTGAACAGCTTACATAATCCATTCCAACCCTGTGGCAAAACTCAACTGAAGTGGGTTCGCCTCCATGCTCACCGCAGATTCCAATCTTAAGATCTTTCTTCGTGCTGCGACCCTTCTGCACACCCATCTCAACAAGCTGGCCGACTCCTTCCTGGTCAAGAACCTGGAAAGGATCATCCTTCAGGATACCGTTCCTGATATATACTTCAAGAAATTTACCCGCATCGTCACGTGAATAACCGAATGACATCTGGGTAAGATCATTGGTTCCGAAGGAGAAAAATTCGGCCGACTCCGCTACCTTGTCCGCCGTCAGGCATGCTCTTGGAATCTCTATCATGGTTCCGACCAGGTACTCAACCCTGTCACCGTACTCCTCGAACACTTTCTCTGCAGTATCGCGTACAAGCTGCTCCTGCAGTTTCAGTTCCTGCTGGGTACCAATAAGGGGAATCATAATCTCGGGCAATGTTTTTACACCTTTTTTCTTAAGATTCAGTGCAGCCTCAATGATAGCCCTTGCCTGCATCTCCGTGATCTCAGGATAGGTTATTCCCAGCCTGCAGCCACGGTGTCCCAGCATCGGGTTGAACTCGTGAAGTGAGTCAACTGTAGCCTTAACATCTTCAGGCCTGATGCCAAGCTTTTCTGCCATCTCTTTCTGGTTTTTCTCCTCATGGGGGACAAACTCATGCAGAGGCGGATCGAGCAGGCGGATGGTCACCGGCAAATCCTGCATAGCTTCAAAAACTCCTTCAAAATCCTCACGCTGGATCGGGAGCAGCTTCTCCAGAGCTTTCCTCCTGCCCGCTTCATCATTGGCAAGTATCATTTCACGCATGGGCCATATACGGTCGCCTTCAAAGAACATATGCTCTGTACGGCACAGACCGATTCCTTTGGCTCCAAAATTACGTGCTACCTCTGAATCATTCGGAGTGTCGGCATTTGTACGGACAGCCATCCTTGTATATTTTTCAGCAAGGTCCATAAGTTGTCCGAAATACCCGCTCACCTCAGGATCAATGGTTTCTATTTTACCTTCATAAACTTCACCTGTAGTACCGTTAAGCGACATCCAGTCGCCTTCCTTGTACACTTTACCGTCAATGGTCATGGTGCGTTCCTTATAATTGATCTTAATAGCCCCCGCACCTGCCACACAACATTTACCCATGCCTCTCGCAACAACGGCTGCGTGGGAGGTCATGCCGCCACGGGCGGTAAGTATACCTTTGGCGAGATTCATGCCCTTAAGATCCTCCGGGGAAGTTTCAATACGAACAAGCAAGACATCCTTGCCCTGCTGACTCCATGTTTCAGCATCATCAGCATAAAATACCACCTGACCTGTGGCTGCACCCGGTGAAGCGGGAAGTCCCTTGGCAAGAACATTGGCAAGTTGTATTGCCTTGGTATCAAATACAGGGTGAAGAAGCTCATCCAGTTTGTTTGGCTCAACACGCAGAAGGGCAGTTTTCTCATCAATCCGGCCGTCTTTCAGCATGTCAATGGCAATCTGCACCATGGCCGCACCTGTACGTTTACCGTTACGGGTCTGCAACATCCACAGCTTGCCTTCCTGGATAGTAAATTCAAGATCCTGCATATCTTTGTAATGGTCTTCCAGTTTTTGCTGGTATTCCATCAATTCTTCAAAAATCTCCGGCATCAGCTCCTCCAGTGAAGGATACTTTTTCTTTCTATCTTCTTCAGATACCGTAGCAAGTTTTGCCCAGCGTTTGGATCCTTCCAGGGTGATCTGCTGTGGTGTACGGGTACCGGCAACCACATCCTCGCCCTGTGCATCAATCAGGTATTCACCGTTGAAAATATCTTCGCCGGTGGCAGCGTCGCGGGTAAATGCAACGCCCGTTCCTGAAGTTTTACCCATATTGCCATAAACCATGGCCTGCACGTTAACAGCAGTGCCCCATTCGGCAGGAATATTGTGCATCGTCCTGTAATATTCAGCCCGCGGATTATTCCAGCTCTCAAAAACCGCCATAATGGAACCCCATAGCTGCTCCCACGGATCGGTAGGGAAATCCCTGCCTGTGGAATCTTTAACAAGCTTCCTGAAGCGCGCAACCAGTTCCTTGAAATCTTCAGTGGTCAAATCAGCATCTGTCTCAACACCTTTTGCTTCCTTTATCTCCTCAATGATCAGTTCAAAGGGATCTTCATCATCATGGCCCATATTCTTCATGCCCATAACCACATCACCATACATCATGATAAAGCGGCGGTAACTGTCCCATGCAAAACGTTCATTTCCGGTCTTCTTTATAAGTCCCTGGACAGCATTGTCGTTCATTCCAAGATTCAGAACGGTATCCATCATACCGGGCATTGACGCCCTTGCTCCCGAACGTACTGAAAGCAAACACGGATTTTCATTACTGCCAAACTCAGTACCCATTATATCTTCAACATACCGGACAGCTCCTTCAACTTCATCTTTGAGCAACTCGACAATCCTGTCCCTTCCAAGCTGGTTATATTCAGTACAGGCATCTGTAGTGATTGTAAATCCTGGTGGTACAGGTACCCCGATCAGGTTCATCTCAGCCAGATTCGCTCCCTTGCCGCCAAGAAGGTTTTTCATACCGGCATTACCTTCAGCCTTCTTATCTCCAAAGGTGTAAACACGTTTAGTTTTCGTCATTTTTAATTGATTTTAAATAATTTATAAAAAAAAACCTCTGATTTTTCAAAAATTGACCCAAAAATAAGAAAAAAAAAATAATTCTCCGGGCGAAAGCCCAATAATCGGTCCATTATTTTGCCTAAAAATCCTTAGGTTTACAAGTTGATTCACCTGGCAGACAGAAAACATCTATAGTATTGCATACCACAATAATATATCCAGATCATAAATCATAAAAAATCCAAAACTATGTTAAGATCCTTTTTGATAATGGCTTTATCGCTGTTTATCCTTTCGGGGAATCAGACACATGCGCAGGCAGATTACAAAGAGATAACCCTTGATGACATCCACAAAAAAGGCACCTTTTCATCGCGCACTGTCTCCGGCCTCAGGTCAATGAAAGACGGTATTCATTACACCACCATGGAAGAGGGAAGGGAAGTACATAAATACCGCTATGACACCGGAGAGATGGTTGAGGTGATCTTTTCAACAGACCGGCTCAGGGGCAATGAATTCGAATCATTCAGCAACTATGAATTCAGCAATGATGAAAAACAGATACTTTTCACAACAGCCAGAGAGCAGATATACAGGCACTCCTTCAGGGCAGAGTTCTATATCTGGGACATTGAGAAAGAAAACATATTACCCCTTTCAGAGCAAGGCAAACAGCAACTTGCCACATTTTCGCCCGATGGAAGCATGGTCGCTTTCGTAAGGGACAATAACCTCTTTTATACCGATTGCGAAAGTGACATTGAAATACAGGTCACCACAGACGGGAAAGTAAACGAGATCATAAACGGGGCACCGGACTGGGTTTATGAGGAGGAGTTCGGTTTTTCAAAAGCATTCGCATGGTCGCCCGACAGCAGGAAGCTGGCTTATTACCGCTTCGACGAGAGTCATGTAAGGATGTTCAACATGACAATGTACGGAGATCTCTATCCTGAGTGGTACCAGTTCAAATACCCCAAGGCGGGAGAGAAAAATGCCCTGGTAACGATTCATGTATTTGATATTGAAAACGGAAGTTATACCGGCATGGACACTGGTGAAGAGACTGACCGGTACATACCGCGGATAAAGTGGACGAGGGATCCCTCAAAACTTGCAATATACAGGCTTAACAGGCTGCAGAATCATATCGAAGTGCTGATTGCCGATGCCGCATCGGGAAGTTCCCATGTCCTGTGGGAAGAAAACAACGAATACTATATATCGGAAACAGGCGACAACCTCATCACCTTCCTTGAAGACGGGAAACACTTCCTGGTCATGAGTGAAAGAAGCGGGTGGATGCATTTTTACCTGTATGATATGAAAGGCAAATTACTCAATGCGGTAACCGGTGGAAAATGGGAAGTGGACAGGCTTGCAGGTATCGATGAGGTGAATCGCAGGATCTATTACAGCTCATCGGAGGTTTCCCCGCTGCAGCGGAACATTTACAGTATCGGACTGAACGGTTTGGACAAGAAAAGGCTTACGCCGCTTGACGGGACAAACTCAGCAGTTTTCAGCGAAGGTTTCAGATATTATATCAATTATCATTCAAATGCCAGTACACCGTCGTACATAACCCTGCATGATGCCACGGGAGAACTGATAAGAGTGCTGGAAGAAAACAGCGGCCTGAAAAAAGTGACATCGGAATACGGGTTCAGTAAGAAAGAGTTTTTCACCTTCACAACTTCAGAAGGGGTCAAACTGAACGGATATATGATCAAACCCCCGGATTTTGATGAAGACAGGGAATACCCCCTGTTCATGTACGTTTACGGCGGACCGGGTCATCAGGCCGTAACCGATTCCTGGAGCACCGGAGCCTGGTACCAGATGCTTGCCCAGAAGGGCTACGTTATAGCATGTGTGGATAACAGGGGCACAGGTGCACGCGGCGAAGAATTCATGAAATCAACATATCTGCAGCTTGGCAAATATGAGACCATCGACCAGATAGAAGCGGCCAGGTACCTGGGAGCAAAAAGTTATATTGATGCCGGCCGAATTGGAATTTTCGGATGGAGCTACGGCGGATACATGGCGGGATTGTGTATGACAAAAGGGGCCGAAGTTTTCAGGCTGGGAATATCAGGTGCACCCGTAACCAACTGGAGGTTTTATGATACTGTCTATACCGAACGGTATATGCGTACACCTCAGGAAAACCCTGACGGGTATGATGACAACTCCCCTGTCAACCATGTTGACAAGCTTAAGGGTAAGTTTATGATAATTCACGGCACTGCCGACGACAATGTGCATATGCAGAACACTGTTGAAATGGTTGACAGGATGATATCGGAAGGCAAGCAGTTTAAAATGTTGCTCTACCCGAACCACAGCCATGGAATCAGGGGCAATGCAAGTTATCACATGTACACCGGGATCACTGATTTTATTCTGGAAAATCTTTAAAAAACATCATAAATTTTAGCATTAACGGTTATTAAAAAGCAAAATTTGATTATTTTTGTTGCCCGGTTGAAAAAAGAGGATCTTTGATCCGGCAACCGGCGACAGGCCCAGATGGCGGAATTGGTAGACGCGCTAGTTTCAGGGACTAGTGTACGCAAGTACGTGCAGGTTCGAGTCCTGTTCTGGGCACAGATACATTTCCTTATCAGGCAGCTGTGATTTTTGGCTGCCGCGGGAAAAAGAGTTAACTTTAATTTTTGCAATGTTTACCATGCCCAGGTGGTGAAATCGGTAGACACGCCAGCTTGAGGGGCTGGTGCTCGTTCAGGGCGTGCTGGTTCGAGTCCAGTCCTGGGCACAAAAAAGCAAAGAATCATAAAGGTTCTTTGCTTTTTTTTATTCAATATGACTTGGCAATATGTTTTGATATCAAACCAAAACATAAGTTGAGTTCGTACGGTAGAAGTCAGAGCTGTTATTACTTCCAATTCTCGATCAAACCACAACCAAGCCTCCTTTAGCCCTATCCAGGCGGGACATCTGGGCGCAATTCCATTCTGAAAAATGAATTAAGAACTGGGAAGATGACTGATCAAGAACATATTTTTTAACTTGTAGTTTATACGTGGTTAGGATTAACCACTATGATTTCAAAGAACTTATGATTTCACAATAATCCCATCAGAGTTCTTCAACCCAATTTTCAACCTTTAACCCGGGAACTCTAACAAATTCCTTCTCATTATTTGTTATCAGAGTAAGACCTTGACTAAAGCAATGAGCAGCAATCATTGTATCGAGAGGACCTATTGGAATGCCTCTTTTTTCTAAATCAGTTCGGATTAAGCCGTATTTTATTGCAGCATTATAATCAAAATCTAAAACCTCAAGTGGAATGATAAATTTAATTAAGGCCTGAGCATTTTTTTCTGGATTTGAACTTTTTTTAACCCCGTACTGCAGCTCAGCAAATGTTATTGAAGAAATACATATATCACCAACAGTGAAATTATTGAATTTTCGAAGAACTTCAATAGGTTTTCCTTTGATTATATAAATACATATGTTGGTGTCAAGCAAGAATTTCATCAATCAATTGTATCTCTGGGTTGAATATCTTGTTGACATCTGTCATCCAGGAAGTCAGCGGTAAATTCATTAACACTTTCAATCAAATTATGCCAGGGATCATGAAAGGGTATAACAAATATTGCGTTCCCTATTTTCTTTAGATATACTTGATCATCATCTATTTTCATCTTATGGGGAATCCTTATAGCCTGACCTCTTTTCCCGTTTTCAATTTTCAATTTCTCGAACTCCATAACAAATAGTTTAATTACAAATATAATCTAATTTTAGAAGACCTAATTTATAATAAATAACGCTTGTATGACAAAAATTGTTTTAGAATAACTCGAGTTGCTTTGGGGTTTCAGGCATCGCTTTTTCTTTTTTACCCCAAAAATTGTAGATATCTCCATACTGTTTATCTGTAATCATCAATATGCTTACATGGCCTTTTTCAGGAATCCATGATTTAACTCTCTTTATATGAACGTCTGCACTTTCACGACTCGCACAATGCCGGGAATAAACAGAAAATTGCATCATTGAAAAGCCATCCTTTTCCAATTTTTTCCTGAAACCGCTTGCCAGTTTTCTTTCCTTTTTAGTTACTACAGGTAAATCAAAAAATACAAATAACCACATAACCTGATACGCATTAAGCCGGTCTTGCGACATATTTATATGAATTTATCAATTATGGAAATCCTGGATATTGAACTCTGCGTGTTTCCGAAGCAAAGCATCTTGCCAGTGATGCTGTAGTTTGTGATAGCGCTACCATTAACGGACGCATCTTGTTATTGATAATAACATCAGTAGTCAGGACTTCCATTAATCTCAACTTATCCTCTCTACCGATTATGAGTTTATCCGGATCGCTCTGATAAATTTTATAAACATAATGATCTACAAATGGCCTGTATGGTTCCATAATATCATCAGCCAGGCAAAAGCTGTTATACTTATTATGATGAAATATTCCCAGTGTAGGCAACAAGCCAGATCCGGTCAAGGACCTCGCAACTGCTGCTCGTAAAACTATATAACCATAATTTAGCAGCATATTTGGTGGACTTCCATACCGATCACGTATGAAATCAGGTCCAAACAAACGTAGCCAATAGAACCGGGCAGCGGCACCTTCACGATTTGTAATGTCTCCACTCTTTACGTTTCCGGAAAGAGATAAGATATCAGCGGATTGTTTTCCGGTTTTATCCAGCAATACAGACTTTTAAAGCTATTTTATTGATTGTCGGTTTTCATTATTGCACCCTATGATGGTTTTAGCCGGATCCACTTTTGACAATCTTTAAGTATTCAGCTGGAGCTAAAAAAATTTTCTTCCCCTATTAAACTCTTTCTTCTCTTAGTTGTCTATTTACTTAGACTTTTATCACGGTATAATTAGAATACTTAAACCAAGCATTTATGATTTTCCGGAAACCGGCAATAATATTTATCCTGGCCTTTTTATTATCACCTGCAATTTTCCCGCAGCAAGGAAATATTGAGGGTATTGTTTCAGACAAGGTCACAGAAGAGCGCATTCCCTTTGCAACAATATCTATTTATGCGGCCGGCGCAAACGAACCGGTTAC
>JAWODJ010000107.1:0-25325 GCA_046483315.1 Bacteroidales bacterium | reverse complement strand
GCCGAAATATTCTCCCGGACTGAAGGCGACAACTGCACCAGCCAGGGGTCTGTCTTTTGCAAGTATCATTGCGAGTGAGGCAGAATATGAGCTTCCGAACATAATCACCGGCTTGTCACTGTGTCCTGACACCCAGTTTATTGCTGCATTCATGTCCCGCGTTGCGTCTTTCATGTCAGTCGGCAGGTTGTTTCTTTGAGCCGATATACTTGTTTCATTTGGGATAAAATTAATCTCCTTTCCATGTCGCAGGTCCACTGCCAGTCCGTTATATCCCAACCTGTTAAGTTTAGGGGCAATTTCCCTGAATTCACCGCGGCTTGATCCTGACTGATGGAACATAAGAATCCATGGGAGGCTGTCAGCAATAAAATACTTGTCCGCTACCACTTCGAGACCGTCTTCAGCAATGAAACTGATTTTAGTCTGTGAAAGGCAAGAATAGAAAACAGAAATAATTACAATAAATAAAATGCTAAACTTATTCCTCACAATTCTGCAGGTCTTATTTTTTCGGCAAGTACCATTATATTTTTCTTGTTGACCTCTATCATCCCCTGGTTTATAATATAAACCATATCAGATCCCTGGGAGGTAACAACGCAGACTTCCCCGCTTTCCAGAGTCGAGATGATAGGTGCATGGTTTTTCAGTATTGTGAACGGCCCCTTTGTTCCGGGCACTGTTACAGACCTTATGGCACCGGAAAAAACTGTTTTATCAGGAGTGAGGATCTCAAGGTTCATAATCCTGGTATTTTATTTTTTTGATTCGGCAAGCAGCCTGTTGCCTTTTTCAATAGCATCTTCGATCGTTCCGACCATATTAAATGCTGCTTCCGGATATTCATCAACCCTTCCGTCAATAATCATATTGAATCCCTTGATATTGTCCTCTATAGAGACCAGTACGCCGGAGAGTCCGGTAAACTGCTCTGCCACATGGAAGGGCTGGGAAAGAAAGCGCTGTATTCTCCTTGCCCTGTGTACAATAAGCTTGTCTTCTTCGGAGAGCTCATCCATGCCCAGTATGGCAATAATATCCTGAAGCTCTTTGTAACGCTGAAGCAGTTCTTTGACCCGTTGCGCTGTATTGTAATGCTCTTCCCCGACAATTTCCGGAGTAAGAATCCGGGAGGTGGAGTCAAGCGGGTCTACTGCCGGATAGATGCCAAGTTCTGATATTTTTCTGCTGAGTACCGTTGTGGCATCGAGATGTGCAAAAGTGGTTGCCGGTGCCGGGTCGGTAAGGTCGTCGGCAGGTACGTAAATGGCCTGTACAGATGTTATTGATCCCTTATTTGTTGATGTTATTCTCTCCTGCATCATACCCATTTCAGTTGCCAGGGTAGGCTGGTATCCTACGGCAGAAGGCATGCGGCCCAGCAGGGCCGACACTTCCGATCCTGCCTGGGTAAAGCGGAATATGTTATCAACAAAAAAGAGTATATCCCTGCCACCGCCTGAATCATCGCCGTCGCGGAATGATTCGGCAACCGACAAGCCTGATAATGCAACTGTGGCACGGGCTCCGGGTGGCTCGTTCATCTGTCCGAAAACCAGGGTGGCCTGTGACTTGACAAGCTCCTTATGGTCCACCTTACTGAGATCCCAGCTGCCTTCTTCCATGCTTTTTATAAATTTATCACCGTACCTGATAACACCCGATTCAATCATCTCCCTCAGCAGGTCATTTCCTTCACGGGTACGCTCTCCCACACCGGCAAAAACCGACAAACCTGAATATTTCTTTGCTATGTTATTTATCAGCTCCATTATAATAACGGTCTTACCCACACCGGCACCGCCGAAAAGCCCTATCTTGCCACCCTTGGAGTATGGTTCAAGCAGGTCAATCACTTTTATACCGGTAAACAAGATTTCCGTTTCAGTCGACAGGTCCTTAAAGTCCGGTGGTTTTTTATGCACAGGATAGCCGCCTTTCTGGTCTACCTCTTTCATGCCGTCAATCGGGACACCTACTACATTTAAAAGCCTGCCCCGTATCTGCTGCCCGACAGGCATGGAGATAGGCCTGCCAAGGTTTTTGACCTTTATACCCCTTTGGAGTCCGTCGGTTGAGTCCATTGCAATAGCCCTGATGGTGTTTTCACCAATGTGCTGCTGGCATTCAACAATGAGTTTCTGTCCATCCTCACGTTTTATTTCAAGGGCATCATGTATATTGGGAAGCTTTGTTCCCTTTGAGTCAAAACTGATATCCACAACCGGGCCTATAACCTGGATGATCTCACCTTTGTTAACTGGCATGATAAATAAGATTTATTAGATAAAGCATTTACTGACTGAAGAGACGAACTTAAATGTTTTTTTATTAATTTCCATCTGAAAAAGAGAGAATATTAAGAATAAAATATACGAACGGGCATTCCAATAAGTTACAGTTTCCGTGCAGGTATATCAGCGACCGTTTGACAATACGCGAATCATGATTTCCTGTTCATAACGGTTTCTATAAAGCCTGTAAACTCTTTTTTTCTTTGTTTCAGTGAATTGGTTGCGTTGAGACTGGCTATTGAGCCTTTAAAATAACTCTCGGCCATTTTCCCTGCTATTGTTTCTATGTCAAGCCGGTCAAAAATCTTTCTTATTTCATTCACTTTTATCTCAGGATCATTTTCTTTTTCAAGAAGGTTACTCAATTTTTCCGCAGTTCCGGCATCTGCCCTTTGAAAAGCTTTGATCAGCAGTATGGTCTTTTTGTTCATCAGTATGTCTCCCCCCGGCTTTTTACCGAATTTTTCCTTTTCGGCGTAAAGATCCAGCAGGTCATCCTGGAGTTGAAAAGCCATCCCGAGATTCAATCCCGAATCATACATCAGTGAGGCATCATTTTCGGATGCACCCCCTGTAATCGCTCCTATCTTCATTGCCGCAGCTATAAGTACTGCTGTTTTTAGTCTTATCATCTTCAAATAAGATTCTTCATCGACATGTAACATGGTTTCAAAATTCATATCCATCTGCTGGCCTTCACACACTTCAATGGCTGTTTTGTTATAGACAGTAAGAAGTTGTGGCAATATTTCCGGATCTGCCGATGAAATCAGGTCAAAAGAGATTACAACCATGGCGTCACCGGAGAGTATCGCGGTGTTTTCATTCCATTTTTTATGCACCGTAGGCTTTCCCCGCCTGATGTCTGCCTTATCCATAATGTCATCATGAAGCAGTGTGAAATTATGGAAAAGCTCTATTGCAACAGCCGGTTTAATACAGGGAGTAATATCATCCGAAAATAGCTGGCAGGTCAGAAGTGCAAGCACCGGCCTGAGACGTTTTCCCCCGACAGACATGATATAATCAACAGGTTGGTACAATTCCCGGGGGGGATGGCCCGCAAAATTCATTTTTTCTATTTCCTTGTCTGTAATCTCTCGAAGATTCTCAATAGTATGCATGCTTTACTATTTTATACCGTGCATTCAAGTCCGGCATTATTGGAGAAAGCTTTTCAGGAAGCCTGTTATGCACCGGTGCCATAAAAATTAATAACCGAAGGTAATAAAATATAATTTTTTACAACAGCATTCTGCAGGGTAAAAACCAGGCTGCTTGTTCATTGAATACCTGTATCCTGGCATAACCGGTTTTACCGTTATGTATTGACGGGTGCAAAATCCGGTAATAACCGGCTTGCATCTGTTTTTCCGGGCATTGGAGAAGTCCGTTAAGGCATTTTTTTAGATTAGATATTATTATTTTAATTTTGGGCTTCAACTTTAGAATATTATGCAGTATACTTTTATAGATTTTCTGGCATTGCTTGGTTCACTTGGTTTTTTCCTCTTTGGCATGAAATCAATGAGTGAGGCCCTGCAGAAAGTTGCCGGTGATAAATTAAGGAGTATACTTGCGGCAATGACTTCCAGCCGGATAAAGGGGGTGTTTACGGGTTTTATGATCACGGCCCTTGTCCAGTCCTCCACTGCCACTACAATTATGCTCGTGAGCTTTGTGAATGCCGGACTTGTTAGTCTTATCCAGTCCATAGGTGTGGTTATGGGCGCCAACATTGGCACGACGGTTACAGCCTGGCTTATATCCCTGCTTGGCTTTAAATTCAGTATCAGCTACATATCTCTTCCAATAATCGGTATCAGTTTTCCTTTTCTGTTCTCCAGGCACAAAATGAGAAAATCCATTGCTGAACTTATGATAGGTTTCGCGATGATTTTTTTGGGGCTGGAATTTCTGAAAGAATCGCTGCCCGGAATAGAAGAGCACCCTGAGATCCTCAGATTCCTTTCTTCCTATACCAATATGGGTATTTGGTCGGTTTTGCTATTTCTTGGAATAGGAACAATACTCACATTTATAATCCAGTCCTCAAGCGCAACCATGGCGCTTACCCTGGTGATGTGCAATAACGGCTGGATATCATTTGAAATGGCTGCCGCCATGGTGCTGGGTGAAAATATCGGTACTACTATTACTGCAAATATCGCTGCAGCTATTGCCAATGCTTCGGCTAAAAGAACTGCCAGGGCCCATCTTATATTCAATCTGGTCGGGGTAATATGGGTTTTGCTGGTTTTTAATTTCTTCCTCAGAGAGATTGATCATATTATGGTCAGGGCCGGCCTTCTTTCACCATTTGAATCTGCTCATGGAATACCTGTTGCCCTCTCGGTTTTCCATACGGTTTTTAATGTTCTGAATGCTGCCTTTCTTATTGGTTTTGCCCCGGTGATAGCCAGGATTGTTACCAGTCTTGTCCCCCTGAAAACAGACGATGAGGAGGAATTCCGGCTGAAATATATAAACACCGGTATCCTGTCCACTGCAGAGCTTTCGCTTTTCCAGGCCAAAAAAGAGATATCCCTCTATGCCAGGAGGACAAAAAAAATGACACTTTATGCAAGGTCGCTTTTTAACTCCCGGAAAGAGTCTGACATAGAATATTATTTCAACAAGGTTGAAAAGTACGAGGAGATAAGTGACAGGATGGAGGTGGAGATTGCAACCTACCTGACTAAGGTTTCTGGCGGCCATCTTAGTCCGCAGGGCTCACAGCGTCTGCAGACCATGCTCAAGCTTATAGACAATATTGAAAGCATCGGCGATTCATGTCAGAATGTGGCCAGGGCTATTTACCGTAAAAAACAGAAAAAGATATTGTTCACACCCGCTCTTCGCGAAAATGTTAACAAAATGTTTGACCTGGTTGAAAAGGCTGAAGATATAATGATCGACAACCTTGATGAGGATTATTACAACGTAACGGTAGACAGTGCCATCGAGATTGAATACAGGATCAATAAGTTCCGTAACAAGCTGAAAAAGGAGCATATTAAAAAGCTCAAGGAAAAGGATTACAAGTATGATGCAGGGATTGTCTATAATGACATTATTTCACATTGTGAGCGTATGGGTGATCATATTGTGAATGTTACCGAGAGCATTATTGAAAGGTTTGACTGACTCTTCCTGTTACCGAAACCCTTTACCGTCGGCTTTCATACAGCGGCAATGCCCTTTTATTTGTTAAGTGCCTCTGCACCGCCTACAATTTCGATAATTTCATTTGTGATGTTCGATTGCCGGGCTTTGTTGTATTGCATGCGCAGTTCCCTGATAAGCTGGTCTGCATTATCGGTTGCCTTGTGCATGGAAGTCATGCGGGCACCGTACTCTGAGGCAGATGAATCGAGCAGGGCTTTGTAGAATTCAGTTTTAAGCACTTTAGGCATTAGCCGGCCAACCAAAAAATCTTTGGATGGTTCAATGATGTAGCTGTGTTTTGCTATCTCCATCTCTTTGGGTGTGCAAAACTCCTGCGGCAGTATAAGGGGAAGAAATGTTTCGTGGGTTATGATCTGGATTGCGGCATTTCTGAACTGGTTATAAATGATCTCTATCTTGTCATAACTGCCATTAGTGAAGCTGTCCAGCAGAGATTGAATAAAAGGAATTGCATTTTCAAAAGACAATTCATCCAGCAGGTCGTTTCTGGTCAGGGTTATGTTGTACCCGTTAGCCATCATGTAATCTTCGGCTTTTTTCCCGATGCAGAAAAAATCGACTTTATTCCTGTCAAACAGTGCCCGGTAATTTTTTGTTGCCAGCGAAATGGCTTTTTTGGCAACATTGATATTGAAGGCTCCGCACAAACCCCTGTTGGAACCGATCACCACAATAAGCACCCTTTTGATTTCCCGGTGTGAATAGTAAGGTGTTTCCTTGTTTGGCATGCACATCTGGAGATGGAAAAGAATGTCGTGAAGTTTAAGGGCATACGGCCTCATCTGTATAATGGCATCCTGGGCTTTTCTAAGCCTCGCTGCCGACACCATCTTCATGGCGTTGGTAATCTGTTTTGTTGAAGAGACAGATTCTATTCTGGTGCGTATTTCCTTAAGATTGGCCATTACAAAAAATCACCACTTTTTCAGCTTACCGGTTTTTCTATTATGAAGCTTTCTGCTATCTCTGCAGCAGACTGTTCCAGTTTGTTAATAATTTCATCATTCCACTCCCCTTTTCTCAGTTTTTCAAGAAGGTCGGGCATGGCACTTTCAAGATGGTACAGGAAATCTTTTTCGAATTGTTTAATTTTTTCAAGAGGAATTTTATAAAGTAAACCCCGTGTCCCGCAAAAGATAATAGCGACCTGCTTGCCGACTGTCATTGGTGCATACTGGTTCTGTTTAAGTATCTCGACATTTCTTGAACCCTTGTTCAGCACAGCCATGGTAGATGCATCCAGGTCCGATCCGAATTTTGAAAATGCTTCAAGCTCTCTGTATTGTGCCTGGTCGATCTTTAAAGTTCCGGCCACTTTTTTCATTGAATTTATCTGTGCCTTACCTCCGACACGAGAAACAGATATACCCACATTGATGGCAGGCCTTACACCTGCATGGAAGAGATTACTGTCAAGAAAAATCTGTCCGTCCGTTATGGATATGACATTCGTTGGTATGTAGGCAGAGACATCACCTGCCTGTGTTTCAATAATAGGAAGTGCAGTAAGTGAGCCGCCTCCCTTAACCATGGGCTTGAGAACATCGGGGAGATCATTCATCTGTGCTGCTATTTTATCAGACCTGATTATTTTTGCTGCTCTTTCAAGAAGACGTGAATGGAGGTAAAAAACATCTCCCGGATAGGCCTCACGTCCGGGTGGCCTTCGCAGCAGCAGTGAGACTTCACGATATGATACTGCCTGTTTGGAAAGGTCATCGTAAATTATAAGAGCAGATCTGCCTGTGTCGCGAAAAAATTCACCAATGGCAGCACCTGCAAACGGGGCATAAAATTGCAGTGCGGCAGGGTCAGATGCAGTGGCGGCTACAATAACGGTATACTGCATTGCCCCTTTCTCCTCAAGCATTCTCGCTATCTGTGCTATGGTAGAACCTTTCTGCCCAATGGCAACGTAGATACAATATACAGGATCTCCCTTATCGAAGAATGATTTCTGATTTATTATTGTATCTATTGCAATCGCTGTCTTACCTGTCTGGCGGTCGCCGATAATGAGCTCCCTTTGTCCCCTCCCTATGGGGATCATTGAATCGATAGCTTTTATTCCTGTCTGCAAAGGCTCTGATACGGGCTGTCTGTAGATCACTCCCGGTGCCTTGCGTTCAAAAGGAAGCTCGAATAATTTGCCGTTTATACGACCTTTCCCGTCAATTGGTACGCCCAGGGTGTTTATAACACGTCCCACCAGTCCTTCACCAACATCAAGGCTTGCAATCTGTCCCGTGCGCCTTGCTATATCCCCCTCGCTGATGGTTTCCGAATCACCCAGCAACACTGCGCCAACATGATCCTCCTCAAGATTGAGCACTATACCCCTTACTCCCGACTCAAATTCTATAAGTTCGTTTGATTTAACGTTTGAAAGTCCGTAAAGTCTTGCAATCCCGTCACCTATCTGCAGAACGGTGCCCACCTCTTCATGTTCAACTTTCAGGTCAAAGCCTTCAATTTGTTGTTTTATTATTTCAGATACCTCTCCTGGTTTGATGTCGCTCATACCCTTTGATATTTAATTATTTGCAGTCGTTATTTACTGCCGGCCATTTCACCGGCCATTCCGGTCAATTTCTTTTTCATCCTCTTAAGTTCAGTTGCCAGGGATGCATCATAGAGAAGATCATCTATCTGAACCATAAAACCACCTATCATCGATGGTTTTATCCTGGTAATAAACTCATGTCCCGATTTCCCTTTGTCCGAAAAGGCCAGGCTCAGTTTTTGTTTTATTGTATCATCAATCTTTACTGCAGTGGTAAGGACAAGGGTTTTAATGCCTGCCTCCTCCTTGTATAACCGGATAAAATTCCGGAAAATGCCGGGAAAAAATCTTTCTCGCTTTTTGCTTATTACCAGGTCCAGGAAATCCAGGGTCTCATCAGTAAGCTCTTCTTCAAACTGACTGCGGAAAAGATCTTTTTTCCCCTGTGTTTTTATTACCGGGCTTCTCAGCCAGTCATCCAGGGATGGTGTATTTTCAAAAAATGAGGATAGCATCATGATATCCCCGGCAAGTTTATCAAGGATCTTCTTTTCTTTTCCCAGAAGAAAAAGCCCCCTGGCATATCTGACCGGGATTTTGCTCTGGTTCATAATTCAATAGTGATCAATTCAGTTTAAATTCATCCAGAAGGCTGGTCATCAGCTCCTGCTGAATAGTGTCATCCTCAAGCTTCTGCCTGAGAATCTTTTCAGCGATATCAACGGACAAAGATGCTATCTGCGCCTTTATCTGATTCAGGGCTGCTGTTTTTTCCTCTTCGATAAGTTTTCTTGCCGCTTCCACAATCTTTTTGGCCTCTTCCCCGGCCTCATCCCTGGCTTCGGCAGTGATCTTATCTTTAAGTTCCCTTCCCTGCCTTATCAGCTTGTCCCTTTCCACTATTGCATCGGATATTATCTGGTCTGACCTGACTTTAACATTCGCCAGCTCATTTTTTGCCTCCTCGGCATTTTCAATCCCCTCTTTAATATTTTCCTCTCGCTCCCTGAGTGCCTGGATAATTGGTTTCCATGCAAATTTTTTCAGGAGCATAAATACTAGCATAAAGGTTACAAGCATCCAGAAAAACAATCCGAAATCCGGTGTTATCAGATCCATCGCGTTAGTTTTATATTAACCTTTTTGAACCTCTCTTTTTCCAGGTTTTTGCTGATCAGAGAAACAGCACAAGAAGGCAGACAACAATGGCAAAAAAGGCCACACCTTCAATAAGCGCTGCAGAAACGATCATATTTGACCGCACATCTCCTGCTGCCTCGGGCTGACGTGCAATTGCCTCGAGGGCTGTTACACCTATTTTACTGATACCGTAACTGGCACCCACAAGACTTATACTGGCCGCCAGGGCAGCACCGACCTTTGAAATTGCTGCCGCATAGGAAGCAGCTTGCAAGATAACAGATAATAAGAGCATAGTTTTTAATTTTAGAATAAAGTATAATTATTTAGATGAACATAATACTGATTTCCGGTTTAATGTCCTTCATCAACTGCCGCACCTATGAACAGGGATGTCAGCAGGGTAAATACATATGCCTGGATAAGGGCCACCAGCAGCTCCAGGAATGTTATAAATATTCCGAATGCAACCGATAATGCAGTGGCACCGTAGCCGAAAGCAGGCGAAACCTGTGCAAATATAAATATCAAACTGAAAAAACCCATCGTAATAATATGTCCTGCGGTAATATTGGCAAATAAACGTACCATCAGAACAAAAGGTTTTGTAATAAGTCCCACAAGCTCTATAATTGGCATTAATGGTATGGGAAGTTTTAAAAATGTCGGAACCCCCGGGGTGTTAAAGATATGCTGCCAGTACTGCCTGTTACCGCTGAGATTGACTGCCAGGAAAGAGGTCAGTGCAAGCCCGGCAGTGACAGAGATATTTCCTGTAACATTTGCTCCCATCGGGAAAATTGGTATCAGCCCCAGCATGTTGTTTATCCATATAAAGAAAAACAGGGTAAGCAGGTACGGCAAAAAACGTTCATAATGTTTATCGCCTACGGCGGGCTTTACAATGTCATGTATAACAAAAACAACAAGCGGTTCAAACAGGCTCTGTATGCCCTTTGGTGGCTTAAGGGGATTCTCGCTGTAGCTGTGTCCTATGGTCAGGAAAATAGCCAGCATCAGGAATGAGGCAAAGATCATTGCGCATACATTCTTTGTCATAGACAAATCAATGGGGAGAGGGGCATTGGGATCTGTCGTACCGTCATCGCGCACAACAACAATTTTTCCCTCATTGGGTCCTTCGGTTTCAATTTTAAAACCCCTGTAAGCGGCATGGCCGTGTTCAAATTTGTCAGAAAGAAAAATATTGAGACCTCTGTCACGGCTGTATAGAATTACAGGAAGCGGAACGCTGTAATGTTCCCCTTCTATATCAAAAAGGTGCCAGTCGTAGGCATCGGCAATATGGTCAAATATGAATGATCCCGGATCAAAGCCTTCATCTTCAGCCGGATCAGCAGCCCTTAGTGGCTGCCAGGTGTATGCTGCCGAAAGCAGTACAATTACAATTATCCGGAGCATTTTCCCGTTAAGTTTCAAAATACAGAGAATATTTTATACAAACAAAAAGGTAAAAGTAATTATCTTTTACGGCAGCAGATCAACTTTGGTTACTTTTTTTCAGGTAAAAGCCAAGCGTGTAAATATCAAAAACAGAAAAAAGGATATAACCTGTCATAAAAGTCAGTACAAAAGGCAGGATATTATCCCGGGCATTTAACAGGTAAACAATTATAAATACCAGGTGCAGGAATACTTTTGCCCACCTGACCAGAAAGTACCGGGTATTGAAACCTTCCGGTTTTCCCGGGTTGCTTTTCATCACTACAAGTCTCCCGGCAAAAGTGAGAACCATAAAATAAAATACAAGGAAATAGAATACTGGTAAAAAGTAATCACTCAGAAGGGTAGAGAAAAGTAAGTATCCCGCCATGAATAAAACGGCCGAAAACAGTATCAGGGAATAAAAAAACCTGAATTTTACTGACATCAGAAATATTATTTAAAGATAGAGTCTGTATTGACCCTGCTAAAATAAATATTATTATTATTCCCGGCAACACGTTCAGGTAAAAAACAGGTACAGATTTAGAAAACAAAAAGCCCGGAAAAAACTATTGTTTGCCGGGCTAAGCTCTATTCAAAAAAGGTTACTGTTTTTTTTCCGTTTGCGGAGTATTTTTGTTATCGGCAAAGGATTTGGATTCCTGGCCGCTCATATTGCAATTACCGGTAAACCTTGCTCCTGGCTCAATTGCCAGTTTATTGGTTGCAATATCTCCGGAAATAAAAGAGGAGGGCTTGAGTGAAAGCAGTTCCGAGACATTGATTTTTCCTTCAATTTTTCCTGATATATCGGCATTTTTGCAGCTTACCTCTCCGTTTGCTTTTCCTGTTTCTCCTATTACCACCTTCCCTTTGGTCTGCAGATTGCCATTCAATATGCCGTCAATACGAACGTCACCGTTGCATGTGACATCGCCGGTTATTTCAGTGCCTGAGCCAATAAGGTTTATAACAGTGGTATCATTATCATTACTTTTTGCCATTTCAATCCGGTTTTTTATAATTATATCTCTTTTTTGAAAAAATAATCGGGGTTAAAAATAATAAACATTTAACAATACATAAAAAATCACCTGTTTATTGTCCTGGCACAGGGATATTTTGGTTTTTTATCATTAAACATACTGTTTCCCGTTATAACCCCATTTAAGATAAAGAGCTCCCCAGGTAAAACCCGCCCCGAATGTCGCCAGTATAATGTTATCTCCCTTTCTGAGCTTATCTTCCCATTCCAGGAGGCACAGCGGCAAGGTGGCAGCGGTGGTGTTTCCGTATTTTTCAATATTGACCATGACCCTGCTTTTTTCAAGGCCCATTCTCCTTGCCACAGCTTCTATGATCCTTAAATTTGCCTGGTGCGGCACGAGCCATGTTATATCATCATTTGTCAGGTTGTTCCTCTTCATTACTTCAAGAGAGACGTCAGCCATTTTTGATACCGCCCATTTAAAAACACATTGTCCCTCCTGGTAAATGTAATGTTCCCTGTCATCCACTGTCTGGTGTGATGCCGGCCTGACCGAGCCCCCTGCCTTCTGGTGAAGATGAGGAAGTCCGATACCATCCGACTGAAGTATTGAATCAATAATCCCTGTCTCTTCGGTTGTTGGTTCCAGCAATACTGCCCCTGCAGCATCGCCGAAGATGGGGCAGGTAGACCTGTCCTGGTAATCGACAATGGAGGACATCTTTTCCGCACCCACTACGATGGCTTTTTTCACATTGCCGTTTTCAATGAATTGCCGGGCGGTTGACAATGCATATAAAAACCCGCTGCATCCCGCATTCAGATCATAGCTGAAAGCATTTTTTATCCCGGTTTTATGAGAAATAATACTGGCTGTTGCCGGAAACTGATAATCGGGAGTTACGGTAGCACAGATAAGCATATCTATGCCGGAGGGTTCGGTTCCTGTTTTATCTAGAAGCTTATTGACAGCCTTTGCCCCCAGATGGGAAGAGCCCTTCCCGGTTTCTTTGAGTATACGCCGTTCTTTAATGCCGATGCGGGTCATGATCCATTCATCGGAGGTGTCAACCATCCGGCTCAACTCGTCATTTGTGAGAATATAATCCGGTAACTCCGCAGCAATACCTGTTATTGTTGCCCTTGTAGTCATTTAAATACCTTTTTGAATTTATCAGTCAGTTTTGCTTCGACAACATCTTTGCTGTGTATAATAAGGTTCTTTATAGCTGTTGCATTTGATATGCCGTGACCGATAATGACAGGCTGGTTGATACCAAGAACAGGTGTGCCTCCGTAGTTTTCAAAATTGAAACGTTCGAAAAATTCGTCTTCTATCTTTCTTTTTTTGATAAGAGTATAAAATGCTTCCGCCTCTTTGAGAATTATATTGCCTACAAATCCGTCGCACACTGTTACGTCAGATCTGCCTTCCATGAAAAGCTCATTGCCTTCAATGTTTCCGGAAAAGTTGAAATCGGTGGAGTCTTTCATCAGCTCATGAGTGGCTTTGGCAATAAGATTGCCCTTTTCCTCTTCCGACCCCACGTTGAGCAGGCATACCCTTGGGTTGTCTATCTGAAAAACATGCTTCGCATAAAGAGACCCAAGTATGCCATACTGGTAAAGTACATCCGGCCTGCAGTCGGGGTTGATTCCCACATCCAGAAGGGTGGAGGAACCACCGGCCAGATTGGGTAACTGCGCTGAAATGCAGGGACGTATTATCCCGGAAATTGATTTAACCATGAACATGGCACCGACCATCATGGCACCGGTATTCCCTGTACTGGCAAATGCATCAACATGTCCCCCGGTAAGCATTCCGAAACCGGTTACAATACTGGAGTTTGTTTTTTTTGAAAAAGATTTGGCCGGATGTTCTCCCGGTCCGATAACTTCATCGGTGTGTACAATATCGAAAGCCGAGGGATCGAAATTTTCCTGCCTGGCTATCTCAACAATATTTTTTTCGTTGCCTATCAGCACGATACGTACATCTGAAGGGAGACTTCCTAAAGCCATAATTGCTCCCTTTACTGTTGCTTCAGGGGCGAAATCGCCTCCCATAGCGTCAAGTGCAATCTTCATTTTTATTCCCGGATTATTATGAAAAGAATAAGTACACTAAGAATGTCATAAGAGGCATCCTCTTAAAGTACCTGTCATGAGGCCACTTCCTTCTCAATGGCAAGTTTTCCGCGATAGTACCCGCATTCACTGCATACTCTGTGATACCGGACAGTTGAGCCGCAGTTCTGGCAGGATGCCATGGTAGGTGCTAATGCCTTATAATGTGTTCTTCTTTTATTCCTTCTGGTTTTGGATATTTTCCTTTTAGGATGTGCCATTTTTCTTAGGTTTATTATTTATTTAATTTTTTTTACTTATAAGATCTTTGAGCTTTTCCATTGCCGGATTGGTTATTGTATCCCTGTCTGTTATATGTTCGTTAAGTTTCCTGATCATATCCCGGTTACAGGTCTCATTACCGCTGTCATCAATGGGATGAATTTTCCTCACGGGCAGATTGACGCAGACACTTTCAATAAAATAATCTGCAAGATTGATGTGGTGCTCGTTCTGGTCAACGTAAATTACATCGGGATCCTTCTCCGCTCCCTCCTCACCAAATCTGACAAAAAGGTTGCTTTTGAAATTCACCGGCATGTCAAAATCTTCAAGGCACCTGTCGCAAGTGACCCTGACCCTGCCATGAAAAATAAAAGACATGGCCAGCAAATGGTTCTTTTTATCCATTTCCATATCAATGTCAATGGCTCCTCCCGGGCAATCGGGATTTTCATAATGATTGAAAAACCGGTCCGTCAATTCAAAATTGAAGTGATGGATACTCGTTTTCAGGCCTTTGAACTGTATATTGTATTGTTCAATAAAAGATGACATCGCAAAAAATTTGTCGTGCAAAAGTATAAATTAATATTAAATAAAAAAAGCAAAATAAAGGAGTACAGGGGTATTGACTACCGGCAATCCGGTAGACGGGGTAAATTTTGAGAAAAAATCATGACACGTTAATTTCCCCGGAAGGGATTCATACATGGCGGTATGAACTGCTAACCTATTTCCGCGGCAATATATTTATCAAGCTTGTCAACAAAATAATCGTCCTTGCTCAATACTTTCCTTGCCCCGTTTTTCAACATTTCCACTCTTGTATGGTCGTCAGTATACCCTGAAAGGATTATTACCGGCAGGTTACGGTTTTTCTCAATAAGTTTTCTGAGGGTTTCCAGGCCGTTCATCCCCTCCCTGTTGCTCTCGTTAAGGATGTAATCGAGCACCACAAGGTCCGGATTCATATGCATATTCTCCAGGCAGGCCTCTCCCGAGTCAAATGATTTTATGGTATAACCGTTTTTACCCTGGAATACATATTCAAGAAGATTGAGGATTACCTTATCATCATCAACCATAAAAATCAATTTGCCAGACTCCTTCATCTTAATATATTAACCGGAAAAAACATTCGCTGTGAGAATATGATAATGTACTTACGTGGAAATAATTGCTGAATATACAAAATATAAAGCAAGTTAATAAAATATGTTGAAACCCTGAAAAAATTCAAAGATTACGATTAAAACATTGTATTACACCAAAATGTTCAATGGCGGTGATATCGTCACTGGTAACTGCAATCGGCTAATGTATGCCCGGATCCGGCAAGGACAACCCTCCTGTTTTCTCAGTTCATCGGGATAAATTTAAAAGTCCTCTTCCTCCTCGTCAAGATCATCAAAATAATCTTCAGGATCGTCGGTTTTGTAATTAAGGTAATCTTCTTCAAACTCCTCGATTTCATCAAGGAATTGTGTCTTTTTGGATTTTTGCTTTTTGACGGGTGTAAGCCTGTGTTTCTTTTTTCCCTTAAAAGCATCATTCTCCTCGCGAAAATTGTCGGGCTTTTTTTTAGACTTCATTCGTATAAAGTATAGTTAGCCTATTGTTTAACAATTTGTATAAATTCATGTTCAATGTTTTAAATGTATGAAACCCCTTGGTTTGCAGATCTTAGGTCGATCTCAGATGCATTCTATTGTTCTTTTATCAATATGTGCCTGTTGTAAAATTCATTCCTGATACAATTTTAGTCATTTTTTTAAAAATATATATTTTCCGGGATATTTTTTCAATTCCCGGTGTTCATTTTTTTGCCGGTCCTTTCGTTCAACAGGTGCTCCGCTGGTTATGATTGCTTTTTAGCTTGTCTGTGTGGCTGCAGGGACAACACTTCTGACTGCCTGGTTTTTTGAAATTGATTTCAACCTTGCCGTCGGTCTTCTGACCGGTTTTCAGGATAGCAGATCATCAATTTTATCTGCAATGTTTTCAAACCGCAGGAAAGGGAAAACCCGTGGTGCAAGATCTGAAACGGGCCTGTAAAGAAGAGAGTTGCCCGTCTGTTTTTCCGGCATAAACTCATGTTTTTCGTTAAAGGCATTCAGAATAACAAAAAGCACACTCAAAAGAATTGCCATTTTCAACAGGTTGAAAAGGCTGCCCAGCAATCGGTTTATTAATCCCAGTGCAATGGCATCAAGAAACCGGCTAAACAGATAGGCTGCTATGTTTATGCCAATTACAATTATGATAAAAGTGATAGTGAAAGAGACGAGGTTCATATAGGGGGATGAGACATTGAGGGTATCTGCCAGCCAGTCACCTACAAGATACGAGAATTTTGCCGCTCCCCAGATCCCCAGTATGAGGGCAATAAAAGCCGCCACCACCAGTACCAGTCCCCGCCTGAAACCTCTGTAGGCTGCCCAGGCAAAAAGAATTATTATGATGGCATCTATATAGTTCAAAACCAGAAAAATAAATAAGTCCGCTGAAAACCCGGAATACGGATAATCACTATTGGTTCCCCCTGAGACTGTTTATTTAAACTTTTCCCCTAAAGATAATCATTATCCGTTTACCAGTGATTGCTTCAACTATTTTATCAGTGATTTTTGTTTCAAAAGCAATTATCACTATTTTTGTGCCCTGAACGGGATGGTGACAGGGCAGTCTGTAACGGGCCATGTTCTGACAGCCAGGGAGTCTTACCCTATTTACGGCCTCATAGTTCAATGGATAGAATAGCGGTTTCCTAAACCGTAGATCCAGGTTCGATTCCTGGTGAGGCTACAGATAAATTTTTAGACCGCTGTAAATCAAAAGATTGCAGCGGTCTTTTTCTTTTTTGAATGAAATGTGGTAAAAAACTAATGCTTCATAAAATGCACTCCGCTGAAGGGAAGTAAGAGAGTATTTCAATCAATAATAAGCTTATCAATTTTGCTGATGAACTCATTCATTTCTTCAAGTTTGATTTGAACCTCCGCTTTTTCAAACTCGATAAAGATTCCATAATCGCTATCGGTTCTGTCCTCATATGCTTTATGAATAATACTTCCAAGTCGGGTATCAACTTTGCCTGATTTTACGAATTCTTTATTGAACCATCCTATCAGTTGCTGATGTTTTGAGGTTTTGAAATTATTTTTAAGTGCAAGTGCCAGCAGAATATAAAACATCCCATAATAGATTCTGGTAACGGCAGTGTTTAAATAGTTATTGGCTATTTGGAATTCAACTTCTGCAATGGTTTCATATGCCTGTTGTATTCTGTATTTTACAAGTTCATTTAACTTTTCAGACATGAATACCGTTTTTTATTGCATCAGTAAATAAAGGGTGTTTACCCCAGAATTTGGTTTCCAGATCGGCTGCATAGATAATTTTTGAATCGATAAAAACATCATTTTTCAGGGATATTTCGTAACAGATATCACGTATAAGATTTTTTGTTGTCCAGTGAACAGGTGTATTAAGGATAATAAGAACATCAAAATCACTGAACTCGTTTGCCTTTTTAGTTATCCTGGAACCAAATAAAATTACCTTGTTTAGATCATCACCCAGCTCCTCTTTCAAGCGAGATTTAACAGCTTTTAGAATTTCTATATTAGTTGTCATGGCAACCTTGACATTTAATCGATTATCACAAATATACGAGACAATTATAACTTAACCATAGGCAGGACATATTCAAATATATCAGTCTTATTTTTTATGGATCAGGTTGATCTCCGACAATTCTCTCCCGATCTGATGAATGCCCGCCAATATTTTTTCTGTCTGTTTTTCCGATGGTTTTTTGTGTCCCTGTACATATTGGGATAAGAGGGTCGGGTTCATTCCAATTTTATGAGCAAGAAATTTCGAGTTCAATACTTTATAAAATTGAAAAAACTGTTTGAAGTCAATTATAAAACTCAGATTATCATGGGTGAACTTTAAACCTTCATCCTCGGAATAAAGATTAACTGCTTCCACTGCATTAGCAAGCAATTAAAGTACATGATTCTTTATTAAAATTTCTTTCTTTCAGGACTCTGTCGGGTATCAAAAAAGTCTAATACTATAATCGAGTTCTCTTTAACCTTATAAAACACAATTACCTGCTTGATCAACGTAAATCCCCGAATCCCTTTATCTTGTACCTGTAGTGATCCAATTTCAGGAAACTCAGCTAAAATATCAAGAAAATCATATGTTTTTCTTACAAATGCCTGAACCACTTGATCTCCCCATTCAGCATGTAAATAATTAATAATCTGATCAAAACTATTGTCAGCCCGTATTGACCACTTTATTTCTAAAGCCATTTCTGATGCTTCTTCTTCTGTTTATTGTAACTGATCAGATTATCAGGGTCATTCGATTCCTCTTCTGCAAGCATTAAAACATTCTTCTGCTCTTCTGTTAACTGTTTGTACAGCTGACCTTCTTTACTCGTTGTCGATTTGATCATGAGGTCATAAAATTTCATTAAAAGGGATTCATTATCAATCCGATCAATCAGGTTGTGAAAATTACTTCTAATGTCACTTGGTTTCATTTTATCAATTTTACCAAAATTATAAAAAAATCATCAATTGGTGGTCTTTTCTTTTTATGCGATCTAATGATGTGGATAATCAGTATTTAATATATCCTATTTGAATAATTGTAAGGTCAATTAAATCAACATTATGTTATCCATTTCCTTTTGATATTAAATAAACTGAGATAAAATAATATGAAGCAGAACCCCAAAACCATACTCAGGCTTAAAACTATGGGTATCGAATTATTCCCTGATATGGAATACTTCAAAATATCAACACCATATGTAACAGGTAAAATATATGATAAAGGCTGAATTAAGACAGGTAATGCTGATACAGGAATAAACAATCCGCAGAGAAAAATCATCGGGAAGCGAAAAAAGTTTGAATATGTCTGTGCTTCAAATACTTCTTTTGCCGATACAGATATGAATAGTCCGAGTAATGTTGAGATTATTGATAACATTACGATTCCAGTAAACAGCATTGTCCAGTTTGCAACAACTGCCTTAAAATATAGAACAGAAAGTAATACAGGTACAATGCTGTTAAAAATACCAAATAATATGGCTCCCGAAATCTTTGCGATTACCAGTAATTTCATGCTAATTGGCGCTAATAATAATCGCTCGAAGGAACGTGCCTTTCTTTCAAATGTTATAGTTACTGACAACATTGAAGTTGTGCCAAATAGAATCGACATTCCGACAATACCAGGAAAGATTTCTTCTATATGGAATTCCGTTTTAGTTTTTACAAACAACATCAACATCCAGGCAAATGGAAAGATTATTCCCCAACTGATATTAGGGGGTTTTAAATAATAATTCTTCATATCCTTTAACAGGATATTCCAGAAAGCAATACCATGTTTCATTTTTTCTCTTTATCCTTGTTCATTAAATCGATCTCTATTCCTGTTAGTTTCACAAAAGCATCTTCCAGAGAGGGTCGGAGTAATCTTGCCTCAATGATGAAAATTTTTTCTGACGATAAGAAGTTGACGATGGGCGAAATATCAATTGTATTATAACTGAGAATTTTAATAGTATTGTTATTTTTCAATCGGCATTCAATGTCGGGAAATTTTTGATTTAGTTTTTTTAATAATACTGTTTTATCATGAGTGGCTGCATCAATTACAACTTCAATGATATTTGCATCATTTGTTTCAATCAATAAATTATCTATGGTATCAATTTTTATAATCTCTCCCTTATTTATAAATGCTATCCTGTTACAAAGCCTTTCCGCCTCTTCAATGTAATGAGTAGTTAAGAATACAGTAGTACCTTTATCATTTAACTTTTTAATTATGTTCCTGATTTGCCTTACACTTGCCACATCAATTCCAGTGGTGGGCTCGTCTAAAAACAGAATTTGGGGATTATGAATCAGAGCAGCTGCAATGGTAAGTTTTCGTTTCATTCCTTTTGAATATGCGTTAAATTTCTTATTACGTGCTTCTGTCAATTGGAAGGTTTCCAGTAATTCGGTTGCTCGTTTTTCCCTTTCTTTTTTTAAAAGTCCATATAACGCACCACAAAAGCAAAGATTATCATAACCGTTCATTTCATCGTATAGATTGCTTTCCTCGGGAACAATCCCGATAATTTCCTGTGCTTTTTTAATGTTTTGGGTCAAATCCGTACCATTATAATATATTTTCCCTGAAGAGATTTTAGCCAATCCAGTCAGCATATTGATAGTCGTAGTTTTACCTGCGCCATTAGGACCTAAAAATCCAAAAATTTCATTTTCATTAACAAAAAATGATATATCCCGAACAGCGGTAAAGTCTCCGTATCTTTTTGTCAGATTTTTTGTTTCAATAATTTTTTCCATACTACCAAAAATAATGAATATTGTTGGTGGATGTTTTTTATTCTTAAAGGTAATAAAAACAATTTCATACGTATTATCAGGGGAGGATGGATAGTTATTTATGGGGTAAAAAATTTATGAATTTAAATTGCTTCAGTTATTCCATTTTGTCTTCTGCTTATGCACTGTTTACATCTTTTTTCTTGCAGTTTGAACAGTACAGATTAATCTACTCATTGTGACGGATTAATTTATTTATTTTCTGCCTTATACCTTATTACTTCTGCTTTTTCAATTGTTATCAGTCCGCCAGATTTTGATTGCTCAAATAATTGGTCAACTGTTTTGAGGAACTCCTTGATTTTTTCTTCCTTTTCGACTATTTCAATTACCAAAGGCAGATCAGAGGAGATCTCTAATAGTTTTGTAGTGTGGATCTTTGAGTTTGCGCCAAAACCCATTATCCCCCGTGTAACCGTCGCACCCGAGAGGCCTTGCTTTTTCGCTTCAAAGACAATTTCTTCATATAGCGGATTTTGCCCGTGCTTGTCAGACTCCCCGATGAAGATGCGAAGCAGTTTTGCATTTGGATTATTTTCCATTTCCTAAAAAAGTTTAATAATCGCAAATCCGATAAATGTTGCAATAATGCCTACCACCGCGGTTGAAGAGATGTAAACAGTCGCAAAAAAAATTGTCCGTCACGGAACAGACTAAGTGACTCGATTGAGAAAGCGGAAAAGGTCGTAAACCCGCCAAGCACTCCAGTTGCAAGGAACAGTCGCCACTCTTGTGTAAGATTGCCTCTGTCAGTTAAGCCGAAAACCAGTCCGATAAGAAAACAACCTATAATATTCACCGTTAGAGTGCCGAAGGGAAATGTAGAGAGAAATTTTGTCTGTACGAGTTGAGAAAGCAGGTAACGAAGAACACCTCCGATAAAACTACCTGTCCCGATTGCCAATATTATTTTCATTACATAATTATTCTTCTTGCCGTGCCATACTAATTTCTCTTCTGGCTACCGTCAATTATTGTTTTCGTATTTAATATGTTGCAAATCCATGTTCTATGTAAATATGTTAAAAATTAGCATTATATATCTATTTGCAGGAGAGAAATTTCAGTTTTCTTTTTGATTTTATAATAAAAAGTGACTTAAAGGTGGACATTTTATTTTTTATGGATCAGGTTGATTACCGACAATTCCTTCCCGATCTGATGTATGTCTGCCAATATTTTTTCTGTCTGTTTATCCGATGGTTTTTTATGTCCCTGTACATATTGAGATAAGAGGGTAGGGTTCATTCCAATTTTGTGAGCAAGAAATTTCGAGTTCAATACTTTATAATATTGAAAAAACTGCTTGAAGTCAATTTCAAAACTCAAATTATCATGGGTGAACTCTAAACCTTCATCATCGAAATATAGATTAAATGCCTCCATTGCATTATCAACAAGTTCAGGTACTGTCCTGCCTGTGGTAACAACAGGGTAATCATTACAGAAGGCTGAAAAACCTGTATCTGTTTTTTCAACGATGACTTTTATTTTTTTCTTCAATTATCCTGGTCTTGATCTAAATATAAAGGTAAATAAATATTTACTTTATATCAAATAATTTCTCACCAACCTCCATCCTTCCTTGTAAAATATCTGCACCGATGTGGTAAAAAAAATATAATAGAGTTGTTGTGCCTTTTTAAGGTGTTTATAATAAGGATAATACACAGGATTTGTGATATAAAAAGTGCCAATTAATTAAAAGTGGTAAAAAAAATGGTCTTGATAATCAGTGGATTATGATATAATTTAGTCCTGGTGAGGCTACTTCTAAAATCACAGACCGCTGTATATCAATAGATTGCAGCGGTCTTTTTCGTTTTTGCATGAAAGTGGTAAAAATGGCGTCGGTAGAGAGTATCTCAGTAGACTATTCCTGGGATGTTTTAGTCTTTAATTATTCTCTGGCAAATTGGATAGTTGATATTATAAATCAAGTATTCCAAAGGTAATATTAAAAGGAGTGTTTAAATCTATGAATTGAAATTTCGGGTTAGTCTCCTTTTTCAGTAGATTGTATATCTTTAAACTTTCTGAATCTGAGGAGAGATAATAATTGATTGCTTTTTCACAATCAGCCTGGGCGAAAAGTTTTGAATCATTTGGGATTATGTTCCTCTCTCTTAGTTTGAGGCTTCTTTTATGTTGGAAAACAATTTTTGCAAATTCACCTGTTTTTTTTGAATGATTAAGGTTAAATGGAACAATTTGCAGGTTTCTAAGTGGCAATTCATGCACATCTCCACCAACACAATATTCTGCTATTGAGATTGTTGAAATAATCATTGATATTTCCTTCTCTAAGAAGTACCGAAAATAGCCATCAGCATTCTTAAATAGTGGGTCACTATCATTTAAAAACCTTAAAAAGAAGCTTGTGTCAAGTAGAACAGCATTATGCGTCATAATTACCCCTGATTTCTTTCAGCCAACTATCGGGATCAATATTTCCAAGCCACGATTTTTTTGCTCTGTCCCTAAGTGTTTTTAAATATTGTTCATCATATTTTGGTTGGTAGTTAATCAATTCACTGAATTTTAAATTTGAGGTATCAATTTCTCCAGTCTCTGAATGCTGCTTTCCTGTTGCCCTTATACCAAATGTTTTATAAAGAAGGTTTTCATCATATTGTTCCAGGAAACTGATTGGTGTTTGTATTCTTACAGTGCCAAGTTCTTCAGTTAATATGTGAATATTTGCTTTGTCTTTACCACCTGCATTAGTTAACTTGCCATAAAAATAAAATTCCGCATCTACCCAAATTGCTTCAGTTCTGTAATAATGTGTAGTGCGGTCTATCTTAACTTCATTCGAGTTGTGAAGAGAGGTCCTTATGTTAAAAGTGTAATTTCGTTTTAAAGCAGTATCTTGAATATTTTCAAATGCTTTTGCTGTCGATAGGTCGAGAAAATCAATATTATTAATTTGATTTATTTGCCCAATGATTGCGTTAAACCCAATAATATATTGAATAGATGTTTTAAATAAATGTATTACAGAACCTTCACTAATTTGATAACTGATTGTTGGTCTATCTCTTTTTTCTCCAGGATATAGTAAATTTTCAGCATTATCCAAGATCGACATAATCTCCCGAATATCGTAATTATCAGGTGATAAGTCGAGATTGCCATTGGTGCCAGTAATTTTAATTTCTATATATCCAATCTTATCCATATTACAAATGTAAATAAAATTTTTTCATCAAAAATTATACACAGTCAGATGAAAAAATTTTATTGGAAAGCGAAGCGGTTCATCCTGTAAGTCAAAATTTTGTATTTTCTGGACAAAATTTTGGCTTCTTGTTTTTTACAGGATAAATGTAAAAAAATAATGTGTGTCATAATTTATAAAAATACTAATTGATAACTAATTTTTTTATTATGATTAGATTGATTATTTACATCAATTCAGACCAGATCACGGACATTCATGTTTTATATAGATTATTTATCCACATGAGGGTTCCATCGGAATTGAAACACTGTATATGAATAACCTTGTAGACATAATTAATCGATTATTAGCTTCATTAGCCTGCTTTATACAGATGAAATGTGGTAAAAAATTAGTCCTTTCCTACTGACTTAAATCCACTTTTCTCAACTCTCTTCTCAATGTATTTTTTTAACTCGGCAAAGGACATGTTTGCTGTTTCTGAACTTATTTTTTTTTGTGAATTTCACACTGAATCTTCACCGCATCAAAAGTTTTTACTTTAGTCGTTTTCATATCTGTGGGAGAGTATTTTATTTTTTATGGATCAGATTAATTTCCGATAATTCCTTCCCGATCTGATGAATGCCTGCCAATATTTTTTCTGTCTGTTTTTCCGATGGTTTTTTATGTCCCTGTACATATTGGGATAAGAGGGTCGGGTTCATTCCAATTTTATGAGCAAGAAATTTCGAGTTCAATACTTTATAATATTGAAAAAACTGCTTGAAGTCAATTTCAAAACTCAAGTTATCATGGGTGAACTCTAAACCTTCATCCTCGAAATAAAGATTAACTGCCTCCAGTGCATTATCAACCAGTTCAGGTACTGTCCTTCCTGTTGTAAATACAGGATAATCAGCACAGAAGGCTGAAAAACCCGTAACTGTTTTTTCAACCGTGATTTTTATCTTTTTCCTTGTTGTTTGCATAATAATTATCTTCTTTTCATTCACTATCTTAATCCCGCATCTTTTAATATTCTCTTTTCAAGTCCTTTGCCAACTTCCTGGCTGCCGTGATTTGGAAAAACAATTATCCCTTCTTTTTTATCATGCTTCATTTTAACATGTGATCCCTTTTGTGAAAAAGGATACCATCCATCTTTAATCAGAATTCTGTAAAGTTCAGAGCATTTCATTAATCTTTCTGATCTTGATCTAAACACAAAGGTAAATAAAAATTTACTTTATATCAAATATTCTCCTATATGTCTCAACCTTTGTCTGTAAAAAATCTACATCTATGTGGTAAAAAAATTCATGAGCATTGTAAAACGTTTGAAAGGCATTAATAACAAGAGATATACACAAGATTTGTGATATAAAAAATGCCTGAAATCGTAAAAGTGGTAAAAAAGTGGTCTTGATAATCAATAGATTAAGACAAAATTTAGTTTTAGTGAAGTTACTTCTTAAATCACAGACCGCTGTAAATCAAAAGATTGCAGCGGGTTTTTCTTTTTTGCATAAAACCCTCATTAACCTTCGGCAGACAAAATAACATGAACAAACCATGCGGGTTTGACTTCGTTGATCTCACATGCGCTATTATTCACTTTTAGCAATATAAATCAGATGTGACATTCATACGTTTGGCTCCTACAACAGCGTGGGAAGCAGATAACTTTTCTATGGAACTGACCATTTCAAAAGACTCAGAGATTATTTTTGAAGCAATTACAGCCACATCCGTTGTTGAAGTTCCTGATTTGGAACCAGCTTCTGAATATTCAATGAAATTAACCCCATTG
>JAWODJ010000106.1:0-13517 GCA_046483315.1 Bacteroidales bacterium | reverse complement strand
AGGAGATGAAAAAACTATAATTGCAATTACTTTTAATATACTGTGTTTGTTTATTATTTTCATATCAATCCTGTATTCCGATGCTATCGACTACAAACTATCTATTTTGCTGAATCCTTGTCATATAGAACTGATTATGCAATGATCATCATCGTGCTGGATAATTTTTTATCATGTCTCGTTTCATGTTTTTCCAAGATTTGCAATCAGTGTCAGACCGTATGATAATGCTGCAATCAGCATGACCCATACATATCCTGCCTCAACAGCAATAATTGTTGCAAGGGCAGTGCTGATAACAGAAAGACAACCGTTTATTCCCCATGCCCAGGGGACAAGGGTATTGTTTAGCTCAGACAGCTTGCGGAGTCCGAGTGGAAAAGGCATTCCCATAAAAAATGCTGCCGGCGATATAAACAGTATTGAGAGAAATACCTTGGCTGTAAGAGGGAAATTGATAGTTATCCTCAGCAAGGGGCCAAGCAGAATGATGTAAAGTGCTATGAACAGTATAACTAAAGTCAGCACCATTACAATATCTTTTTTCCCTGTACTGAATAGTGATGAGGCAAAACTTCCTGCCCCGGAACATATCAGCATCCCGCTTAACACTGCTGCTGCTGCATATATTGGATTGCCGAAATAGAGAATGAACTGTTGTATAAGTGTCATCTCTATAAACATGAATCCTAATCCTATACCGCTGAAATGCAAAACAGTAAATGTCTTACCCCCGCCTTTCCATCCTATTGCAAAAAGGGGCAGTATGATAAGTATTACTGCGGCAGCTGTGATCTGCAGAAAAGTGATAAGAACAACAAGGTATCCTATTTCAAGAAAAGGAACAGAGGACTGCCCGAATAGTTGCTCCATCTTTTTATAACGTCCAAGCTTAAGGAATTGTGAGAAATAGGGGATATTATCAGTAGCAGGTTTTATGTTAAAATCATACTCCCGGTAGAATGTTTTTCTTTCCTGTGACATTATTTTATCAATATATTCAAAAAAAATATCATCCTGAAGCTGATTGTATACTGTGCGTTCGGCAGGATCAAGTCCGGGCAGGAGTACAGGATCAAAAAACATTTTGTTGCAGAAGTCCCTTATGTTCCCTGTTTCATCCTGACTGAGGGGTGATTTCTTTAGTACAAAGCTTATGGTGCCCCATCCCCTTATGGAAGCGATATGTTGTTCAGGCGGTAAAAAACTATTGGTTTCAAGAGTTTCAACAAGGCTGGCCAGCACCTTTAATGAATTTCGGGGTGGATAATCCATCCATGCCGTTATTGCAATCATTCCGTTATCTGAAAGTCTGTTCCACATTTCATTAAATGCTTCCAGGGTAAGGATGTACTGTTCTTCCAGGGCATTGATACCCGAAGTTCCTCCAAAAGTTTCGGTTGTCGGGAGAATAATAAGGTCGTAGAGATTATCATCTTTCAGAAGGTAACTCCGTGAATGTATATTTACAGGCGTCAGAGCCTCCATATGGTACATGGAATCAATCATTCCCGCCATCTCGTTTTTTAGCAGGCCAACAGCAACCCGGTTTTGCTCTGCAGCAGTGATATTTTCAACTTCCCTTGTAAGGGCATGAGCAGCAAAGAGTCCGGTTCCCGAATCCAGTACAAGCAGCCTGGAGGGATTGCCAATTACATAAGGCAGAGCATTGGTGGTATAATCCATAAAATGGGTTGTATCGCTTTCCGACCATTCCACTACCGGGCCAAACCAGTTGCCGTTATTGAATATTACATCACGAACCGGCACTGTTCCCTGGAATGTAAGGCTTAGACCCGGGGCATACCTCAGGGCAGTGGATCTTACTACATTTATATGCCCGTAGGGACTCCTTTTTTCAGTCACTATCTCTGCATCAGGCAGGTTCATTGCCCCGGCAAGGCTTTTGTACTGGGAAATTGGGAGTTCGGGCGGAGAATACACCAGGATTGCAGACATTACAAAGACAGCAAATACAGGAACGGCAAATTTAATTCTTAATCCTGCGGGAATTATTATAACACCTGCAATTACGGGGAAGAAAGATATTACCGGGGGAAGCTGCGCCGGAAAAAACAGCCAGAAAAGCAGTAACATTAACAAACCGCCTGCTCCCGAACCCAGAAGATCGGCAAAATAAAGAGAACCTATTCTTTTAACATAATTTATGTAAACAAGACCGATGCCAAGGGCGCCAAGAAAAAAGGGAATGAAAAAAGCAAAGTATGTTATCAGCAGGGTAAATATCTGGCTTCGGTCAACAAAAAGCAGGTAGGAGTCAAAATTACCGAATACTGTTGAGGAAATAAGGATAATAAGACTCATTGAAGCCCCGGAAAGGATCATAAGTGCCGGAAGAACAACAGCGATGTGTCTTTTAAACCATTTTCCGGAAATAGCCAGCAAGGTCCCGCTTGCACCGAAACCAAGCAATGCAACCGATATTACCATATAGGCAAAGTGGCTCCACTGAATAACAGAAAGGAGCTGCATAAGGGTTAACTGAAATGCTATTATTGATGCAGATAACAGACCGACGCTAAGATATATCCTACGTGTCATAATTCTGGTCAGTTGATGGTTTGCCGGTCAGTTAAATCAGTCTTTCCGGGTAAATGGAACAAAACGTACCGGCATAAGGTTGGAAGTTGTTATCTTATCACCTTCTTTTTCAACCAGCATCAGGGTTTGCACCATGAAAGGAGAGCCAACTGGAATAATCATTTTCCCTCCGTCCTTTAACTGGGAAATAAGGGGTGGAGGAATGTATTCCGCGGCAGCGGTAACAACTATGGCATCATAGGGAGCCCGGTCCTCGTGGCCGAAATATCCGTCGCCTGTAATAACCTCCACATTATTGTAATTCAGTTCATCAAGCAGTTCCCTGGCCTGGTTGGCAAGCTCAGGTATTATCTCTATGGTATAAACCATATCGACTATCTCGGCAAGAACTGCTGCCTGGTATCCTGATCCTGTGCCAATTTCAAGGATTTTACCATCCGGTTTCGGATCAATAAGACTGGTCATGTAAGCAACAATATAGGGCTGTGATATTGTCTGGCCGTAACCTATGGGCATGGGTCCGTCATTATAAGCCCTGCCCTGTTGCCCCCGGGGAACAAAAAGATGACGTTCAACATTTCTCATGGCATTGAGAGTGGGTTGATGGTCAATTCCCCTGTTCTGTATCTGACGACGCACCATGTTCTCGCGCATCCGTTCAAAATTTTGTGCACTTACAGGCAGGTTAATTAAAAATCCCAGAAAGAACAATATTATTGTTTTCATATATAATGTGTTTCAATCCATTTAATAACAGGTTTCAGAGCAACGGCCCGGATATTTTCCTTTTTCAGTTCCGGAGGCTTCATCCCGATTAATAAATTTTGCACCCGAAAACACAAAATACAAAAATACCTGAACCTGGCCAAGTTTTTAACTTTGTTAAAATATTTTTTATGCCCTGCTATATATCTACATGTCTAATAACTTTCCGTAATGTTTTTAGTTGGGATTATTTGTGTTGCCTTGCAGGTATGGTATTGCATTTTTTTATTTCTTTGTATTAATTTAGATTCTTAACTAAAATAACTTCATATGGAGAATAAATCAGCAGTTTTAACGGTAATCTTATTTTTATTTGCAACAATTATGGAAGCACAAGAAGGTATACCCGAAGTGACAGAGGTGCATGAGCCGGTCCCTCCTGTTGTAACGCCAGGCGAAGGCACTGCTCCCCCCTCAGATGCCATTATACTCTTTGACGGAACAGATCTGTCAAAATGGACCGGACAAAATGGTGATCCTGCACCATGGAAGGTAAAGGATGGTGCCATGACGGTGGTTCCGGGAACCGGAGGTATTCAGACAAAACAGGGTTTTGGCGATGTACAGCTTCACCTGGAATGGAAATCACCGGAAATTGTTGAAGGTGAGGGACAGGGCCGTGGTAACAGCGGCGTATTCATGATGGGGAGATATGAGGTACAGGTACTCGACTCCTATGATAATTACACTTACCCCAATGGCCAGGCAGCATCGGTTTACAAACAACACATTCCCCTTGTGAATGCCTGCAGGAAGCCAGGAGAGTGGCAGACATATGATATTATTTTCACAGCTCCCGGATTTAATGAGCAGGGCAGGGTGACCCATCCCGCCAGGGTAACTGTCATTCATAACGGCGTGATAGTTCAGAACAATGTAGAATTATGGGGTACTACCAAATATATCGGATTGCCTGCCTATACAAAACATGATGATAAACTGCCACTGGGTTTGCAGGATCATGGTGACCTTGTCAGCTTCCGTAACATATGGATCAGGGAGTTGTAACGAGCCGGGTTGTTATCCCTGATAACAGTTAACATAATACACTTTTATTTATATTTTTCTGATTTCATATCAGGTAATCACCTCCTGACCTTCATCGGTGATCAGGATCCGGCTGAAAGAGTGTTATCTGATAGCTTATATTTTATGCTTATGGGCTCATTAAAAGGCAAAACAACTGTTATTACCGGTGGCACAAGCGGGATGGGAGAGGGTGTTGCCGTTAAATTCCATGATGAAGGAAGTAACCTTATAATAGGCGGCCGTGACAATGATAAGTGGAAGGCTCTTATTGGCAAAACCGGTAACCGTGATAATAGAATAAGGTTTATACCCGGTGACGTTGCAGAAGCTGCCACAAATAAAAAACTTGTCGATGAGGCCCTTGCGAAGTTCGGGGGACTTGATATTATGGTGATAAGTGCGGGCAGGCTTGGAATAGGTAAAATCACTGAATTATCAGTTGAAGAGTGGCAAAGGACCATTGGGGTTAATCTTAATGCAGTATTCTACCTTCTGAAATATGGTATACCCGCAATGCTGCAAAAAGGTGGCGGTAGCATTGTAATAATAGGATCAGTGGCGGCTTTTCATGCTTTCCCTTCACATCCGGCTTACTGTGCCTCGAAGGGTGCCCTTGTTTCACTGGTCAGACAGGTGGCAGCCGATTATGGTCCCTCAATAAGGATAAATCTTGTATGCCCTGCCCAGGTTGATACTCCTTTGTTGCGTGATTCTGTTAAAGCGTTTGAGGATCCTCAAACAATAATACAACGGACTGAATCAAAACTTCCTATGAAAAGGCTTGGAACAGCCAAAGACATTGCTGAGGCAGTTCTTTTTCTTGCCGGTGATTCCTCTTCATGGATTACCGGATCATGCCTTACAATAGACGGAGGGTTTCTTTGTACCTAAATTGATACTTACCAAATAATCTGACCGTTATGTGCTGAATAACGGTTCTATCTCCATTGCCTTGTTTTTCAGATCCTCCTCTTCGCTGGCAGTAAGTGGTTTAAAATGATGTACCCTGTCCAGTGCTTTTGAAAACAGGCTAATATTACCCGGTGGTATGACTGACGTTACCTTCCGCGAAAGCGAAAAGGCAAGAGCTTCGTCAAACAGCCTGTCATCAAGGACCGGTTTGTACCAGACATTTGGGAAGAATCTTTCTTCACCCTGTCTGAGACCTCGCTCGGCAAGGGATTTTAGTACCATAATCCCCAGATTCCTTTCTACCGCTTTCTCATATACACGTGGTCCGAAATTTCCGCTGTGCCAGCAGGCAAAATTTATCGGGAACATAACCGTGTCAAAATCAAAGTTTTCAAGGGCCAGCAATGCGGCTTCTTCGGAATGTGCCGAAAAACCAATATATCTGATTTTTCCATCACTCCTAGCTTTAAGAACGGCTTCCATCGCCCCCCCGGAGGCAAAGGACCTGTTAACATCATCTGTGCTGGTGAGGGCATGAAGCTGGTAAAGGTCAAAATAATCGGTTCGCAGTTTTTTGAATGATTCCTGCATCTCTTTCTCCACACCCTCTTTTTCCCTTTGTGTGCTTTTGCATGAGAGAAAACAATTTTTCCTGTAAGGCTCAAGGGCCGGGCCTAAGAGCTCTTCTGCATTACCATATGTGGGTGCTACGTCAAAATAATCAATTCCGGCCTCCCATGCCCTTGCAACAATATCTTTGCAAACGGACGGTGGTTCTTTATTGAGCATTATTCCTCCAAAACCGATCATTGAAATTTTTTCGCCTGACCGGCCAAGCACCCTCTTTGGAACTATCTTGTCTCCAAAAAGTTTGGATGAAGGCCACACCGATTTGGCAGATAAACCTATTAATCCTCCCCCAATAAGGCTGTTTTTGATAAATCTTCTTCTTTTCATAGTTTCCGGATTTAGTTTATTTATAAAATTACATCAGGTGTTTTATATATTCTAATAAATTTGCGTAATAATAAACTATTAGGATGATTTTAGAAACTGCCTCAGTACATATTGTAAAATGCCCCCGTGCCTGAAATATGTAATTTCTATTTCCGAATCCAGCCTTGCCGTTACATTGAAACTTTTCTTACTGCCATCATCATTTTCTGCATTAACCTTCAGCACTTTAAGAGGAGTTATACCATCTGAAATACCATTGATGCTGTACTTTTCTCTTCCTGTCAGACCATGTGTGCCTGCATTCTCTCCCTTAAGGAATTGCAGGGGCAGCACACCCATCCCGATAAGATTGCTTCGGTGTATCCTCTCATAGCTTTCTGCCAGGACAGCCTTTATTCCAAGCAGGAAACTGCCTTTTGCGGCCCAGTCCCTGCTCGAGCCGCTTCCGTATTCCTTGCCTGCAAGAACTATAAGTGGAATGCTTTCCTTTTTGTAACGCATGGCGGCATCATATACATTCATCTCTTCACTGGATGGAATATGTTTTGTGAATCCGCCCTCCGATTCAGCAAGTTTGTTTCTGATTCTTACATTTGCAAAGGTCCCTCTTATCATAACCTCATCATTGCCTCTGCGCGAACCATATGAATTGAAATCCTTTCTTTCAACACCCATGCTTAAAAGAAATTTTCCTGCAGGTGTTTTTGTACTGAAAGCGCCTGCAGGGGATATATGATCGGTGGTTACGCTGTCACCAAGCATCAGCAATACCCTGGCGTTTTGAATATCTGAAGGGGGTTTGGGATCATCGTCCAGATTTTTAAAGAAGGGGGCCTCTTTAATGTATGTCGACTTATCATCCCATTTGTAAACATGTTCCTTAGGAATGTCCATATTCTTCCAGATATCATCACCATCGAAAATCTCGCCATAGTTTTTTTCATAATCTTTCTGTGACAGAACAGAACTCATTGCCGCAGCTATTTCATCGTTTGCAGGCCAGATATCTTTCAGATATACAGGTTCCATATTTGAATCCCACGAAAGAGGTTCATTCAGCAGATCAATATCGATTCTTCCGGCAATGGCATAAGCCACAACAAGAAGGGGGGACATCAGGTAGTTAAGTTTTACCTGCGGATGAACCCGGGCTTCAAAGTTCCTGTTCCCTGACAGTACCGAAGCAACGATGAGTTCATTGTCATCAACAGCTTTTGCAATATGAGCCGGCAGTGGGCCTGAATTGCCGATGCAGCTGGTACATCCGTATCCCACTATATGAAAGCGAAGAGCCTCCAGGTCATCCTTCAGTCCGGCATGTATAAGATAATCGGTAACAACTTTTGAGCCTGGAGCCAGGGATGTCTTCACCCAGGGTTTGGCTTGCAGTCCGCGCTCTTTAGCCTTCCGGGCAAGCAATCCAGCACCAATCATTACGCTTGGATTGGATGTATTGGTGCATGATGTAATAGCTGCAATAACTACTGATCCGTCACTCAGGCAGAATTTTTCATTATTGATCTTAACTTCAACAGTTCTCAGTCCGTTTTTGCCGCCCGGCCTGCTTTCTGCCAGGGTTTTTTCTGATTCCTGTTTTTCATTTTCCTGCTGAGTGGTGCCGCCTCCCTCTCCTTTCCACCTGATAATTTCACGGCCGTCAACTTCAATATAATCACGGCTGAACTCAGATTTCAGATGTTTTTTGAAAGCTTTCGCGGATTCCCGTAAAAGAATCCTGTCCTGGGGTCGTCGGGGACCGGCAAGGGTTGGCTCGACAGTTGAAAGGTCAAGTTCAAGTATATGTGAGTACTTAATGGTTTCATCACCTGTTCTCCATAACAAATTGGCTTTGCAATAATCCTCGACCATCTTTACCTGTTGTTCCGGCCTGTTTGTCTGTTTCATGTATTCAATGGTTCGCCGGTCAACAGGGAAATAGGTGACAGTACATCCGAATTCAGGCGACATATTTGATATTGTAGCCCTGTCGGGGACAGATAATCCATCCAGTCCGTTGCCGAAAACTTCAACAAATTTGCCAACTACACCGTGTGAACGCAAAAGATTTGTTATTGTAAGTACCAGATCGGTGGCTGTAGTGCCGGCCGGCATGCTGCCGGTAAGTTTGAGTCCGATTACCTCGGGCATGATAAAATATACGGGCTGACCCAGTATTGCAGCCTCTGCTTCAATTCCACCCACTCCCCAGCCGATAACACCTATTCCGTTCACCATCGGAGTATGACTGTCTGTGCCAACAAGTGTATCGGGAAATATTATCCCGTCACGTTCAGTTACACCTTGTGCAAGAAATTCCAGGTTCACCTGGTGACAGATTCCCATGCCGGGAGGCACAACCGAAAAATTATCAAATGCTTTCTGTGCCCATTTGAGAAACTGGTATCTTTCAATGTTTCTTTCGTATTCCTTTTCCACATTCCGCTGGTATGAATTACTTGTGCCAAAATAATCCACCTGGACCGAATGGTCAATGACAAGGTCGACAGGGATGAGGGGACTGAGGCGGTCGGGATCCTCGCCCTTTCTTTCCATTTCAGCCCTCAGTGAAGCCAGGTCAACAACGGCAGGAACACCGGTAAAATCCTGCATAAGTACGCGTGCAGGCTTGAAGGGTATGTCTTTGTCGCTGGGACCGGGATGCCAGTTAAGCAGTGTATCTATATTTTCTTTCCTTATACCGAAACCATCAAAGTTCCTTATGGCATTTTCAAGAAGGATCCTTATTGAGAAGGGAAGATGGGCTACCGGGTGTCCTGCTTTTTCAAGTTTTCGAAAACTGAAGAAGGTGAATTCACCAGAATCTGTATTTAGCCGGTCCTTTATGTCAAACGGTAATTTATGTGCCATAGTCGTGATTTATTTTGAAAGATAAAAATAAGCATTAACGCTGATACCACCAATAATACCATTTTGCAGCCGGCGACTTATATTAAACCGGCAGAAAGAGATTCTGATAGTATACAACCCGTCAGTATTTTTGTTTAAAAAAAAAGCGGTTTTAAAACCGCTTTTTTGATTACAGGGAGTATTTGATTCCATTGTCAATCAAAATGCCTGAGTGATCCGGCAATAAGCCTGATTCCCTCATGCAGCTGTTCTTCATTTATCACAAGTGGCGGAGCAAAGCGAATAATATGTCCGTGGGTTGGTTTGGCAAGAATACCGTTTTCCTTCATCTTAAGACAGACATCCTGTGCGGTTTTCCCATTTTTAGGCCTGATTACAATGGCATTCAGCAAGCCTTTGCCTCTTACCAGCTCAATCATTTCCGAATCAATTTTCCTTATCTCTTCACGGAATATTTTTCCCAGACGTTCTGAATTCTCTGCCAGCTTTTCCTCTTTGACAACCTCCAGGGCAGCCATGGCAACTTTTGCTGCAATAGGATTTCCTCCAAATGTTGAACCGTGCTCTCCGGGTTTAATGGTGAGCATAATATCATCGTTGGCCAGTACTGCTGAGACAGGAAACACACCACCTGACAAAGCTTTTCCAAGTATAAGGATGTCGGGTTTTACATTCTCGTGATCGCAGGCAAGCAGTTTCCCCGTACGGGCAATTCCGGTTTGTACTTCGTCGGCAATAAATAATACGTTATGTTTTCTGCAAAGCCGGGATACTTCCTTCAGGTATCCTTCATCAGGCACAAAAACGCCGGCTTCGCCCTGGATTGGCTCAACCAGGAATCCGGCAACATCCGGATCCTCCAGTTCCTTTTCCAGAGAAGCAATATCATTGTAGGGAATGGTTACAAATCCCGGTGTATAGGGTCCGTAATCTTTTCTTGCATCAGGGTCAGTGGAGATCGAAACAATGGTAATGGTACGCCCGTGAAAATTGTTTTCACATACAATTATTTTTGCCCTGTCCCTGGGAACTCCCTTTTTGAGATATGCCCACTTGCGGCATAGTTTCAGGGCTGTTTCATCTCCTTCAACTCCTGTATTCATGGGAAGTACCTTGTCATACCCGAAATACCCGGTGATATATTCCTCGTATTCTCCAAGGCAGGAATTATGAAACGCCCTTGAGGTAAGACAGAGCTTTTTTGCCTGCTCAGTAAGAGCAGATACAATTTTTGGATGACAATGTCCCTGGTTTACTGCTGAATAAGCGGAAAGAAAATCAAAATAGCGATTGCCTTCAACATCCCATACAAAAACTCCCTTTCCGCGTTCCAGTACAACGGGAAGGGGATGATAATTATGTGCTCCGAATTTTTCTTCTCTTTTGATATAATCCTGTGATGTCATTTTATAATAAGTATTAATGGTTTTATCTTTCCATAGTTTTTTTCTTCACCGATGCAATTTTACTACAAGTTTTTCAATTTTCAAAAGAGAGTGAAGGGATAAATGATAACGTGAAGGATAAACAAATTATGTTTAATGTTGTTCCATCATTATTATAACAAAATAAAAAATTATGAAAGAACATCAGGTTATTATCAATAAATTGCTTTCAAAACGCTGGAGCCCGCTGGCCTTTGACCGCAAAGCCGTTGAGAACGAAAAGATAACAAAGCTTTTTGAAGCAGCAAGGTGGGCTCCCTCAAGCCGTAATGAACAGCCATGGCGGTTTATTTATGCCACCAGGGATGACAGTCCGGCTTTCGAAAATATGCTGAGCACTCTTGCAGAAGGTAACACTATATGGGCCAAAAACGTTCCCCTTTTGATCCTTAGTGTTGCCAGGTCAGCATCGTCATTCAACGGCAAACCCAATCCATATGCCTGGCATGACACAGGAATGGCTGTGGGGAATCTTTTGGTTCAGGCTACTGATATGGGGCTTTATGTGCATCAGATGGGTGGTTTTAACAAAGAAATGGCAAGGGAAAAACTGAATATCCCTGAGGGATATGATCCTGTAGCCATGATTGCTGTTGGATACAGGGGCGATAATGATGATCTCCCAAAGGATTTGCAGAAGAGAGAAAAAGCTGAAAGAACCAGGCTTACGTCAGGTGAGATTGCTTTCAGGAGCAACTGGAAGTCCGGTACATAAAATCAGAATTTTGCTGTTAATTTAATATTTATCCGTCTTCCCGACAGGTAATTTGGTACGGCAAATTCTCCGGGAACTTCAGGAACAGATGAAACAGTTTTTAACCAGAAATAAGACACTGTGTTTTTAATGTCAAGAAGGTTAAATATTTCAGCTCCAACCCACAGGTTCCTGAAATTTCCTGCAGTATGCCCTTTGTCAGGATTTTTAAGTCTGCTGATTATCTCTTTGGAAAATCCCAGATCAACCCTCCTGTATGATGGCATTCGGAATGAAATTTCATGGGGAGGTGTGTTTGGGGGACTAAATGGGAGACGGCTGGAATATAAAAGTTTCATATGAATTTTATAGGTTGGGTTATTCGGAAGATAATCCTGGAAAAAAAGGGAAAAATTAAGAAGTTGATCTGTAGGCCTCGGATAATATCCTGTTGATATAATACGGCCTGTGCCATCCTCACTGATTTTTGCATATTCACGGGTTTGCAAAAAAGATATGCTTATCCACGAATCCACCCCATGCACAAAATCACCATGTAATTTTATATCTGCACCGGCAGCATATCCTTCTGCATTGTTCTCACCGGAATAAATAATCCTGATATTATCTATGCTGTATGGTATAAGGTCATAAAGCCATTTGTAATAGATCCCGGAAGAGAGTTTGAACGGCCTGTTCCAGAGGTTAATGAAATAATCACTGCCCATAACAAAATGTATGGACCGCTGCGGTTTTTTGTCATAATTGATTTTACCTGACTGATCCCTGAACTCCTTGAAAAAGGGCAATTGATAATAGTAACCCCCGGAAAAATGAAAATTAAGATTACTGTATTTTGCAGGATAAAATGTAAGGGAAGAGCGGGGACTGGTAAGGAGGCGATTGTTAAAACCCCAGTAGGTTGCCCTTATGCCTCCCCTGATATCAATATCAGTATTATTTACTGACAATCTTACGGTATTTTGCAAATAGGAGGAAAACTGAATAATGTTGAGGCTGTTGTCAGAATCGGCCAACCGCCACGGAACAATACCGGTGCCTGAATACGGCAGGTTGTATCCGGCCGAATCAATCACCTGCCATTCTCTCATCCTGTCGTCAATGATGTTGTTCCGAAATTGCAACCCCCATTCGATTTTATGGTTCCTGATAGAAAAATCTCCTCTGTGTGATACTGATGTCACATAGGCATCAATATAATTCCTGGCGTGGTTAACAAATGTTCCAACACCAATATTCATAATGCTGTCGCCATGATTTTCTGCCGATAATTGCTTTTCAATCTGATTTATCTGGTATTGCCCCCGTATATCAAAAGTTTCCGATTCAAATGTGGCAAAAGCTGATATATTCAAGGAAAGGTTCAACCTGGCTGATGGTTTGTAATTACTGCTTAATGCAGCAAAGAATGTTTCGAATATACTGACATCGCGGCCATTGAAATATACCATCAGTTGCATGGGATTATCAAATGTCCCGAAACCGGTTTCCCTGGTTTCAGGTTCAAACCCATAATTGTTTCTTGAATAATGGCCCAAAAATGAAAATTTAAGCTTACCGGTAACATTATAATTTGCAAAAGATTGAAAGTCCGCAAATGATGACAGGTAATCTCCTTTTTCATCCATCGTCTGAAGGAGGTACTGATTGGTTTTAAACCGCAATCCGCTTATATGGTTGAATTTCCCGTTAGATGATCTGCCTTCGATATGTGCCGAGGCTCCAAGGAGGCTTGCAGATGCAGAACCGGCAAATCTTAACGGTTCCCTGTATGTTATGTCAAGAACCGAAGACATCTTGTCGCCGAATTTTGCACTGAATCCTCCGGCCGAAAAACGGACACTTCCCGCAAGGTCAGGATTGATAAAGCTGAGTCCCTCTTTCTGTCCCGTATGAATAAGAACAGGCCGGTAAATTTCTATGCCATTTACATATACCAGGTTTTCATCAAAATTGCCACCCCTGACCGAATATTGTGAGCTGAACTCACTTCTTCCGGATACACCGGGCATTGTTTTCAACAGGCTCTCTATAGTGCCTGCAGTCGAAGGAATAAGTGCCGCATCCCTTATGTCCAGTTCCCCGAGACTACCGTCCCTGTCTCTTCCCCGCAATATCATAACCTCTGAGATTTCCTCGAAAGAGGCCTGCATCCTGAAGTCAAGTCTGAGATCATCTCCCTTATTACCGTTTAAAACATGTATTACGGATTCATATCCGAGCATTGTTAAAACCAGAGTAACCTCCCTTTCCGCCGGAACAGT
>JAWODJ010000058.1:0-239642 GCA_046483315.1 Bacteroidales bacterium | reverse complement strand
CTATTTTCCATGTGGATAAATTTTACTTTATATATATATAATTGTTATCACTTAAACTAAATCAATCGTAATGCCCTGATAATGTATGCTTAATAAGTAACATAATCAAACAACGAAGGCAAATGTACAAAATAATTCCAAATTGCAGCAATCCGGATCAGGAAAACACATTATAATCGGATGGATTATTCTTACAAAGGAAAAAACACTGGCAGCGAAAATATATAACAGAATTTTTATAAAATATGACAATTGTCATTTTAAAAAGCATATAATTAGAGTCTGTCTATAAAGTTAAGTGTCTGGCTCATAATGTTAGGATGCAAGGCTTGCGAAGTCAAAAAAAGCGGAGTTTACATGGGGTAAATGAGTATTTTTTTGACGAGCGTAACGCAGCAGGCGGACATTATGGACAGACACTTCTAAATAAAATCAAGGCTTTCCATTATCATCTTTTTCCTTCGTCTTGATACCGGGATACGGTATCCGCATACATAAGCAAAATAGTGGGTCCTGTAATGCCGGAATTCCGAAATCGCATCTTTATTTACAAGATAGCTTCTGTGTAAACGAAGAAATAGTTTGCAGGAAAGGTTTTTTTCAATCTTTTTAAGTGGAATGTCCAGAACCTCATGCCTTCTGTTCTCCATAACCATCAGGGTATATCCGTTATCACTCTGAAAATAAAGCGTTTTCTGCAACACAGAAGGGTGAAATAACCATTTAGTTTTATGATCCATAACAATAATATCAGGTTAAACAAACAATCATCTGTAAACCATGTACATTGAATCGTGTTTACATAATCACTGCAACCATGCTTTTTGAATTATTGTTTTTCAGGAAGCTTCTCCTTATTAAATTTAGTTGATTTTTCCGTATTTTAAAACTTTTTTGAAAGTAAAAACCATGAACGGTAGTTTTTTAACCCCGAACGGGTTAATCGTGACTGTTTCATTCGTATAAAGAATAGTTATCAAATTGTTTAACAATGTGTTCATATTTCATGATCCGGATACTTTGCTTTTCAATCCATGAATGTCACATCTGATTTATATTGCTATAAGTAAATCTTAGTGCATGTGAGATCGACGAAGTCAAACCCGCATGGTTTGTTGACCTTCGGTCGATTATACATGCACAATTTTGTTCATTTAGCAATGTGTATCTGATGTATAATTCATGTTATTTTGTCTGCCGAAGGTTGATGCGGGTTTCAGACAGAAAAACCACGTCCGGAAGAGGGTCTTTTCAGCACAGAACGTAAATTGTTTCTGCGGCGGCGGGATACAGGAACTATTCTGTTCCTGGCCAGAGTGATAACATCTGCTTCATCGGGAAAGTCACCTGCCAGGTTAAGATTGATAAGATAATTGCGGTGACAACGGTAAAATCTCCACTTACAAAGTTTTTCCTCTATCTTTTTCAGCGGAACATGGACTTTCAGAAAATTGCCGCCGGAATATACAATACGTGTAATATCATTATTATGGTAACAGTAGGCTATTTCCTCCGGGTCAATTTTTACGGCACCTGATGAATCAAGCAACCATATACCGGGAATTTTGGCAATTCTGCTCATTTATAATCAGGTTAAAGATTAATATTATCATCCCGCTGTTTACTGTAATAATCCCGTAAAGAATCATTTTATAAGGAGGTGCCCGTATAATTAAAAATGTGACACGAGTTTTCTGTGAATAACAAGGCCGCATATAACTAACATACAATTATTAAGTTGCTGACTTATTGAAATTTAAATTATTGATATATTGTTAATATCCTGTTTAAAAGATGTTTAAAAATCAGAAAGTAAAAGCATGGTATCTGATCCGGTTTTTGCCGTTGACAAATATGGCAGAAAGTCAGCCTGTAACAAAAATTCTATTGACAGAGAGGGTCTCACTGAAATAAAAAATATGTATCTTGGACGGTCAATAAACCGGATGCTGAATTACTGACATAACTTAAACAGCTGCAATCAAAAATTGTAAGTCATGAGAAAATATCTCAGGTTTAAATTTGTCTGCACACTGCTTATCATAACTGCCCTGAACGGTACAATCCCTTCAGAGGCTCAGGTTCAGAAGAAATTAAAAGAACTGGATGAATTTATCATCGACGGTATGAGGGACTGGAATATGCCGGGCCTCGCGGTATCGATCGTTAAAGAGGGTGAAATCGTATATGAAAAGGGATTTGGTTTAAGAAAGAGAGGAGGAAATGAAAAGGTTGACCAGCACACCATATTCGGTGTTGCTTCGACAACAAAAGCAATGACCGTCACTGCTCTTGCCATGCTGGTTGACGAGGGAAAGATCCGTTGGGATGACAGGGTAAGGGACCACCTGCCATGGTTTGAGCTTTCCGACCCCTGGGTTTCCAATGTGGTAACAATACGTGATCTGCTCACTCACCAGGTGGGAATAGGCAGGATGACAGGAAACCGGCTTGCCTTTATGCCAAACCGGGACCGGCGTACAATCCTTGATCATATTCGTTACCAGCCTTTTGAAATACCGTTCAGGTCAGGTTATTTATACAGTAATGTAATGTATATGGTGGCGGGAATGATCATTCAGGAGGTTGAAGGCAAAAACTGGGATCAGTTTCTCCCGGAAAGATTGTTTACTCCCCTTAACATGAATTCCGCCTCCGTCTCGGTCACTCAAATTTCAGGTAATGATAATGCAGCATGGCCTCACCAGGAAATCGAGGGTACGATACAGCCCATACCAAGACGTAACTTTGACAATATCGGACCTGCCGCTTCAGTCAATGCATCTGCCCATGATATGGCACAATGGATGCTGATGAACCTGGGCGAGCCGGGGAAATACAAGGAGAAGACACTTGTAAGCAGAGAAGTTATGAATGACATTTTCCAGCCTCAGCAAGCCCTCTCTGTAAGCGATCCCCTCAGTAACAGTTTCTCGGCCTATGCCATGGGGTGGAATGCAGGAACCTATGGAGAATACAGAATTTTCCAGCACGGAGGCGCCACAGATGGTATGAACTCAATAATCGTGCTGGTACCTGAAATAGAGCTGGGAATTTTTGTTGCCTCCAACCTGTTTGACGGTTTCAGACCGGCAATTGTAAGCCGGGTGATAGATGACTTCCTTGAAATTGAAAGGGAATATGACTGGCATGAGGTTTTCTTTGAACAGTATAAAAAAGAGAAAGAAGCCGCGCTGCAGAGAAAAAAGGAGATCGATGATGCACGGGTACCGGGAACATCACCTTCGCTTCCGCTGGAACAGTACACCGGGAAATATTACGACAGTGTTTATGATGATGTAGAAGTCAGGCTGAGTGATAACGGCACGCTGGAGATTCTTTTCTGGGGTGACCCTGAGATGGTGGCGGACATGGAGCACTGGCATTTTGATACTTTCAGAGCATCCTGGCGCAACCGTGCAATGCGCGAAAAATTTATTTCCTTTGATCTTGGCCAGGATGGCAGGGTCAGGCAGCTTAACGTGAATTTCACTCTCAGGCCATTGATGATAGAGGCCGGCATATATCCGGCGGATTATTTTCGCATCGTGGAATACAAAAAAACAGACTATTGATTATTTAAACCCACGGGATCAGAACCAGACACCGGTATTTGTGCCGGATAAGGTTATCACCATATAAAACCGGTAAGCTTCCATGAGCAGAGACACCAGAAAACCCACAACAATCCAGGCTCTGATCCCTGTTTTCTTTCTCATACTTTTTCTGACTCTCAATGTATATTTTTTTGGTGATGACACCCTTTCGGGTGCCAATCAGATAGCCTTGCTCCTGGCTGCTGCAATAGGCGGAATAATAGCTGTTTATCTCGGACATAACTGGTATGAGGTAAGAAAGCAGATAGTGAAAAGCATAGGGTCGGCAATGCCCTCTATGATAATATTGCTCCTTATAGGGTCACTGGCAGGCACATGGTTATTAAGCGGAGTGGTGCCGGCTATGATTTATTACGGACTTCAGATACTGAATCCGTCAATATTCCTTCTGGCTTGTGTTATAGTTTCCGCTTTGGTATCACTTGCCACAGGCAGCTCCTGGTCCACCGTGGCGACTATCGGGATAGCCCTGCTTGGAATAGGAAACGCCATGGGCTTTAGCGAAGGTATAGTGGCCGGAGCTATAATCTCGGGGGCCTATTTCGGCGACAAGATGTCGCCCCTTTCCGATACCACCAACCTGGCGCCGGCTATGGCAGGAACAGACCTGTTCACTCATATCAGATATATGGTCCTTACCACGGGCCCTTCGATCCTCATCACCCTGATTATTTTTATGGTTACAGGTTTTTTCTTCAACCCTTCCGGTGATGAGGCAAATATAGAGTCGACACTCCATGCCATCGAGAACAGTTTCAACATTACACCTGTCCTGTTTATTGTACCGGCGGCCCTTGTTACCATTATAATAAGCAAGGTACCTCCTCTCCCTGCCCTGCTGGCAGGAACATTGCTCGGGGCACTTTTTGCCCTGATCTTTCAGCCACAGATCATCGAACAGGTGTCAGGGGTAACAGGCAACTACACCCAGGCTTCATATATCGCAGTTATGAAAAGTATGTACGGCAGAATAGCCATCGTCACAAGTAATGCACAGGTCAATGACCTTCTGAGCACAGGAGGGATGGCGGGAATGCTGAACACAATATGGCTTATAATGACAGCCATGATTTTCGGTGGCGTTATGGAGGCAGCCGGAATGCTTGTAAAAATAACCAACGGCCTGATGCGATTTGCAAAAACAACGGGGTCGCTTGTGGCAACAACGGCGGGCACTTGTTTATTTTTCAACCTTACGGCATCAGATCAGTACATATCGATCGTAGTGCCCGGAAGAATGTTTGCAAAGACCTACCGGGAGAGGGGACTTAAACCTGAAGTGCTCAGCAGGACACTTGAAGATTCAGGCACAGTGACATCTGTTCTTATTCCCTGGAACACCTGCGGTGCCACCCAGTCCGCCGTCCTCGGCGTTCCCACCCTGAGCTACCTGCCCTATGCCTTTTTCAACATTATAAGCCCCTTTATGTCCATATTTATGGCATCCTTCAACATTAAGATCAGGAGACTGAAACAGGAAAATGATGATGTCAGAGAGATAGAGATGGACGACTAGACCTTAAACCATTTTTTTATATCAGAACAGTCGAGGATACTTTTCAGCGTTTGATGTATGCATAATATCGTAAACCTTGTCAAATACATCCTCGGCATTGGGATTTGAAAAATAATCTCCATCTGAGGTATATGCAGTGCGATGATCCTTTCCCGTGAGAGTAACAGGTTCTGCATCCAGGTAATAGAATCCTCCGCGTTCCTCCACTACCTGTTGCATCATATATGAGGTGGCACCCCCCGGCACATCTTCATCAAAAAACATTATCCTGCCGGTTTTTTTCAAGGATTCCAGAATTGTATCCTTCCTGTCAAAAGGCAAGAGTGTCTGCACATCTATAAGCTCAGCCGAAATATCAAACTCCCTGAGATGCTCCACTGCATCCTGCGCTATCCTGACACATGAGCCATAAGTGACTATTGTAATATCTCCGCCCTCCTGCAGTATCTCAGGTTCACCAAGGGGTATGCAGTATTCACCGGTATTTTCGGGCCTTCTCTCCTTAAGCCTGTAGCCGTTCAGGGGTTCAATAACAATGGCCGGGTCCTGACCCTGAAGCAGTGTATTATAAAAGCCGGCAGCCTGGGTCATATTCCTCGGCACACATACATATACACCCCGTATTGAATTTATTATCATGCTCACCGGCGACCCGGCATGCCATATACCCTCCAGCCTGTGACCCCGGGTAACAACTATGACCGGTGCACTCTGTCCGCCCCTGGTCCTGTAATGTGTTGTTGCCAGGTCGTCGCTGAAGGTCTGCAATGCATATAAAAGATAATCAAGATACTGTATTTCTGCCACCGGCCGCATCCCGCGAAGAGCCATGCCGATACCCTGCCCCAAAATAGTTGTCTCCCTTATCCCTGTGTCGGTCACCCTCAGTTCGCCGTATTTTTTCTGAAGGCCTTCGTAGGACTGGTTCACTCCGCCTATATTACCGGTATCCTCACCAAAGATAAACACCCTGGGATCCTTTCCCAGGGCTGTATCCCAGAAATCCCGCAATATTTCACGGCCGGGAACCAGGGGAGAGTGATCACTGTAAACAGGGGCAACACCTTTAACATTCACGGCTGCCCATTCGTATTCGTTATAAAGAAATGTGTTGTAGCGAAAAGCATTATCCTCACGGTTACGGTCAAGCCAGTTGCCCAGGTCAGCCTGAAGTTTCTCCCTGATATCACAATCTGCACATACATGGCGCAGAATTTTCCTTGCAGCGCTGAAGTTATCCTTTCTTATCGGTGCCGGAATCCTCTTCAGTTCCTCCGTCACCGATCCGGGTTTATCATATCCCTCACGCCTGCAAATACAACTGCGGTTATCAATTATTTCCACAAGTGCATCACGCTCAATTATCATTGGCCTGGTATAGTTCCTCCAGGCTTCCTTTCTTGCTTTTTTTGCCTCTTCGGCTGCCTGCTGCTCTATTTCATCAAATTCATCATCTTTGCCCAGTCCCGATCCGCTCATCCATTCACGCATCTTCTTAAGTGGATCAAACTCTTCTTCCCACTTCAGCCTTTCGGCGGATTTATACCTTTCATGCGATCCGGAAGTGGAATGCCCCAGGGGCTGTGTTACCTCATCAATATGAAAAACCACGGGCACATGCTCTTCGCGGCAAATCCTTACTCCTTCCCAAAAGAGCCTGCAAAGTCCGGGATAATCCCATCCCCTGCCTTTTAGAATAACAATACCGGGATTTTTTTCGTCCTTCTCAAAGCCCCTGAGAGCTTCCGATATATTTCCTTTTGCCGTCTGATACTCCCTGGGAACTGAGATACCATATCCATCATCCCATACAGCCAGTGCCATGGGAACCTGCAGCACCGCAGCTGCATTGATGGTTTCCCAGAAATGACCTTCCGAGGTACTGGCATCGCCAATAGTGCCGAAAGCAACCTCTTTCCCCTTATTGCTGAGGTTTGAGAAAGCATGAAGGTCTCCAAGTTCACGAAAAAGTTTTGATGCGTAGGCAAGACCCAGTAACCTGGGCATCTGACCGGCAGTGGGTGATATATCGGCCGAGGAATTCTTCTGCTTCATAAGGTCCCGCCATGTCCCGTCTTCATTTATGCTTCGTGTGGAAAAATGATTATTGAAAGAGCGTCCTGCATTGCCCGGATTCAGGGCAACCTCTGTCTCACCGTATAATTGTGAAAAAAATTCCCTGGCTGTAAAAAGTCCTGCGGCCATCATAAATGTCTGATCACGGTAATACCCGGAACGCCAGTCCCCGTTAAGAAACTGTTTGGCAAAAGCAATCTGGGCTACTTCCTTCCCATCTCCGAATATGCCGAACTTGGCTTTGCCGTTCAGCACCTCTTTTCTGCCAAGGATACTCAGGTTTCTGCTCAGATGGGCAAGCCTGTAATCTTTCAGCACCTCCTGTCTGAAATCCTCATAGGAAAGTTCGCCAAATCCGGCATTTAATGACTGGTCCATATTATTGTATATTTTTGTTTCCTTTACAAACTATTAATCTCTCTACAAATTTAATAAGAATAATTCCGAATACTTGTTCATTGCATCCCAATTTCACCTGAACTTAAACTAATGGCAAAGTTTGCCATAACAGAAACTTACCTTATTTTTAGGTATAATTTTATGATAAACTTACCTTTGCAACAGGAAAACAGACACAGATGAAGGAATTCTTAATTATCCTTACTTCAGCCATAGTTTTGATGGGATTGATTTTTGCCGGAATGGCAATCAGTATTCTCTTTAAGAAAAAAGGCAGCTTCCCGGTCACATCAATAGGCCGTAACAAGGAAATGCGCAAACGCGGTATTACCTGCGTTAAACATGACGAGATGCTGTGCCAGGGTAAGGGTAATGCAGGAGGATCCTGCTGCTCATGACTGGATGTTAACATGCCTCCTCTGCCCGCTGCCGTGTTATTTTTAATCTGATATCCGCACCATGATTAAAAAGACAGTCAGCCGGGTTCCTCTTTACCTGCAAAATCCAAATCCGGGTTCTCCGGTAAACAATTTACTTCTTCAGGTGTTTACCAGTTAGAGAAAGCATAACAGACACACCGGTTAAAATAAAAAAACATGGAAATACTGAAGCTTATAATAATATCGGTCGTACTGGTTATAATTGCATTTGGAGCTATGTCGGTAAGACTCCTGTTTGTAAAAGACGGTAAATTTTCAGGAGGTTCATGTAAAAGTTCTGCCGGACTGGAGGAGAGGGGTATCGCCTGCGCCTGCGGAAGCAAGGATCCCTGCAGCAGCAATGATGACGGTTATTAACTTTTCAGCAGGGCCTTACCTTCTTATCATATCCTCAATTCCAGGAGTAGAGGCAACTGCCGAAATCCCATTAAGATCGTAAATAAAATAGGCCTCAAGATCATTATTCTCCAAAGTAAACTGCATACTTTTTTCAAGCCCCATAACCATAAAAGCTGTTGCAAAGGCATCGGCATCCATACATGTGGATGCAATAACAGTGGCACTAAGCAGATTATGCTGAACGGGATAACCGGTAACGGGACTGATGGTATGTGCAAATCTCTGCCCGTCTTTTATGTAAAATCTCCTGTAATTGCCTGAAGTGGCCAAAGCCTTGCCTGTGAGATGCAGGACTTCCTGAAGATCCCTTGACAGAGCTGCCGGGTCATCAACAGGTTTATCAATACCTATACGCCACAACCTGTTATCCCTGTTACGTCCCTTTGTCCTGATCTCGCCACCCACCTCCACCATATAATCAGAAACACCTTTTCTGTCAAAAAAATCTGCCACTACATCAACAGTGTAACCCTTGGCTATTGCATTCATATTAAGCATCATTTCTCCATGCTCCTTTACTATCCGGTTATTATCCAGCTTCACCTTTTCCCAGCCCACAAACTGAAGAATGCTGTCAATATCCGGGGGTGTGACATTCTCCGGTTCAGTAAACCCGAAACCCCACGCATTGACCAGGGGAGCAACCGTTATATCAAAAGCACCTTCCGTCAACGCCGATATCTCAAGTGCACGGTTAAAAACATCCCTGAAATAATCATCAGGTTCAACTCCCTCTTCGTTCCTGTTTATTGCCGATATCAGTGAGCCGGGATTGTAAGTTGACATTGAGAAATCAATTTCTTTAAATATCTCCCTGATATCCTGATGATAATCAACTGAGTCGGATGAACGGTATGCTATATGGTAACTTGTTCCCTGGGTGAACCCCTCCAGAAACATAAAATTTCTTTCATGCTCCATGCCACAGGCATTTAATAACAGGAAAGGGGTCAGGATCAGTAAAAATCTCATCATCTTGATTCGTTAATCATAATTCTACATGCCCGGGAAAGAAAGCGGCTGCTATCCTCCAAAATCATCCAGATCTACCATTTCATCGGGAACCCCAAGATCATAAAGCATCTTCAGTACTGCATCATTCATCATCGGCGGTCCGCAAAGATAATATTCAACCTCATCGGGGTCTTCATGCCTGCCCAGATAATTATCATAAACAACCTGGTGAATAAACCCTGTATATCCGTCCCAGTTATCTTCACTCCTGGGCTCCGACAGGGCTAAATTGAACTGAAAGTTTGGATATTCCTTCTCTAATTCCCTGAACTCATCCTCATAGAATACCTCACGAAGTGAGCGGGCCCCGTACCAGTAAGACACCTTTCTGTCAGTCTTTAAGGTATGGAACAAATGGAAAATATGCGACCTTAGCGGGGCCATACCTGCACCACCGCCGATATATACCATTTCATTATCTGTGTCTTTTATAAAGAAATCGCCGAAAGGCCCGGATATTGACACCTTATCTCCGGGCTTTCTGGAAAAAATATAGGATGAGCATATCCCGGGGTTTACATTCATGAAAGCACCTTTTGACCTGTCCCACGGAGGTGTGGCAATCCGGATATTGAGCATTATAATATTTCCCTCCGCCGGGTGATTTGCCATTGAATAAGCACGGTAAGCGGGTTCAGTATTCTTCATCTTAAGATCCCACATATTGAACTGGTCCCATTCTTCCCTGAACTCTTCTTCCACCTCGATATTACTGAAATCAACTTCTGTCCTGGGTACATCAATCTGGATATATGCTCCGGAACGGAAATCCATATTTTCGCCTTCGGGAAGCTTTACAACAAATTCCTTGATAAAAGTCGCCACATTCTTATTGCTCAAAACTTCACACTCCCATTTCTTTATTCCCATCACCTCTTCCGGAACCCGTATCTTCATATCTTCACGTATCTTCACCTGGCAACCCAGCCTCCACTGTTCCTGTTGTTCACGTCTGGTAAAAAAATCCTTCTCTGTGGGAAGTATTGTCCCCCCGCCCTCAATAACCTGGCACTTGCACATGGCACAGGTACCTCCGCCACCACAGGCAGAAGGGAGATATATCTTATTATCGGAGAGGGTGGAAAGCACTGTTGACCCCGGTTGAACGGTCAGCTCTTTCTCATCATTTATAGTAAGTTTTACCTCCCCGGAAGGAGTGAGTTTTGATTTTGCATAAAGCAGTATAGATACAAGGGTCAGGATAACCACAAAAAACACAAGAATGCTTATTACAATGACTAACCCCTGGGATGCTAATAAGATCATATTTCTTTAACTTTAATAATACTTTAACAGCTCTGACATCAGAGTTTAATGCCCATAAAACTCATAAAGGCTATCCCCATCAACCCGGTTACAATAAATGTAATCCCAAGACCGCGCAGCGGGCCGGGCACATTCGAATACCTGATTTTTTCACGTATAGCGGCAATGCCCACAATGGCAAGATAAAAACCCACACCCGAACCCAATCCGAATGACGCAGCTTCGGCAATATTTGCATACTCCCTCTCCTGCATGAATAATGAACCGCCAAGTATTGCGCAGTTCACGGCAATAAGAGGAAGGAAAATACCAAGTGAGGAATAGAGTGTGGGAGCAAATTTTTCAACTATCATCTCTACTAGCTGCACCATCGATGCAATAACTGCAATAAACATGATAAAACTCAGAAAGCTCAGGTCAACTCCTGCAAAACTCTCTCCAAGCCATGACAACGCACCGTCACCAAGAAAGTAATTCTCTATAAGATAATTAACCGGGACAGTAATACCCAGAACAAAAACAACTGCAATACCCAGTCCGTTAGCAGTACTTACAGTCCTTGAAACAGCAAGATAGGAGCACATTCCAAGAAAATAGGCAAATACCATATTGTCGATAAATACCGACCTGACAAATATGTTAATCAATCCTTCCATTGCAAAATATATTTATTTTGATTCAATCAGTTTACGGTTCCTTGCTCTCTGGACCCATATTATTATCCCCACGGTAATAAGAGCCATGGGAGGGAGTATCATAAATCCGTTGTTTTCATAGCCAATACTGAAAAGGCCAAGTTTCTCAATTACAGGGTAGTCCCACACGGTGCCCGATCCAAGCAGTTCCCTGAAAAACGCAACTACAATAAGGATCCATCCGTAACCGGCTGCATTACCTATACCGTCCAGAAATGAAGGCCAGGTTTTATTACCAAGGGCAAAAGCCTCAAGCCGGCCCATTATTATACAGTTGGTAATGATGAGGCCCACAAAAACAGAAAGCTGCCTGCTTACATCATAAAGAAAGGCTTTAAGCACCTGATCAACCAGGATTACCAGTGATGCTATCACCACAAGCTGAACAATAATCCGGATCCTGGGTGGTATGGTATTTCTCAGCAGGGATATGATCACATTGGCCGAACCCATTACCGCCACTACAGCTATTGCAAGCACAAGAGCCGGCTCTAGTTTTACAGTTACCGCCAGTGCTGAACATATCCCGAGAACCTGCACGGTAATCGGATTTTCATCATTCAGAGGCGTACTCAGCAATTTAATGTTCTTAGCTGAAAATAAAGGCTCTTTTTCTGATTTACTCATCTCTACAGATTTTTTTGATTTTCAAAATAGTTCCTGTAACTGCCCAGGACTTCATCCAGCATATCCTCCACTCCCTTGCTTGTAATGGTTCCCCCTGAAATACCATCAACACTATGATCGCCGGGAGGAGCAGACCCGGATTTAATAACACTTATTGAAACAAAATCGCCCGAATCATCAAACAACTTTTTTCCCTTGAACTGATTTTCAAATGCAGCTGTATTTATCTCGGCACCCAGTCCGGGAGTCTCACTGTCATGATCAAATATAACCCCATAAATAGTATTGTAATCAGACTCCAGGGCAACATACCCAAAGATAGGCCCCCACAGTCCCCTGCCATGAACGGGAAAAATAAAATTCCGGTTACCGTCTTCATCGACAGAGACAAATACAGGCAGATTACGCTGCTCAAGAGGTTTTCTCAGTTCATCACGCACATTGACTGAAAATGCATCAACATCTTCCTGCCTTTCACCCATATAATTAATAACATAACTATCAACTATATATTTATCATACTCCTCCTGAATATATGAATTCCTGTCACTCACCTCCCCTGCCATATCACCTTTTTCAACTGATCTGAGTATGTCAAGTTTTTTGGCAATCTCAACATTCAGTTCCTGGTAAGGTTTAAGCACCGTTGCAACAACCGATAACACAGCTGCCACAATTATTACCATCGCCGAGGCATATAAAAATATGTAGGTATTGGAATTACTCTGCTTCATTGTTCAGATAATTTTATTGATTTGAACCTGCGGCTGCCCTTTTAATCCTTCGTCTGATATTTGCCTGCATAACATTGTGATCTATCAATGGGGCAAAAACATTCATAAACAGTATTGCCAGCATCATACCTTCAGGATAGGCAGGGTTCAGCACCCTGATAAGTATGGCCAGAAAACCGACCAGGAAACCGTAAATATATTTTCCCCTTTCAGTCTGGGAAGCAGTTACCGGATCAGTGGCCATAAATACTGCCCCAAAAGCAAAACCTCCCATAATAAGGTGCTCCCATGCAGGAATCTCCATAAAGGGGTTTACTGCAAAGGCATTCAGCAACAGTCCCATTATCAATCCGCCGGCAAAAACAGATGTGATTATCTTCATACTGCCCACCCCGGTATACCATAATATGGCAGCTCCTATGAGTATGGCGACAGTTGATGTCTCTCCTATTGATCCGGGAATTGTTCCAAGGAACATCTCCATGGATGACGGGATGTCAGATACATTCCCAAGAGCGGCATTTGCCAGTGGGGTGGCACCGGAAAAGCCATCCGCTATGCCCTCGCCTTTGATAAGGCCGCTGATCCAGACAAAATCTCCGGACATATAGTTAGGATAAGCAAAGAACAGAAAAGCCCTGGCTGTAAGCGCCGGATTAAGTATGTTCATTCCTGTCCCCCCAAATACCTCCTTGCCAATTATTACAGCAAATGCAGTGGCAACCGCGACCATCCACAAAGGAACATCAACGGGTAATATAAGGGGTATAAGCATACCGGTAACAAGAAATCCTTCATTTATTTCATGTCCCCTTATCTGAGCAAAAATAAACTCTATAGTTAGTCCCGTTACATAAGAGACAACAATTATCGGGAATACATTAATGAAGCCGTGAATGAACTCATCCCAGAAGCCTGCCTCCGTTCCCGTGGCAATAAAATGCTGGTAACCAATATTCCACATGCCAAATAACAGGGATGGTACCAGGGCAATGACAACAATTATCATGGTCCTTTTCATGTCCATACTGTCACGAATATGAGCTCCTTTTGAAGTGACCTTGTTTGGAACAAACAGGAAGGTCTCGAAACCCTCAAAAGTGGATTGCAGCATCTCAAAACGTCCGCCCTTCTGAAAGTGAGGCTTTATCTTATCAATTTTTTCCCTGAGTAACTTCACCTTTATTTAGTTTGTTTATTAAATTTAAATGATTTCCAGAAAAGGATAAATCAGCTTGTCTCTTTAATCATCAGCTCTATCCCCCTTCGAAGTATAGACTGAACCTCCACCTTAGAGGTACAGACATATTCACAAAGGGCAAGGTCTTCTTCTACAACCTCGTAAATACCCAGATTTTCCATTTTGTCAATATCTTCAACCAGGATTGCCTTGATAAGCTGCTGGGCAATAATATCCATAGGCAAAACCTTTTCATACTGCCCGGTCATCACATAAGCCCTTTCCCCTCCGTTGTAATTGGTGTCATGAACATATTCCCTGTCCCGAAACAGCCAGGAAAAGAAAGAGCGGGATGCGCTAAACCTGTCAAATCCCGGGGTTGCCCATCCAAATAATCTGAAATAATCTCCTTCGGGTATGACAGTTATCTGTGAATCGTAAAACCCTGTAAATCCTTTAGCAGAAATCTTTGTGCCGGTAAGCACATTTCCGCTTATATAACGAAGGTTGCCTTCCCTGACATTATCCTTGATTATATGGTCTGCTTCGGCGCCCATGATTGTCCTGAAATACCGCGGGTTGAGCACCTCCGAACCAGTAAGTGCCACAATTTTTGAAAAATCAACTATCCCGTTAAGAAAAAACCTTCCTATCACCAGAACATCCTGTGGATTTATATACCATACGGTCCCATTCTTATGCACAGGATCAAGATGGTGAATCTGAATTCCCGGATTTCCGGCAGGATGAGGCCCTGAAAAATAATTAATTTCAACGCCCGACACTCCGGTAAATGTTTCAGAAGGAGGATAATCTCTGCTGAGGTTCAGATGCACTTTCCCGTCTGTGAGTTTCCTGATAGCATTGATGCCGTACTGGAACTCACGGACTGAATCCTGCATCACAAAATCATAATCAGGGGCAAGAGGGGCAGTATCAAAACCTGAAATAAAAATTGAACGGGGTTTATCATCGGGTTTTGGGATAATACCGTACGGACGTTGCCTGAAAAGAGGCCAAAGTCCACTCTTAAGCAGTCCGCCGACAACATCTTCACGATCCATTGATTGCGGATCGGCTGCATCAAACTTCTCGTATATCATCCGGTCGCCAGCCTTTACAACCACCTCAAGAATTTTCCTTCGTGCACCTCTGTTAACGGCAATAACCCGTCCGCTGGCGGGTGATGTAAAAAACACATCGGGGTTGTATTTATCAAAAAAAAGGGGTGTTCCGGCTTTAACCTCATCGTCTGTCCGGACCAGCATCTTGGGCCTGATACCATGAAAATCTGTAGGTTTGACTGCAAACTTTCCCGGCAGGTCGGGTTTAACAAGGATTTTTTCCGCTTTCCCCTTCAACCGTATATCAAGGCCTCTTTTAAGCTTTATTTCCTTTGACATTGTTTAATAGTGATATTTCTTAAAATTCAACAAATTTAGCTATTTTGTATAAACCGGTTACCAAAAATCGTGAATAAATAATAAGTTATATCTCTGGTCGTTTCAAATCCTTATCTTTGCACTAATAATTATTTGTCAGAAATATACCCGGAAAAAATGGCTGCAACTCCCTTCATTGTTAATATTTTCACAATTAAAAGCCACAGATTTCGTTAACAGGGTATCAAAATAACAACTTAATATGGAAAATGTTCAGCTTTCCCGGATTGGTTTAAATGTATTGACGGCCTGCCTGTTATTTGTATGTCTGCCGGTTAAGGCCTCAGAGCGATTAAAATTTGAAGATCGTGTTTACAGGGAAAATATAAGGACCGTGCAAATGCATGTTAAAGGATGGGAGATGTCATACCCTGTTATCGAATTTGGCAGCGGTGAAGAACTTATATTCAGTTTTGACGATCTGGACGGGGATATTAAAAACTACCGGTACACGATCATTCATTGCAACGCCGACTGGACAGAATCCGGTCTTTTTCCCTCCGATTTTATGGATGGTTTTTACGAAAACCCTATTGATGATTATCATTATTCATTCAATACTTTTGTCCCCTACACACACTATTCGCTGGTTCTGCCCAATTATGATGTCAGCCTGAAACTTCCCGGCAATTACATTATCAAGGTTTTCGAAGATCAGGATGAAAACAAAGCAGTAATTACCAGGAAGTTCATGATAAGTGAGCCAAAGGTTCAAATCGAAGCCAGGGTTCACAGGCCACAGATGACTATGTACTACAAGACCGGGCAGCAGGTAAGCATCAACATCTATCATCCCAGGCTTAATATCAGCAACCCGCATTCAGAACTTTATGTCACAATAATACAAAATGGCCGGAAGGATAATGCTGTCCAGAATCCGGATCCTATGTATATAAGAGACGGAGAAATAGTCTATGAACACGAGGAGGAAATGGTTTTTCCTGCAGGAAATGAGTTCAGGAATTTTGATACCAAGAGTCTGCGCTATCAGACCGAGTTCATCAGAAATATTGATTTTTCAGACGGGATAAACCATGTTGAGTTGCATCCTTCTTCTCCCCGCCTCTACGACAGTTATTTCTCCCATCATGACCTGAACGGCAGGTATCTTATCAGAAATGAAGAGGGGCACAATCCCTCCGTTGATGCCGACTATGTAATGGTCCGGTTCACCATGCCCTGGGACATCCCTTTTGACAACGGCGATGTGTATGTTACGGGAGCATTGAGCGACTGGAACTTTTATGACTGGAACAGGATGAGATATAATTTTGACAGTGAAGCCTATGAACTGGATATGCTCCTGAAGCAGGGGTATTACAACTACCAGTACGTATTCATGGAAGACGGAGCATCAGTTGCCGATGCCACACTTTTTGAAGGCAACTTCTTTGAAACGGAGAACGACTATTTTATCATGGTCTACCACCGTCAGCCGGGAAGCCGTATTGACAGACTTGTAGGAACAAAACGTGTGAACTCACGTGACTAGCACTACAATCCTATCTCATCACTTATTCCCTTCATGGCATTAACTGATATTTCTGCAAATTCCGGCATGGGTATGCCAATCTTTTCACACTCAAGAATGTGATCACGATTGACCGAAGCAGCAAAGGCTTTTTCTTTCATCCTTTTAACTACCGATTTTGGCTTTACCGATGCAATTTTTTTATCCGGGTAAACAAGGGTAGTGGCATAAACCAGGCCGGTGATAGTCTCCCCCGCTGCCAGTGCATGCTGAAAAGTTGTGCTTCTCTCCAGTCCCGTTGCCTTTTCATTATGCATTCTGATAGCATCAATTATTTCGGGATCAAGATTATATTCTGAAAGAATATTTTCAGCCTCCAGCGCATGTCTTTCAGGGTCAGCATTGGTTACCTCAACATCTATATCGTGAAGCAAACCCGCCAGACCCCATTTATCCTCATCCTCTCCCAGACGCCTTGCCAGTGACCGCAGCACTGCTTCCGATGCCAGGCAGTGTACACGCATTTTCTCATCCTTAACATGTTTTTTCAGTAATTCAAGAGCTTTTTCTCTTTCCATAATAGCAGAATTTAAAATTTTAAACCATCAATGTGCATCCAGTCCGTGTAACATATAAACCAGGTGCTCCATTGTTTTCAATATTTCATTCATATATTCATTTACTGCCCTGACACTGCCTGGCAGGGTATATACAAAAGAAGACCCCATCAGTCCGGCTACACTCCTGCTCAGCAAAGCATTGGGTTTATCTTTGCCGTATTTTATCCTGATCATCTCCATTATTCCGGGGATCTCCCTGTCAAGTAACGGACCTACTACATCCGGGCTGATATCACGTTTGCCCACACCCGTACTTCCTGTGGTTATGATAAAGTCATAATTCTCCCTGCAGGCTTTCCCGAGGAGCCCCCTCAGTTTAATCTCATCATCGGGAATGATAATATTCTCCGCTTCAACACCTCTCCCGAGCGGTTCAAAATGTTCCCGGGCCAACCTGGTTATTGCGGGACCGCTTTGGTCTTCATATTCACCCCTGCTGGCCCTGTCGCTTAATGTCACTATCAGAAACCGGAATCCTCTCGGATGATACTCCAGAATATCCCCTGCCCTCAGTGTGCCGCCCTTTATAACCCTTGCAAAGATACCTTCCTTTGGCATAACACAGTCCCCGACCTCTTTAAATATTGCACAGGCGGCCCCATGGCATTTCTTACCTATCTGTGTTATTTCCAGCTCTGTATTTTCCGAAACGAGTCTGTCAAGAGGCAAGGTGGCAGCCAGATCAAGTCCGTTTGTCGTAATATTCTCTGCAAACTCACCATATGCTATTTTACGTTTGGCCTGAACGGAAAATCTCTCCACACTCTCCTCACCGAGAAGACTTACCTGTCTGTGCCAGGTACCCGCATGGGCATCTCCCCTGATCCCGTTATTATCAAGTTCAATAAACTCAACAGGTCTTTTAACTGTGCCCTTTTCTTCAGAAACATTTACAGAGACTATTTTTAATCTCACACTATCCATAAAAACGAATTATATTAAAACCTTCTGGTCTCCCATTTTTCTATCTCATTAATCGCAACATCACTGTCACCCATGGCTTTAAGCTCATTTTCGCCCGTTCCTTTATAAGAGACAAACCATTGAATAAGAATATCTACAAGGTCGGGGTAATTCTCATATAGGTCCACGTAATCAGCCGCTTCTATAACCCGTTGCTTTCTGTCTTCCGGAACAGCTATTATTTTAGGGTTGATCAGTTGTCCGCCAAACTCCTGCGTATCATTAAAATAAAGAACCAGGACCGGTATTACTTCAATAACCGTGCCTGTCGGCACACTTTCAGATATCACAAGTATTTCGACCGGATTTCCGTCACCTCCCATAACAGGATCCATGTATGTTCCGGGAACAAAGCCGTAATTTCCGGGATAGGGAAGAAAATCAATTACCCTGTCGGCTCCGTCTGCCTGTTCGACAAGGAACATCCTCTCATGTTCATTATATTTTATCCTCTTATTTGTTCCGGCGGGTATTTCAATTACAGCATTTACATAATCCCCGGAAAAAGTGGGAACAGCATTGAAGTTACGCATTTGCTTGTTGCTGCAGCCGGAGGAGAACAAAAACACAGGAAGAAACAGCTTAAAGAAAATAATCCGTATCATATATCTTTTTTAGTTTTTTCAAGTAAATGTATTCCTTCAATTACCATTTCCCTGTCAACTGCCTTACACATATCATAGACAGTCAGCAGCGCAGCACTTGTTGCAGTCAGTGCTTCCATCTCAACCCCGGTCTGTCCGGTGCACCGGCATTCGGCATTAACCTCCACACCGCCGTTTACTATCCCGGCAGTAACAATAACCTGTGTCAAAGCCAGGGGGTGACATAAAGGTATAAGTGAAGGAGTCTGTTTTGCAGCCTGGATCCCCGCTATTTCAGCCATTTTAAGAACATCCCCCTTTTTTATATTGTTGTCTCTTACAAGATCAAGGGTTTCCCTGTTCATCCTGATAAAACCCCCTGCTTTTGCCATCCGGAGTTGTCGGGGTTTATTACCTACATCCACCATCCTGGCATTCCCGTAGCTGTCGGTGTGAGATAATTTTTTATTCATTTCAGTGGTATCTGGTTTCTTAAAAATTTATAAGACAGATATATTGATAAAAAGTTTGCTGCTAACCTCCGATATTATAAAAATGATTCATACTACAGGCTGTACCACGGCGAGGTTTATGCAAAACTGCGGCCTTTATTGCCTGACCTGCCCCCATTTTGCGTACTTCAAAAGAAATGTCACTGAAAAGGCATGGTTTAATCTTACCATCAGCGGTCAGCCTGATCCGGTTACAATTTTCGCAGTCTCCTCCTTTCCCTCCTTCAACAATTGAAAATTCTCCCTCACCAAGATCCATCCGGTGAATGAATCTTACCTCCAAACCGTTTTCGCCAGCAAACTTTTTTACCGCAAGAGCATCGGGCTCAACAGAAGAATTGATAACCACACAATTCAGCTTTACCGGATCCAGTCCCGCATTTTTTGCAGCTTCAATTCCCCTCAATACCTGCTTCAGATCCCCACCTGATGTAAGTTGCCGGAATTTTCCGGCATCCATGGTATCCAGACTTATGTTAATACGATCAAGACCGGCCTCTGCTAAAGGTCCGGCATATTTCTCAAGCATTATACCGTTACTTGTCATGGCAAGATCTTTTATCCCGTTAACCGAGGCGATCATTCCAACGAGTTTAACCACATCACGGCGAACCAGGGGCTCGCCACCTGTAAGCCTTATTTTGTCAATTCCCATGCCCGCGCCCTCCCTCACAACATCAACTATCTCATCAAAACTCAGTATGTCAGTGTGGGCAAGCATCATAAAATCGTCAACTGGCATACAATAGCTGCAACGCAAATTACACCGGTCGGTTACCGATATCCTCAGATAGTTGATCTTTCTGTCAAATCTGTCTAACATTTACCAGGTCTCCTTTTTTATATGAATAAACACCTGTTGCCATACCCATAAGTCCCCATGCATCTGCAAGTGAATGTATATGTGCAGAGCCATGGTAACCGGCCGGGATTATCTCCCCCGCGCTGTTAAGATGTACCGGGGTCCATGATACACGGTCGGCTTTTCTTCTTGAATAATCAACACCAATGGGCAACCTTATTTCTGCGGGTTTATATTCATGGCCCATCAGACCGTATATAAGAGGTCTTACCATCAGTTCAAAAATAGTAAATGATGAGACCGGGTTTCCCGGCAGTCCAAACACGAATATATTATCTCTCCTTCCAAAAACTGTTGGCTTGCCGGGCTTAACAGCTACCTTTTCAAAAAAAAGCCTGAACCCGTTATCCTTTAGTACAGATGGCACAAAATCATAATCACCCATTGATACACCTCCGGTGATGAGGATAAGGTCATTACCCCTCATGGCAGATTTAACGGCGGTGTCGGTTATTTCAGGAGTGTCCCGGACTATTCCCAGGTAATCTGGTAATGCACCCGTTCTTCTTGTCTGTGCGATCAGTTGCGGACCGTTACTGTTGCGTATACAGGTTCCTTCAGGTTTTATTTCCGGTTCAACTATTTCATCACCCGTAGTCATTACAGCTACCCTTGGCTGCCTGTATACACCTGGCATGGAGCAACCGGCTGATGCAAGCATGGCAATATGCTGCGGCCCGATGAGCCTTCCTTTTGAAAGTACCAGGTTGCCATTCTCCATATCTTCTCCTTTAAAAGCTATGTTGACGGCCGTTTTCTGTTTGGTAAACCTGATATACCCCTCTCCTTCCTGAACAGTATGCTCCACCATAACGACACAGTCAGCTCCCTCAGGTACTTTTCCCCCGGTCATGATTTTTACGCACTGATTTATGCCGACAGTTTTTCCGGGAATATCACCTGCCCTGACGGTATCAATAACCTTAAGCCTGTTATCCAGATCATTCCGACGGCAGGCATACCCGTCCATTGCCGATTTATTGAACGGCGGCATATCGATATCAGAGAAAACATCCTGTGCAAGTACCCTGTTGACAGAATCATTCAGGGGAAGGATCTCCGTATCCAGTGTAAAAGCCTCACTGCTGATAATTTTTAATGCCTCTTCAAATCCAGTCATAAGAAATATCCGGTATTCCGGGAAACCGCAGTAAGCGGTATCTTTTAAAATTTCATTTTCATTTTAATATGCAAAAATACACAATTAGCGCGAAACATATCCCCCGTCCCAACCATACACGGACTGATCACCATGTTTTTATTTATCACCTTTTGTGAGACATGGTATTAAGGGTGATTTTTAATAAATTTGATTGCTGATGCTTTAAAACTGACCCAAACCTCTTTCCCGGTTTTTAATCCCAGGGCCTTTACAGATTTATCAGAAACAAGCGCTGCGGCCCTGATCCCAAAATCTACAATTAATTCGGTTCCCCTGCGTGCCGGGGTAATATCCGTTATTTTGCCGGGGAAATTGTTCACCGCCGATGAATCGGGCATTTTTGCGGAAATAATAATATCCTCGGCTCTTATAACAACAAACCCGCTGCCGGGAGGTTCATCACTCAGCAATGTAATTTCCAATCCGTTAGTTATGAATTTTCCCGGGCCTGACTTCTCATCTTCAAGCACGCCACTGTAAAAATTGCGGATACCGGTAAACCGCGCAACAAACTCTGTGCGCGGATACTGAAATACCTCGGTTGCCGACCCGGTCTGCACCACCGAGCCGTTCTCCAAAACACCTATCCGGTCGGCCAGCAAAGCTGCCTCTTCATAATCGTGGGTAACGTGCATAATAGTCTGTCCCCTTCCGTTTATCTCCCTGAGCAATGAGCGTAAGCCTGAACGTAACTGCACGTCAAGCGAAGAGAGCGGCTCATCCAGCAGGAGCACTTCCGGTTCCCTGGCCAGCACCCTTGCCAGGGCAACCCTCTGCTGCTCTCCTCCCGAAAGATTCACGGGTGATCGCTTCAACAGGTCAGACACCCTGGTGATCCTGGCAAGTTCCGTAACCCGCCGCACGGTTTCCCTTCTGCCGATACCGGCTGATCTCAGGGGATATGCAATATTGTTATACACGGTCATATGCGGAAACAGCGCAGAATCCTGAAAAACCATCCCAACATTCCTCCTCCGGATCCTCTCCCTGCTGATATCCCTCCCGTTCAACAGTATCCTGCCATTATCCGCCGCTGTTAGTCCGCTGATAACCTGCAGCAACACAGATTTTCCTGAACCGGACATACCCAGCAGCACAAAATATTCTCCCTTCCCGACCGAGAAACTTACATCTCGAAGTTCAAATTTCCCCAGCTTAACAGATAAATTATCAATTTTCAGCATTGTCATACCTTGATGAAAGCATACGCAGCAATATAAAAAACGCAATGCATACACATATAAAAACCACCGCCACCGGCCTTGCATACGAAAGTCCGAATGCCCCGAAGCGCTCGTAGATCAATACCGGTGTAATCATAGGATGATAGGCAACTATAACCACGGCACCAAATTCGCTCATGCCACGAGCCCACATCATTATCATTCCCGATACTATTGAGCGCCATGCCAGGGGAAGGCTGACAGTAAGGAACACTCTTGAAGGGGAAGCACCCAGGTTGAGTGCAGCATTTTCCAGTTTTTCGGGCACTGCTGCAAAGCCGTCCCTTGCTGCATTGATCAAAAACGGAATGCTCACAAAAGCCATTGCAACAATAATTCCGGGAGCGCTTCCAATAAAGCTTAGTCCGATACTATCACCCAGTCTGCCAACCAACGAATCCCTTGCTACAAAACCCAGTATAGCAATTCCCGCAGCCGAATGGGGAATTACAACCGGAACATCGATAATGGCCGATACCACCCTTTTCAAAGGAAACTTTTTCCTTGCCATTATCCATGAAAATGGTACTGCAGCAATGCCAAAAAGCAGTGTGGCCAGCATTGATGTCCACAACGTCAGCCATATACTGGCCGTCACCTCCCTGTCCGCCGCTGTCTCAAAAAATTCAGCCGGTGATGTGGCCAGAAACATCCCGGCAAGAGGTGCAACTATGAACAAAAGCACCAGTCCCCCAAAAAAAGCAAACAGCAGTTTCAACGGTTGATATCCTGACATAACGTTCACAAAGATAATAAAACTTACCGGTAATCTTATTTTTTACGGCAAGCAATACATTGTCTTACAGAACTATATAAACGGAAATCCGGCAAACAGTCCGGTCCTTTTCAATTTAATCCTCCTTCAATGCATAAGCTCTCAATCCCTCCGGTATATGATCAAAAGTTGAAGACACTGCAGGTACAATAGCGGTCTGGCCGTTCCGGACCATGATCTTCTGTCCGCCATCGGCAGATAAAAAAAACTTCACAAAAGCTTCAGCCAGTTCCTGATTCCCGGTCTTGCGGGGAATCGTTATTCCGTAAACCATTGCTTCGCCTGTTTCTGTTATTTTTTCCCCGGGCCTTATTCCGCGTACTTCTGTTTTCGCCTGCGCATACCATTCGTTCAATTCAGGGTTTTTCAAATTCAGCTCATCAGGCAGTTCCACATATTCGAGACCGTGCTGCTCAGCAACAGAGCGGTACAGGAAAATATAATCCAGTGCATTCTTCTCCAGCAGGGCAAGCAGGTCTGTCTCCTTTGGCCGGATCATATTGAGGTGACGTGACAGCAGTTTTGCCGGAAGTTCAGGATCATCATAATATATACCCGCCAGCTGTGAAACCATTACAGCCCGTACACCGCAGGGATCAGAATCAGGATCGGACCGGCCATAAATTACATCATCCCTGAGCAAAACATCGTACCAGTTCATTGAATTGATCTGATCAGCATAAAGTGATCCTGAATTATATACAATTGCCATCTCGTTACCGGCAAATGAAATGCTCCACAAAGCATGATCAGGTATCAAAAAAACATCCATAACCCTGTAATCGGCCGATATAAAAATATCACAGGGCACCTCCAGCTCACTGACCCTCCTGGCACCCGCCTTGCTGCCCCATGCCTCAGTAAGAATCCTCATTCCGGGATACATGGTTTCAAATAAATCTGCAGCTTCACGCACCGGTACGGAGAGGCTGCCCGCATGGATTATCCTGAGAGTTAAATCATTCCTTTCTGAACATGTACCACAGGAATAAAAAACCTGTACAACAGCTGAAAAGCATATAACACAAATTACAAGATTATAAATTCTCATCTTTGTGCCGGATTAACGATGTTAACGGAAAAACAAACCTCTGTACCGATAATGGAGGCAGAGGTTTTTCAATATTGTCTTATGGGACTGGCATTAGATAAATAAAAAAATCATTCCTGCTGATGATCCTTAACCAGTTCAATCAATTCGGGCAGATCCATTCCAAGCTTTTTAAGGTGTTCTATTTTAGGGACACCGTTTTTGGTCCAGCCCCGCCTGAGATAAACCGCATCAAGAAGTTGCTCATATCTCTCTTCCCTGTATTTACGGTGCAGTGCGATTTTTTCTTCGGTTGATTTACCGGCGGGATCAATATCCATAAGCTCCTTAAGCTGCTTGTCATACCTCTCTGCCCGCGATTCATATTCCTCAACGGTAACAGGACCGGCGGCCCGGTAAGGCTGGGCATCGTATTTCCTTGTGCCGAAGCCACGGCGCAGGTTAAATACCCTCTGGAAATTGTACACCCGCTCGGTCTGCCTCATCAGCTCGTCCTTATCAAAAGGCTTTCCTGTAACAGCCTTGTATATAGTCACATAGTTGTCAACATGTTCGGGAACCTTGGCAGGTTCGTCAGTTTCGGCATTCCCCTCGGGCTCAACATCATTCCAGGGAAGCTTACACAGACCCACCAGTCCGAACCAGGTACGGAACATCGGAAAATAGTGAAGGGCCTCGGCCTTATCCTCGAAGGTGGGTATCTGGTTATTCACCATATCCATAAAGATAAGCCATGCCTCGTCATGCTGCGGACCCTTGTTGGTCATCGCATAACCTCCCTGCTGTGCAAGAGATTCCTTCGACATGTACTGCGAATATTCGAGTCCCTTGTTTTCCATGGCTATATCATTGAGAAAACCGGCATCACCCCAGCCTTTTTCGGCAAACATCTCCTTCATTTTCCTGACACCCGTTCCGGCAATTTTCCCAAAGCCTTCTCCCCTGGCAAGACGGTGAAGAAGTTCCATCGCAGTGTCAGCGTTTCCGAAATTCATTTTAAGACCATCGGTTCTCTCCTCATTCAGGATACCGTTCTCAAAACAATCCATTATAAAACCGACAACCGTACCCCAGGTAATGGTGCAGATGCCATAAGTGTCACAATAGAAATTAGCCTCAAGAGTGAAATCAGGATTAAATATTCCCAGGTTCGTACCCAGAGATGCAGCTGTCTCGTACTCGGGACCGTCAACAATGACTTTCTGCCCTGCGTAGGGACCGGTACGCAATTCATAATTATCAACACCCTTGGAGCATGACATGTTACAGCCTATCCAGCATCCGTCGGGTATACCCTGGGTAAAAAGGGACTTGTATACATCGGAGTGAATATTTACTGCATCAGGATGCGAGCCAAATTTAAAGTTATTTACGGGAATAAGATCATAATCATTCATTATATTGGAAAGGTGAACGGTACCTTTGGTTTTCATCTCTGCCTGTTCATTATCAAAACGGCGCATCTCCTCATTGAAACGGCGGCCACGTTCCCGTATGGCATCAAGATCAACAACATTGTTGGCATTACCCTTGATCCCGGGCACCTTTGCCACAAGGGCTTTTACACGCTTATCGCGGAATACGGTGCCAATACCTCCCCTTCCTGCCTGTTTGACCCTGATCGCTTTTCTTTTAGGATCATAAAATGTAAAGTTAAGCATCCCTATCAGTGAATGATCTGCTGCGGCACCTGTGGAAACAATTCCGATATTTTTTTTCTCTTTTTCACTTTCAGCAAACATTTCGGTAAGCTGCTCTGCAAGAACATGAGTGTCAAGAGCCTCTTCAGGCGCCTCAAAAACTTCCACCCTGCCGTTTATGCCGTCAATATAAACTACAACATCATTCTCTGCCTTACCCTGAAGTTCAAAAGCATCAAATCCTGAAAATTTAAGAAACGGGCCAAAAAAGCCTCCCACGTTACTGTCCATTACAGAGCCTGTCTGCGGTGACAGAGAGACAACAAGAGACTTGCCGGCACCCGAATACTGGGTAATTCCACAAATGGGCCCTCCGCTTATAATGATCTCGTTTTCCGGATCATTCCACCTGGTACCTGGAGTTGTGGCATCCCAAAGCAACTTGAGTCCGTATCCTTTCCCCCCCACGAACTTTTCCTTCATCATGGGCTCGACCTCCTTTTCCCTTATAATGTTCTCACTCAGGTTTACATAAAGGATCTTATCTGTATAACCCTTATCAAGAGGAGTGATACTGTAATCGTACCCTGTTAAAAGCTTGTGGTTCTTTCTCAATTCTGAAACTTCCATATCTGAATATTTTAATGTTAATAACTGACTTGTCAAAAATATTAAAAGTAGGCCAACGCCCGGCTTTTACAAATGATTATTGTCATAGTCAGATTCGCCGGAACCCATACTATGTCTTAACTATCGGCACCCGGGCAATCCGTTTTATTATCCCTGCTGATTAATATCAGTAACAGCCGGCAGTTCCTTAAAAGTAATTTATTAATTTTGATGTCAAAACAGCCATAAGGATGACAAATTTAAGCTTTGAAAAGATAAAAGCAAAGCTCGCGGATAAAATAGTTGGTATAGCAGGGGCCGGCGGACTGGGTTCAAATTGTGCCGTTGCACTGGCCCGGGTTGGGATCGGGAAACTTGTAATAGCGGACTTTGACGTGGTCAGTGAAGGAAACCTTAACAGACAGTATTTCTTTACCGATCAGGTCGGCAGGAAAAAGGTATCCGCCCTGAAGGAAAATATTGCCAGGATAAATCCGGCCGTACAGGTCACCACACATGATGTAGTGCTTGATCCCGTCAATATACCCCGGCTTTTTGATGACTGCAATGTCATTGTTGAAGCATTTGATCTTGCAGAGATGAAGAAGATGATAGCTGAGGCAGTTATTGAAAAAATGCCTGCTAAATACCTTGTAATGGGTAGCGGGGTTGCAGGCTTCGGCAACAACAACACAATAAAGACCATAAAAACAGGTAATATTTATATTTGCGGTGACCTTGAAAAAGAGACCGGCAAAAACAGGCCTCCCCTTGCGCCAAGGGTTGGTATAGTTGCTAACATGCAGGCTAACCAGGTACTGGAACTGCTTTTGACCAGGCCGTGAATATGAATAAGGCGGAAGGTTCAGTTTGAAATAAATCTTTAAAGTCAACGGTAACAATGACGATAATACTAAATAACAGGGAAGAAAAATTTTATAAAGACGAGATGACTATCAGTGAACTGCTGATAGAAAAAAACTTCACATTCAAAATGCTGGTTATAAAAGTAAATAATAAACTTGTCAGAAAAGAGGCTTATGACACAACAGTAATTACTGAGGGCGACAATGTAAGTGTTCTGCATCTTATTTCGGGAGGATAGAAATTATGGTGAGGAGCATAGAAAATGGAGTAATTCTCCGGAAAACAAATGGGTTAATGAAGATTATCCCGTACCTTATATTACTGATATCGGTAATAAGCTCCTGTCAGCAAGCCGGTGAAAAACCCGAATACATATTCAGGTTCGGGCATCAGGGCAATGAACAGGATATCTGGCACAGATCGGCACTCTTTTTTGCCCGCGCCCTTGATTCGTTGTCAGCCGGACGAATTGAAACAAGGGTCTATCCATCCGAGCAGCTGGGAGGGGAACTCGATATGATACGAAGTATCAGGGCCGGTATTGTTGAGATGACAATTACAGGAGAAAGTATGCAAAACTGGGCAGGTATAACAGCATTTCTGGCAGTACCTTATCTTATAAGAGATTCGGATCATCTGAGAAAGGTTGTTGACGGGGAAATTGGCAGGGAGATAGAAGATGAAATGATCAGCACCATAGGCCTCAGGCCCTTGGGATATTTTGAACGCGGTCCGCGCCATCTCACTTCCAACCGGCCCGTCCTTACTCCTGAAGACCTCGGGGGAATGGTACTGAGAGTGCCTAATGTGCCTCTTTTTGTGAGAGTCTGGCAGGCGCTCGGAGCAAAACCCACGCCGATGACTTTTTCGGAGGTATTCACCGCACTGCAGCAGGGCACAGTGGAGGCACAGGAAAATCCGTTTGCCCTGATATACAGCGCAGGCTTTTATGAGGTGCAAAGATACCTCAACCTCACACGGCACGTTACAGGATGGATATATGTGGTTATCGGCGAGAATCAGTACAGGGCACTTCCTGATGACCTGCAGGAGAAAGTGTTGAAAGCAGGAAAGGCAATGCAAAATTATCATGAAAGAGAATTTGAAAAACAGGAGGAAATTCTTCGCCGGCAACTTGAAGAGAGGGGTATGATATTTATCGAACCTGATACCGAAGCATTCAGGGAAAAAGCAGAAGCAACCGTTCTGGAAATACTGCCCGAGGAGTACAAACAACTCTACCTTAAAATTACAAGTATAGAAACCGATGATGCGGACTACAATAAGGATTTATAAACTGTTTGCCGCAGGGTCAATGATAAGCCTTGGAGCTATGATCATTGTGGTGGGACTGCAGGTATTCACCCGGTTCTTCATGGAGAGTACCCTGCACTGGACCGAAGAGGCGGCCAGAATATTTTTTATCTACTCGGTTGCTTTCGGGACAGGAACAGGGATCAGGAACGGAGATTTTATCAGTCTGAATCTGATAGACAAATATCTCGCCCCCCTGCCTGAAAAATTTTTGCAATTATTCACTGACCTTATTATAACGGTCTTCTCCGTTATACTGATAATACATAGTCTGCAATTTGTCAGGATGGGTCTTGATGAGCAGTCCCCCGCCCTTGAAATCTCCATGGGATTTGTATTTTTCAGCATTGTAATAATCGGACTGGCAATATTCATTTTCACTCTTGAAAATATCCTTAATACATTAAAAGGCCCTAACCGAAATCAATTATGATCTGGCTGTTATTTCTCATCTTCTTTCTTTTGCTTTTCCTGCGATTCCCAATTGCATTTGCACTCGGAATATCCACGCTTACATATATCCTTTTTTCAGGATATCCCCTGATCATAATGCCCCTGAAGATGTATTCCGGCATTGATGTCTTTGTCCTGCTCAGTATTCCCGGGTTTATCCTTGCAGGGAATCTCATGAACAGCTGCGGTATGACGGACAGGATCATTAAATTCTGTAACCACCTGCTGGGCCATATAAGGGGCGGACTGTCGCTTGCAAACATAGGGGCATCTATGGTTTTTTCAGGTATTTCAGGTACGGCAATTTCCGATACGGCGTCAATAGGGTCGGTAATGATACCGGCAATGAAAAAAGAAGGCTATGATGCCGGATTTGCCTGTGCTGTTACTGCATCATCATCTACCATAGGACCTATCATACCACCCAGTCTCCCTATGATTATTGCCGGCTCACTTACCGGCCTTTCCATAGGAAAATTATTTGTTGCAGGTGCAATACCCGGAATCCTGCTCGCAGCAGGGTTTATGATTGTATCCTATACGATTTCAAAGAAAAAAAACCATCCCAGGCAGCCCAAAGCCACATGGAAAAACCGTGGGAAAAGCCTTATTCATGCATTCTGGGCCCTGTTTATGACATTCCTTATTCTTTTTGGAATAATCAGCGGGGTTTTTACCCCGACAGAAGCTTCGGTAGTAGCAGTCCTGTATGCCCTTCTTATCGGTACATTAATCTATAAAACCCTTACATGGAAAAGCCTCTCCTCTGTCATGACCACATCGGCAGGTACAACAGCCTCTTTAATGTTGCTGGTAGGTTTTGCCAATCTTTTCGGATGGATCCTGGTAAGTGAGCAGATCCCGCAAAATCTTGCTGAATTCTTACTTACAATTACCGGAAATAAATTCCTGCTGCTGCTGCTTATCAATATATTGTTGATAATTATTGGCTCTTTCATGGAGACCATCGCAGCCCTGCTTATTGTTTATCCTATACTGCTTAAAGTTGCAATATTTGCCGGTGTCGATCCCATACAGTTTTCTGTCATTGCAGTGCTGAACCTGATAATAGGATTAAACACACCACCCGTCGGAGTCTGTTTGTTCGTTGCATCAGGAATAGGGAAAGTATCCCTTGAAAAGGTTGCAAAGGCAGGATTACCTTTTCTGATGGTAAGTTTAATCATACTGCTGCTGGTTACCTATATTCCTGCCCTTTCCCTGTATCTGCCCGGTTTATTCGATTAAACAAAACGACTATGATAATTCAGCCTGGAAATAATCATACTCCTGCAACATAATACATGTTAATTTTGTTATTATTTTCGTTGAAATAACATATGGACGGGACATTAAAATTATTATATACTCCATCAGCAAATGAACATGAAATTTTTTTATCTGAAATTACACAAAGACAGATGAAAAAATTTTATGTGAAAGCGAAGCGGTTCCGACTGTAAGTCAAAATTTTGTAACTTTTTTAAAAAAAATTTGACTTTTTTACAGGAGAAATGAACATGAAATTTTTTTATCTGAAATTACACAAAGACAGATGAAAAAATTTTATGTGAAAGCGAAGCGGTTCCGACTGTAAATCAAAATTTTGTATTTCTTAAAAAAAATCCTGTATTATGCAACAGAAAATATATTCAGTACCCGAAGCCGTTAATGAAACGCCAAAGACTTATGCTCCGGGAACACCGGAAAGAGATGAACTGAAAAAGGAGATAGAGCGTGCCAGGTCGGAACATATCGATATTCCCATGTACATTAACGGTAAAGAGGTAAGAACAGGCAATACGGTTCCCATAAATCCGCCCCATGACATCAATCATGTACTTGGCCATTATCACCAGGGTGAAGCTGAACACGTAACCCTGGCAATAGACTCTGCCATTAAGGCACGAAAGAGCTGGGCAGCAATGCCCTGGCGGGAAAGGGCAGCAATTTTCCTCAAGGCTGCGGCCATGATAGCGGGACCATACAGGGCAAAGATTAATGCTGCCACCATGCTCGCCCAGTCAAAAACAGCCTACCAGTCCGAGATAGACGCCGTATGCGAGCTTGTGGACTTTCTCAGGTACAATGTTCAGTATATGACGGAATTATTCCTGCTTCAGCCCAAATCAGCACCCGATGCATGGAACAGACTGGAACAAAGGCCGCTTGAGGGTTTCATATTTGCATTGAGTCCGTTCAATTTTACCGCCATTGCGGGGAACCTGCCTACTGCACCGGCAATGATGGGCAACGTAGTGGTCTGGAAGCCTGCTAATACCCAGATATATTCGGCAAGGATCATCATGGAAATACTAATGGAGGCAGGGCTTCCCGAAGGGGTAATAAACCTGATCTATGTAAAAGGACCGGTTGCCGGAGATATTATATTCTCGCACAGGGATTTTGCCGGCATACATTTCACCGGATCAACCGAAGTATTCAGGAACATCTGGAAAATTATCGGTAACAACATACAGAAATACCGTTCATATCCCAGAATTGTCGGAGAAACAGGAGGTAAGGATTATGTGCTTGCCCATGCTTCTGCAAAACCCTCCCAGGTAGCCACAGCACTATCCAGGGGAGCATTCGAGTATCAGGGTCAGAAATGTTCAGCCGCCTCCCGCGCCTACATCTCCCGTTCTGTATGGGGTGAAGTCCGAAAGCTCATGCTGGAGCAGATAAGTTCATTCAAAATCGGCGGACCGGAGAATTTTACCAATTTTCTCACCGCTGTTATTGATGAAGCAGCCTTTAATAAACTAACCAGGGTGATTGATAAAGTTAAAAACGACGAGGAAGTTGAAATAATTACAGGGGGTAGTTATAACAAATCAAAAGGATATTTTATCGACCCCACTGTTATTGTAACTACCGATCCCTGTCATTTTACTATGATACACGAACTTTTTGGTCCTATACTAACCATATATGTTTTTGAAGACGGTGATTATGAAGAAACACTTGACCTGATTGACCGCACATCGGTTTACGGTCTTACCGGGGCTGTTTTCGCAAAAGACAGAAGCGCAATTAACCTGGCTTCGAAAAAACTGATAAATACGGCTGGCAACTTTTATATAAACGATAAACCCACAGGTTCAGTAGTAGGGCATCAGCCTTTTGGTGGCTCACGCGGTTCAGGCACCAATGACAAGGCAGGGTCAATACTCAACCTTCAGCGCTGGGTTTCTCCGCGAACGATAAAGGAGTCTTTTCTGCCGCCTGAGGATTACCGCTATCCCCATCAGGAAGAAGATTAACAGCCGGTTGATGCAATGTTCATAAAAAGATATCATACAGTTTATATTTCTTTCTTAATTAATTATAATTTTGTATACGGATCCATTCCTAAAACTCAAATATGAGAATCTGGAAAAAACTGCTTCCATACCTTAAAAACAAGTATTTGCTCAGTTTTCTTGTTTTCTTTGTCTGGATATTGTTTTTTGACCAGAACAACCTGGTTGACCGGTACATAAGTCACCGTAACATACGGCAGCTGGAAAAGGATAAACAGTACTTCAGGGAGAGAATAACAGAAGATTCCATCCGGATGAATGAACTCCGGACAAATGATGATAACCTTGAAAAATTTGCCAGGGAGCAATATCTGATGAAACGTGAAAATGAGGAGATATTCATCATTGAGTTTGAGGATTAAGCAGTAAATATTTAATCAGTCAGCATTTCCAGGTAACATTTCTTTGGAGTTCCCGGTACTGGAGGAGTAAGTCCCTGCTTTGGCTGCCCGGTTTCTTTCCCAGTCTTTCAATGAGAGTTGACGCCGGCCCGGTGACAGACTGATCTTCACGGTAATTTTCACGGCAATAATTTAAAAACTTAAGCAGGCGAAAGGCATTGAACCAGGCAAAGAATCTTTTCCTGAAAGTTCTCGGCTCTGCAGAGTGAATATTCATCTGAAGAACCGCATCGGTAAAACCATTATCTGTAAGAAAGTTTTTCAGGCAAACGGGAAGAGTTTTCAAGATGTCTGTTGTGTCTTTTTTTGAAGCTCCGAAGAACCCGTGTATTAATGAAAAAAGCACAGCCAAATCATCAAAAGACTCAAGGGGATAGGTTTTCAGGGCATACCGGCGGCCGGCGGCAAACTTTTTCATTGTAGCGCCTGTACCAAAAGGAACCCTGTCCGATACCCTGGAAGAAGGGACTACACGGGTGTTATTCAACTCGGTAAAATACCCCAGGGGAAACAACTTATGCAAAAAATAAAAGTCCTCTCCTGCCGTTTTCCTGTTCATCCCGCCCTGGGTTGCATATATTTTTGCATTCACGGCGAAACAGCTTCCAATGGTATGAAAGGCAAAAGGAAAACCGGCCATTCTCATTGCTTCAACATAATACCTGAGGTAAAGTTCATATTCGGTTATCGCACTGCAAAGAAGCGGTGACTGATCATGAATGTCAAGCGGATGTTCAAAATATATTGTACATCCGTTTGGTTCATCGAAAGAGAAGCATTTCTCGAGTCCGGTAAAATAATTGGTGTCGCATGTTGAATCAGCGTCGAAAGATACAATTATGCCTTTTTCGTTACCCAGGGAATTAAACCTGTACAGGGCCTCATCCATTCCGGTTTTACGTGCATAACCCGCACCTGCATGTTTTTTGGGGAAGGGGGGCACATCCATCACATGCACCATGAAATTATCCCGGGAGTTCCTCCTGCTCCAGTCCCGTACCTGAATAACAGTTTTCCTGTTTTGTTCAAAAACATTATTGCCGGCACTTTCCGGTGAATTTACTGTGACAATAACCTCAACGGGAAAAGATGGCCGGTCTGCATTATAAAGTGATTGCAGGGGCGTCAGGATATCAGGTTCATTGAAACTGGGTATGACAACTGCCAGTGAGGTTCCGGGTACCGGCTCCTCATGAATAAAGGGTTTATAATGGAAGTGTTTCCCCAGGTAATATGAGGCAAAAGCCATAACAGGATATCTCCCTACCTCTGCATGCTTTGACGGTATTGACTATTCAGCCTGTCTATTACATCCCTGGTGATATTAAGGTCCTTATCGGTATAAAGAAAGGGGCCTCCAAAAGAATGGCTCAGAATATAATGGTAATTATGCTCCTTATTGTATTCATCCAGAAAATCATAAATACTGTGCTGAAGCTGCCTGTTCATTACCTGCTCTTCCTCCATCAGTTCCCTGGAATATTCATCACGCTGATCCACCAGTTCCTGCTGTACCTGCATAAGCTCAAGCTCCATCTGCTGAGCCTGCGACCGCGTTACCAGGCCTTTCTGAACCTTATCCTGAAAATCAACTACCTCTCGCTCATACGAACGTGAACTGGTGTTGAGTTCGCCTTCAAGTGTCTGCTGCTTTTCAAGAAACTGTTTCTGAAGATCAAAATACATATCATAATTATTCAGCAACGTGTCAAAGTTAACATATACGATCTCCAGTGATCCGGGTACATATTCTCCTTCCTCTTCGTACCCCGACCGGATCTCTTCGGGAAGGCGCGGTGAAGTAAAATGCAATACGTAAAGCACGGCAACGGCAATTCCCAGAACAACATTAATTATCAGTGATAAATTCTTCATTATTTAAAATAGTTAATTATAAAATCCGGATTAAGTACAAAAACACCATGTTATAATTACCCGTAAAATCAGGGCAGTTAAAGTTTACAAACCTACAAGATTTTTATGGATTTCACAACCAAAAAATAGAAGGCCGATGTCAAATAAAGTTAAAAAAGATCAAAACTCCGGGCAGGGTACCATCCTGGGTTTTTTGGGGATACGTATAGTTGTCCATGAATATGTAATGGATATTTCATGTGCCCCCCCTGTTGAACCCAGAAGCATGGAGATTGGAAAATCAAAACTGTAACCAATGTTAAACTGGTCGATCTTATATCCCACCAGAAATATTGCCGCATCCTGTCCGCCGGAGCTGAGGCCGGGTATACCCCTGTACCATGCTCCTACCACCAGGGGATTCCTGTACCAGTAAAAACCGAGATCAAACTGATTGAAAGGACCCTGTTGCTTAAACAGAAAAGCAACCTGAAGGCTCTCTTCAAGCCTCCTTATAAGTCTCCCGCCGCGGGAAAACTTGGTTCCGCCGAAGACGGAATATTTAACCGGAACAAATGCATTGGCAGCATCATCACCTTCAAATTCATACAGCGAGTGATTGGGCCTGAGAAGATGATCGATGTTGACACCGAACCAGTACTGTTCAGAATAAACCATCGCAGAAGTAGAGAAGTCGATTCCGCCTCTTCTGCTCAGGGGAGGAATCTCTATTGTAGTTGGCCGCTGACCATCGGGGGTTATCTGGTCACTGAATATAAGTTTATCAAAATCAATGGCACGTTCGGTGTAAAAGAAATGTACACCGGGTCTCATATGCCATTCCGGGTTGACAGGAAAATCATACGAATACTGAACGCCAATGTTTGTCGTCCGCAGGTTTCCGCTGCCTGCCATATCCTGCATGAAAAGAATACCAGCACCACTGTCATACTGATCAAACCAGTGGTCGTATGAAAAAGTGTACGTAACAAATTTACCGGGAAGCTGTGGCCACTGGTTACGGTAATTCCCACCTATCCGGCTTCCCTCGGTAAGACCGGCAAAAGAGGGTGCAAGATAAAGCGGATTTGCATAGAACTGGGAAAACTGAGGATCCTGCGCCTTAAGGCCGCCGGAAAACAGGATAAATAAAATTATAACAACAGGTAGTTGCTTTAACCCTGTCAATCTATATGTTAATCTAAAAAGCATTTTAATTACAAGGCAAAATAACAAAAATTACCGAAACAATATATATACATATAAAAAAAGTACTTATTTATGCCTTCCCGTTCCTGTAATAAAACCGGGCACATAAAATCATAAATATTGCTAATCTAAATAACGTTAGAATGGTTTAATAGGTTACAATTACCCGGGTTTTTCCATAAACAAACCGCTTTATGTGGGTAATCCAAAAATTTACCTGACAAATAATATTTTAACCGGAACAAATAAGAGGCATAATTAAGATTTTTGGTTAAAAAGACATGACAGATCTTTCATTACACCATAAGTAGCTACAGGGGAGCCGGCACTTCACATTTCAAAAAAATATCATTTGAACATATCTGATTATATTGTGTTAGTATATGGTAATTAACTGTACAATGGCTAACATTTAAATCATTAACGATGGACAAAAGAGCATTTTTGAAAACCAGCCTTCTTGGAATAGGCGGCATAATGGCATCACCCCTGATTGCAGAAGGGAAATACACTAATCCTTCATCATCAACAGAGAATATGTTTCGGGATAAAAAATTTGAACTTCCTCAACTGCCTTTTGCCTATAATGCGCTCGAACCGCATATAGATGCACAGACAATGGAAATCCATCACAGCAGGCATCATGCCGGCTATGTAAATAACCTCAACAACGCTTTGCAGGGAACCGATAGTGAAGATATAACCCTGGAAGCAATTATGAAATCAGTTTCTTCTCACAGCACGGCGATAAGAAATAACGGCGGAGGGCATTATAACCATAAACTCTTCTGGGAAATTATGTCACCAGAAGGTGGGGGAAGACCTTCGGGTGAGCTGCTTTCGGCAATTAACGGTTCATTCGGCTCGTTTGACAAATTCCGGGAGCTTTTTTCAGCATCAGCTGCCACACGTTTTGGTTCGGGATGGGCCTGGCTGATAGTGAGTGATGGTAAACTAAAGGTAACTTCAACGCCAAACCAGGATAATCCCCTGATGAACGTGGTTCCCGCAGGAGAACGCGGAACACCAATACTTGGAATAGATGTATGGGAGCATGCTTACTACCTGAAATATCAAAACAGAAGAGTTGATTATATATCAGCTTTCTGGAATGTAATAGACTGGAATACTGTAGCAGCTAACCTGAAAAAAGCATAACCTCACTTCTTCCCGGTCTTATAAGTTTTTTAGAACTCATGTAAAATGAGGGTTGTTCCTGAAAAGGCAACCCTCATTTTTTTCTGCCTCATATAATAGAAGCAGTCCTAAATTTACCCGGGACAAAAAAACGGGGCTGAACCCCGTTTAGTATCCTCACGAATACGAAAAAAAGCCGGCAACCAACCGGCTTTTTATCACCAAACCAACCTAACCAAATTATGAAAATATATGATCTCGAAATCAGCCTGAAAACTTTCGTGAAACCTCATCCCAGTCAATAACATTCCAGAAAGCAGAAATATAGTCAGGACGCCTGTTCTGATAATTAAGATAATATGCATGCTCCCATACATCGATACCAAGAACGGGCACCCCTTTTACTTCAGACACATCCATTAAAGGATTGTCCTGATTGGGAGTGGAACTGACAACCAGCCGGCCATCCTGTTTAACAAGCCATGCCCAGCCGGAACCGAACCTGGTGGCAGCGGCATTTGAAAATTCATCCTTAAAAGCTTCAAAAGAGCCAAAATCGGATTTTATTGCCTGCATCAGATCGCCACCGGGTTCTCCACCACCGCCGGGAGACATTACCTCCCAGAAAAGATTGTGATTGTAGAATCCACCGCCGTTATTCCTTACACCAACAGGATAATCCGAAATATTTTTGAGTAAATCCTCTATACTTTTCCCCGCCATATCGGTATTTTCAACTGCAGCATTAAGTTTATCAGTGTATGCAGCATGATGCTTTGTATAATGTATTTCCATCGTGCGGGCATCAATATGTGGCTCAAGTGCGTTGTATTTGTATTTTAATTCGGGAAGTTTAAATGACATAATTTTATTTTTTAAAAGATTGCAAAAATTTATTTTATTTAGACTTATTACAAAAAACAAACAATACAAAAAATAATTTGTTCAATTAACCGGATATTAATTTCATTCCAGCTTCCAAAAAAATTACCAGTGAACCGCAGAATACTTGATCTTGCAATACCGAATATAATCAGTAATATTACTATACCGCTTCTCGGCATGGTTGACCTTGCGCTGATGGGGCATCTTGAAGATAAAGCATATATCGGAGCTGTGGCCCTCGGAGGTATGATCTTCAATTTCATTTACTGGGGTTTCAGCTTTCTCAGAATGGGGACCAGTGGATTCACGGCACAAGCCTATGGGAAAAGAGATCTGGCCGAAACCGTAATGATACTTACCAGGGCACTCCTGGTAGCCGCAACAGGATCACTTATCCTGATAATACTGCAATACCCGATTGCTCATCTAAGCTTCATAATAATTGACGGAAGCAGACAGGTTCAGCTTCTGGCAAGAGAATATTTTCACATACGTATAATGGCGGCTCCGGCAACTATCGGTTTGTATGCTCTTACAGGCTGGTTCCTTGGCATGCAAAATGCACGTATCCCAATGATAATAACCATACTTGTTAATATGATGAATATAGGCTTCAGCTTTATTCTGATTAAAATATTCCATATGAAAGCTGACGGAGTGGCACTTGGTACAGTCCTGGCCCAGTATAGCGGCTTGTTAATTGCAATATGGTTCCTGTTTAAATATTACAAAAAAATATTCAGATACTGGCAAAGAGAAAAACTGCCTGATAAAAAAGCCCTGACACTGTTTTTTACGGTCAATAAGGATATTTTCATCCGCACCCTCTTCCTTATATTGATCCTCTCTTTTTTTACCACACAATCAGCAAGAACAAACGATACTATTCTTGCAGTGAACACGCTGCTGATGCAGTTCTTCATGTTATTTTCATTTTTTGTTGACGGGTATGCACATGCTGCGGAAGCACTGTCCGGCAGATATACAGGTGCAAAAAACAGGATTAATCTTATAAAAACTATCAGACTGCTTTTTTTATGGGGAGGGGCGATAGCAATAGTATTTACCGTTATTTACCTCGCTGCAGGCAGGTACCTGCTATTCATACTTACTAACAACCAGGAGATTATTAATGCCGCCAGACCGTATCTGCCATGGGTAATTCTTATCCCCGTAATTACATTCCCGGCTTTTATATGGGATGGTATTTATATAGGAGCAACAGCCTCGGCGGCAATGAGAAATTCAATGTTAATCTCTGCATTACTGGTCTTCCTTCCGGCTTATTACCTTCTTGAACCGGTTTTTGGAAATCATGGCCTCTGGTTGGCTTTCATCATATTTATGGCAAGCAGGGGGATAACTCTTACCCTGATGGCCGGGAAATCCGTACTGACAGTTTAATTGAGCCTGCCGGGGATAAGATAGCCGGTTACATAGTCATTTATACCCTTCCCGAGACTTGTGAAGGACCCTTTATAACCAGCCTGTTTTAACTTTTCCATTGCAGCCAGGGTAAAGTACTGGTAATTTTCCCTTATATCAACCGGAATATCAGTAAACTCAATTCTCTCTTCTTTTCCCATTGACCTGAAAATATTTTTTGCCAGATCAAGGAATGTACAAGCATGACCGGTACCGAGGTTATATATGCCGGGGTGCTTTCTGTGATTCATAAAATACAACATTACATTAACCACATCCCTGACAAATATAAAATCACGTCTCTGCTCCCCGTCCTGATATTCCGGATTATGGGAACGGAAAAGTTTAACACTACCGGTCTCCTTTATCTGGTTGAATGCATGAAGAATGACCGAAGCCATCCGGCCCTTGTGGTATTCATTCGGGCCGTAAACATTAAAAAATTTCAGCCCTGCCCAGAAATAAGGTTTATTATCCTGTGCCACGACCCATTTATCAAATTCATTTTTTGACTCTCCGTAAGGGTTGAGGGGCCTGAGCCTGTAGATTAAATCGTGGTCATCAATGAACCCGTGTTCACCCAGGCCGTATGTGGCAGCAGAAGATGCATATACCAGGGGGAGTCCGAATAGCGTACAGATCCTCCACACCTCTTTTGAATAATTAAGGTTAAGCCTGTCAAATACTTCCCTGCTGATCTCAGCAGTATCTGTCCGTGCACCCAGATGAAAGACGAATTGGACCAGCCGGTGATTATCAGTAAGCCAGGAATGAAAATCATTACGATGAACCCGTTGTGAATAGATTTTTCCCTCTATGTTGGGAATCTTTTCAGGGGAAAAATCATCAACAAGTACAATATCCCGGAAATTCTCATTATTGAGTTCTTTCAGAAGATTGCTGCCAATAAAACCAGCTGCTCCGGTTATTACTATCATACCATATAGTTAAAGCTTCCCGCAGCAAGCTGCGGCTTATCGAAAATCTCTTTTACCTTTTAAACTCCTGTTAAACCGGTTTTTAATCATTTGAGAAACTGCATCCCGGTTTCAGGCGGTTCAAAGGTAACTATTTAGTCAAATCTCTGCAATTAGATTAGTTTTTCTTATTTTTGAATCCGGTAAAAGATAAAAGATATTTTCATCCCTGACAAAAATTCTTACTCATTATGGTATATCTGACACGTAGAGAGACCTTTAATGCCGGCCACCGTCTTTTTAAGCAGGAATGGTCGGACGAGGAAAATTTCAGGGTTTATGGAAAATGCTCAAATCCATCCTGGCATGGCCATAACTACGTGCTTTATGTCACCGTAAAAGGCAGCCTGAACCCTGAAACAGGATTTGTAGTAAACCTGAAGACCCTGAGTAAAATAATCAGGGAGAATGTTATAGATAAAATTGACCATATGAATATTAACACCCAGGTGGATTTTATGAAAGACAGGCTGGCTTCGACCGAGAACCTGGCAATTGCAATATGGGAGGTTCTTGATCCGCATATCAGGTTGCTTGGCATTGAACTTCATTGCGTTAAAATTGTTGAAACAGAAAATAATTATGCCGAATATTATGGAAACTAAAAAGCAAACCCCGGAAATAACCGACAGTGACATTATAGAGAATCAAGAGTTCGGTTATTCCAAAATTGAACTATTCCACCCGGAAGATACCGGCAAACTTGCCTACCACTACAAGGAAATACTTAATATACTTGGAGAAGACACCAACAGGGAGGGTCTTTTAAAAACGCCCTTTCGGGTTGGAAAAGCAATGCAGTTCCTTACTCATGGTTACACTCTCAACCCAAAGGATATAATCAATTCAGCAAAATTCGAGGAAGACTATAAGCAGATGGTGCTTGTAAAGGACATAGAACTGTATTCAATGTGCGAACACCACATGATTCCGTTTTACGGTAAGGCGCATGTCAGTTACATACCAAACAGGCATATAACAGGACTCAGCAAGATTGCCCGTGTTGTAGATGCTTTTTCAAGAAGATTACAGGTGCAGGAGAGACTTACCACCCAGATAAGAGATTGTATACAGGAAGCTCTTGACCCCATGGGAGTTGCAGTAGTAATTGAAGCACATCATATGTGTATGCAGATGAGAGGCATACAAAAACAAAACTCGGTAACCACCACATCGGCATTTACCGGTGTTTTTCTCAAACAAAACCAGACAAGAGAGGAATTTATTCATCTCATAGGAGCTAAGCTTCACTAATATTGACATTAAAATATTAAAAATCTTATGAAGGCATTTGTATTCCCGGGCCAGGGTGCCCAGTTCCAGGGTATGGGTAAAGATTTATATGACAAATTCCCGCATGCCAGGACATTGTTTGAACAAGCCGATGAGATACTTGGGTTCAGTATAACAGATAAGATGTTTAACGGAACCGAAGATGACCTCAGGCAGACAAATGTCACACAACCCGCAATATTTCTGCACTCTGTTGTTTTGGCAAAGGTTCTGGGCGAAGCCTTCCGGCCTGATATGACAGCGGGTCATTCGCTCGGTGAGTTTTCAGCTCTGGTTGCTGTCGGGGCCATATCCTTCAAAGACGGATTGAGGCTGGTTCATTCAAGAGCACTGGCAATGCAGAAGGCATGCGAGGCAGAACCCTCCACTATGGCCGCAGTTATTGGACTGGAAGATAATGTTGTTGAACAGGTATGCACCGGAATAAACGAAATTGTGGTTCCCGCAAACTATAACAGTCCGGGACAGATAGTTATATCAGGATCCTTAAAAGGAATAGAGGTTGCAACCGAAAGGCTGAAAGAGCTGGGAGCCAGGCGCGCACTCAGATTAATGGTTGGCGGAGCTTTTCATTCACCTCTGATGGAGCCTGCCAGGGCAGAACTGGCAAAAGCAATTGAACAAACTTCATTCAGCCGGCCCCGATGCCCTGTATACCAAAATGTCAATGCAATGCCCTTCACAGACCCCCGGGTCATAAAGAAAAACCTTGTAGCCCAGCTTACTGCGCCAGTGCAGTGGACTCAGACAGTGGTCAATATGATCAAAGACGGTGCAGCTTCATTCACTGAGGTGGGTCCGGGTAAAGTATTGCAGGGACTCATAACAAAGACTGACCGTACTGTGGAAACCGCCGGTGCAGCAGACCTGTTATAGTTTTCAGTCCGGCAATATCCGGTTTGATATCGCAGGCTAAATATCTTCTTTAAGAGGTTCCGGTTTGAATATAACACCCTTGTTATGCCTTCCGTCAATCTGTATCTTGAAGGGATATTTAAACCGAACCTGCCTGATATGTTTATCCTCGTAATGTGCTGGTTGCGCATTGAGGTAGTCAATATCATAAAATCCCTCATTAAAATGAGGGTTGACAGTAAAATAACCAACCCTGAATGAAGTCAGGTTCTGAAAAAAATGAGTTCCCTGGCTTGGATCTATGTGATAGTTTTCCAGACCTGATTCAATGATTACCCTTGCCATGGATATCTGGGGCCATTTAATAGGTATGCCAAGCCAGGGATCACTGGATCCCCAGCGGCCCGGCCCGGTAAGCACATAATTCCTGCCCTCCCTTATAAAAGTTTCATTAACCTTTTCAATCTCCAGGGCTATTTCCTTACTGTCTGAGGCTTTGAACTGTTCGGGTTTTACATAAACAAAATCAGAAACATTGGTAATAGTACCATAGCCAAGTGCACATTCAGAATAAACAATGGTGTTGTCGGTTTTTATACTGTCAAAATTCACGTCCACTCTTTGTTCGCCATGTACTATGGGTCTGATCTGAAGAAAATAAAATATTTTGGGATTACCCTCAGGAGTATCAAGGTCAACCGCAAATTCTATCTCTATGGGATTATTCATTTCTCTGTGACCTGTCTCCAGAAGAATCTGCAATATCCCGGGCAGCGGAAAAACATTGTGATTAAGAATACCCGAGAAGGTAACCAGCTTTTTACCCTGATGGTTTAAACCGTCCCTTATCATATTGTATTCAAAATCATAGGTGGAACATACATACCTGAATGATGGTTCCTTTGCTGCTTCCCTGATATTAAGCTTGAGAATATTTACCCCGTCATCAGTAGAGGGAATAAAGCTGCCGGTATTCATATCCAGTGCATAGAACTTTTTCTGAGACTCTCTTAATGCCTGTTCGGGCGAGGACAGCTGCAGCACCTTTTTGGGATATCCGGGAGAAAAACGGAGCGATATACCCCCGTCAACAATCAGCTTGCCAAGTCCGTAAGCAATGTTTGCAATACCGTCTTCAGGTTTTTCAGGGGCAATAGGATAAAAGTTTATTGAACGTGCAACGCCCGAGATTGTCGGAAAAAACTTATCACCGCTTCTTTGCCCGCATACTTCCTGGAGTATTATTCCCATTTTTTCCTCGTCAATCACATTTGATGTGGCAGTCATATAAGCCTTACTGCTCTTATAGTACACTGATGCATAAACCGATTTTATGGCATCAGTCAGCATTTTTATCATCATGGTGCTGTCTTCCACCCTGGGAATCATATATGTGGAGTATATTCCAGCAAAGGGCTGATAATGGCTGTCTTCCAGTTTGCTTGAAGAACGGATGGCAACAGGGTTACGAACCACGGAAATAAAGGCATACAGATCCTGATGAAGTCTCCCCGGCAGACTTGCATCAATAAACCTTTGCAGAATCTTTTCATCATCTTCAGAAGAAAGTCCGACTTGATAAAGGTCATTGGATTCCATAAATTCGTCAAAAATATCGGTACTGAGAACCACGGTGCGCGGAATTGTAATAAGCACATCTTTGAACTTATTGAACAGGTTGTGTTCGTCGAGAATGGAATTTATAAAGGCAAGCCCCCGTGCCTTTCCACCTATAGACCCCTCACCTATGCGTGAGAACATAAGGTATTCATCAAAACTGTTTTTATCGAAATTGGCAATTACACCCCTTCCCTTACTTGAACGGAAATTTGATATGGTGGTGAAAATATACTTTCTTACTTCCTCTATAGATTTAAAATCTTCTACTTTCAGGTATTTGAACATTTGAGCAATAGGAAACAATGCTCTTGCATTCAGCCATTTTGAGAAATGGTTCTGGCTTGAATGATAGGCCAGAACATGGCCTGGAATAGTAAGGATTGCCTGCTGCAATGCCTGAAGATCTGAGGCACGGCACACTTCCTTCTTTGTCCTGGGATCATGAAATACGAACTCACCAAAAGAGAATTGTCTTATAACATAATTCCTCAGCTCTATCGACAAAGTCCTTGAATATTTATGAATAAACCCGCACCCGAGCTCTTCTGCACGTTTATGGTATTCCGTATCGCTAGACTGAAGCAGAACCGGCATATGAGGATCATCCGCCCTTACCTTCTTGCATAAGCGAATTCCGGCCTCAGCATCTCTTTTACCTTTGCGCTGGTATGCAATATCGGATATTACACCCAGAAGATTGTGTTTATATTTTTCATACAGGGCAACAGCCTCCTCATAATTCCTGGCAAGCAGGATTTTGGGCCTGCCTCTCATCCTGAGGTTCTTTTGATGGGCATTAAGCGCTTCACGCGCAAAATCGCGTGACTGCTTAAGTATAATCTTGTAGAGGTTGGGAAGATAACTGGAAACATACCTTATCGAATTCTCCACCAGGAGTATGGTTTGTACACCTCCCTTATGAACGTCGTGTTCAACATTCATCTTATCCTCCAAAAGCTTAATAATAGCAAGTATAAGATCTGCATTGCTAAGCCAGCAAAAGACATAATCTATGGAAGAGAGGTCTTCATTGGCAAGCTTCAGTGAAACCTCACGTGAAAAATGGGTAAGAACGACAATCGGTATATTCGGAAAGCCTGATTTGATCTCCCCCGCAAGGCTGAATATATCAGATTCACCCCCTATGCTGAACATTGAAATAATAAGATCGACCTTTTCCTTTTTCAGTGTTTCAAATGCCTCTTCACCATCATTGGCCTTAAGGAATATGGGCGGCGTACTCAGGTTGAGAGAAACATATTCGTTAAATATCTGTTCGTCTATCCTCCCGTCTTCCTCAAGCATAAAGGCATCGTAATTGCTGCATATGAGTAAAACGCTGTGAATGCGTTTTTGCATCAGAGAATTGAATGACGTCTGATGAAATTCATATTTGCCCGGTTCACTTATCACTTTGCTGTTTCCCATTGATATTATGTTGTTTCGTGCTGTTTAAGCGGTTTTAGTATTAGTGCCATTCCTTTCCTGCCGTCCATAAGTATCCTGATCGGATTTGAAAATTCTATGTGCCTGAAAAAAACTGTTTCCTCAACAAGCTTCCCTTCATCAAGCATGTCCATCCTGATAAAATCATCGGGACTGGTATGATTGACCGAAAAATATCCCACATTCATGGCAGTAAGGTTGTGAAAAAAATGAGACCCCAGTGAGGCATCAAGAGGGAAGCCCTCCATGCTCATTTCAACTATTACAGCAGCATTGGATATTTGCGGCCAGACTACCGGAATCCCGATAAACCTGTCCCTTGTGCCCCATCTTCCCGGACCGATAAGAACATATTTCTTCCCCCTCTTCAGCATCTTTGAGTTTAACTTATCTATCCCGGCAGCCATCTCACGTGTTTTCATTTTGTCAAAATTCCCGGTCCTGATGCATATTATATCGGTAATTGTGTCTATCCTGCCATTACCCATACTCTTTCCGGAACTAAGGAAAATATCCTTATCATTAATTTTTTCATGTTCAATGCTGTAATCGTTTTCATTGCCAAAAAGAGGCTTTATCTGCAACAGATAAAAAGATGGCAGGTTATTTTTATCCCTGTTAAGATCTATTGCAAATTCTATTTCAACCGGGCATCCCAGAGCCTCCTTCACTACGTCCAGTGTTGTTTTAAGTGCCTCAGCCAAAGGCATATAATTATACTTGAGAATATTTGCGAAATTGACTATGCGTGGTCCGGGTTTTTCAATACCGGGAATGATCCTGTCGTTGTCAACATCATAAACCGAAGCACAATGTTTTAGATTGCCATGTTTTTCTGCTTCTGAGATATCCAGTTTAATCAAACCGGCATCCTCCCCTTCAAGAAGATTTACTTCGGGTTTTGACATATTCACGGCATAAAACTTCAATTGCGAGTTCCTGTAAAGATCTTTGTTGGATATGATATCAAGATCAGGATATACCGGGGAGAAACGATAGGCCTGTTCACCCTCCATTACATATTGCCCCAGGCCGATCGCAATTACAGAAAATCCCTCTTCGGGTTTCATGTGAGACACCGGGTAAAAATTATGTGACTGGGCAGTTCCGCTGATATGAGGATAATAATAATCACCATACTGATTACCTACCACCTCCTGCAGCACAATGGCCATTTTCTCCTCTTCGATCTTATTGTCAAGAGATTCAAAATATGTTTTCGCATTATCTGAAAATATTGAGGCAAAAACCAGCTTTATGGCATCTGTGGCCTGCTGGAGACGAACATCAAAAACCGGATGGTTATTGGGAAGAAGATATGTTCCGAATATACCCGAAAACGGCTGCATGAGGGAATCCTCAAAAAGGCTGGAAGAGCGGATCGCAATGGGCCGGTTGACCATCCTCAGGAAAATCCTTAGTTTCTTTTCAAGATTATAGCTGAGATTACCCCCCAGAAACAGCTGTTTAATCCTGTCATAACTGGTTTCATTATATATTACGTCATAAAGCTTATTTATCTCAAGGAATATATCATATTCTTCAGTCCCGATTATTCCTGTAACCGGTGTCCGGATATTTACACCCTTGATAAGTTCTGAGAACCTGAAATTATATATCAGTGAATTTACAAATGCCAGACCTCTTCCTTTTCCCCCCAGCGATCCTGAAGCAAATGAGACAATATTGGACTCTTCGAGGATTGCCGACTCTTCAAAATTGACTATCTTACCCCTGTCCTGCTCATTACGGTGAGACTTAAGTATATTGATAAGATAGCTCCTCATCTCCTCGGGATTACTGAAGTCACTTACCTTAAGGGGATTGATTATCCTTGCAATTTTCACTTCACCCCTTGCCATCAACCAGAGGGAGAAATGGTTCTTAACGGCATGATAAACAAGCGACTCTTCCGGCACGGTTTTCAGGTATGACTCAAATTCCCGCATAGATTTTGCCACGGCAATCTGGCGTCCCTCATTGTCACGATATACAAAGTGTCCGAAACCCAGGAAATATGTAATAAAACTTTTCAGATCCTGCAAAAGTGTTTCAGAATTTTTGTTAACAAAGCTGGATTTCAGTTCATGAGCCTTCTTCTGATATCCCTGGTCGGCCGACTGCAGCATTGCGGGAAGATTGTCAATCTGGCTCTTTACATATTTGATAAAGTCCACACCAGCCATAGGATCTGTTTTACCCTTCCGGGGGAAGCGTACGTCAGAAATAACACAAAGAACATACTCCCTGTAGCGGTTAAAAATATCCATTGCCTCCTCATATGTTGATGCCAGCAGGATCTTTGGCCTGCCCCGGAGCTTAAGTACCTTGTACAATTCATCTGTGTTGACATCTTCTATAAGATGTTTGGTCTGTTCAAGCACTATGGAATAGATCATAGGCAGATACCGGGAATAGTACTTGGGAGAATCTTCAACCAGCAGAATCACCTTTGTAAAACCCATGGCTGTGTCATTCTCAACATTAACCTGATCTTCAAGGAGCTTTACCATGGCGAAGAACATCTTGGAATCACCGTTCCAGACAAATACCCGGTTAATAAACTCGCCCCTGATATCATCTTTATCAAATAACTCAATATCACGGTTATTATTTAAAAGAAAGAAGATGGGTATATAAGGATACCCCTCCTTCAGCTTCCTGCTGAGTACAAGAGGAGTCTGCTTGTCAACACCCATCATAACAATAACCATGTCATAATGCTTGCCGGCCAGTTCCTCAATAGCCTCTTCAAGTTTTGAAACTCCTGTAACCCTGGGCAAAGATGAAAGATTAAGCTGTTGATACTGCCCGAGCATATGGTCGGAGAACCGGCCTTCCTTCTCAATGCTGTAGGCATCGTAGAGGGTGGCGATAAGAAGTATCTCCTTTACTTTAAATGGCATAAGATCATGAAACAGATCTCTTTCAGCATTATGCATATTAAGAAACCGCTGAAGAAGCTGGCGGCTGTTCAATAATTTTCCCTGTTGCTCTGCCTGCTTCCGTTTCTGTTTCTCCTGCCTCTTTGCCCTGAAAAAAATGGTCTTGGCTTTGTAACTGTTTATGTATCCAAGCATGAGGCTGCAGATATTATCTATCAGATGTCGCTCTTCCGCAAGAAAAGGGCCCTCATCCATATCAGCAAACTCCCTGGTATAATAAACCTCGGCATGACCCTCATTGCCGTCAATGGTTTTAAAACTCTGTTTCAGTCCCCATTCCGTTTGCCTGAACCGGGGACTTTTATACTCCTTGTCTTCAAAGACTATACGGGCAACGCAATATTCAGGATACTGCCAGGCATATGGAAGTATTAGTGCAATCTGATGAAGCGATTCCTCTACAGACTTCCCTTCCTTCAGAATTGCAGTAGTCTGGTTGATACAGGAAAGCTCCTTGAGTCTCTCTTTCCTGTCTTCCAGAAGCATTCTGATATCTTTCCCGCCATTTTCTTTGTCCTTATCCATTAAAAACTGATCTTTAAATGATTAACGCCGGCAATGCTGATTAATTGAGACACAAAAATTACTCAATTAATCAGTAAATACAAAATCCCGACGGTATTGACATTGATTCATCTTTTGGTTATCTTTTGACCGCATAAATTGTAACCTGTATTATCTGAAAACAGAATAATTTCCGTTTAATATAAAAAGGCGGGGAATATGATTTTTAACTATAAACCTAAACCATAATCTCATGCATACGAATAATAAAAAAAACCCGATTGAACGCATACTGGTTCCAATAGATTTTTCAGATTACTCACTGAATGCATGTTATTTTGCCCTTCACCTTTCTTCCAGAACAGATGCAGAGATAAGACTTTTTCATGCATTCTTCAATCCGATGATTGATGCCATGGCTTTTCCTGATGCCTTCACTTACCAGTCCAATATGGCTGAAATTTTTCAGGAGCTTGAGAACAATGCCCGAAGAGAGATGAAGAAATTTTCGAAAAAGCTAAAACGCTATATAAAGATTAAAAGACTCAAAGAAGTAAAAATTGAAACAGAGGTTGTGGCGGGTCAGCCCGGTGAGGAGATTGACAACATAATAAAATCATTCAATCCGGCCATAATTATCATAGGAACCAGGGGACACGGAGATCAGGCAAACGAAGTTTTAGGGTCTGTTGCCGCCCGGGTAATTGACACTGCCGGGATACCTGTTCTCCTGGTTACCCGGGATGCCAGTATGAAAGAAGAGGGAGAAATAAAGCTTCTTTATGCCACCAACTTTGATGAATCTGACTACAAAGCAATTGAAAGTCTTACGGCAATATTGTCGGCATACACCATAAGGATTGAATGCGTACATTTTAATACCAATGGCGGGAACGAAGAAAACAGGGAAAAAATGACAGAAATGAAAAAATATTTTATCAATAAAGAGAAGAATTTATCCCTGGAATGTCACATAATTGAAAGTAAAGAGATACTGGAAGACCTGAATAAATTTGTTGAAACAAATGATATTGAGCTAATTGCGCTTACACATAAAAAAAGAAATCTATTTTACCGTCTTTTTAATCCTAGTTTGGCAAAGAAATTGCTGTTTCAGACAAAGAGACCTGTTTTTGTTTTTAACTGATAATAAACAAAACTTACAGGTTTTTGTGTCTACATTAAAAAATAATACTATTTTTGAAACCAAAATTTAACAGAACCATAATTCTAAAACAAATGTTTATGAAGATCCGGTTACTACAGAGACTATTCCTAATTGCAGGAGTTTCATTATTCCTTGGTTTACAGACCCAGGGACAAACTCTAAAAGAAGCCATAGATGCCTATAACAACGGACTTGACCTCGTTAAAACCGACATGAAGGCGGCTATTGAAAGTTTTGAAAAAAGCTATGAAATCGCCAGCAGTCTCGGAGAGGAAGGTATTGAAGTAAAGGAGCAGGCAGAAGTCCAGATCCCAGGTCTTTACTTTGATATGGCGATGGAACATTACAGGGAAAGAAACATTACTGAAGCCGTCAGTGGTTTTGAAGAGACTATCGAAGTAGCCGGCCAGTATGACGATCCAAATACAAAAAGACGTGCTGAAAATGTCCTGCACCAGCTTTATGCCATACAGGCCAACGCTACTTTCAGGGAAAACAACAATGAGAAGGCACTTGATTTATACGACAAGGCCCTTGAAATAAACCCTCAGCATGCCAGATCTCATTTAGGTAAAGGACTGATTTACAGACGTCTCGAAGATGCTGAAAATTTTAAGGAGTCAATGGACATGGCTATTGAAACAGCACTGGTGATCAATGATGAGCAGATTCTCGAAACTGCCGAATCAACCGCACGCGACTTCTTTCTGGTTCGTGCGGTAAAAGCCAAAGGAGAAGGAAATAATGACCAGGCTATTGATTTCCTGACCACTTCACTGGCATACGACCAGGAATTTCCAGAAACACATTTCCTGCTTGCAACGATCTATAACGAGCAATCCCGTTTCGAGGATGCCGTTAACAGTGCCGGCCGGGCTATTGACCTTACCGACGGCAGCAGGGAGGAAACAGCCAAAATATACTTTGAGCTTGGTGAAGCTTATGCCGGGCTGGGTAATACTGAGCAGGCCTGTACAGCATACAGACAGGCAGCCTTCGGAAACTATGAAGAATCTGCCAATTACCAGATTGAACATGTTCTGAATTGTCCGTAATGATCTGAACGGAATGAACATCAAATAACCGGTTTCTTTCCCTTAGAAACCGGAACAAACAAAACAGGCTGTCCAAAAAAGGCAGCCTGTTTTATTTTACCAGGGAAGCAAATTCTTCCAGCTTCCCTGCATTCTTTTCTACAGCATTCCCAACAACAGCTATATCGGCGCCTGCATCAAAAACTACCCTCAAATCTTTTGCCGACCTGATACCCCCTCCAACAATTAGCGGGATGCTGATACTCCTTTTCACCGCCGTTATCATTTCCGACGGTATTACAGAAGGGGCTCCGCTTCCGCCCTCCATATATATAAGTTTTAGTCCGAGCATCTCTCCTGCCATGGCAGTGGATATAGCAAGATCAGGCTTATTACATGGCAGAGGTTTGGTATTGCTCATATATTCAGCCGAACTGGTTTTTCCGTTTTCAATCAGCATATAACCTGTTGGTATGATCTCCATGGAGCTGTTTTTCAAAAACTGTGCGGCAACGACATGGTTCCCAATCAAAAATTCAGGATTTCTGCCCGATATAAGCGACAAAAGCAATAACCCGTCAGCCTTATCGCTTAACTGGCTTGGATTACCCGGAAACAACAAGACAGGAACCGATGAAAAACTCCGTATGCTGTCAATTAACGGGCCGACCGGATGGTTTACAAGGCTGCCTCCGACAAATATCATAGAAACCCCTGCTGCTGCAGCATAACTCATTAATACTGGCAATGCATCAGTGCCTGTTTCGTCGGGATCAATCAGAAGAACAAGCATCTTTTTACTCCCGGAAAGATCAAGAATGGAATTGTAAATCATAAGTCAGTTCACTTGCAACACCAAACTACAGAATAATTCTGATATTTAAAATAATGCAGGACAAAATTCTCTTTTATGGCACTGGTTTGTACCTTCCCGGTAAGAGTACCCTGTTTCCCGGGAAGGAAAGGGTCAATTATTATATCCTCCCGAAAATTAATATTCTGCTTATCACAAATTTTATAAAGTGCCTCCTTCGCACACCAGTATATGTATACATGATATTTCCTGGACTTTCTGCTTAAAGCCTCTTCCTCTGCGTCTGTCAGAAACTTACCTGCAAGGCTGGAGATTTTGCCCGATACATACTCCAGGTCAATGCCAACCCTGCGTTTACGGCTGATTATTATTGATGTCAGCCTGTTTGAATGGGAAATGCTGATATGATAGTTCCTGTCCGTTAAAAAGGGTTTTCTGTTACCATTGTAGGATATCCTGGCACCCGACCCGGCCATCTCTGTGAGCAGTACCCTTACACTCAGCCACTCCAGCTTCCTGTTATAACTTTTAAAACTGTTAAGGGTCTCAATCTCTTCAGCATTAAGTTCCAGCATATTGTAAAGCGAAAAAAAATCTTCGGTTATCTCCCATAAGCCGAGGAGGCAATCATCCTGCACAAATTTTTTCATTACCAGACCCATAATAACGGATTCTCTTTTAGTTAAAAAAACAAAGATCGAAAATCATTTATTCCCAGGCAAAACTTTCAATAATGTATAATATATCTTCCCTGAAATAATCAATCACAGGGGCAAGGGAATCCTTATCCGGCTGCACTTCAAAATACAAAGCTCCGCGAAAAAAATGTCTGCTGCTGTCGGTCAGATAAAATTGAATGGCAGAAGCTGAATTCCCTTTTATATCATACATAACGCCATAAACATCCTGTTGATGATTAAAAAACATCCTCTCATCGATGGCGTCTGCCTTTACCGTATGTTTATATGCTAATTTTCTTGCATCTTCCATATATTCAACAAGGTTGTTGTCAACCTCCATATAACTTATGTGAAGCCTGCCCCTGAACTGAGGAAAATCAATATTTATCCAGCAAGGCCGGGCATTATGGCTTTCATCATTACTGATAACGGCATATGAAGGATACATAAAGCGGAAAGGACAATCCCCATTGTAAGGGACATATGATTTTTCAGGGAAATCAATCCTGAAATAACCCCTTGGTTTGGGAGAATAATCATTTCTGCAGGAGATTGCCGGTAAAATCAACAAAACAGTTATAAAAAAAATAAAAAACAGACGCATCATATTCATAATCTTTAAACCGGATTCTACTTGTGCAGACACACTCTGATCTGTTTTATTCGCCTGGTATCGGCCGATTCTATTTTAAACTCAAATTGTTTGTAAATTATTTTCTTGTTTTTCTCCGGAATCTCTCCCTCATACTCCAGTATCAGACCTGCAAGGGTATCAGCCTCACCTTTTATTTCATCAAAAACATCATGACTGAGATTCAATATTTTATAAAAATCATTCAGGGGAGTTTTGCCTTCAAAAATATAAGTTCTGTCATCGAGCTTGGAGAAATAAAGCTCTTCCAGGTCAAATTCGTCACTGATCTCTCCTACTATCTCCTCAAGTATATCTTCCATTGTAACAATGCCGGTAGTCCCCCCGTATTCATCAACCACCACCGCCATATGAATCTTCTGGGTTTGAAATTCCTTTAAAAGATCATTAATTTTTTTGGTCTCCGGCACAAAATAGGGAGGCCTTATAAGAGTCTGCCAGCGAAAGGAATCATCTTTCTGATGATGGGGTAACAGGTCTTTTACATAAAGTATCCCTCTGACATCATCAAATGTTTCAGAGAATACAGGAATCCGGGAATAGCCTGACTCAATTATGATTAATATCAGTTTATTCATACCGGTCGATGTATCGACGGCAATTACATCAATCCGGGGTTTCATTATTTCGGTAACATCTTTATTGCCAAAATCGACTATGCCTTTGAGAATTTTTCTGTCCTCCGTAAGGGAAGGCGACGTAATATCAAGTGCATGGGAAAGATCATCGATAGACAAATTTTCTTTCCTCCTGGTAACTCTTCTGTATATCAATGCACCTGACCTGACAAGTATCATACTTACGGGCTTTAATACCTTCTCTGTAAAAAAAAGGGGATAACCCATAAATAGAGTAAACCTCAATGGATTATGATTGGCATACAGTTTTGGCAGGATCTCACCGAAAAGCAGCAGAAGAAAAGTGATTACGACTACTTTAAAAACAAAACCAAGTGTCGGTGAATCTGAAAAATCTATAAGCAGTTCGGTAATTATTGTCGACAAAATTACGATTGCAACATTTACAAAATTATTTGCAACCACAATGGTGGCAAGGAGACGTTCCTGATTGTCGAGCAGCCTGCAAACTATTCGACTGGCACTACTGTCTTTTTTTTCAAGCTGACGGTTCTCAACCGGGGACAGGGAAAAAAAAGCAACCTCCGAACCGGATATCAGGGCAGAAGCACCCAGCAGAAATACCAGTCCCAGTAAACCTATACCTATCCCGACAGTAAAAGGATAAAATACAATATCTGAAACTGAAAAAAACCCTAAAAATAACTCACTCTCTTCCAAAGCGGACGTGTGATCGTTTGTTTGATTATAAGCACCCGGTCCCCGGGGGGACAATGCAGAAGTCACAACTTCTTCGGACTGCAAGTTAATAAATATATTACTCATATTAACAAGCAGTGCAGGGTAACAAACAATCAGAATACTTCAAGGCAGCATTTTCAGTTCTTTTTTCCGGTCCCTTTAAGTATTTAACCCTTTACAGACGTACACTAAATAAGAGATGTTTCAGAATGGAAGATCATCATTCTCAGAAGTCCCCGGATCTGCTTCATGAACCGGCTCATTGCCTTCATCACGAGTTGTTCCTCCCTGATCTGATTTTTTTCCAAGCATCTTCATTGAGTCTGCAAAAACCTCGGTGGTATAACGCTTGTTACCGTCTTTATCATCCCAGGAGCGAGTACGAAGACGACCTTCAATATAAAGCATCTCACCCTTTTTAACATATTTCTCGGCTACCTCGGCCAATCCTCTCCATAGCACAATGCGATGCCATTCTGTTTGTGTTACCTTTTCACCGTTTTTATCTTTATAGTTTTCATTTGTTGCCAGGTTGAAATTGGCAACTGCAACACCGGAGTCAAGGTGCCTTACTTCAGGATCCTGTCCTGCATGCCCTATCAGTACGACTTTGTTAACCATTTTATCTGTTTTTTTGATTAGTACTATATATAAATATAGTGAAAGTATTTTAAAAAGACAATAGCCAATGATATTATTTTTTACCTTTGTGAACCAATAACCTTTAATACACATTTGCCTGAAAGTCATATCTGATAAATATTGTAAAACGATAACTTTATTGCATGCGCCTTAATTAAAAAATCAGAGTATAAGAGAATTATCCGTATAAAAATCACAACTATTAAATTAAAATTCATATTTTTAACAAAAATTGTTTATTTTTGCGCAGGCTTTTGAAAATAAGCTTGTATCAGTTTTTTTATTTTCCCAATTAAATATATATTTGCAGTCCGAGACAAAAAAACTATATATTAATTTATTGATAACTAAAGATTTTTAAAAATGACAAAGGCAGATATTGTTAACGAGATTTCCAAAAACACTGGAATTGAAAAAATAACTGTTCAAAAAACAGTTGAGGCTTTCATGGAATCAGTAAAAGACTCCTTATCAAAAGATAAGAATGTTTACCTCAGGGGGTTTGGCAGTTTCATAGTAAAGAAAAGGGCAAAGAAAACCGCCAGGAACATATCCAAGAACACAACTATTATTATCCCCGAACATCACATCCCGGCCTTCAAACCATCCAAAACTTTCGTAAACAAAGTTAAAACTTACGTAAAGAAATAAGCCGGATAATATCTTTTAAAAATGCCAAGCGGAAAAAAAAGAAAAAGACATAAAATGTCAACCCACAAACGGAAAAAGCGTTTGAGGAAAAATCGCCATAAAAAAAGGAAATAGCCTGTATTTAAGCTAAAAAATAGCATATAGCTCTAAACCTAAAGATTTATTTCTTTAGGTTTAGTATATTTATAAACCGTACCGCTTACTTTGGCCGTTCCGTGACATTTTTGTTATCTTCCTATAATAAAAAGGAATCGTGAGCAAAGAACTAGTTATCGATGTTACTGCTTCTGAAATTGCTATTGCCTTACTTGAAAATAAACAACTTGTTGAGCTAAACAAACAGAAAAGCAATGTTGAGTTTAATGTAGGCAATATTTACCTGGGAAAAGTTAAAAAGATCATGCCCGGTCTTAATGCGGCTTTTGTGGATGTGGGGTACGAAAAAGATGCTTTTCTCCACTACCTTGACCTTGGCCCCCAGTTTCAGACCCTTAACAAATTCATAAGCCAGATTATGTCAAAAAAGGGCAAGAATCCTGTATTGCAGAGATTCAGGCCCGAAAACGACATTGCAAAGGATGGTAAAATAGGAAATGTTTTGTCCACAGGTCAAAGTGTTCTTGTTCAGATTGCCAAAGAACCAATTTCAACGAAAGGACCCAGACTGAGCTCCGAGATATCAATTGCCGGGAGGAACCTGGTTTTGATACCATTTTCCGACAAGGTTTCTGTTTCGCAAAAGATTGAATCGGCAGAAGAGAGAACCAGGTTAAAACGCCTGCTGCAAAGCATCAAACCTAGGAATTACGGTCTCATTGTAAGAACAGTGGCAGAGGGCAAACGTGTTGCCGAGCTCGATTATGAACTTAAAAACCTGGTCATGAAATGGGAATCGGTTTATGATAAATTCAGAGGTGCCACTGCCCCCAGGCTTGCCTTGCAGGAGCTCGACCGTACGTCGACAATTCTGCGTGACCTGCTGAATGTATCTTTTAACAATATTTATGTCAATGACGAAATCATTGTTCGTGAAATAAAGGAATATATAAACACCATAGCCCCTGAAAAAAAGAAGATAGTCAAATATTATTCAGGTAAAACCCCTATATTCGACCATTTCGGAGTTGAAAAACAGATCAAATCTCTTTTCGGCAAAACAGTATCCTGCAGAAACGGAGCCTATCTGATAATAGAACATACAGAAGCTCTGCACGTAATTGATGTAAACAGCGGAAACAGGTCCAAAAGCGGAGACAACCAGGAAGCTAATGCATTGGCAGTCAATCTTATTGCAGCTGAAGAAATTGCCAGGCAATTGCGCCTGCGTGATATGGGAGGTATAATAGTGGTGGACTTTATCGATATGCAGTCTCAGGAAAATAAACAGATGCTGTTTGATAAAATGAAGGAATTCATGTCAGACGACCGCACTAAACATAATATACTCCCCCTGAGCAAATTCGGTTTAATGCAACTGACACGGCAAAGAGTGCGACCCGAAATGTCAGTTAAAACAATGGAGAAATGCCCCACCTGCCGCGGAACAGGAGAGATCAACCCGAGCATACTCTTTACAGGGCTGATTGAGGAGCAGCTGCAGTCCATAATTGAGAGGTCAAAAACAAGGAACCTTGTGCTAAAAGTGCACCCTTTTATAGAAGCCTACCTTACTAAAGGAATTGTCTCAAAAAGATTACGCTGGATCCTTAAATACCGGTGCTTCATAAAGGTCATGCCCATGATTTCGTATCATTTCATGGAATATAGTTTTTTTACTTCCGATGGTGAAGAATTTGACCAGAACCTTTAGTAGTATTACTCCAAAAATATTATTGTATATATTAATGTAGATATTTAACATTAATTAAATTCTTTTATCATCATCCTTTTGTAATTTTGTAAATGAACAACGGGAATGGAAAAAATTTTCTGCCGGTAACAACTTTAAAGAGAGAATAAACAGATGAGAAAAACAATTATATTATTCATCCTGGCAGGTCTTATTTTATACCTGCCGGCAGCTTTTTCCCAGATCCTTGAACCGGTGAAATGGGAGTTTGAGAAGGAAAGATCAGATGATGAGATTAATCTTGTAATCCGGGCATCAATAGACACTGACTGGTACATGTACGGACAGGATATACCGGAAGAAGGTCCGGTACCCACCTCTGTTCATGTAGATCTTTCGGAAAACTTTGAACTTCTGGACAAAACAGAATATCTTACTGAACCTTACATTAAGTATGATCCCTTCTTTGATATGGACCTGCCGCTGTTCAGCAATGAGGCAATATTCCGGCAAAAAATCAGGGTACTAACAGGCAAAGAATTCACTGTCACAGGATATATTGAATATATGAGCTGTGATGATGAACGATGCCTTCCCCCGCAGGAGAAAGAATTTGAATATACTATCAATCCCGGAGCCTCTGCTCCAACTGAATCCATAACCGGGGCGGAAACTGAATCCGAAACAGAGCCGGTCGAAGAAGTTATCTCAGATACATCTGCCGGCGGGAGAGCAACCATTCCCCCGGAAGTTGATAAAGATTCCGATGCAAAAGAGAGTCGCTCCCTCTGGATATTTTTCATTATTGCTTTTGCGGGCGGACTGGCGGGATTGCTCACACCCTGCGTTTTCCCCATGATACCAATGACCGTCTCCTTCTTTATACAGAAGCAGTCCGGCCGTCTGAACTCCATAATTAATGCATTTGTTTTCGGCATCTCAATAATTGCTATCTATACAAGTCTCGGTCTCCTGGTTTCAGCCACAAGTGTTGGTGCCGGGTTTGCCAACCAGCTGACTTCACACTGGTTGCCCAATCTGATTTTCTTCCTGCTCTTTGTTGCTTTTGCAGCATCCTTTTTCGGTATGTTTGAAATCACACTGCCGGGCGGACTTGCAACCAGAGCGGACCGGAAAGCAGAAGGGGGAGGATATGTCGGGTCCTTTTTCATGGCCCTGACGCTGGTAATTGTCTCCCTTTCATGTGTAGGCCCTATTGTGGGGGCATTGCTTGTAGAAGCAGCAACCGGCGGGGGATCAGCGCCCATAGTGGGAATGTTCGGTTTCTCACTCGCTTTTGCAATACCCTTTACCCTGCTTGCCATATTCCCTTCATGGATGAACAGGCTGCCTAAATCGGGAGGATGGCTCAACTCGGTCAAGGTTGTTTTGGGATTTATTGTTCTGGCCTTCAGTTTGAAGTTTTTGTTAACAGTGGACCAGGTTTACCAGTTCGGAATCCTGACAAGGGATATATACCTGGCAATCTGGATAGTGCTTTTCTCACTGCTGGGTCTGTATCTTCTCGGGAAAATCAAATTTGCCCACGACAGTGACCTTCCTCATATAGGCGTGCCCAGGCTCTTCCTGGCGATAGCGGTATTTTCATTCGTGGTATACATGATACCCGGCATGTTCGGGGCTCCCCTGAAGTCTGTTTCATCATTGCTGCCTGCACAGCACACCCATTCATTTGATATAAGAGCTATGATAAGAGATGCAGAGCTTAATGGAGGAAAAGATGCAACGCTCTGCGAAGAGCCGAAATATGCCGGCTTTCTCCATCTGCCACACGGTCTCCAGGGGTATTTCGACCTTGAGCAGGGCCTTGCATGTGCCAGGGAACAGGATAAACCTGTCTTCATTGATTTTGTGGGACACGGTTGTTCCAACTGCAAGGTAATGGAGGCAAGGGTATGGTCGGATCCGCGTGTTTTACAGCGGCTCCGCAACGACTATATCATTATAGCCCTCTATGTTGACGACCGCACAATGCTTCCTGAAGATGAATGGATCACCTCCGAATTTGACGGCAGGGTTAAAAACACTATCGGAAGTAAAAACCTGGATTACCAGATCACAAGCTTTAACACCAATACCCAGCCTTACTACGTGCTGACTGACGCCGACGGAAATCTTCTGAACCAGCCCCGCGGATATAATCTGGACATTGAAGCGTTTATAGAGTTTCTGGATACCGGACTGGAAAATTTTGAAGGGAACTGATAATCATAAAATAATTGTTGCCGGTAACCGCTGTTTTTAAAATGCGTCTCAGACAGAGCGGGAACCCCGGCGGTAACCTCTACGGGAATTAAACCTTTCATCAGCGCGGAAATTAAGACGGGCACGAACCAGCAGGTTAAGAATAATAAGTACAGAAAAGAACAATGCTGTGCGGCCCGTGTAGTCTCCATATTGCGAGAAAAATGTTATCCGGTTATTCCCGGCCACTTTAACAGCCAGGGCACCCTCTTCCCACCAGTCAATCCGTTCAGCTATCTCGCCTCTCTGCGAAATATGTGCTGATACCCCGGTATTTGCAGCCCTTACAACACTCCTTCGTGTCTCTACAGCCCTGATCTGCGAAAGCCTTAAATGCTGTCTGTACGCACCGGTGTTTTTGAACCACCCGTCATTACTCATTACAATGAGAATGTCAGCACCCTTCCTTGTCATGCTGGCCGCATATTCCCCATAGGCAGATTCAAAACAGATCAAAGGGCCCAGTATAAAACCATTTGAATCAGGCGCACTGAATACCCGGGAGCCGTCACCTTTCCTGAGGCTTCCCGACACTCCTCCAAGGTCGAGTGAAAGACGCTCCAAAAACCCGAATATTCCCCGGAATGGTATCTGCTCAACACCGTTCGCCAGGTAATGCTTATGATATGCCTGCACCGGTTCGTCATTATAATAGAAAAGAGCGGAGTTATAAACATCGAAATAATTGCCATCAGTATCGGTCCGCGTAGTGAAAGTTCTTCCCTTCCGGGGAACAGAACTGAAAGCTGTTGCACCCAGAACCATACCTGTAGCGGGATATTGCTCAAGAAACCGGTAAACCCTGCCGGACAGGTTGTTATCGGGATCGGTTATCCATATACTGTCTACCGCTGTCTCTGGAGTCACAATGTACCGCGTATCATCCTCAATATTTCCGGCCGCAAGTCTGATCAGATGATCAAGTCTCTCCGGATTTGAAGCCCCGTTGTATTTATCATCATACGGATCAAGCCCCGGTTGAAGAATAAGAAATCCGGCCTGCTCTCCCTTTTTTTTATATGTATGGAAGCGATGAAGTGAAAAAACCGGAGGAAAAACAATCAGCAAGACCAGCAGTCCTGTCATCAGGTATCCGGCCCTTTTCCGTCCCCGGAAGGGAAAAAACACAATTACCGAAAACAGTAAAACATTGACAAGCAATATCCAGAGGGAGCCCCCGGTTGTGCCTGTATATTCGTACCACTGAATGAGCCTGATATTCCCGGCAAGACCATTACCCAGGCTTAACCATGGCCAGGAAAGATCACCGCGGTAATGGAGAAACTCAAAACCAATCCACAATATGACAAGAATAAACGGTCCGCCCCCCGTACTCCTTTTTATCCATGCATAAAGCAGAAAAACAGTGCCCATAAGAACAGCATTAAGAGTTATCACGCTCATTCCGCCCAAAAAATGTATCCTGGCCATCCACCAGCACACTGCAAGGTTCCATAGAAAAAAGAAAATAAAGGAAAATGGCAAAAGTGAAAGAACCGGCTCCCCCTGTTGCTGAATATTCTCCTCAACAAACAAAAGCGGGACAAAGCAAACCAGCATTAGCAATGGCGGTGCTCCCCACCATGCAAGGCTGGCAACTATTCCGCCTGCAACAGTTAACATCCAACGGATTCTGTTACTCATTTCACTGTTTTTTTCCGGTTTACAAGGTACACTCCGGCAAGGATTACAAAAGCCCAGAATATTTGAATCACCAGGAACCTCTCACCATCCATAATACCCCAGAACACAGCAAAAATAGGAATTATGTAGGTAACAGATGCCGCAAAAAGTGTAGTGGTGTATTTGATAAGTATATTCATCAATATCATCGCAATGAAGCTGGAAAAAAACGCAAGTCCGACAACAGCAAACAAACTGTTTAGCATATCAGGAGAACCGGCAGCCACAGAATAATCACTGAAGAGAAGATAAAAACCGGCAAGCGGCCCGATAAACAGAAAGCCAAGTGAAGCAATAGAGACGCCGTCCAGATCCTTTAACCGGAATTTTATCTCATTTACATTTATACCGTAACAGAAAGTGCCGGTTACGGCAAACAGGCCGTACCAGTTATTAGAACTTTCAAGTGCCAGGCTATTTGCACTCATTATTAATCCGGCCGCCCCGGTCATCCCCAGTACCAGTCCGGCAATACTTAGCCATCTTACCTTATTGGCATACAAAATTATTCCTATAAGCAGCGTGAATATAGGAGTGAGTGAGTTCAGAATGCCCGTAACAGCACTGTCTACACGCGTCTGAGCGGTAGCAAAAAGGAATGCAGGAAATGCATTGCCGATAAATCCCACAATAAGAAGTGATATCAGGTTGGACCTGTCAATTTTCCATATATTCCTGATAATTAATGGAATAAAGAATACAAAAGAGAAAAAGATCCGCATGGCCCCCACCTGCATACTGGTAAATGACTGAAGTCCCTTTTTCATAAGAATAAAGGAAGCACCCCAGATAAAAGCAAGAAAGATCAACAGGATCCATTGCCAGGACTTCTTTTCCAGATCTATAGACATGATTTTCATTAAAACCTGTAAAGATAATGATTTTTACAGGTAGCATATAAGCAGGAATTTGCATATTTTTACAATATATATCAAGCTGTGGTAATTCACTGGTTTTATTGTATGATTTGTACTTACCTGCAAAATATAATTTCTTGATATTAAATTTATTGACCTGATTTGCAGTATGAAGCTTATAGAAACAAAAGACGTCCTCAAAGCAGGTAAAATAAACAGCCCCGGTGGTGAAAGCATAGCCAGGATCCTCATGCTTCTTCTCAGATTCAATAAGATCAACAAATTATATTCAAAAACACATCATAAAGAGGGGATGAAGTTCATAGATGATCTTGTGAATGAACTTGAGATAAACTATGAAATTAACGATGAAGAGTTGAAAAGAATACCGGATAAAGGCCCGTTTATAACCGTTTCCAACCACCCATACGGAGGAATTGACGGACTGCTGCTTATTGATGTCATTGCAAAACGCAGAAATGACTTCAGGGTAATGGCCAATTTTCTGCTCAACAGGATTGAACCGATCAGGGATTATATACTCCCTGTAAACCCCTTCGAAAAGCATAAAGAGGCGGGATCGAGCCTTTCCGGCATAAAAACGGCACTGACACATCTGAAGTCCGGTTCTCCCATTGGCATATTCCCGGCAGGAGAAGTATCCAGCTATAATGATGAATGGACTCATATAACAGACCGTCAATGGCAATATTCTGCCGTTAAATTCATAAAAAAAGCAGCGGTACCGGTTGTGCCAATCTATTTCCAGGGCACAAACAGCCGGATCTTTCACCTGCTGGGAATGATACATCCGGTGCTTCGCACTATTAAGCTTCCGTCTGAACTGTTCAATAAAAAAAATAAACTTATTAAAATAAGGATAGGCAACCCCATACCGGTAAAGGATCAGGAGGAATTTACCGATACATTCAGGTATGGACGGTTTCTCAGGGCAAAGACCTATTCGCTGGGCACTACCCTTGAAGTCAGAAAATTCTTTTCATACTCGCTTAAAAGAGCACCCCGTGAAGAACCTTTGATAGATCGTGTTCCGGAAGAAAAGCTGCTGGCAGATATTGAAAAGGCGGGCGAATTTCTTCTTTTCAAAAGCACGAACTTTTCTGTATATTGTGCGCCGGCTATACTTATTCCAAATATTACAACAGAGATAGGACGCCTCAGGGAACTTACATTCAGAGAAGTAGGAGAAGGAACAAACCGCAGAATTGATATTGACGAATTTGACCTCTATTATCACCAGTTGTTTGTATGGGACGAAGATCTCAACCGGATAGTTGGAGCCTACCGGGCGGGAAAAGGCAAAGAGATTATTGACAAATATGGTTTGCAGGGGTTGTATATACAAAGCCTTTTTAAAATAAAAAAGCCTTTTATCCCCGTTCTTAAAGAATCTATTGAGCTTGGACGTTCATTCATTGCAAAGGATTATCAAAAAAAAACCCTGCCACTATTCCTTTTGTGGAAGGGAATTTTGTATTTCCTGATAAAAAATCCTGATTACCGCTACCTCATCGGGCCTGTAAGCATCAGTAACCGGTTTTCAAACTTTTCCAAAGGGGTAATAATTAAATTTATCAAAAAAAACTATTTCAACCATGAATTTGCCCGGCATATTAAACCACGGCATAATTTCAGGGTAAAAACCGGAGATGTGGATACGGAAATAATACTGGGAAAATCCAGGGATATCGGCAGACTGGATAAGTTTATAAAAGATATTGAACCAAGCAGTTATACTGTGCCTGTTCTGTTGAAAAAATACCTGAAGCAAAGCGGAAAAATCATTGGTTTCAATATAGATCCCAAATTTAACAAGGCCCTGGACGGACTGCTGATTCTTGACCTGTATGATGTACCGATTGAAACAATTACCGCCCTTTCAAAAGAGATAAAGGATGAGTCGCTGCTGGAAAGGTTTTACCAGACAGACCAATCCGGCTACAAACTGTAATTTTCTGCATAGGTTGCATAACCGGGCTCCAGCGGAGATTCAACAATAAACAACCTGCAATCAGTATCAGCCCTGATATGAAGTCCTTCTTCCTCCTTGGCAATAAAGAAGTCAAACAAATTAAGCCGGTGCTTCCTGATCATAACTTCCCCTTCCAGTATAAAACCTGATACAAACACCTCTCTGCTGCATTCATAAAAATGGCTGCCCTCCGCAAGAGATAGCTCTTTAATCAATATATCCGTGGCCTGCATAACCAGGGGAGAGTCTGCACCCGTATAAACTTTTGTGCTTTTACCTTCCTCAATGATGATCGGAAACCGGTCTGATGCATAATCATGGCATGAAGCAGGCTGATTCAATGATTTTTCAAGATTGGGATCGGTCCATATCTGAAGAATTGATGACCCGGGTAATAGCTTTTCGGAGTGAACGAAGCCATTACCTGCTCTGACAACCTGTACATCACCGGCTGTCAACTTTCTCCAGCCCTTGTATTTGCTGTCATAATGCTCAACTTCACCCTTAAGAACAAATGTGATAATTTCAAATCCTTTGTGAGAGTGCTCGGCTATCTCCCCACCCTTTTCGGTCCACATATGAGTCCAGTAAAAAATATTTGAATAAGCCTTAAGCAAACCCTCATCTTCAGGAAAACCAACCGGCTTTTTTTCAAATATAGTCCCGTTATTAAGCTGATTGCCGGACTGCTCCTCGCTTGTATATGATATTAATGCCATCGGATATTTGCTGGTTTAATGTAAAATACCACGGAAAGAAACCATATCGTAAAACACATCTTCTCTTTACCGGTTATTTTGAACTTCCTGGTACGTCTGTTAGTGAAAATAAAGATACTGAAAATTTATTTTTATATAAAATCGCAGGCCCTGTATCTCAGAAAAAATTCAACTCTTAAAACAATCAAAAAGGAATCAGGGCACACCGCTTTGATTCAAATAGAAATATTGGTATTTTGGCTGCCTGATATAACTAATAACTCTGTATGATGAATTATTTAAAAATTATACTTTCAATATTTCTCTTTAATCTTATCTCTGCCGGTTCAGCTACCGGGCAGGGGCATGACCTTAATGAAAAAGCAGGTGAAATTCACCGCCGGGTTTTAACCCTTGACAGCCATACTGACACACCTCTTTTGCTGGGCAGGGAAGACTTTGATATAGGTAAAAGAAATGATCCCAAAAACAGAGGAGGGCAGGTTGATTTTCCGCGAATGCAGGAGGGGGGACTTGATGCGGTATTTTTTGCCGTCTATCTCGGACAGGGAGAGAGAACACCCGAAGCTAACGAGACAGCAAAACAGAGAGCTCTGAATATCTTTGGTCTGATACACAAAGCTATTGATAAATATCCCGGCATGGCCGGGCTGGCTCTGAACCCTGATGATGCCATCAGACTCAAGGAGGAGGGCAGACTGGCTGTTTATATCGGACTTGAAAACGGATATCCGGTCGGACGTGATCTGTCTCTTGTAAAAAAATACTATGATCTCGGAGCAAGATATATTACACTTTCACATTCCCTCAATAATGATATATGTGATTCATCTACCGATCCGGAAGGTCCTGAACATGGCGGATTATCAGATTTCGGCAGGAAAGTTGTAAAAGAAATGAATGCTCTCGGCATGATGGTTGATGTAAGCCATATTTCTGACCGCGCCTTCTACGATGTCATGGCAATAACAGATGCACCTGTGATAGCTTCCCATTCAAATACCCGTGCAATATGCGATCACCCGCGTAACCTGGATGACGAGATGCTTATTGCATTAAAAAATAACGGAGGAGTAATCCAGGTCTGCGTTCTCAGTGCATACGTAAAAACCCCTGATCCAAACCCTGAAAGAGATGCTGCCCGGCAGGCCGTCAGGGATCGCTATAATGATTTTATGGAGCTGTCTGATAAAGAGATGGAAGAAGCAAGGGATGCCTGGTATGAGATAAATGAAAAATATCCCGGTGAACTTGCCTCCGTTGCCGACCTTGTTGATCATATAGATCATATCGTTAACCTCATAGGAATAGACCATGTTGGGATAGGAACTGATTTTGACGGAGGCGGATCACTGGAGGACTGCCTTGATGTAACCGGGATAGGAAATATTACCCTCGAACTTGTAAAACGAGGTTACAGTCAGGAAGATATAGCAAAAATATGGTCGGGTAATTTCCTGAGAGTATTCCGTGATGTTGAGAAAATAAAAAATCCCGCCCGTCAGGCAGGATTTTTTATTAGCGGTAACAACTGACTATGCCGGAGCAGTTCCCGGGGTCGGGGGCACTGCAGGTATATCAACAGGTCCCATTTCCAGGTTTTCAGGACCCAGTTTAAGAGCCGAATCCATCATATCGTCCCAGGTTACTTCTCTTCCGGTATATGCTGATATTCTTCCCATTATGGCAACCATTACTGATTCCGAAACATTCTGTGTTTCATTAATATAATTACCGGTTCGGATAGCCGTTACAAGGTTTATATGTTCCTGGTCATAAGGATTAACTGAAACGCTGTTCAAAGGCTGTCCATCATCGCCCAGGGGATACTGGTATTCCCATATAAGGTTCCCTTCATAGTCCCATATCTTGTTTTGAGCATTGGTGTAACCCCTGGTGCCAAAGATCAGTTCAGAAACATTATTAACACAACCATCTATCTGACGGCACATGCTGTGTATATGTCTCTCATCATCGAATGAAAAATCGACACTGAAAAAGTCATACTGATCTCCTGTCGGCCTTCTGTGTCTTCCGCCAAATCCCACAGCCTTAACAGGATGCTTTTCAAAGAACCAGTTCACAACATCAATATTGTGAACATGCTGTTCAACTATATGGTCGCCCGACAGCCAGCACCAGTTAACCCAGTCTCTTATCATAGCTTCCATATCAGTCCATCCCTCCTGTTTATTGACATGCCAGAGTTTCGACTGGTTCCAGTAACAATTCGCAGAAACAAGATCTCCTATGGCTCCGTTTTTAACCATTTCAAAGGTTTTTACATAATCACGCTGATGCCTCCTCTGGGTTCCGGTAACAACATTCAAACCGGCAGATTCTGCCATCTTTCCGGCAGCCATCACTGAGCGTACACTTACCGGATCAACGCCTACCGGTTTTTCAGCAAAAATATGCTTCCGGGACTGAACGGCATACTCAAAACTTATATTACGGAAGTAAGGTGGTTCACACAACAGCACAATATCTATATCTGAGTCGATAACATTCTTGTATGCATCAAACCCAGTAAAACAATTTTCATCCGGTACTTCCACATCCTTCTTCTCCCGGAGTTCATTCCTGCACCTGTCAAGCCTGTGTTGGAAAACATCGCCAAGAGCAGCTATTTCCAGATTAGGTCCGGCATTAAGAAAGTTTATTGCAGCTCCGGTACCCCGGCCACCACAACCAACCACCCCTGCCTTCAGAACAGGGCCGTCAGGAGCCTGATCAGGAAATACAGGTGCTGTATACTCTGGTTTTCTGTTACAGGAAGAAACAACTGCACCCACACCGAGAACTCCAAGTGCACTTATAGCAGCCGCATCACCTATAAATTTCCGACGGCTAAAAGATTCTGATTTTTTATTCATAATTTCTAATATTTAATTATTATTTTGATAAAGAACGCTTATTTCTCATTCACCGGCATCCCATTCACAAACAACCCTGAATCCCACTTCTCTGATATCAGTGTACCACCAGATGCTTTTGGGTATCTGCGGGTCAGTCATCTGCCAGGCATCGTGCCTGGTATGACTGCGGGAGGCAACCCTTACCTCCTCAGCACCGGAATTGAAAGATCCGCCCCTGATTACCCTCTCGGTACCTGAAACCGGTCCCTGGGGATCTGTAACAACCTGGTTATCCGGATACATGCTATATATATCTGCCGAATACCAGTCCGAGCAAAACTCATACACATTACCCAGCATATTCTCAAGCCCGAATGGATTTGACCGGACTGCTCCGGGGGGCTGGGTTCTGGACTGGCTGTTCTCGCTATAAACAACATAGGTATTGATGACTGCTGTGTCAGGCCCGAATATACGGTTCAGAAACCGGTCACGACTGAATTTCCTGGGATCTCCTTCAAAAAAGTAAGGACCTTCCGTTCCTGCTCTTGCTGCGTATTCCCACTCAGCTTCGGTAGGCAGCCTGTATGTTTTACCGGTCTTTGCAGATAACCATCTGCAATAAGTATCAGCTGCATACCATGTCATAGTGATTGCCGGCCTTGAACCCATACCCCATCCCTGGCCTGGTAACCCCCATGGAGGAGTAGGCCCGGTAATAGCATCAACATCACCCTGATTAGTGGCATATATATTATCCTGTCTGCCTTCAGATGCCGTTTCATTATAAAAAGCCAGAAATTCATCCCAGGTTACTTCCAGACGTCCGATGAAGAAAGGGCTTAACTGAACATCCCTGACAGGTCCTTCGTCTTCCTCCCTGTATGGCTCTTCGGGAGGGCTTCCCATCATAAACGTGCCACCCGGTATGGCAATCATATCGAAACTAACCGCAGTGCCAGGAATTTTCTCGTTAAAATCATCAAAAGAATCAATATAGGCAGGTTCTGTAAATATCTCACTCTCCTCCTCATCGGCAACCCCAAATTCTATTCCTTCCTGAACAATCTCAGAATAATGCCCCACATGCAGATGGCAATTAAGACAACTCAGTTCGTCCTCATTCTGATTATAGTAAAGATGCGCCTGCTGACCGTCAGGAGTGAGCTGCATCGGGAAAAGGTTCTGATGGCATTTGATGCACGACTCATCATATGTAAAATCCACGGCTTTATCAACAGTCCTTTTAGCCTCCCAGTTTATGGATTCGGGATCTTTGAATATCCATCCGTAAACATCCTTTGATCCGTGCTTTGCCTTCGCCATAAGATACCGGATGTTCCCCGGCGGAGGAAGATGACACTCGGCACACTGAACATATATGCCACTCTTATTATCATAATGAGTGCTCTTTTTCCAGGAATCTTCAGCATGAGGATGAACATGGCAGGCATTGCAAAACTCATTTGTTGAGGTATACCGTACTATACGGTCGCCGAGGAAAAGAAATAAGGCAGTCATTATTACCGGAAAAAGAATAATATATTTTCGTCCGCGTCTGAAAGATCTTCCTTTAATCATTAATCTACTTAAAATAAATTATTAACAATAATATAATATGATATTATAATTTTATGCCAGGGATAAAACCTCACAACCCGGGCCCGGGAAAAATTTACCAAAAACAATAATAATCATTTTATATAAAATATTATGTGATCTTTCCAATTATTTCAACTTTTCTTCCGCTATTTGAAAAACAGGCTCAAGTTCGCTGATAATCTCCGATCTCAAATCCGAGATTAGCTTGCCAATCTCACTGTCAAGCCTGCACAGGCGGATAAATTCCATTTTATTTCTGAAACTTCGCGAGAACCTTAAACATCGGTAGGCTGCAATGCCTGCAAGGGGTGTCAGGGCTAAAACAACCAAAGCAATAACAGGTGAAAAATGCAGAAAAAAGAGTACCGCAAGAAAAACATAGTTAAGCGGAATAAGCAGCATTCCGAGAACAAACTTAAATGAGCTGATAAACTGAGGATCTTTAAGTTTTTTCAGCACAACATGAATAATCCCTAAAGGAATTATATGTAACATAAAACCTGTAATAAACACAGGAAAACAGAGTATATTCCTTAACAGGGAAATTAATATTTCAAATTTACCGGGCTTATCGAGTGATTGTGGTAATATTCCATAAGTTTCTATCAATTCATCAAGCCTGCCGCTTTTAGATCTCAACTTTTCAGCATAGCCCGGGTTTTGTTCAAAATACTGATAAAGGCACTGACAAAGTATTCTGCAGGCAAAAAAAACATTAACCGGTACCATAGAACTAAGATTATGGCGCCTTTGCAAAACAGAGCTTCCAATATCCAGCATAAGCTTATCCCTTGAATAATTCTGCTCATCTTTAATATCAATCATCAATGAACCGAGTGATCCGGCAAGATCTTCCTTCATCTCATTAATACCTTTCTGGGGATGTTGCGAATATATAGCGGAATAACGGGATACCTCAAGAGGTTTACCATAATTGACGGCAAGCTCCCCGAAAATCCTCCTTGTATTGCTATAATCAAGACCCACAGGAACGATTTTGATTCCGGCCTTATTCTCATTAACCTCTTCAGCACGGAAGGCTATGCGAAAAATTCCTTTTTTTAATACTCTCAGACGTTTTTGCTCACCATGATTCCCTTCCGGCATGATGCCTATACATCCCCCCCCGGCCAGTACGGCTGAAGTCATGTCAAACGTATCTTCATTGCGGCCCATGCCTTCAATACCGTCTCTGAACCGATACACAGGCATTATCTTTAAAAACCGGAGTATCCTTGCCATAACAGGATTTCTGAAGATGTCCGCCCTGGCCAGATAAACAGGCTGGTATCTGTTTGTGAAAATAACAGCAAGGGCATCCATCAAAGCATTCTGATGATTGGCTCCGAAAATAATTCCGCCACCTTCAGGAATATTTTCAGTTCCTGATATATATATCTTTCTGTAGAAGATATAAAAAGCTGATCGCGCAAGAAATTTTACAGTTGCATATTTCCATGACCAGTGGCCAATTTTATTGTAGGTGTTCATAATGTATGAAAAGATTTACATACAGACTCTGTCAGCTGTACTCTGAATTTACTCAGCCCTGGTTTAATCATCGGGGAAGCAAGATACTTATTATTTCAAAAAAATCAATTCTTTACCCGCCATACTCCGGTTCATTCTCCCTATTTCTTGATATCCCTGTAATAATTTGTATTTTAGCGGACCGATACCTTAAATTATTATTATCCTGAATCAAAATTGTGCCAGGTCATACAAAAAGATATAAAAATCCCGTCTGTTAAGTTTTACTAAATGAGTAACATTTTTAAGCCCTGTTGTGTAAAGTCACTTGATGAAATTAAATCCTGTATGAGTCGTAAATAAAATCATTATGATTAAAAGCACTTCAAATGGAGGCATCTGACAATGACAGACCGGTTATACTCTTTGACGGGGTTTGTGTGCTTTGCTCGGGTACCGTAAAATTCATCATACACCGTGACAAAAAGGCACTGTTCAGGTTTGCTGCTCTTCAAAGTAAAGCAGGACAAAAAATGATTGACGGTTTTAAAGGCTTTTCTGAAAATCCAGACACAGTGGTTCTGATTGAAAACGGAAAATTCTATTTCAGATCTGCCGCTGTACTGAGAATATTGAGAAAATTATCCGGAGGGTGGCCTCTCTTATATGCTATGATAATAATACCTGCACCGGTTAGGGACTTATTTTATAAATTTGTGGCCAAAAAAAGGTACGGATGGTTCGGCAGGTATCAGGAGTGCGTAATACCGGAAGATAATATCCGTAACAGGTTCCTGGATATGCAGGATACTGATATCGAATAATCATTTTATAAAAAATCTTAACCAGCTAACATAAACCAGCAATGAAAAATCAGTGGAACCTTACTGCTTTATTCTGTATTATAATAATTATCAGTTCTTCAAGCTTCAATTCATCAGGAATGGGTCTTCTGTTTGAAAGCCCGAATGATACCACTAATCTGAATGATACCACTAATCTGAATGATACCACCAGGATGGATAATACAGACGGATCTGCAGTTAACGAAGAACCAGTGCCCTCAAACTGGGAGAAGGGTGGGCAGACAGCATTTAATTTTTCCCAGATATCGCTCTCAAACTGGTCGTCCGGAGGACAGAATTCTGTTTCCTTTTCCTCTTACTTCAATGTATTTCTCAATTATGAAACTCCCGATGAAAGGGTCTCGTGGAATAACAACCTGGATCTTGGCTATGGTCTCATCAACCAGGAACACCGCAAAACGATGAAAAGCGATGATAAAATCGACTTTTCATCCCAGTTTAACAGGAAAGCCTCAAATAACTGGTCATACAGTTCACTGCTAAATTTCCGTTCCCAGTTTGCCCCCGGCTACAAGTCTCCCGGCGACACACTTAAAATCTCAAATTTTCTTGCCCCTGCCAACATTGGAATTTCAATAGGTATGGATCATAAATTTGATGAAAATATCAATTTCTATATGTCCCCGGTTGCAGGGAAGGTTATTCTGGTGAGGGATGAGGAACTTTCGGCAAAAGGATCATTTGGTGTTGAACCCGGAGCAACCATCAGGTATGAGTTCGGCGGATTTTTCAGGGTTAATTTCAAGGCCACACTGATGGAAAATATTAATGTCAGTTCAAAGCTGGAATTCTTCTCCAACTACCTAGACAAACCAAAGAATTTTGATGTCAATTCAGACACAAGGATCAATATGCAGATAAACCAGTATATATCTGCCAACCTGGTAATACAGATGCTGTATGATGAAAATTCAAGTATCAGGATTGACTCTGACGGTGACGGTGAGCTGGATACAACAATAGGTCCGAGACTGCAGTTAAAACAGGTATTCGGACTTGGTTTATCTTACAGGTTCTGATCAGGGATATAATTATAAGCAAGAAACCCACATCAGCCTTCGGCAGACAAAATTTTGACTTTTTTACAGGATAAATCCTCATCAACTTATTATTATATTAATTGACAGCCATATTTTTAAATAATTTCTGTTCTCCGAAAAGGAAAGAACTCATTATTTTCACTCTGGTTGCTCTTATGTCAACTTCACCGGCCTCTGGTGTTACTGACAGCATACCGTCAGTTATATCTGACAGAGGAAAGCTTTGCTTTATCCTGGCAACCTCTGGCATGACATGGGCCGGAGCAACCCTTATTCTGAATAATGCATGGTATAAAAACTACCCGCGTTCATCTTTCCATTTTTACAATGACTGGGGAGAGTGGTACAATATGGATAAAACAGGCCATCTTGTTTCTTCCTATTCAATAAGTATGGCGGGAATATACCTGATGAAACAGACAGGAATGGAACAAAAGAAAGCTGCGTGGACAGGAGGGTTATACGGGCCCGTTCTCCTGTCAACCATAGAATTACTTGACGGATTTTCAAAAAAATGGGGGTTCTCTGTTCCCGACATGGCCTCCAATATTGCCGGATCCGCCCTGGCAGTATCACAGGAAATTTTAACAGGACATCAGGTTGTCAGACTTAAATACTCTTACCATGAAAGCGGGCTGGCTGAATACAGGCCCGATGCTCTTGGCAGAAACCTGCCTGAGAAAATGCTAAAAGATTATAACGGCCAGACCCATTGGCTCTCAATAAATATTAATTCACTGATTATCAATCATAACATTCTTCCGGAATGGCTGAACATTGCATTCGGATACAGTGCAAACGGAATGCTCGGAGGACACTCCAATCCTTCAGTAATTAACGGGATGGAATTGCCTGACAAAGAACGTCAAAGACAATTTTACCTGTCCCCTGACATTGACATTTCAAAATTGAATACCGGCTCAAAAACATTGAATTACCTGCTGCGATCACTCAATTTCTTAAAGTTCCCCGCACCGGCAGTTGAATATAATAATAAGGAAGGGTTCAGGTTTTACCTGGTTTTCTTCTGATCATTATTTACCCTCCTCACAGGCCCTGAATTTAGAACTGAGTATTGCCAGAAATTTTATAAATAAATTTATGGCCTCCTCTGTGGGCGGACTAACTGATTCTTTACGTAAGCGCATTAACATATAAATATATACCGCTTTAAGGCAGGTTTCCACTTCATTTTCAGATGTCCAGTTCTGCTTTGCATTCATCTCACGGATGATTGGCAGCACACCTGTGTAAAATTCCGAATAGCCGGGCTCGGCTGAATCCTGAAGCAGAGACAAATGAAAGCTATACAGTTCGGCAATATTGTTTTTAATAAACCGGACATGGCCCGACTTAACGACATTCTCATTCTTCATATGCGACGCAATATTTTCATACCACAGGCGCATTTCCCGCTTCACCTCATCAGGCTGATCATATTGACTGATAAGCTCCCTGTCCAGTCTGTCGATATCAAAATCAAAAGCCCGTATAGTGTCTTCCACCTGCCACATGTACAAAATGTACTCAGCAATGTTCGTCTTTCTTTTTTCCCTTGATATAAGCATGCTCAAAGCATTTTAGCAAAGCAGTTTCTTGTTTGGAAACAAAATAATTCTCATGGAACTTACTGTTCCTTATTCTTAATCTTATCAATAAACCTTCTTTCTCTTTTTGTTGGCCGGCCTGCACCTTTGTCCCGCATGGCAAAAACAACCATATTTCTGTTCATTAATTTTTCTTTTTCAGTATCCGGTGTAAGATCTTCAAGATACTGATCAACCAGTTTTGCCGGTATTCTATTGTCAGTGAGTCCGGTCACCCTGCAGGTAAAAAGTGCCGGAGAACGCCGGACATGTATAATATCACCCATTTTAAGGCTACGAGACGGCTTGACAGGTATATCATCTATCACCACACGCCCTTTTCTGCATGCTTCGGCGGACTGGCTGCGGGTCTTGAAAATTCGCACCGCCCATAACCATTTATCAACCCTTGATTCAGAAACACTATTTTTCCCTTTTTTTTCCATTCCCGCTCTCTTTAATATCCAGGCGAAATCCCACATTATGAATATTTGAAATAGATACTGAGTGATCTATTTGTTATTGTAGAGATTCATAGTACGTTCAATCCCGACAGTTACAAAACTATGAACCGATTCCATAACTTTCTCTATCCTTTCGGGTAAAATATTTTTCTCTTCACTGCTCAGTTCACCCAGCACATAATCAACCCGGGCTCCCTTTGCATACTCACCTGCTATGCCAAACCGGAGACGGGGATAATCCATCCTTCCAAGCACCTGGTTTATATTATACAATCCATTATGGCCGCCATCACCCCCTTTAGCCCTTATTCTTATAGTACCGAACGGAAGTGCCAGATCATCAACTATTACAAACAAATTCTCAATGGGAATCTTTTCCTTCTGCATCCAGTAATTCACGGCACGACCACTAAGATTCACATAGGTGGCAGGTTTAAGTAAGACACATGTCCTCGCCCTGTACCTGTAATTTGCTACGAAACCATATCTCCTGTCCTCAAAAGAAATATTGGATACCCCTGCCAGGGTATCCAATACCATGAAACCAATATTATGCCGGGTATTGATGTATTTTTCACCATAATTCCCCAGTCCCACTATCAGGTACTTCATTAATTATGGTTTACTTAAGTTTAAAGAGATGACAGGTTAATGCCTGTCATCATATTTTTAAAATAAGTGGTTTCGGGAGAGAACAGGGTTATCAGCTGTCCTGTTGAGAATCTTCTCCGGTATCAGCCGCTTGTGAGTCTTCAGTTTTTTCACCTTCTCCTTCACCTTCACCTTCTCCTTCGCCCTCTTCTTCCTCATCCTCAGGTAAGCCGCGCGAAGACCTGGTAAGTTTTACAGAGGCAATGACAAGATTGGGTGAATCAAGCAACTGTATGCCCTTTAGTTCCAGCTCCCCGGCCTTGATGGACTTACCCAGTCCGATATCCGATACATCCACGTTAATAATATCCGGCAAATCACCTGGCAACGCTCTCACCCTGAGCCTTCTTGCCTCAAGAGCAAGCTTACCTCCCTCTTTAACACCTTTGGGTACACCATGTAGTTGCACCGGCACATCAATTGACACAGGCTTATCATCAAAGACCTGGTAAAAATCCATGTGCAAAATTTTGTCGGTAACAGGGTGGAACTGAATATCCTGCAGAACAGCATTAAAGGACCTGCCGTCAATATCAAGTTTCACAAGATATACATTGACTGAATATACCAAATGCCTGAAATCGTTCTCCGGAGCAAGAAAATGTATATTCTCTCCTCCCCCGTATAAAACACAGGGAACATTTCCCTGCCTCCTTAGTTTTTTTGATTCCTTCTTACCAACAGCTTTACGCTGACTGCATTTAATTTCTAACAACTTCATTTAAAGTAAATTTAACAATTAATAATGGGTGCTACTTAGTAACCGATTGCCGGTCCTCCATCACACCATTGGCTGAAAAATTTTGCGGGGCAAATATAGTAAATATTTACACAATAAATGTGGGACTGATTGACTGATAATTATAAACTTTATCTATCACTTCAGCAAACAGGTCCGCAACGGTCAGAACGATTATCTTTTCCGACTGTTGTTTTATAGGAATGGTGTCAGTAACAACGACCTGTATGATATCGGACTTTTCGATTTTCTCCACTGCCTGTCCGGATAAGACCGGATGCGTTGCAACCGCACGCACGGAGCTTGCACCCTTCTGCATCATCAGATCGGCAGCAAGAAGCATCGTCCCTGCAGTGTCTATCATATCATCAACAATAACAACATTTTTATTTTTCACATCACCAATTATGGTTATCTCATCAACGTAATTGGCTTTTTTTCTCAGCTTGTAACAAATTACCATTCCTGAATTGAGAAACCTTGAATAGGCATTGGAACGTTTGGTACCACCCATATCAGGAGCGGCAATAACCAGGTTATCAAGATTCAGCTCCTTTATATAAGGTACAAAAATGGAAGAAGCATACAGGTGGTCAACCGGAACATCGAAAAACCCCTGGATCTGGTCGGCATGAAGGTCCATAGTCATAACCCTGGAAACTCCCGCTTTGGACAATAAATCTGCAACAAGCTTCGCACCTATTGAAACCCTGGGTTTGTCTTTTCTGTCCTGCCGGGCAAAACCCAGATAGGGCATCACTGCAACCACTTTGTAAGCTGAAGCGCGTTTTGCTGCATCTATCATCAGCAAAAGCTCAAAAAGATTATCGGAAGGAGGAAAGGTTGACTGTATGATAAATACAATGCAGCCTCTGACAGACTCATCAAAACAGGGCTGGTATTCGCCGTCACTGAATTGTGTTACGGATGACTTTCCCAGTTCCATTCCGTAACTGCGGGCAATTTTATCGGCAAGATACATGGATGACTGGCCTGCAAAAAATTTAATGGGAGCTTTCTCGGGCATATCCTGAAAGTTTCGGTTATTAATGGTTTGGTACACAAACTGCAAAAATAATTAATCTCCGGCGATTTTGGAAATATCCTGAATTATAATATATCAATGTTTAACCAAAGTATTCGTACTGTCAATAAAATCAAGAATTTCTTCCTTCCCCAAACCGGTTACGGCAGAAGTGCGGTAATATTCAGGAAGTGTTTCCCATTCCTTTCCGAGATATTTAAAATAAATGTTCAGATTCCTGTCCAGCCGGTTTGATGACAGTTTGTCACATTTTGTAAAAACAAGTACAAACGGAACCTGATTCTCACCTAATAAACGAATAAATGAGAGATCTGAAGAAAGAGGTGAATGTCGCGAATCAATCAGAAGAAAAAGACAAACCAGATTTTTCCTAATTTCAATATACCGGCTTATAAGTTTGGCAAGTTCTCTACGGTTTTTTTGTGAAGTTTTTGCATAGCCGTATCCCGGAAGATCAACAAGATACCACCGGTTATTAATGAGAAAATGGTTAATAAGTCTTGTTTTGCCAGGTGTTGAAGAGGTCCTGGCAAGTTTTTTATTCCCGGTAAGCATGTTGATAACGGAAGACTTGCCAACATTTGACCTTCCTGTGAAAGCATATTCAGGAAAATCAGGAGAAGGGCATTCCTCCGCTTTTGCCGAGCTTTTTATAAATTCTGTTTTTTTTATCAACATAACCAACTATCTACAAAGTCACCAGATCAGTCTTTTATAAACACCTCAAGTAATTCCGCCCCGTTCCGGCCATCCAGGCTTACTTTTTTAATTTGTGCGGGAATAAGTACGGTTTCACCTTTAAGAATCATCATCGACTCTTTGCCCCATGAAAGCCGAAACTGACCTTTCGTACACATATATATCACAAAAGAGTCCGTAAGGCTGTAGTCCCTTGCGATCTCCCTGTCAAAAACCAGTTGCTGCGTGGTAAAATAAGGGCAGTCGGCCAATACCACGGGCGTGTTTCGTTTATTGTCCACAATGGTTTTATAGTCACTGTAAATATCAAAATCTATTGCCTCCATGGCAAGGTCAATATGAAGTTGCCGGGGATTCCCTTCCGCATCCAGCCTGTCCCAGTCATATATCCTGTATGTAAGATCTGATGTTTGCTGTATCTCCGCCAGCACAATGCCTTTGCCTATTGCATGAACCCTTCCGGCAGGCATGAAAAACACATCTCCGGGATTCACTTTTTCAAAGTTAAGAATATCAGTGAGCCGGCCGCTCTTCAACTTCTCCCTCAACAGTTGTGGTGATGTCTCCCGGTTGAATCCGGAAATAAGTTCCGCTCCTGCCTCAGAATCAAGAACGTACCACATCTCTGTTTTGCCCCGGCCATCGTGGCGTCGTGCTGCAATTTCATCGTCAGGGTGTACCTGAACAGACAAATCATCATTTGCATCAATAATCTTTACCAGAAGGGGAAATTCAATTCCGAAGCGTTCAAAGACTTTTTCACCAACCAGATCGTCCATATAAACCTCTGTCAGCTCAAGAATAGTGTTTCCCTGCAAAAATCCGTTACTGACAACGGAAATATACCCGGGATAAGCAGATATTTCCCAGCTCTCGCCGATCTTTGCATCGGCAGGAAAATCCTTGTTGTAATACTTCTTCAATTTATTGCCCCCCCATATCATCTCGCGGGGAATTGGCTTAAATTTTAATGGATACAGATAACTCATTTGTGTAAAGTATAGTTAGCAACAATATATCAATTAAATATGTTTAACAGGTAGTTCATATTTATTTTGCAATCCATAGCTCACCTGTACTTTATGCATTGCATTTTGTGCACAGAAATAACATGATGAATTCAATAGCAATCATCAAAACCAGAAAGAACCGGTTGGTAATAATGATCTTTATTAAAATAAAAATCATTATTTTGTTCCCGTAAAAACATACTACGGGCTGACAATAAAAAAGATAAAATTAACCATATTTTTAATATTACCCGTTTATAATGCTAATAGTCGGAATTGCCGGGGGTACAGGATCAGGTAAAACCACGGTAGTGCAAAAAATCATAGAGAGCCTTCCCGCAGACAAGGTAGTATTGATCCCCCAGGATTCATATTACCGCGACAATTCTCACCTTTCACCCGAAGAAAGGCAGGAGATAAACTTTGACCATCCCAGGTCCCTTGAATTCAGTCTTCTGACAAAACACGTAAAAATGCTGAAGGAAGGCAAAAACATAAGACAGCCTGTTTACTCATACCTGAGTTGCACAAGGTCAGACAAAACAATTCAGATAAAGCCCAAACAGGTGGTTATCATAGAAGGTATACTAATTCTTACCAGCAGGTTACTGAGAGAACTTATGGATATAAAGGTATTTGTGGATGCCGACGCCGACGACAGACTGTCAAGGGTAATCTCACGTGATATTTCCGAAAGAGGCAGATCTGTAGAGAAAGTTCTTGAACGTTACGAAAAGACGGTAAAACCCATGCACCTGCAATTTATTGAACCGACAAAACGCTATGCAGACATAATAATCCCCCAGGGAGGCAATAACAGGGTTGGAATAAATATTCTAAAAACCATAATACAAAACAACCTTTATGGCGGGAAGGTAAAATGATAACCTGGTACCGGTGACTAACCAAAAACTTTTGGCTGATAACACCAGGGTTATCAGATTGCAAAATTCCTCACTGCATCAGTAAATGCACCTGGATTTTCAGCATGCAGCCAGTGACCGGTGCCGGGAATGGTATGCAGTTTTGCAGAAGGGAATATTTGTTCGATAAAATCAATATCGGCATCAGTTATATAAGGTGATTTCCCACCCCTGATAAACAAAACCGGTATCCCGGTAACCGGAAATGCAGGATCAAAACAATGCTCATTTACACCGTCCATTATATTATCAAGTTCCCTTATAAGCACATCAAGATTAAGAGTCCAGTAATACCGGTCATCTTTATCCCTGCTGATGTTTTTCATAAGAAAGCTCCTTATCCTTTCATTATTTATCCTCCCGGCCAGCATGCGGTCAATATCCCGGCGTGAAGATACAGATGATAAATCGACATCTCTCATCGCTGTAAGTATATCAAAGTGGTTAAGAGGTTCTTTCCGGTACAGCTCCTTATATGATTTAGGAGCTATATCAACAACAATCAGTTTTTCGACACGATCAGGATGATGCTGCACAAAACACATTGCCGCCTTGCCTCCCATGGAGTGACCTGTAAACATTGCCTTCCCGATACCTGTCTCATTCATAAACAGAAGCAGGTCATCCCGGATAAGTTCATAATTATGCCTATCATCATGAGGTGATTTGCCATGATTCCGAAGATCAACAAGAAAAACCTCAAAATCTGAAGCAAGCTCCCTGGCTATACTTACCCAGTTATCAGACGAGCCATAGAGTCCGTGCAATATTATCATTGGTTTGCCTGAACCGAACTTTCTGTAAAATAATTTCATGTTATACTTCTGAAAATCTGATTATAGAGTGGCAAAATCAATATGACTGAATACTAATTATGAATTTTGCAGACTTACACACTGCAAAACCAGATTATTTCAGTAGCCGCAGATACATCTGAATTGTATTCTCAAGTCCGTAATACAAAGCATCCGAAATAAGAGCATGCCCAATGGATACCTCGAGTAAACCCGGTATATTCTCAGCAAAATAACCGAGGTTACAAAGATCCAGATCATGCCCGGCATTCAGTCCCAGACCCATCTCGCCGGCAATCATAGCAGCATTTACAAATGGCTTTAATGCCTCCTCCCGGTTAGAATGATATTGTTTTGCATATGGTTCCGTATAAAGTTCAATTCTGTCGGTTCCGGTTTTCCTGGCATGCTCAATAATTTTAATCTCAGTGCCTGTAAAGATGGAAGTCCTGATATTGCGGGACTTAAACATGGCAATTACATCAGACAAAAAAGCCTCTTCATTAATTGTATCCCACCCCTTGTCTGAAGTAATTGCACCCGGCGGATCCGGCACAAGTGTAACCTGGTCAGGTATAACAGACAAAACAAGGTCAATAAAAGATTCGGAGGGGAATCCTTCAATATTGAACTCTGTTTTAATAACAGGTTTTATATCCCTCACATCCTGGTAACGTATATGTCTCTCGTCCGGACGGGGATGCACGGTAATTCCCTCTGCACCGAACCTCTGGCAATTAACCGCTGCCTTAATGACATTGGGAATATTTCCTCCTCTTGCATTTCTGAGTGTGGCAATTTTATTTATATTTACACTTAATCTTGTCATGGCATATTGTTTGTACCTTTTTAAGAGAGAGTGCAAAAATAGTGCTTATTTACCATAATAAAAAAGGTATGCTTGCAAGAGATTTTATGTCGGATGTAATTCCCGCACTGAAGACTTCAGATACGGGGGGTCGTGCCCTTAGCTGGATGGAAACATTCCGGGTATCTCATCTGCCGATTGTTAATGACAAAGAGTTCCTGGGTCTTATTTCAGATTCTGACATATATGACCTTGGAATGATTGACGAGCCCATAGGAAATCATAAGCTCTCTCTTTTCAGCCCCTACGTGTATTCCGGTCAGCATATCTACGACGTAATAAAAATCATTTCCCGGCTAAAACTTACTGTTGTACCTGTTTTGGATGAAAATAAAAATTATACCGGCCTTATCGGGCAGTCTGACCTTCTGGCACATTTTGCCACACTTGCCGCTGTCAGGGATCCGGGTGGTCTAATAGTGCTTGAGATGAACCATCACGACTATTCAATCAGCCAGATAGCGCAGATAGTAGAAGGAAACAATGCAAAAATCTTAAGCCTCTATGTTACAAATACAGACCAGAGCACACAGATGGAGGTCACTATTAAGGTTAATAAAACAGATATAACCTCCATTATTAAAACATTTGAGCGGTATAGCTATAATATCAAGGCTTCCTTTATGGATGATGAGAATCTTGACACTTTTTACAGGAACAGGTATGAACAGTTTATGCGCTATCTAAACATCTAAACTTTTCCGGAATGCAAATAGCTATTTATGGAAGGCAATTTGGCAGACATTTCAGGGGATTTGCAGAAAAACTTCTTGCCCGCCTCAAAGCCAGTAATATTAAAATAAGTATATACGAACCATTTTACAACTTCATGCGCAATGAAGCGGGAATTGATCACAAGCCCGATGATCTGTTCAATTCCTATAAAGACCTTGACAGGAAAAGTGATTTTGTTTTTTCAATCGGCGGTGACGGAACAATTCTGGAAACCATTACCCTTATAAGGGATTCCGGGATACCCATTATGGGAATAAACAGCGGGAAGCTGGGTTTTCTGGCAAACATAGCAGCCGGCGATATTGAAACATCAATTGATGCAATACTTAAAGGTGAGTACAGTATTGAAAAAAGGAGTCTGCTCAAACTGCATTCAGCAGGTGAGATATTCGGAGATTTTGGTTTTGCACTTAATGAATTCACTCTTCAGAAAAAAGATACGGCAATGATAACCATTCAGGCCTGGTTAAACGATCATTTCCTGAATTCATACTGGGCTGACGGACTTATCATATCGACTCCCACCGGTTCCACTGCTTATTCCCTGAGCGTGGCAGGTCCCCTGCTTTCGCCCGATACCGGAGGATTTATAATTTCACCTATTGCACCACATAATCTTACTGTAAGACCAATAGTCATACCCGATAACAATATAGTCCGACTGAAAGTAAAAAGCAGGAACAAAGAATTCTTACTGTCAATGGATTCCAGGTCTGCCCTCTTATCAACAGAAACAGAGATTGTGCTGCAAAGGTCAGATTTTGACATATCCCTGGTAAAACTTGAACACCAGGATTTCTATACAACAATAAGGAATAAGCTTATGTGGGGAGCAGATAAAAGAAACTGATTTAAAAGAAAAGATAGCGGATATCAATTATATACCTGCTATTAATGCATTTTACCGAACAAGAAAGAAGGTGTGGAATTTATATCCGGTCTGAAATTGATTTCAAATGCCGTATATCATTATTTTAATAATCAGCATCATGGAAATACTTTATATAATATAACCATAATTTTTCGTTAAATTTGTGATACTTTAAACCGAAAAATATGCAAATAAAAGTTTTATGGCCTTTTATAATGCTGCTCTTTTGTTCTCTCCCTTTACCGGGACAGAGCTGGAGGACAAAACCCTACGAGTTTTACGGAGGCATAGTAACAGCAAGTTATTTTGGTGATATAGGCGGAACAGCTGATAACGACAACCTGTACGGTCTTAAAGACCTTGATATTTTAAGAACCCGGCCCGGTGCGGGTGCAGGATTGAGATATTTTCAGAATGATTACCTGGCTTTTAACGGAAGTCTTTCTTTGGGATGGCTGAGCGGAAATGATGAAGGCGGAAGAAATGAAAGCAGGGCTTATATTTTTAATTCAGTAATTCTTGAAACTGCTGCCAGGATTGAATTCTTTCCGGTAAAGGATATCAGGGTATTAAGCGGAGTTAACCGGCGCGGCCTTGTACGGAATTACGGCACGTTTTCGGTTTATATTTTCGGAGGTGCCGGGGCATTAGTATATCACGTCATACCAAATGAAAACCTTAAAGAGCGGAGGGAAAGAGACAATATTGATCACGGGATGGTCACTATGGTTCTGCCTGCCGGCGCGGGAATAAAAATTGGTATAAGTAACAGGATGGATATCGGATTGGAAATTGGAGGACGGTATTCCCTTAATGACTACCTTGATGGTTTTACCAGTCCTACAGCAACTTCCAATGATATATATTACCTGACCAATCTGCAGCTGGTATACAGGATGAATAATCTGAAAATAAAATGAATGTATCCCCGGGATTCTACGTCCTCCAAAAATGGTGACTATTTGAAATGCTTTTCTGTTAAGGAATATACATAAAATGAGAACAGCTGCCATAATTCTTATGCTGATTATTTATCCCCTCAGGTCATTCTCCACAGATGACCTTGATATCGGAATATTTGCCGGCACCTCTTATTATATAGGCGATATTAATACATCACTGCATTTTTACAGTCCGTCACCTGCTTTCGGAGCCATGGTAAAATACAATATTGATGCCCATTATTCAGTAAGAGCAAATCTGAACTACGGCAAGATCAGGGGAGATGATCTGGATTTTGGCAATGTTCTCCATCAAACCAGGCAGGCAGCCTTTGTTAACAATTTTTATGATTTTTCTTTCCAGGGTGAATTTAATTTCAAGCCATTTAAAGTAACAATTTTCGACAGGCCTTTTACCACCTATATTACCGCCGGACTGGCATATACATTCATTCCGCAATCGGGATTACCTGCAGCAAATTATTTAAATTTGCCTTTCGGGGGAGGAATAAAATACGGGCTCAGCAGGAAAGTGACTTTAGGAATGGAATGGATTTTGAAGAAAAGTTTTTCAGATGATCTTGATGGCGTAAAAAGTTTTGGACAATTTAATTCACCCTCTTTGGTTCATAACAATGATTGGGTATCTTTGGCCGGATTTTTCATAACCATTAAGCCCTTTGAACGCAAGGGAGACTGTCCGGCTTACTGGAACTAATGATCATATTGTTTATGACAGAGCTTAAGGATAAAATAAATAAATCAAGAATACCCTGCCATATTGCCATCATCATGGATGGTAATGGCCGATGGGCAAGGGAAAGAGGTTCTCACAGAATCTTCGGTCATCAGAACGGTATTACAGCAGTCAAGGAAGCTATTGAATGTGCCGGAGAACTGGGTGTAAAATATCTTACGCTTTATGCATTCTCCAAAGAGAACTGGTGCAGGCCCAAAGAAGAGATAGATGCTCTTATGAATCTGATGATGTCAACGATTAATTCGGAAACAGAAACACTAATTAAAAACAATGTCCGTTTATTGGTTATCGGCGACATGGAAAGTCTGCCGGGTTACATTGTAGAAAAACTGGATGAAGTAACAGGGCGAACGAAAGAAAACGATGGCCTGACACTTATAGTTGCCCTCAGCTACGGGGCAAGGTGGGAAATTACAGAGGCAGCAAAGCATATTGCAGAAGATATTGCATCCGGAAAACTTAACAGGAATTTAATCGATGAAAAGGTTTTTTCAGATTATTTAGCAACAAGAGATATCCCTGATCCGGAATTGCTTATACGGACAAGTGGGGAATACAGGCTAAGCAATTTCCTTTTGTGGCAGATTGCCTACGCCGAAATATATATCTCACCGACACTCTGGCCCGATTTCAGAAAGAACGACCTTCATAAGGCAATTATTGATTATCAGAAAAGGGAAAGGCGTTTTGGGAAAACAAGTGAACAACTAAAATGTGATTAGCAAATATGTTCTTAATAAATAGATTGACATCAAATTTCTGCCTGCTGATTATTGCATTATGCATCCTCCCGGATGTTGCGGCACAGAGTGGATATGACTCACTGCCGGTAATTGACTATTCAAGGCCCGGAGAATATATAGTTCGCGATGTAACGGTTTCCGGTCTTCAGCATCTTGATCCGATTGTGATCAGGAACGTTTCAGGTCTTCAAACCGGTAAAAGGATAACCGTTCCCGGTGATGATATTACCCAGGCCATTCAGAAGCTATGGGATCAGGGTCTTTTTTCCGATGTTAAGATCACTGCTACAAGAACTGAAGGAATGGAGATAGATCTGGATATATTTCTGCAGGAGCCGCCAAGGCTCTCAACACTGAATATAGAAGGATTAAGAAGGTCTGAATTAAGTGATATTGAAGAAAAGATAAAACTCCGCAGTGGCAGCCTTATTACTGAAAACACCCTTAACAACACAAAAGATATTATCGAAAAACATTTTATTGAGAAAGGGTTTTTCAATACATCCATTGAAATCTTCCGGGAAGATGACCCGTCACTGCCAAACCGCGTAAGATTAACAATCAACGTAGACAAAAATGAAAGAGTGAGAATCGCAGATATATATTTCATCGGCAATGAGCATTTTACCGACGGGAGGCTGAGGAGGGTTATGAAAAATACAAAGAAAAGAAATCTGAATATTTTCAAGGCATCAAAATTTGTCGGCCCCGATTTTCGCGAGGATAAGGAAAGTCTTCTTACTTTCTATAACGAAAATGGTTTTCGTGACGCCACCATAGTCTCTGACAGTATTTATGCAATAAGTGAGAACCGTATAAATCTGGCTATCAGGCTGGATGAGGGAAACCGCTATTACTTCAGGGATATTAACTGGGTAGGGAACACCAAATACCCTTCCGAATACCTGTCCGCCGTCCTTGGCATCGAAAAAGGAGAGGTGTATGACCAGACCAAACTTGAAAACAGATTAAGATTAGATGATGATGCCGTAAGTTCTATTTACCTGGACGACGGATACCTGTTCTTTACCGTTAACCCCGTCGAACAGCGTATTGATAATGACTCTATAGATCTGGAGATGAGAATTCGTGAAGGAGAGCAGGCCACCATTAACAGGGTTTTTATTACAGGGAACACAAAAACAAATGAGCATGTGATCCGCAGGGAATTGAGAACCAAACCCGGTGAGCTTTTCAGCAAGACCAAACTGATACGCTCTCACAGGGAGCTGGCAAACCTGGGACATTTTGACCCAGAAAGACTTGAAGTAAACCCTATTCCTAATCCGGAAGACGGGACAGTTGATATTGAGTATAGTGTTGAGGAAAAAGCCAACGACCAGCTTGAAATCTCAGGAGGCTGGGGAGCAGGTATGCTTATAGGTACCCTTGGAGTTCGTTTTTCCAACTTTTCAACAAAAAACTTTTTTAAAAAAGATGCATGGAGACCTTTACCTTCGGGTGACGGACAGACCCTGAGCATCCGTGCCCAGTCCAACGGCAGCTATTACCAGGCCTACAACCTCACCTTTGTTGAACCCTATGTTGGAGGGACAAAACCAAATTCTCTGTCATTCTCAGTGTTTCACACTATACAAACCAACAGGTATAACAGGAATGTGCAGGACTGGTCTTCAATAAAAATATCCGGGGCATCACTTGGAATGGGCAGGAGACTTAATTGGCCCGATGACTTCTTTACACTTTACAACGAGTTGAGTTTCCAGAATTATGTGCTGGATGACTGGTTCGGACAATTCCTTTTTCAGGATGGCATCTCAAACAATCTAAGCCTGAGAACCAGTTTTGAAAGAAATTCAGTTGACCAGCCAATCTATCCTCGCAGAGGCAATTCCTTCAACCTGACCCTTCAAATCACTCCGCCCTACTCTCTGATCAATAATAAAGACTATTCAGAAATGCCATCTACAGAGAGATATAAGTGGATAGAATATCATAAATGGACATTTAAAGGAAACTGGTATACCAGTTTGGCAGGAAATTTGGTATTGAGTACATCAGCACAGTTCGGAATGCTTGGCTACTTTAATGAAGATATTGGCCCCTCTCCGTTCGAAAGTTTTGATCTTGGAGGAGACGGAATGTCGGGATACAACCTGTACGGCAGAGAGACCATAGGTCTGAGAGGTTATGAAAACGGTTCTTTGACACCAATCAGGAGTGGTAACAAAGCAGGTAACATCTACAATAAATTCAACATGGAGTTGCGATATCCTGTTTCAACCAATCCTAATGCCTTTATTTATCCCCTTGTATTTGTTGAGGCCGGTAATGCATGGTATGACTTCAATGAATTCAACCCTTTTGCCATAAAACGCTCAGCAGGCATAGGCCTCAGGGCATTTTTGCCTATGTTCGGGCTCCTTGGTATAGACTGGGCCTACGGTTTCGATGATATTCCGGGCAGGCCCGGGGCAAATAAAGGTCAGTTCCATTTTGTTCTTGGCCAGCAATTTTAATCATTACTCAAAATAATTACTATGGAAAAATCAAATCTCTCCCTGAATATAACTTTGCATGACAAGGTTTTTCCGGATAATATTTCATTAATTCCTAAATATGGAAAGATTATCCGTTCAGTATTATTTATTGTTTTTATCTTTATTGCATCTGCTCCGACCGGCTTTGCCCAGCGATTTGCATATGTTGACAGTGAATATATTTTAAGCAATATCCCGGCCTACAATGCAGCCCAGGAACAACTGGACAAACTTTCTGAAGAATGGCAGAAAGAGATTGAAGCAATTTACCAGGAGGTAGAGGCTCTTTACAGAAGCTACCAGAACGACAGGGTCCTGATGAGTGAAGAGATGAGGAAGAAAAGAGAAGATGAGATTGTAAACAAAGAAGCTGAGGCAGCAGATCTGCAGAGAAAATATTTCGGTCCGGAAGGTGAACTTTTTAAAAACCAGGAAGAGTTGATCAGACCAATCCAGGACAGGATTTACAATGCAGTGGAGGAAATTGCAAGTGAAGGGAATTTTGCTGTTATCTTTGACACTGCCAATTCACCGACAATGCTCTATACCAATCCCCGGAATGATGTAAGCGACGATGTACTTAAAAAACTGGGATATACCAACTAATACTATAAAAATAATTATTAAACCTTAGGAAAATGAAAAATGTACTTAAATTACTTTTTATTGCCGCACTGCTGATGGCAGGTCCTGTTGTCCACTCGCAAACAGTAAAATTCGGACATATTAATTCATCCCGGCTGCTCAACCTGATGCCTGAAAGAGAGGCCGCACAGAGAGAGCTTCAGCGCGAAGCCCAGAGCCTTGGAGAAGAACTTGAAAAGCTGCAGGTTGAATACAACAATAAGTTACAAAACTACATGGAAGTCCAGGATTCACTTACCAGTGTAGTCAGGCAATTGAGGGAAAGGGAATTAAGAGAACTGCAGACCAGGATACAGGAGTTTCAGGCAGGCGCAGAGGAAGATCTTCAGCAAAGAGAAATGGAGCTTATACAACCGATCTTTGAAAAAATAGAAAAAGTTATCTCTGAAGTAGCAAGGGAAAGAGGCTACATTTATGTCTTCGATATTGATGCCAATTCCATTCTCTATTTCAGCGACGAGAGTGAGGATATACTTCCATTTGTAAGAGAAAGGCTTGAATTGTAAAATTCCCCCTGCTGATCATTGTCTGTTAAGGCAGAACCACCTGCATAAATGCATGGTGGTTTTTTCTGCCAGAGGACAGAACAGGGATATCCGGCCGTTTTAACAATAAAATAATAGCTTGATTATATATGGCTTTTGAGTCATCCGGGCCTGTTGGCATATTTGATTCCGGTGTCGGAGGGTTGACCGTTGCCTCAGCTGTAAAACAACTGCTGCCCGGTGAATCAATTATTTATTTTGGTGACACGGCCCATCTTCCCTACGGGGATAAGTCGCCTGATGCAATTCTGCATTACAGTAAAAAGATAACCGACTTTTTATTGCAGCACAAATGCAAAGTAATACTTGCAGCCTGTAATACCGTATCAGCTACCGTTTGGAATGATCTTATTTCATATACTGACGACAGGGCTCTTGCAATAAATGTTATTGACCCTGTTGTAGAGAGGGTAGTTAAGATGCATCCGGAGTCACATATTGGCATCATCGGAACTAAAAACACAATAAACTCGGGGGCATACAAAAAAAAAATTGCAGATATTTCAACTGATGTACAAGTTTCGTCACTGGCAACGCCTCTTTTGGTCCCGATGATCGAGGAAGGATTTGTATATGATGATATAAGCAATGCAATTATAAGGGCTTACCTGTCAAATAAATCACTTGCAGGCATTCAGACCCTTATCCTTGGCTGTACACATTATCCCGTCATCAGGAATCAGATAAGAAAATATTATGATTTTAAGGTTGAAGTAATTGACTCTGCAATGATAGTTGCCGAACATCTGCGGAGCATTCTTGAGTCCGGGAAACTTTCAGGTAAAAATGCCGGAAGAGCCGACGGCTTTTTTGTTTCAGATTATACTGAATATTTTGAAAAGATTGCCGGAATATTCTTCGAGAAGGAAATCAACATTGAAAAGGTTGACCTGTGGAAATAATCGCGGGTACTACTCCCTGTACCAATCAGAATACCTGACATAATTTTTTGATATTCTCCCGATCATTTCCCTGAATTGTTTTTCATCTACTCCCTTTATCCGTCGGGCGGGAACACCTCCGTAAATGCTCCCCGGCTCAACACGTGTATTTTCAAGTAAAACTGCTCCTGCGGCAATTATTGAGTTTGTGCCGACAAACACATCATCCATAAGAATTGCCCCCATACCGATAAGTACATTATCTTCCAGGCCGGCACCGTGAATAATAACATTATGCCCGATCGAAACATTATTGCCTATATTAATGGTGGTTTTTTCATAGGTACAATGCAATATTGCGTTATCCTGGATATTAACTCTGTTTCCAATACGTATAGAGTTTACATCCCCCCTTACAACAGCATTAAACCATATACTGCATTTGTCACCTGTTATAACATCGCCTATCACAGTGCAGTTATCGGCGAGATAACAATCCTTCCCAAAAACAGGTGAAAATCCTCTTACCGATTTGATCAGAGCCATACCATATAATTTATGGCAAAGTTCCTGTTTTTTCAATCAAAAAAAAAGCGCCGGAAATAATTTAACACAAAAACAATTATCACCCCTCAAAGGCAAAAACAGATGAAAAAAAATTGACTTCGTCGATTTCAAATGCAGATAAAGTCCCTCTTGCATTATAAAATTGATGTGAAATTCATGTACATTTCTCCTGTAATAAAAGTAGCCAAAATTTTGTTCAGAAAATACAAAATTTTGACTTACAGAAGGAACCGCTGCGCTTTCCCATGAATTTTTTTCATCCGTCTGTGTGTATTTTCGGATTAAAAAAATTCATGTACATTTCATATTTTAATATATCAGAAAATAGTACTTTTGTAATTGATATTTACTTATTTATTTTCAAACATTTAACACTATTAGTTTAACAATAGGGTTTAAAAGTTTCTGCCATTATTTAATAAAAATGTCAAAACAATAAATAAATCTGCCAATATTTCTTAATAATGAGCAAACAATCTGAATATAAAGAAAAAGACGCGGTTGTCATTAAATTCGTTGGTGACTCAGGTGATGGAATGCAGCTTGCAGGAACACTTTTTTCAGATACTGCTGCTGTTCTGGGCAATGATCTTTTCACTTTCCCGGACTATCCGGCTGAAATCAGAGCACCTCACAATACACTTGCCGGTGTTTCAGGATTTCAGGTTCAGATCGGCAGCGAGAAGATATTCTCCTCCGGAGATATGTGCGATATATTGGTTTCGATGAATCCTGCCTCCTTGAAAACCAATCTCAAATGGGTTAATCCCGGAGGCATTATTATTGTCGATTCCGATACTTTCAATGAAAAAGCACTTGAAAAATCGGGTTACCAGTCCAATCCCCTTCAGGACGGCAGTCTGGATCTGTATAAACTGATCAGTGCCCCTATCACAGATATGACCCGCGAAAGCCTCGCTAATCATAATATTGGTGCCAAATCAGCCGACCGCAGCAGAAATATGTTTGCACTGGGCATTGTTTCCTATCTGCTGAACCAGAGTCTTGAAACAACATATAAATTTCTTGAAGGGAAATTTAATTCCAAACCTGAGGTACTGGAAATAAACAAACTAATACTGACTGCAGGATATAACTTTGCCGACACCCTTGAAGCCATAAGGCCAACCTACAAGGTACCCAGGGCAAAGCTCAAAAAAGGGAAATACCGCAATATATCAGGTAATGTAGCAACTGCATGGGGTTTAATGGCTGCCTCAGAACGTTCAGGACGTAAGCTTTTCCTGGGTTCTTATCCCATCACACCGGCAACGGAGATCCTGATGGAGATGGCAAAACAAAAAGCTTTAGGTATCAAAGTTTTCCAGGCAGAAGACGAAATTGCCGGTATATGTTCTGCAATTGGTGCAAGTTTTGCCGGTTCACTGGCAGTTACATCAACCTCCGGACCGGGTTTTTCCCTTAAATCAGAAGCAATAGGCCTGGCAGTCATGACGGAGCTGCCGCTTGTTATTGTAAATGTACAAAGGGCAGGCCCCTCCACCGGTATGCCAACAAAATCTGAACAATCCGACCTGCTCCAGGCCCTTTACGGGCGAAACGGAGAGTGCCCGGCAATAATCATGTCAGCATCAACACCGGCAAATTGTTTCTATTATGCATATGAAGCTGCAAAGATCAGCATGGAACATATGACCCCGGTAATATTGCTCACAGACGGATATCTTGGAAACGGTTCAGAGCTCTTCAGGATACCAAAAGTATCTGAGCTGCCAGAAATAAACCCTCCCCTTGCCATGGCAAATGACAAGAGTTTCAAACCCTACAAACGCAATCCTGAAACACTTGCAAGACAATGGGCAATACCAGGCACAGAGGGATTGAGACACAGGATCGGGGGACTTGAAAAAACGGATATAAATGGATCAGTATCGACCGATCCCCACAACCACGAATTAATGGTACAGACAAGAGAAGCCAAAGTTAAAAAGGTGGCGGAAAAGTTACCCATGCAGAAAATTATGGGTGATGAAACAGGAGACCTGCTGGTCGTTAGCTGGGGAGGTACGGAAGGATCAATAAGAACAACTATAAAAAAGATGCAGAATGAGGGCAAAAAGATAGGGCATGCCCACTTCAACCATATAATGCCTCTTCCCCTGAACACAAGGGAGATACTGAAAAGATATAAAAAAGTTGTAGTTTGTGAACTTAACAACGGACAGTTTGTAAAATATCTGCGAATAGAATTTCCTGAAATAAAATTCCTGCAATACAATAAAATTCAGGGATTGCCATTTTTTATAAAAGAGCTGGAAGATAGATTCAATCAAATAATTGACCAGGAGCAGCTATGATAAACAACAGAATAACACCTTCAGAAGTAGAGCTTAAAAAAGAAGATTTTATAAGTGACCAGATGGTAAAATGGTGTCCCGGCTGCGGTGCACATGCCATTCTTAAAGCTGTGGAAAAGGTTTTTCCGGATATTGGATATAAAAAGGAAAACTTTATGTTTGTATCAGGAATCGGATGCTCGTCAAGGTTTCCCTATTATCTTGACACATATGGATTTCATGGGATTCACGGAAGGGCAGCTGCGATTGCCACAGGGGTCAAACTTTCCAATCCCGGTCTCAGTGTCTGGATCGCCACCGGCGATGGCGATTCAATGGCTATTGGAGGGAATCATTTCATACATATCATCAGAAGGAACATTGATGTAAATATTCTTTTGTTCAATAACCAGATATATGGTCTTACAAAGGGGCAGTACTCCCCTACAACCCCAATAGGCAGTTTTACCAAAACATCACCCCACGGAACCATTGAACATCCTTTTGTAACTGCGGGACTGGTTATGGGTGCACAAGGAACTTTCTTTGCACGGGTAGTGGATTCAAATATCAAAATGATGGCCGAGGTAATGTTCGAGGCAGCGAGGCATGACGGAACATCAGTGATTGAAATATTGCAGAACTGTGTCATATTTGCCGATAAAACTCACGCCCAGATAACAGACAAAGAGACAAGGGACGATTACCAGCTTCATCTTAAACACGGAGAACCCATGCTTTACGGAAAAAACAGGGAAAAAGGCATTCAACTCAAAGGCACAAAACTTCAGGGGGTAATTGTCGGACTTAACGGGGTCACAATGGATGATATACTGGTACACGATCAATATGAAAAAAACCCCGGTGTGCACCGCATGCTTGGCAAAATGGAACCGCCGGATCTGCCTGTCGCACTGGGAGTGATAAGGTCGGCAGAGTTTGAGACCTATGACGACATGGTGGAAGTTCAGATAGAATCAGCCAGGGAATTATCTAATATAAAATGTGTCGATGATCTTCTTAATAGTGGTGAAACCTTTGAAATCGATTAATAAACGGGTTCTTATTTTTTCATTTTTACCATTGGCCTGCCTGATTATGTTTTCAGGATGCCAGTTAAGAAAAGTCCGTGACACAGATGAATTGAGCAGCAATATGCAAAAGATTGAAATCACACGTGTGGCAGGAGGAAATTATTGCGGAATTGAGAAGGGTAAAAATATTGTTATTAACAGGAAAGAAGAATGGAACGCTCTCTGGAAGAAACTTCACCATGGATTTTATCCGCAACCGGCATTGCCGGATATTGATTTTTCCCGTGAAACCATACTTGCAGTATTTATGGGAACAAGATCAACCGGGGGATACAGCATTAAAATAAGTAATATTAAAGAACATGAAGGTAAAATAACTGCAATTATAGAAACAGAATCACCTGAACCGGGAGAAATGGTAACTATGGCACTGACCCAGCCCTACCACATTGTTAAAATAAACATCGCTGAGAAAGATATTGAATTCAAAAAAGAAAAATAAAATTCATCCGGTCCCGGAAAGATAATCATTAATCCTGTCGTTTGTTTAATTTTTAACTTTTTTTATTAAACATTATTCGGGATTAACAATACTAATGATAAACAAAGTCCGTTAATTTTTTGTTATTTTACCATATAGGTGCCATAATTTTTGTTTGCAGCAGGGACCATTGTGTTTTACAGAGACTTTTTTATCTCACTATCTGTGTTTTCGTAATGGAATATTTGGCATACAATTTGGTATTATATTACTTGGTTGAATAAATTTCCCGTTTTTATTATATATAATTCCAGGTTATGATAAATTCAAGAAACAGATTATCAGGAAGGAGTATGATAAGCTTTTCAGGATTACTGATACTCCTGATTTTCTTTTTGTCGGGAGGCGATTTAATTGCACAGGGATTTGGACGTACAAAGCCTGGTTATAAAACCTTTGACTTCAAAGTTTATAAAACTCCCAATTTTGAGATATACCATTACTTTGATGATGATTCCCTGATTCAGGAAATTGCCGGGATGAGTGAAAAATGGTATTACCGGCATTCCAGGGCACTGAATGATACCATTAAGGAACATAATCCTCTGATTATTTATCAGAATCATCCTGATTTCCAGCAAACCACAGCTATCAGCGGCCTGATAGGTATAGGTACCGGAGGAGTTACCGAATCACTTAAGAACAGGGTTGTTTTTCCTGTCCTTGAAACAAATGCCCAGACCGATCATGTGCTGGGTCACGAGCTTGTTCACGCTTTCCAGTTTAACGAGCTTCTCAGGAAGGATACTATTGGCATGTATAATTTAAGAAATCTGCCTTTATGGATGATTGAGGGGATGGCAGAATATTTATCAATAGGAAGTGTGGATGCGAATACTGCCATGTGGATGCGTGATGCAATAATTAACGACGACTTCCCCACCCTGAAGGAGATGAGTTCCGGATACAAATATTTCCCCTACCGCTACGGACATGCATTCTGGGCTTTTGTTGCCAGAACCTGGGGTGATACCATAATATCTCCCCTTTTCAGGGAAACTGCAAAATGGGGATACGAAAGGGCAATAGAAAATGTTCTTGAAGTGAGGGCTAACGCATTTTCCGACATATGGCAGTCATCTTTCAGAATGCATTATGAGGAGTTGCTGCAGAACACCAGCAGTGAAATGTCGGGCAGAAAATTAATCTTTGAAGAAACTGCCGGCAATATGAATGTTTCTCCATCTGTCAGTCCTGATGGCGAATATGTGGCATTCTTCTCAGAAAAAAATGTATTCACCCTCGATCTGTTCATAGCAGGTACCGAAGATGGTAAAATAACCAGGACATTAACAAGCTCCACAAGGGACACCGATATTGACGGATACAACTTTCTTGAATCAATGGGAACATGGTCGCCCGACAGCCGTTATTTTGCATATGTTGCCGTAAAAAAAGGAGAAAGCCAGATCCTCATTGCCGACATTAACCGGCCACGCAAAACCAGGGAAATAAGCATCCCCGGAGTACCATTTTTAAATAATCCTTCCTGGTCGCCCGATGGGAAAAATCTGGTAATGACCGGTCTTGTAAAGGGAAGGAACAATCTTTATCTGTATGATATTGACTCAGAAGAGGTCACCGGGATAACAAATGACGCCCATTCATACATTCACCCCTCATGGTCTCCCGACGGCCGTTACATTGTTTTCGCCACTGACAGGAAGCAGCCGGGAGACCCTTCCGGAAATATAAATTACAAAATGAACCTGGGCTATATCGATACCCAAAACAATAATGAAATTCGAGTTCTCCCTGTATTCAGAGGTGCGGATAACGTTAACCCGGTATTTTCGGCAGATGGGCAATCAGTTTATTTTCTATCCAACAGTGATGGTTTCAGGAACCTGTACCGTTATGATTTTGAAACCAGTGATGTATACAGGGCAACAAATTATCCCACCGGCATCAGTGGTATAACAGCTCTTTCACCCGCCATCAGCATTGCCAGGGAAACGGGAATGATTACCTATTCGTATTACATGAGCGGCAATCATACCATATATTCAGCTATGCCCGATGATTTCAGTGAAGTTCAGGTTGATCCGGGAACGGTTGATATGCTTGCAGCCACCTTACCACCTTTTCAACGTGTTGCTGTGAATATAGTCGACAATAATATTGACGACAATGATAAATACATAAAATATCATGCTGATTCATTCAATGTTCAACCCTACAGGCCAAAATTCCAGCTTGATTATATCGGGAATACCGGTGTTGGAGTTTCAGTAAGCAGTTATTACGGTACCGGTATGGCAGGAGGAGTGAATATGCTTTTTTCAGACATACTAGGCAATCAAACGCTCTTTGCAGCTGTTATGGTAAATGGTGAGATATACGATTTTGGCGGTATGGGAAACTACCTGAACCAAAAGAGAAAGATCAAGTGGGGCGGGTCGCTTTCCCATATACCCTATCGTTTTGCCTATATGGAACTGAGTCCGCATCCAGATGACCCGAATATTTTGAACTATGCACTGGTTAACCAAAGGATTTTTGAGGACCAGCTGGCAGGCTTTGCCTATTATCCATTCTCCATGTCACGACGGATTGAGGGAGGGGCTTCATTTGCTCGTTACTATTACCGCATAGACAAATATAACAATTATTATGACCAATTTGGCAGATACCTCGGACAGTCAATAGACAGAAATCTTGACACCCCTCCCGGCTTTAATCTGGGGAGAGCCCAACTGGCTTATGTAGGTGACAACTCCTATTTTGGCATGGCCTCGCCAATGAGGGGGCAAAGGTACAGGGTGCAGGGCAGCAAGTATTTCGGCCAGGTCAAGTTTTTTGAGGTACTGACAGATTACAGGCATTACTATTTCCAGAATCCACTCAGCTTTGCACTAAGGCTTTATCATAGCGGACGTTACGGCCCCACTGCGGAGGAAAGAAATATTTTTTATCCACTCTACCTGGGAGATCCCAGGTACAGCTTTCTAAGAGGGTACGGGTCAAATCAGTTGCAGCAGGTTCTGAATAGCAGGGATTTTTCGATAAATGATCTTATCGGAAGCAGGATAGCAGTTGCAAATATTGAAATCAGACTGCCATTCACCGGCCCCGAGCAGCTTGCAGTTATCAAATCGGGATTTTTGTTTACCGAGCTGGCGCTGTTTTTTGATGCAGGGGTGGCATGGACAGAAAATACCAGGCCCACTCTTGATATAAATAATTTTAGCACAGACAGGCGCTTCCCGTTTTTCAGCACTGGTGTTTCCCTGAGAGTTAATCTTTTCGGCGCATTAATACTCGAGCCATATTATGCTCTCCCTTTCCAGAGGGAAGGAATCAGATCAGGGGTGTTCGGAATTAACTTCATCCCCGGCTGGTAAAATACCGGTGCCAGGGTCTGCCTGCTGAACAGGTTTAATGTACAAGTTCCTTAACTGGCTTGCCCGTAGCAAACGGTGGTATGGGAATATTTAATAAAAGGGAGATGGTAGGGGCAATATCGGTCACACCAACCTCCCTTTTGAAATTGTTACTTTCTATATTCCATCCGTAAAATACAAGCGGTACATGCTGGTCGTAAGAGATCAGGCTCAACTGATCCCCCGACAAGCTCCTTTCATGCCAGCCCTGCCGCAGATAAATCATTATATCTCCCGAACGCCCGGAATGGAAACCCGACTGGATTCTGGCAGTCATTCCTCCTGAAAAATAATTTCTGCGCAACACATCCTCCGTTACAGTTCCGGCCACGCCTGAAAACTGGTTCAGAAACCTGGAGGCCCGGTTTTGTATATCATCGAGAGAAATTTTGTTGTCTTCTATCAGCTTATGATTAAGATAAATCATGCCGGCATTATAAAAACTGACCCAATCTGCCTGTCCGTAATTTATATCCATATAAGACCGAAGCAGAGAAACGGCCATACCGGGACTAAATGTTCCTCCGGGTAGACGGGCAGAGCGGTTATATGATGGCGGGTAGGCAGAAGCCTTATCAGAAGTCATAAAAACAAGGACATTGGATCTTCCTGAATGATCATCCAGAAATTCGAGTAAATGAGCTATATCACCATCCAGTTTCAGATAGGCATCCTGAAGTTCTGCCGAAAAATTGCCATAATGCCGGCCAATTTCAGAAGTTGCGGAAAAACCGATTATTATCAGATCGGTATTGCCGTTCTTACCCAACTGCTCATTTACTATAAGGTTTAATGCAAAATCCTTGGTAAATGTATTTCCTTGAGGAACCGAACGTATGATGCCATAATCACCATGCCTTCTCCACATACGCCTGAGATCATATCTGAAAGTGCCGGGGGTATCATTTTTCCCGATTCCGAAATATGAAGAAAAGGGAAGCTCAGGCTCCCATATCCTGTCCAGGTAAATATCGGGCAGCTTTCCAGAATTGAATTCCCTGACCCATAAAGGCAAAGAATCAATATAGAAACTGCTGGTCATCCACATACCTGTAATATCATCAAACCACCATGCAGCATTAGCTGAAAAACCTCCGGATAAAACAGCAGCTGCATCATTCAGGGACACAGAATAAACCCTTGATCTGAAATCACTCGCCATACGCAATTCATCACCAAAAGTGCCGGTCAGCATCCTTTCCGGCGAACGCATGCCATTTGCAAATGATCCTCCAACTGCAAATACATTATCATCAAACACCCCGGTCTGTATTTCCTCTTTAAGCCTGTCATACCAGCTGTCAGCTATTATTCCGTGTGCAGACGGATTAGCCCCGGTGAAAATGGTTGCATAACCGGCAGATGACTGGTTAACAATATAATCATAACGTGCATTGGCAAATGAGCTTCCTTCCGACACAAGTTTTCTGAACCCGTCATCGCCGAACTGGTCCCACATCCTTGAAAGGTAATCATAGCGCATATTTTCCACAACTATACCCACAATCAGATCGGGGGAATCGTCGGTTAATACTTTAGCATAACCGGAAGAAGGGGGAAAACATAAAGAAAAAACCGTAACCGAAAAAACTATTATAAACCTTGAACAAAGAGTTGCACTATTATCCTGTAACATATTCAATATCATAATAAAAAAACATACCGGAATACCTGAACATTATTTCCGGTTCGTCATTCGTATAAAGTATAGTTAGCCTGTTGTTTAACAATGTGTTACAAATTCATGTCATTTTGTGCACGCCAGCTCATGGGGCTTTCACAATTAAAATTTTTCTGCTTACGAGTGAGTTGTTATGTTTAATACTCATTATATATACCCCCGAAGGTATTCCGGCGGTATCAAAGGAGAGAATTTCACCTCCACCCTCAACTAGCCCCCTGTAAAACAATTTGATTCTCCTTCCCGTATTATCATAAAGAAATATCTCCACCCGGGAAGTTACCGGTAAATCAATACTTAAATTGATCATATTGCCGGAAGGTACCGGAAAGATATTAATCAATATCTTTTCAGAAGGATCGGAAAGACGGCTGCCTGTAAAAACCGGCTCAAGCTGCACATCAAGCCTGCTCATAACCCGGTCTTCCACCGGAAAACTTCTTACTGTATCGCTGTAATATCCTTCAGATGTGATTCTTATGTCATAACTATCCTGCTTCAACAACCTGAAATACCAACCGGTCGATTCATCGGTAAAAACACAGGAAGAATCAGTATCATATGACAAAATTTCCACCTTTGCTTTCAAAGCTTCACCGGTAACAGCATCACTTATCCTGCCTCTTATTCCGAACATGGTTTGTTCCATGTAATTTAAAAGGGCCTGCCTGTTATATTCCCAGTAATCAGGCAATGCACCTGGAGGCGGATGTTTTTGTTCACTTATCTCCATGGTAACTTCCCTCCCCCCGGTATAATAGGTTACATAATCCTGCCTTCCCCCTGAAATTGAGTACCAGTCATAACCGTTTGTAACGCCTCCAAGGAAAGTCATATATCCGGAAGGACTGTAATGTTGGGCCGTATCGGCATACTCCCGGCAAATATACTCAAACCAGTCATTATCGGCATGTCTTCTTTCCCAGTAATCCCAGGGATAGTTCATTACCTCTGCGCCCCCGTGCATATTAGCTGACAAACTGAACATTTTTGCCTCCATCATATCCATCATAATAACTGTTTCGGGTTGCCGGTTGCCGGTTGTGTAATCAGGTTCATCCAGAGCAGGAAAATTCCTGTTCAGATCTGCATTATTTGCATTGTACCTTTTGGGTGTCTCAATAGTTTCATAATCATCGCCATAATATGTTCCATCGGGATTAGCAAGCGGATTTATCCATATCTCAATATTATCAAGTAATAGTTCAATCTGACGATCGTCAGGATAGTTTTCAAGAAGATGCTCAATAAGTCTCAGCATAAGAATATAACCTACCGTCTCATCACCATGCATGGTTGAAGAATACATGAACCGGGGTTTCGGATCATCATAATCTTTATTTCCCGTAATTTTCATGAATAAAATACTTCTCCCCTGCACACTCTTACCTGCATCAATATATTCGCACAGTTCGGGATAATCATCTGCCCAACCTTGCATCATTTCAACATAACCCGTATATGTAGGATAATAGTCCCATTCACCTTTAACGGAATTATCTTCCCTTACAAATTCTTTTTCTAAGGGGAGCTTATCCCTGTACCACCCGCCCGGCGGAGTGTAAACCGTGAACTCCAAAGATTCATCCAGGAAAGCCTCAAATTCTTTTTTGTTGGCATATGCATATACCAGGCCATCTTTATAATTATCAACAGATACGATTAAACTGAAGCGGCTGATCTCTTCGTGCGACACTTTGAAACTAAAATATACCTCTCCCCTTTCCCGCAGATATTTACAGGCCATTGTTGTATCATTAACAAAGCCATCCCGGGCAGCCGAAGATATTACGGACGCTATAATAAAAATGAGACAGGTACCGAACTTAAGCGTAAACCCCTTCATACTGAAACTATCCTGTTAATAAAAGCCTCCGGGCATTAAACATTGAACCGAATATTTAATAAATCTCCGTCCTTTACAACATAGTTTCTGCCCTCAATTGAAAGTTTGCCTTTTTCCCTGCACGCCGCTTCAGAACCGAGAGCTATAAAATCGTTATATCTGATAACCTCGGCACGTATAAAACCTCTCTCCATATCGCTATGTATAACACCTGCCGCCTGAGGGGCAGTCATACCTCCTGATATTGTCCATGCCCTGATCTCTTTGGGTCCGACAGTGAAAAAAGTGTGAAGATCCAGTAACCTGTAGGCAGCCCTTATCAGCTTGTTCACACCAGGCTCTGACAAACCGGCATCATTTAAAAAATCAACCCTGTCTTCTTCATTCTCGAGTTCTGCAATATCAGCTTCCACACCGGCAGCCACAATTAAAACTTCCGCATCCTCTCCTTCCAGTGCCTGTTCAACCTGCCGGGAGAATTTATTTCCACTCACGGCAGAAGCTTCATCAACATTACAAATATAGATAACAGGTTTGGCCGAAAGCAGGGAAAGATCTGATACATGCTGCTTGTCTTTTTCATCAACCCTGACCGAACGTGCTGACCGGAATGACTCCAGGTGCTGTTTGTATACAGAAAGAACCTCAAGTGTTTTGCCTGCAGCCTTATCTCCCGCCTTAACCAGTTTTTCGGTTTTCACAATCTTTTTATCAACCGACTCCAGATCTCTTACCTGTAGCTCAAGGTCAACCGTTTCCATATCCCTGACAGGGTTAACGGATCCGTCAATATGCGGCAGAGCTTCATCATCAAAGCAGCGGAGAACATGTATCAGGGCATCTGTATTCCTGATATCGGCAAGAAATTTGTTGCCTACCCCCGCGCCCAGGCTGGCACCCTTTGCCAGTCCGGGAATATCAACAAATTCAATTGTGGTATGTACGATCTTCCGGGTGGGTTGCAATTTTGCAAGCTCATACAACCTGTTATCAGGAACACGAACCATCCCGATATTTGATTTTGTGGCATTGAAAGCAGAAGTTGATGACTCTGCCCTTGTATTTGACATACAATTGAACAGGGTAGTCTTCCCTGAATTGGTAAGCCCTATTATTCCGCACTGTAAAGCCATTCCCTGAAAAGGTGTATGATGATATAAACTGCAAAATTACTTTTTTTAACCGGAATATTTCTATTGCCCGCAACAAAGAACAGCAAAATTCAGCAGGTTTTATAAAAGGAAAAATCAAAAAAACCTTGTAAACCGGTTCATAAATCTGATGAAAAAGTTATTTTTACATACTAATTATCTAACCGGCGCAAAATAATTTCAGAATGAACAAAAAACTGGTAAACAAAGCCTCTGACAATATCCGTATCCTGTCCGCTGCAATGGTTGAAAAAGCAAAATCGGGACATCCGGGAGGAGCCATGGGAGGTGCTGATTTTATAAATATCCTCTATACCGAATTCCTGAACTTCGATCCTTCCGATATGAACTGGTTTCTACGCGACCGTTTTTTTCTTGACCCCGGACATATGTCCCCTATGCTGTATTCGGTGCTTTGCCTTACAGGTCATTACAGCCTTGAAGACCTGAAGAATTTCCGTCAGTGGGGAAGCCCGACTCCCGGCCATCCGGAAAGAGACACTGCACGTGGCATAGAAAACACTTCCGGACCTCTCGGACAGGGGCATGCTATAGCAGTAGGAGCTGCCATAGCCGAACGTTTTCTTGCTGCCCGGTTTGGCGAATGGATCACTCATAAAACCTACACCTTTATTTCCGATGGGGGAATCCAGGAAGAGATATCGCAGGGGGCGGGAAGGATCGCTGGCTTTCTGGGCCTCAGCAACCTCATAATGTTCTACGATGCAAACGATATTCAGTTATCCACCGAAACAAAAGTGGTTACCTGCGAAGATACCGCCAAAAAATATGAAGCCTGGGGCTGGAGGGTCATGACAATTAATGGAAACGATCAGGATGAGATAAGGCATGCCCTGAAAAATGCCAGTAATGAAAAGGATAAACCCTTTCTGATAATTGGCAAAACCATAATGGGAAAGGGAACGGTTACAGGTGAGAATGAACCATTTGAAAGGCAGCCATCCACTCACGGGCAGCCCCTCTCATCTGCCGGAGCTGATTTTAAAAAGAGTATAGCCAATCTGGGAGGAGATCCGGACAGCCCCTTTATGGTTTTCAAAGAAGTCGGGCAACATTACCGGGATATAATGAAAGAAAAAATCAACAGGGCAACATCAAAAAGAAAAGAGCAGGAAAAATGGGAAAAAGAAAATCCTGAACTTTCCCGGAAGCTTAAGTATTTTCTTTCAGGTAAAGCAGGTAACACAGATTATTCAAAAATAAAGCAAAAACCGGATGTTGCCTCCAGGGCTGCCTCGGGCACAGTACTTGAACATTTTGCCATGTCTGTCGAAAACCTGGTAGTGGCCTCTGCCGATCTGGCCAATAGTGACAAGACCGACAGTTTTCTCAAGGCATCCAAAGCCTTCTGCAAAGGTGATTTCAGTGGCTCATTTCTGCATGCAGGAGTATCAGAACTCTCCATGGCCGCCATTGCAAATGGTATGGCTTTGCACGGGGGTGTTATTCCCGCTATCGGAACCTTTTTTGTTTTCTCAGACTATATGAAACCTGCCGTCAGGCTGGCCGCACTTATGGAGCTTCCTGTAAAATATATATGGACCCACGATGCATTCAGGGTCGGGGAAGACGGACCAACACACCAGCCGGTTGAACATGAGGCACAGATACGCCTTATGGAGGAACTGAATAACCACTCCGGAGAACCCTCAATGCTTGTTCTTCGTCCCGCCGATGCTGCAGAAACGACAGTTGCATGGAAGATGGCTATGGAAAACACTCTTACACCCACCGCCCTGATTCTGTCAAGACAGAATATTAAAGACATTCCTGCAACCGGATCAGGGAACAGGTTTGAAGAAGCTCTGAGCGCCCGTAAAGGTGCATATATTGTTCAGGATGATAAGGGAGAGCCTGACATAATCCTGGTTGGTAGTGGCTCAGAAGTATCAACCCTTGTGGAAGGAGCCGATTTACTCAGATCAGAAAAAAATCTTAAAATCAGGGTTGTATCCCTGATTTCGAACAGATTGTTCAAAAAGCAATCCCCCGAATACCGGGAAGGAGTAATACCACCGGGAAAGCCTGTATTCGGACTGACAGCCGGACTTCCATCGGTTCTTCAGCAGGTAGTAGGACATGCCGGAAAAGTATTCGGACTTGACCACTTTGGTTATTCCGCTCCTGCAGGGGTACTGGATGAGAAATTCGGATTTACTCCTGAAAACGTATTGAGAGAGGTTGATATTTATCTTAAGGAGTATACACAGAGGCAGAAACAGCAGTAACTGCCACAGCCGGTATTGAAAAAAACCCGATACCGGATATCTTCACCGGTTTTTCAGGGCTGCAGATTAAACCTTTCAGGAGTATATCCATCAAAAGCTTATACCTTGATAATTTCCGTTCAATACTGAATCAATGCAGGATCACAGCGACAGGGAGTTGCTTTCATTATTCCGCAACCCGGATCAGAAGAATTACGCCTTTAACATAATAGTAAGGAAATACCAGGAAAGGCTTTACTGGCACATCAGGAAAATGATAATAGTTCACGACGATACCGATGATCTTCTTCAGAACACATTTATGAAAGCATGGAAAGGACTTGAAAACTTCAGGGAAGAGTCGCAGCTTTACACCTGGCTCTACCGGATTGCCACCAATGAAGCTTTGTCCTTCCTTAAGGAAAAACGCAAGAAATACTTTATTCCCATGGTAGATGTGGAAAAAGAGCTCAGTTCAGGTCTTGAGGGAGACAGCTATTTTAACGGTGAGGAGTTACAGCTCAGATTGCAGAAAGCAATACTTAAACTGCCGGAAAAACAAAGACTTGTATTCAATATGCGATATTTTGATGAAATGAAGTATGAAGATATGGCCGGGATACTCGACACCTCTGTCGGGGCACTTAAGGCTTCATACCATCATGCAGCGAAAAAGATTGAAAATATGTTAAAAACCAATTAAACCATTATATAGGGTTTAAGTCAAATTAGTATAATATATGAAAAGCTCATGATAAAGCTTCCAGCAGACAAGGCATGATCATAAAGAAAATATAAAATTATGGTACCGGAAAATAACATTGAAAAAGAGACCGGAGGGAAAACCAATAAGAACCCCTTTTCAGTGCCGGAAGGTTACTTCGATAGTTTCCCGGCTAAAATGATGAATCGCCTTGAGGCAGAAAAGCCGGTAACTGTTTCACTGAAAGAAAGAATATGGGAAGCCCTAAGGCCTCAGCTTGCTCTGGCAGCAGCCATTACAGGCTTCGCTCTGATAGGGTACCTGGGATTCCGTTCATTCATTCAAACAGACCAGGATTGGCTGAGCGACGAACAGATAACAGAATACATAAATCATTACGAGCATGAATTCAGTGATTATTATCTGCTGAGCCTTCTTGAAGAGAATGAATTCTATTTCGATTATGAAGCAGATACTGACTTAAATCTCTATTTTGACGATCCGGATATGTATATTGAATATCTTTACCAGGATGATATTGACGTGGATCTTATTTACGACGAGCTATAAATTAAATTTTTTAACCATGAAGGCCCATGAGCTGACCCGCACAAAATGATATGAACAAAGCATGGTCGTTCCATGAGAATTAAGAAACAAATATGACCTGCATTCAGAATATAACTAATTTCTAATAATTAAGATAACAATAGTCTCAAATGAAAAAATATATAATCATAATAGCTGTGCTTCTGATACCCGCTTCACATATTCTGGCGCAGAGGGCACAACAGCAAAGAAGACGGCAGGGTTTTGAACAGGTTGAATCCGAAAGGATCGCTTTCTTTACACGATACCTTGAACTGACAACAGAAGAAGCAAAACAGTTCTGGCCTCTTTATGATGACTACCGTAACCGCAGGGACCTGCTGATAGAGGAAAGACAGACAATCTCAAGGTACTTTATGCAAAACCAGCAGAACCTTCCGGAAAAAGAGGCTGAGGAAATAGCAGATAAATATATTGATCTGCAGATTAATGAATCCAGGCTTGCTGAAGAGTTCCACGAAAAGTTTAAAGCGGTTATCCCTCCCAAAAAGGTAATGCGTCTCTATGAAGCCGAAAACGTTTTCAGGATGCAGCTGCTCAGAAGAGTCAGGGGAGGCGGTGCAGGACCGGGCCGGGGAGCCGGCGGGCCACCGGTAAACTAATGTTGATAACAGGGAAATAAGACCTGCAGTGACCTGTCGCTAAGGTTGTGATTAACGTCAATACGGCTCCATGGAAATTCATAATCTCATTCCCCGGGGATTTCTGTACTGAGTGACATCAGGAATTCGACCGACTCCCTGATGTCATTGTACATTACCCTGTCATTTTCGGTGAACGATACCCTTTTCCGGTATGATTCAACGATTCCCTCCAGAAAGTCCGATGTGCGGGCAGGACGTCTGAATTCAAGGGCCTGTGCTGCATTATACAGTTCAATTGCCAGAACCTTTTCGGTATTCTCAACCACCTTTACAGCCTTCAGGGCAGCATTGGCTCCCATGCTGACATGATCCTCCTGTCCCTGTGACGACTCAATGGTATCGACCGATGAAGGGGTGCAGAGCTGTTTGTTCTGGCTCACTATAGATGCCGCAGTATACTGTGGGATCATAAATCCTGAATTGAGACCCGGATTGGCAACCAGGAACAGGGGCAGTCCCCGTTTTCCTGAAAGGAGCCGGTAGATCCTTCTCTCTGAAATACTTGCAATCTCGGCAACAGCAATAGACAAAAAGTCGAGTGCCAGAGCAAGAGGCTGACCGTGAAAATTACCTCCTGAGATAACCTTATCCTCATCCGGAAAAACAGTGGGGTTATCGGTAACAGAATTAATCTCGCATTCGAACACCCTTATTGCATAACCCAGGGCATCCCTTGATGCACCGTGAACCTGGGGGATGCACCTGAATGAATATGGATCCTGCACATGCTTCTTGGTACGTGTTATGATCTCGCTGCCATCGAGTATGCGCATCACCCTGGCTGCTGTCTCAAGCTGCCCGGGATGAGGTCTTACCTTCTGTATCATCTCACTGAAAGCTTCCGGCCTCCCGTCATATGCATCGAGCGAAAGGGATCCGGTAATATCGGCAAGCCGAATCAGTCTGCGTGCCTCAATACAGCACCAAATACCGTATGCCGCCATAAACTGGGTTCCGTTAAGGAGAGCAAGTCCTTCCTTGGACTGCAGATTCAGAGGCTCCCGGTTAAAATTTTCAATCACCTCTGCAGCAGGCATTTTCCTCCCGTTGTAGTTTACCTCCCCCATTCCCATCAGCGGAAGGCTCAGGTGAGCCAGGGGAGCAAGATCGCCCGATGCGCCAAGCGATCCCTGCTCATATACTACCGGCAGGATATCGTTATTGAAAAAGTCCACAAGCCTTTTTACGGTTTCCAGCTGAACACCCGAGTGTCCGTATGAGAGCGACTGGATTTTAAGGAGAAGCATAAGCCGGACAATATGCATTGGCACCTCCCCTCCCGTTCCGCAGGCATGAGACATTACCAGGTTTCTCTGCAGGATGCCCAGGTCACCTGCAGGGATACTGCGGTCATACAGTGAGCCGAACCCGGTATTAATGCCGTAGACAGGTTCATCAGAAGATGCAAGTTTCCTGTCAAGGTATTCCCGGCATGTTGATATGAGATTACATACCTCATCAGACAGCGACAACCTGAGATTCCCCGAAAGGATGCCTTCAACATCCTTAATGGATAATCCTGCCGTTGATATATTGTAATATTTGCCCACCCGGGATCAGTTAAACCAGTATGACATCTTGAATACCACTGCCCTGTTCCTGGTATTCATTGTTTCAGGAAGGTAATTATCGGTATAAACAATAAAAATATCAGACACTGGTTTGTACCTCCACTGAAACCGGGCGTTGATATTCAGGTTGTCAAGCTGTTCGTTATACTGTATAAAGGTAGTAAAGAAAACTGTATTGGTAAAGGTAATATCAAATTTCGGTCCTACCAGCCAGAACGAATTATTGCCCCATGGTTCAGGAAGCAACAGGTCATTGTAACTGAAAAACATAGATACGCTGCCATAGGGTTGGTAACGATAATTCAGATCTCCCTCGAAAAAACGGCGATTCCCGTTAAAATACCCTCCAAATCCGGTAGCAAGAAGGTATCTGAAAAGTTTCCTGCTATCTGACCTGTAAAGAACAGAAGCTTCCGTCCACTCATGCTCGCTGCCGGCATCAAGAAAATTAATGCCTGTGTTGGTAGGATCAAAATCCTGCCTCAGCAAAACGTAGTTATGATTCACAAGAAAATCAATCCGGCTTCGGTTATGAAAAGTAAAATAATAACCCACACTGCTTTCCCTGTCGGTCATCCGGTAATCGGAAGGCCTGAAGAAACCGTTAACAAGACCAATGATACCATGCTGTTCAAGCCTTGATCCTTCAGGGTAAAACCTGACGGTCATTTTCGGTGAAAACTGAAAAAAATCGGTGCGGGGTACATAACCGGCTGTAGCAATATAGTTATCTCCCACATAATACTGTTCCAGTCCTATTTGTATACGCTGGCGGTTATAGCTGAGCTGCATTCCCTGGGTGAACTGCTCTCCTTCATGAGTGCCGTCGGTGAATGAACGAAGTCCGAAAAAGTTTCCTGTCCAGAAATTATCACGACTTGCCAGGTTAAACTGCAATCCCCCTGTACGGTTGTAGGCTACCCCCTGCCAGTCCTCGGGACCTTCAAAGTTTTGCTGGTTAACAAATATGCCGGATATATTGGAACGTGAAAAAACCCTACGTTGCAATGAAGCAACAAAGAAGTTGCGTGAGGGATTATCGGTAGTCTGCCCTGTATGCATATCCATTACACCAATCCGCCAGTCCTGTCCCATTTTTCCGCTTAATCTCGCACCAGCCAGCACCGGGGCATCGAGCCCGATACGCCTGGAAAAGAAAGGCCTTATCCTCCTTGAGCCAAAATTGGCAAACAAATCAGAATTTTCAAGAAAGAACTGCCTCTTCTCAGGAAAAAACAGCTCAAAGCGGTCGAGGTTGGTGATCTGCTGATCTACCTCTGCCTGCGAAAAGTCGGGATTATAAGTCAGATCCAGGTTAACAGATGAAGAAAGTGCCAGTTTTGCATCCATCCCAAAATCTGCACGCTTTTTTGCATCCGACCCGGCTTCGTAATCCCGGGAAGCATTTCCTGAAACATAAGGTATCAGAGATAGCTGAAGACCGGGGTCGGGGGGAGGTTCATCCCACTGCAAAACACCGCAGTATGCAAGAGAAGCTGTGGGAAACTGCCGTGGAACGGGAGCCCAGGCGGACTTTTCATTTATTTTCAGATCCAGGCGTGAGAAATTTATATTCCACCGGTCAAGTCCCGCCTTGTAACGGATTGATTTAAAAGGAATGCGCATTTCAGCCACCCATCTGTCATCATAACTTACTGTTACCACCTCCCATTTGGTATCCCATATAAGGTGAACCTGGTGCCCGTCGCTCATAGTTCCGTCCCAGATGGCACCGGCAGCATTCACCCCGAAAGAATACCCTGTCGTCTGATCATTGAAAGGATCTATGAACATAAGAAAATTATCATTGTTTCCAAAGCTGAAATCCCTTCTCAGAGATTCCACGGGGCGCGGACCGGGAATAACATCATAAAAAACCATTGATACATAAAACGCTTCATCATCATAAGTCATCCTTATCTCCGATTCAGCTTCGCTGTAGCCGGTATCGTATGGCATCACCATATAAAAATCGGTTGCAACACCGGCATTGAGCCAGTCCTTTTCATCAATCACACCGTCGAGGACAATTTCGCCCTCCATCTTCTTTATATGGAGCACATAATCACTGTTTACGGGCCTTGTGGCAGAACGGTCATCTGTAACATCTTCCTGAGGTCTGGAATAAAGGCTGTTACTTCCGAAAAACAAACCAAAGGCAACCGATAATAAGAAAGCAGCCGGTTTCTCCCATCCGGTATTAAATATCATAATGCAGTTATATATTTACGGATACTAAAGCTCTCTGATGTATATATTGCGAAACTGTACAAGTGAAGGTGAGCCCCTGTATTCTCCGTCAACAAAGCTCCCGTGATGCTGCAGCGCAAGCTGCCCTTTTTCCGGAACACCGGGTAACCTGGCATCATCCAGTACCGTATGGCCATTCAGAACCACTGTGAGACGATCTCCTTTCATTGTTATCTCAAATGTGTTCCATTCACCGATATGGTTATCTGCCATCATTGACGGAGTAACTCCGGCTTTCACTTCAGGAGGCATGTTCCTGTCCATCCTGTATCCATAAACTTCACCTGAACCAATCGGCCATGTCCATATATTAACCTGGGCTTTTGATGAACCCCGAAGGTAAACACCCGAATCACTGACAGGCATCGACATCCTGATTTCCTCGCCATTTTCATCAAGTTGATGGGTCCCGTCAGGTCTGATCAGGGGAACACCGGGGTGTGTCCATGGGGTCGCTGTTATACGCCATTCAATCTTCAAAATGAAGTCACCATATTCCTGTTTGCTCCACAGGTTTTTATCGCCGGGAGCCTGACTCCGTGCATCATAGTCTATTACGCCGTCAACAACTTTCCAGTGACCGTTATCTCCATCGGGAACTATCCACCCGGCAAAATCCTTTCCGTTAAATATCTGTTTCCATTCCCCGGTCTCTTCTTTTTCAGTAAACGCCGGGGTGATAACCGTTATGACAAGAATAACAAGCAAGGGTCTTGTGAATTTTTGCAGTCTGGTTAGTGATTGTGATTTCATGGCTCAAAAGTTTTGATTGGTTTTTATCGGAAATCATGAATATATTTAAAAATTGCAGGTTGCCTGAATAAGGCAATTGCTTCAGGCAGCCCTGCAATTTTCAGGAAGCTAAAATACATAATAAAATTCATTTAAAAGTGTTACTGCAATTAATTAACAATTTAGTAAGTTTATGTATCTTGGGGGATGTTTAACCAGCTAAAATTACACAGTACATGAAGTCCATTCTGATCGCTACAGCACAATTTGAACACAGGAGCGCGGACAAGCGATACAACATCAGCCAGATCGAAAAATTAAGTGCCTCGGCAGCCCGTCAGGGTGCCAGGGTAATTGCTTTTCACGAATGTTCAATAACAGGCTACACCTTTGCAAGGAAGCTTTCATACGAACAGATGCTTGAGCTTGCCGAGCCTCTGCCGGGTGGCGAAAGCACAGAAAAGTTAAGACAGATAGCAGAGAAATATGATATTTCCATTCTCGCGGGACTGTTCGAAAAAGACATTGAAAAAAAGATATACAAGGCTTATATCTGCGTTGATAAAACCGGTATGGTATCCCGGCACAGAAAACTTCACCCTTTTATCAATCCGCATATCACGCCGGGCAGCAATTATACCGTTTTTGACCTTCACGGCTGGAAATGCGGCATATTGATATGTTATGACAACAATATATTCGAGAATGTAAGAGCGACAAGCCTCCTGGGGGCTGACATCATTTTCATGCCCCATGTCACAATGTGTACACCTTCCACCCGGCCGGGGGCAGGATTTGTGAACCCGGAACTGTGGAAGAACAGGGAAAATGATCCCACCTCACTGCGTCTTGAGTTTGACGGGATGAAAGGCAGGGCATGGTTAATGAAGTGGCTCCCCTCGCGGGCATATGACAATGCTGCATACGTGATCTTCTCCAACCCTATTGGCATGGATGATGACCAGCTTAAGAACGGCTGCTCAATGATCATTGATCCTTTTGGTGACATAATTGCCGAATGCCGCAACCTTGGCGATGATGTTCAGAGTGCACTTTGCACCCCGGAAAAGCTTACCCTCGCCGGTGGCCATCGCTACAGGCAGGCAAGAAGGCCGGACCTTTATCGCGATATCCTGGGGATGGAGCACAAACCGGGGCAGAAGGTTGTCTGGATGGAGAACAGGGAAGGTGCAGAATAGTTTTGTCAGTGCCTGCCAGATTTCTGCTCATCAACAAAAACATGCAACTGATCAATTTTCCAGGCATTTTACCGGTAACCCTATAATACAGGCAGCAACCAAACCACGCCTCCTTTGTGCAGATTGAGACTGATGGTATTCCAGGACATCTCTTTCAAAAATAGCTGCGAATTCATAAATCCGTTGCGCCTTACCAGGCCGGTATTGAACATACTAAGGGTAGTAATGGCATCCTGATAAATATTGCAGGCTTTACACAAATTATGCATTTTTTTTGCGGTAAAGACATTTTTGCGGAGAATAATCCGTTTATTTAATACAAAAAGCACAGAATAATGGCATTTATCTATGAATATTTTAATAAGCCTTTAACAAAAGAGGAACTGCCCCGGTGAAAAAATACAAGGCAAATTAAAAATCAGGCTAAATGAAAAGTACTGTAAAGATAATCAAGTATAATGGACTGGGAATATTGATTTTATTAATCCTTATTGTTTCGGGATTAACTGTTTATTATTATCTGAACTACCAAAGTCCCCCTCCACTATCTGAACAAGTGGAATATGAATTTGGAAACAGCTCGGCTTCAGAGCCGGCTGACCCCGGTTTTGTGCTGATTCCGGTACCCAGGAACACAGAACTTTCGGGGGAAGCCTATACCCTCCCCCCAGAGATCAGATTCAGTTCTGTTGCAGGAAAAAGAGAAATGATAAGCCGAATTATTGAACAGCATCTGAACCTGCAGGTATCAACCATCGGACCGGTATCGGTCAGGTTCACTTCCGATAATAATATTCCTCCCCAGGGTTACAGGCTCAACATCTCCTCAGATGGTATACATATTGATTACCCTGACGATGAAGGCCTTTTCTACTCCCTTGTCACACTCGGCCAGGTAATAGCGCAGACAGACGGACAGCTCCCCGGGATGAGTATAACGGACTGGCCCGATATGGAAGTCCGGGGCGCAATGCTTGATATTAGCCGCGACAAGGTGCCCTCCCTGGAGACCCTCTACGGGATCGTAGATTTTCTTTCCATGATGAAATATAACCACCTTCAATTATATGTAGAGGGGTTTTCAATTGAGTATCCTTCATTCAGAGAATTATGGGAAGCAACAGAGACTCCCGTTACCGGGGAAGAGATCAGGCAGCTTGACCAGTATTGCGCTGAGAGGTTCATTGACCTTGTCCCCAACCAGAATTCTCTCGGACATATGAATGCGTGGCTTGCAACCGACCAGTTTGGCGATCTCGCCGAATGTCCTGACGGATATAAGCTCCTGGGACTTATTGAGTTCAAATCCACGCTCGACGTATCAGATCCCCGCAGCATGGAACTGGTAAAACAGATGACCGACGATATTCTCCCGTATTTCAGCTCCGGCTATTTTAATGCCAACCTCGACGAGCCATTTGAGCTGGGAAAATGCAAAAACCGGGAGCTTGCCGGAGAAGTTGGAGTAGGAAAGCTATATGTGGACTTTGTAACTGAGCTGAATAACTATATATCTTCAAAGGGCAGAAAGATGATGATGTGGGGCGACATAGTTACAAAGCATCCGGAAATAATACCACAAATACCTGGTGATGTTGTGCTGCTGGAATGGGGTTATGAACATATGCATCCCTATGAAACCAACTGCCGGCGATATGATGAGGCTGGTTTAAACTACATGGTGTGTCCCGGAACCAGCTCGTGGACAACTATCACCGGGCGTACGGAAAACATGAAAGGGAATATTGCCAATGCAGTTGGCAACGGGATCAAATATAATGCAAAAGGGATGCTGCTAACCGACTGGGGTGATATGGGCCACTGGCAGTACTGGCCTGTAAGCTACGCACCATTTGTTTACGGTGCAGCCCTGAGCTGGAACTATGAAAGCAGGGATGACCTTCCCCTTGCCACCTTCCTCAACAGGATGGTATTCCGCGACAGCGCGGGCATTATGGGCGACCTGGTGCTGGACATGGGAAGGTATAATCAGTTTGAAGAGTTTATGATGGTTAATATGACCACTACAAATATGGCATACATGTTCGGGATCAGGGATAAGGTTATGATTGATGCCATCTTTAAGAAACTACAGGAGGATTTGTTTGACCTGGCAGGGTATAATGATGAATTGACCAAACCTCTGAAAGAGATGTTTGATAATCCGGGCCCATACGATTACAGGTCCGTTATTGATTATACAGCCACGCTTGGGAATATGCTTGCCGAAACCAACATGAAAAGGCCTGACGCGTCTCTCATAATTGACGAATACCTGAATGCAGTCAGAATGATACACCTTGGGGCGCGGACAAAGGAGTATATAATTTATAAAAGAGAGAGGTCCGCCGCTGAAAATATTGAGACACTGGAACAGATGCAGAAGCTGTGTGAAACTGTAATTGAGGAGCACCAGAGATTATGGCTGGCCCGGAACAAGGAGGGGGGACTGGAACGGAGCCTGTCTTCTTTCCGCGATCTTGACAGCCAGATAGAAAGTCAGATGGACCTGATGACCGGTAACGGTGTGTCCAGATTCCTGAGGATGACAGGGGAAAAAATAGCTGCAGCGGCAGCTGCCGTCTATATAGGATTTCAATAGACCGCAACCAAAGGATAATCTCCACTTAGGATTACAATAGGCCGTTATCATAAGATCAACCCTAAATCTTTTTCCATTTTGCGCTGTGTAACGCACTGCCCGGTACCTCGCAGGAAAGTACCAGCCAATTCAGGCATTATTTGGATCTGTTTTTAATATTTCACTATTTTTGATTATTCCTCAAACGAAATCGACATAAAATGAAAACTTTCAAAGCAGTTTTAAAAGTATTGCTGTATGCCATCCTGGGAGTCCTGGGTATTGTGCTTATAGCCGTTTCGGTGTTCTATATCTCCCTGGGAATTAAAAATTCCAGGGCAAAATCAAAGCTGGCCGAAAAACTGGTAATTGAGGCTGACGGCTTTTCTTTCAGGGACCTAAACAGCAATGGCGTGCTTGATGTCTATGAAGATTTCAGGCAGGATACTGAGGCCCGTGTCGCCGACCTGCTTTCGCAGATGACCATAAACGAGAAGGCAGGCCTGCTCTGGCATCAGATTGTCGGGGTAGGGAGCAGGGGACAGGTACTGGGTTCACCCAGTATATCCTCTTTTAATATCTACTCAACATACGACATGCTGCTGAACAAACATATTACGCACTTTAACATCTATGCAATACCTGAAGCCGGTTTTCACGCTAAATGGTACAATGAATTACAGAGGCTGGCCGAACGGAGCAGGCTTGGTATACCGGTCACCATCAGCAGCGACCCAAGGCACGGGATATCACCTGCCGGTGTGGAATTGTTTTCTTCGGGGATGTCGGAATGGCCTTCCCCGATAGGGCTGGCCGCGACGGGCGACTCGATGCTCGTGGCCGAATTCGGACGAATTGCCAGCCAGGAGTACCGTGCAGTAGGTATCCGTACGGCTTTGCACCCTGTGGCGGACATGGCTACAGAGCCCCGCTGGGCGCGGATTGCCGAAACCTTTGGCGAGGATGCCGGACTTTCCGCCAAAATGACTGCGGCATATATTTATGGGTTCCAGGGGGAGCACGGGCTGGGCCACGAAAGCGTGGCCTGCATGACCAAGCACTGGCCGGGCGGGGGACCACAGAAAGATGGATGGGACGCTCATTTTCATTATGGTGCTGACCAGAATTACCCGGGGGATAATTTCGATTACCACCTGATCCCTTTCAGGGCAGCCATTGATGCAGGCACTGCAATGATCATGCCCTATTACGGGATACCGACGGGTCAGACAAGTGAAGATGTGGGGATGAGTTTCAACAGGGAGATTATAGGGGATATGCTCCGGAATGAGTTTGGTTATGAAGGCATCATATGTACCGACTGGTCCATACTAACGAGAACCCACTGGGGTATGGACGATTATACGGTAAAGGAAAGAATTGTGAAGGCTCTTGAAGCCGGCGTTGACCAGTTCGGGGGGGAAATGGCCGTGAAAGAACTCCTGGAGCTTATTGATGAAGGCATAATACCTGAAAGCCGGATTGACGAATCCGCCGGTCGGCTGCTCAGGGCAAAGTTTGAAATGGGATTATTTGACAACCCCTGCGTGGTTGAAGCCGCGGCCGTCGAAACAGTCGGAAGGGACGACTTTATGGAGAAGGGCAGACTGGCTCAGCGCAGATCAATTGTGTTGCTGAAAAATGGCCAGGATATCCTTCCCCTGAAAAGGGGTCTGAAGATCTATACAGAAGGAATAGATAAGGAAACCGCGGACCAGTATGCAACAGCAGTAGACAGCCCCGGTGAGGCAGACATTGCAATTCTCAGGCTGGCAGCCCCGTCGGGCCATGACAGGATGGCATCCTCATTACTTGAAAGATTTATAGAAAACATGTTCCAGCAGGGTGACCTCGATTTCAGGGAGCCGGAACTGAGCCGGATACTTGAAATTTGCGAACAGTTACCTACCATTATATGTATTCATCTCAGCCGCCCGGCAGTAATCCCCGAAATTGCAGGTGCTGCCGCAGGACTTCTGGGCGATTTCGGCGCTCACGACGATGCAGTGCTCGATATCGTGTTCGGGACATTCAATCCATCTGCCAGGCTGCCGTTCGAGTTGCCCTCGTCAATGGATGCGGTGCGAAAGCAGTTTGAAGATCTGCCGTATGATTCAGAAAACCCTCTATTTCCGTTCGGGCATGGTCTGAGCTACACGGAGTAATCTGTCAATCCCCCCTGGTTTCGGCCCTGATAATTTCGTCAACCTGCCGGGATAATTCAGGTATTTTATTCTTAACAACATCCCAAACTATTGAATAATTGACGCCCAGATAGTCGTGAATGAGTCTGTCCCTCATGCCAGCCATATTTTTCCAGTTAATAGCACCCCATTTTATCTTGAAGTCAGCAGGAATATTTTTTGTTGCCTCTCCAATTACCTCGAGGCTTCTGACAAATGCCCTTTTTAATGTCGCATCATCCAGAAAATTCCCTTTACTCAGATTATCTCCAACAGCATTTTCTAGATAATGGCACTCCTCGCTGATATGCCTTAAATATTCTATTGGCTCTTTAGACATAATAAACTTCTTTCAGGATATCCGGACCTATATAGGGACTAAGTCCGTTTTTTGTAACTATATCAACTTTCTCACTTTTAAAAAGATTTTCAATGTATTCACAGGCTGCCATAAAATTGTCGAAATTTTCACTTTCAGGTTCAAAGTCAATTAAAATATCAATATCACTGCCCGTTGATTGTTCGTCTCTCGCATAAGAGCCAAATAATCCAATGTCCCTTATACCAAATTGCCGGAGTTTAGGGCGGTGAGTTTTGATGATATCCAATATTTTATTTCTGGTTGTCATTACTAATCACAATTATCAAATATATAACTTTTTTAGATGCTGTTATATTCTTCTTATCATGAACTTTTCAGCAAAACGACTATTAAGATAGTCACTTTTATTGCAAAAAATTTGCATGACTATAAAAATAGTCATATGTTTGTGCACAAATGACGCAACTTACAAAGGCAGAAGAAGAGATAATGAAGGTCCTTTGGGAGCTTGGAGCCGGGAAGGTAAAAGATGTGCGGAACAGGCTTTCCGACCCGAAACCTGCAAGAAATACCGTGTCGACGGTGCTCAGGGTTCTGGAAAAGAAAGGATTCGTGGGTCATGAATCGCTCGGGAATGTATACCGCTACCATCCGCTAGTGAAACAGTCTGACTATTCAAAGAAGCAGTTGTTCCGTCTGATGGACAGCTACTTTAACAGCTCCTTCCCTGCAATGGCCTCTATGTTTGTTCGAGGCAAGGATCTCTCGGCAAAGGAGCTGGAGGAGCTGCTTGAAGAGACCAGGCAGGAACTTGAAAACTTTAAAAAGAAAAAGTAATGGAACAGTTTGCAGCTTACCTTCTGAGATCCGCCTTATGGCTATCGGTTTTTGCGCTGGTGTGGGTGGTATTTCTCCGCAACGAAAGATATTTCACACTTAAAAGGTTCTATCTCCTCTCGGGTATCCTAGCCTCCTTCCTACTCCCCCTGGTCACATTCAGATACAATGTGGAGGTACCGGTTCCTGCATCACAGTTAATGGTAATGTCTGAGCAGGCAGTGCCGGCAACAGCCGCAGAGACGAATCCTTTGGCTACGCTGGTCAGGCTGCTTTTTCTGGCATACCTGGCAGGGGTTGTCTTTATTATCATCAGGATGGCATTCCAGATAATACCACTGCTCGTACATGCCGGAAAACAAAGTAAACGGAATGAAGGCCGGGCAAACATCATAACAAGTACGGAAGCATCTCCATCCTTCTCCTTCTTTAACTATGTATTTATCAATCCAAACGTGGATGTAGATCAGCGGCGGGATATCCTTAACCATGAAATGGCCCACGTCAGGCAAAAACACTGGATAGATCTTATCATGGCAGAACTTCTCTGCACCATTCAATGGATCAATCCACTTGCCTGGATCTGGGCGCGGATTATCAGGCAGAATCATGAATATCTGGCTGACAGCTCTGCCCTGCAATCCTCAACCAATCCGGCTGTTTACAGGGCCACCCTGCTAAACCATATACTGGACTCACGGGTACTTACCCTTTCAAATTCCTTCAACCAATCAATTAACAAAAAAAGATTTGACATGATGAAACAAAAAATCTCTTCACCATACAGAAAGATGAGAGTTCTTTTTGTATTTCCGGTAATGGCGCTGCTTATGTATGCCTTTGCCGAACCTGCATATCAATATGTAGCTTCCGGAGAAAACAGCCGGCAGGATCCGGAAGAGCAACAACAATCCGAAAAGATGGTCCGCGGCAGGGTGCTCAGCAGTGAGGGACCGCTGGCCGGAGCCATGGTTATTGTAACAGGAACAACTACGGGAACTATTACCGACAAGGAGGGAAATTTTTTGATCAGGATTCCCGACAAACAGGAGGTTTCACTTACATTCGGGGCACCAGGGTATAAACGATATGATATAAACAGGGACTTTAGTCCGTTCGACCCCGCCGATCCAAACCTTATGGTTATTGACATTTCTCTTGAAAAAGAAGCGACCAACGGTCAGCAATCTCCTGCCAGCGCACAGGCCGCCATCAGAACTAACGAAATAGATGATTCCACACTTATTGTGGTGGATGGGGTAAAAATATCAAACATTGATATGCACAAGTTAAATCCGTCGGATATTGAAAGTGTTACCGTAATCAAATCTGAAGAGGCGGTCCGGTCTTACGCTGAGGAGGGGATAACCAGCGTGATATTGATCACTACCAAAAAATCAGAGTGATCCGTCACCCCGCAGCAGACAAAATCATAATTTAAATTCTGAGGGTATTTTATAATCCGGCCGTATGAACAATGCAGCCGGATTGTAAAATATTGCCTATTTTTACATCTAATCACTCTGTGGCGCCGGCCGGTATACCGGTTAGCGGGCACATAATTCTGACTTAACGGGTAATCAGCATGCTGCTTGAAGTTAAAGATGTTTCAAAATCGTACAAAAGCCTTTACGGCAGGACGATCCGCGAGGTGCTCACCGGCACGGGGCTTACCCTCGCTGCCGGCGAAAAAATAGCCATTACCGGTCCCTCCGGCTCGGGTAAAACAACCATGCTTAACCTGATCGGCACCCTCGATTTCCCCGATAAGGGAGTTTTTTTAAGGAGAGCCCCTTTTCGGAGATAAGCGCAGGCAGTATAATAACAGTCCTTGTCCGGTCCTCCTTCGGAACATACCGGTATGCTCGGATCTGAATTTCTCACAAAACTCACGTACCAATGGCTGTTTCCAGGAATTTTGTAATTTCATCCTGCGGAACTTTCTCCTGGCTGCCGGTCTTCATGTTTTTTACGGTAACGGTTTCCTCCCGCGCTTCCTCTTCCCCGATAAGGGCAACAAAAGGAATATTGCGGTTATTGGCGTACTGCATCTGCTTTTTAAGCTTGACGCTGTCGGGATAAAGCTCGGCGCTGATGCCGGATTTATGCAGCTTCTCCAGGAGCGGAAGACAAGCTTCGGCCTCCTTATGACCGAAATTTACAAACATCAGGCGCGTTGAAGCCGATACGGCTGTCGGGAAGCCTCCGGTCTGAACAAGAACGTCATAAATACGGTCGGCCCCGAAAGATATCCCTACTCCGGACACCCCCGGGAGTCCGAATACCCCGGTAAGATCATCATAACGCCCTCCTCCGCAAATGCTTCCAATTTTAATATCGGCCGAATTCACCTCGAATATCGTGCCGGTATAGTAATTCAACCCCCTTGCAAGAGAGACATCAAAATAAAGCGGGTTCTTCAGGTCAAAACGCCCAAGCATATCAAGCAGCTGCCTCATCTCCCCTGTACCCTCCATACCGGCTTTGCTTTCGCGGAAAAGAACGGCAAGGGAATCCAGTTTTTCACTGTTGCTGCCCTTCATCCCGATTACCGGTTTAATCTTTTCAATGGCTCCCAAAGAGATGCCCTTCTCCTCCATCTCCTTGCATACGGCATCTATACCTATCTTATCAAGCTTGTCAATTGCAACTGTCATTGCCGTCAGCTTTTCATGCTCTCCTATTACATCGGCAATTCCTGTAAGTATCTTCCTGTTGTTAAGTCTTGTTACAGAATTAACCCCCAGCCGTCCGAACACATCGTCAATTATCCTGGTAAGCTCAACCTCGTTAAGAAGCGAATCACTGCCTATAACATCCGCATCGCACTGGAAAAACTCCCGGTAACGGCCTTTCTGCGGCCTGTCGGCCCGCCACACAGGCTGAATCTGATATCTCTTGAAGGGGAAAGTGAGCTCGTTACGGTGCTGTACTACGAACCGGGCAAAAGGAACGGTAAGGTCATAACGCAGTCCGCGATCACAGATGATATTTGCCAGCCTGCCACTGTCACCGGAAAGACCTTTATTTTCCGGCAGCTGTCTTAGAAAATCTCCTGAATTGAGGATCCGGAAAAGAAGCTTGTCCCCTTCTTCCCCGTATTTTCCAAGAAGAGATGAGAGGTTCTCCATGGCGGGCGTTTCTACGGGCACGTAACCATAGAGATCAAAAACAGTCTTTATCGTATCAAAAATATGATTCCTTCCTGCCATTTCATCGGGCAGGAAATCGCGTGTTCCTTTAGGTACAGAAGGTTTATGGGACATGGACCGGTTATTTTAATTCAATGTCCGCAAAGATAATACTAATTAATAAAACGTATGCTCAGCGGATACCTGAAACGAACACCCTCGTATGCTTTTATGGCTGCAACCACGGTAATGATCAACCTGAAAAAAAAGAGAGCAACAAAAAGTGCAAACCCTATAAGGATGAGGATCAGAATTGCAGAAACTATATAATATAATAGAATGGAGATCTGGAAGTTGACAGACTCCTTTCCCTGGTCATCCACCAGGGGATACTGGTCTTTTTTAATTGACCATACAATAATGGGTCCTATAAGGCTCCCAAAGGGAATAAGAAAACCGGCAAATGCACTGAGGTGGCAAAACATTGCCCATGTGCGTTCATTTTGAAAATCTTCATTGATCCGTTCCATATGATTTAATATAAAATTGATTAATCTGTTTTATTCGTGTAAATATCAATTCCCTGGTAGTTTTTTATATTTTATCCTTTTAGGGCCTTCATCGCCAAGCCTCTTACGGCGGTTCTCCTCATATTCTGTATAGCTTCCTTCAAACCAGAAGACCCTGGAATCACCCTCAAATGCAAGAATATGCGTTGCCACCCTGTCCAGGAACCATCTGTCGTGTGATATTATTACAGCACATCCGGCAAAATTCTCCAATCCCTCTTCCAGTGCCCTCAGGGTATTAACATCAATGTCGTTTGTGGGCTCGTCAAGCAAAAGAACATTGGCATTCTCTTTAAGAGTGAGTGCAAGATGCAGCCGGTTCCGCTCCCCTCCTGAAAGCACGCCGCATTTTTTTTCCTGGTCGGCACCCGAAAAATTAAATCTTGCAACGTATGCCCTTGCATTCATTGACCGTCCGCCAAGCTGAACAAATTCACTGTTATCAGATATAACCTGGTAAACGGTTTTTTCAGGGTCTATGGCAGCGTGAGCCTGATCAACATATGCAACCTTTGCAGTTTCGCCAATGATGAAAGTGCCGCTGTCAGGACTTTCATTACCCATAATAAGACGGAAAAGAGTGGTCTTTCCGGCACCGTTAGGTCCTATTACACCAACGATACCGGCAGGTGGCAGCATAAAATTCAGGTTTTCAAACAGTAACCTGTCGCCATAAACTTTGGCAACATTTTTTGCTTCTATTACCTTTTCACCCAGTCTGGGTCCGCCGGGAATAAATATTTCCAGCTTCTCTTCCTTTTGTTTCACATCTTCATTAAGAAGCTTATCATAAGCTGCAAGCCGTGCTTTGGATTTGGCATGACGGGCTTTCGGAGCCATACGAACCCATTCCAGTTCCCGTTCGAGGGTTTTCTGCCTTTTACCGGCTGTTTTCTCTTCTGCTGCCAGGCGTTTTGATTTCTGTTCAAGCCAGGAAGAATAATTGCCTTTCCAGGGAATTCCCTCTCCCCTGTCAAGCTCAAGTATCCAGCCTGCAACATTATCCAGAAAATACCTGTCGTGTGTTATTGCAATGACCGTTCCTTTGTACTGTCTCAGGTGTTCCTCAAGCCATTGTACCGACTCGGCATCCAGATGGTTGGTCGGCTCATCAAGCAACAGTATATCCGGCTCTTCCAGCAACAGGCGGCATAAAGCCACCCTGCGCGCCTCGCCACCTGAAAGGTTTGTAACCGCACTGTCACCCTCGGGACAACGAAGGGCATCCATGGCCCTTTCCAGCTTGCTGTCAATATCCCACCCGTTAAGATTATCAATTTTCTCGGTCAGTTCGCCCTGCCTGTCAATAAGACGGTTCATCTTTTCATCATCCATAGGTTCGGCAAACCTGTTGTTGAGCTCTTCATACTCCTTCAGCAAACCGGTAAGTTCTCCCACCCCCTCCATAACATTCTCTTTAACGGTTTTTCCATGGTTAAGCACAGGTTCCTGTTCAAGCATACCCACACTGTAACCGGGTGAAAAAACAACTTCCCCTTCAGAAGGTTTTTCCTTTCCTGAAATAATCTTCAGCAGGGTCGATTTTCCTGAACCGTTTAATCCTATAATACCTATTTTCGCACCATAAAAAAAAGAGAGATAAATATCATTAAGCACCTTTCTGTGTGGAGGAAAAGTCTTGTTGACACCTACCATCGAAAATATTATCTTTTTATCTTCACCCATATTATATCCTGTATTCTAAAAATCATGTTAATATGCCCGTTAACATTTCTTACAATTCGTGAACCCGGTTTATCTCTGCGACAGCTTTCTGAAATCACGTGAAAGCATTCCATCGGGCCTCCGGGGCAATTTAATCATGTGATGATCAAAATAATAAAAATTTGCATCTCCGGCACCTATCAGTATTTTGTAGCATCGTGCTTTAAGCCTGGTACCTTCGGGGCCAACCTTGTGAAGAAAGACAATATCATCATCCCTGTCCCTGATTGCCTGTACTATTTGTTCCTGAGTTACTATTTCCAGCGGATATGTATAATATTCAGCTATCTTCTCCTTTGTGTTGACCTCGGGAGCAAGCTCCTGTTGAAGCACATAAAGGGTCTTATGCCTCACACCGGCACTGAGGTTGTCATTATAATACCTGAAAACATTTGATGAAGATAACTTTGGGTCCTGCTTAAGAAGGTTCACGTGATTTTGTATAAAACGCACAAAAATCCCGAGTTTATAAATATAATTTTCCTCATCGGCATTAAGATAAGCCAGGGGTACAGGGCACAGGTCAGGCATTTCTGGCAACCGGCCATAATTGCCGCCCAGAAGCAGGTTGAGGAACTTGTACCTGGCCTTCAGCCTGTCACGTTCAAAAGTGACATGGGTAGTGATTAAAAACGAATAGGAGGGATCTTTCCTGTACTCATCAAATTCACTGTACGTTATGAAATCAAACTCTGTTATCTCCCAGTTCTGTTCAACAGCCTCCCTGATCCACGAATTATAAAGATTCATGGGATTATCCTCAAGAACAACCAGTGTCTTTGTCCGGAAAAAGGCCTGTACATCTTCCTGTGATGGCACATAGTCCTGGGCTCTGGAAATAAAGGCAAATCCCAGTAAAACCAATTGTAAAAAAATAATCCTGCGCATAGTTGAGGGTTTAAAATGTAATTACAGATAAATCTCTACTCTGTTAACATGTCTAACAAATATACATTAAATTTTTTCAGCTTAAAATACACACAATCAAGATGAAAAAAATTCATGAAAAAACGAAGTGTTTCCGACTATAAGTCAAAATTTATCTGCACACCGGAAAAAGCCTTTACAAATAATAAACTGCCGGAATAATTAATTTTAATCATTTATAAGATAAGCTGTCACTCTTTTTTATTACTTTTGAGTTATCAAAAACCGATCTGAAAAAAGTTTTAACAGCTATATAGAAAAATTATCCATGGAATGTCATTGATGAGTACTTTCAACAGACTGGTAAATTTCTTAAGCTACGGTTTGCATAGTAAATGCGATGAACAAACCATAAGCAGGATTATCTTTATTAATCTGCTTAGCCTTGCCGGTTGTTTCCTTTTCCTTGTTTATGGCACTCTTGGTTTAATCAGGGGAGAGTTTATTCACGGACTGATCTCTCTGTTTTCATCACTTCTGATATTTGCCAGTATCCAGTTTGTTAAGAAAACCGGGAAATATTTAATTGCTGCACAATTCAATCTGACACTGGTAATTGTTATCCTCTTTACCATGTTTGCGTTTGAGCAGACCGATGGTTCAATCATACTATGGTTTACGCTGGTTCCCGTATTGACGGTTTTTATCCTTGGAAACAAGAACGGCACAATAATATCAGTCTCTTTTCTATTGATAACGGTTATATTTTCTCTTTTACCCGAAGATTACACATATAAGCCTGAATTCAGCAATTTATTCACATTAAGGTTCATCGGACTTTATATAGCACTCTATTTTATTGCCTCCATAGCTGAATATTACAGGGTTAACCATCTCCGGGCAATTGAAATGCAGTTGCTGGAAGCAAAAAATGAAACCAAGCTTAAAGAGTCATTTATATCAAAACTTTCCCACCAGATACGGACCCCACTGAGCAATATTATGCTGGTTGGCCATATGGTAGATAAAGTAAACCTGACAGATGACCAGCGGGATCTGATGGAAACCATAATAGCCTCGGCAAACAACCTTGTAAATACAATTGAAAATATTGCTGAAATTGCCGAGGTAGATATAGAAAGTAAGAAAAACCTGCAAAAAACAGGATTCAATCTTTACTCCGCCCTGAACAATACTATAAGGCTGTTTACTGTTCAGAAAGAACCGGTTGTGGATTTTTCTCTTTCCATTGATAATAAACTGAAACAGCAGGAACTCGAAGGAGATCCGGTACGGCTCAAACAGATATTTCTGAACCTGATAGAAACTATTCTGAAAAACAAACGTCCTGGCAAAATCAATATTAGCATATTTGCTGATATACAAGGTAAAATATCAGACATTACAGAGATCAGGTTCGAGATAAAAACCAGCAAGCCTATAAATCTGGCCCCCGGAGAGCAGGACATCAAATCCTCCGGCAGCGGATTTATTACTCAAAACTATACCGGTTTTCTCAATAACCTTGATCTGAATATTGCAAGAAAGATCATCATACAACTGGGAGGCAAACTTCATATACTGCAAACACAGGAGAAAAACCAGGTCTTCCTGTTCACTCTTCCTTTCCGGGCTGCCACCGATGGCGGCCCGAAAGAAAAGAAGGTCCCTTCAAAAGAAGAGATGCCTTCCGAATCACCCGGTAACCAGGAAAAATTAAAAGAAACCAATATCCTTGTAGTTGAAGACAATACTATAAATCAAAAAATAGTCGTACTGTCCCTGAACAAATATATTAATAATATAGATGTTGCAAATAATGGTAAAGAAGCACTGGATAAGTTCGGCACTTCCAAATACGATGTTATCCTTATGGATGTGCAAATGCCTGTCATAGATGGATTTATTGCAACTAAAAAAATAAGGGAGATAGAAGCAACCACCAACTCACATACCCCTATTATTGCGATTACGGCAAATGCACTCCACGGCGACAAAGAGAAATGTCTGGCTGCAGGTATGGACGATTATATCAGCAAGCCATTTCAGGTAGAGGTTCTTATTGACAAGATAATCAATCTCCTCTATAAGCAATAACAATTTTGGTCAGTGTCTCCGGGTTTTTTATTTCACTTACGTTCCAGGCCGGGCTTAACGCCAATTATCAATATATCATCCACCTGCTCAAGGTTACCCATCCATTGAACAATGCTATGCTCCAGCAACTTCGCCTGCTCGCTGAAAGGCATCGTATGAATATTCAGAAGAAGATGCCTGAATCGCCTGTATTTGAATTTCTTGCCCTCCTCTCCCCCGAACTGGTCGGGGTAACCATCTGAGAAAAGGTATATAATATCATCCTTCTCCAGTTCAATCATGTGATTCTGAAATGTTTCATCAATAAGGTCTTCCATTATGCCCACTGAAAAACGGTTCCCTTTTATCTCAATAATTGAATTATCGCGTATCAGGTACATTGGCGAAAAAGCACCGGCAAACTCCAGTATCGAATTCTTTTTGTCAATGACACAGAATCCTATATCCATACCGTCACGAAAGGAAAAATCTTTTTCTCCGGCAGGATTAAAAATGCCTGAAAAATTCTCATTAAGCGTATTAAGTATCTCAGAAGGTTTCTCAATACCTCTGATATTAATAATATTCCTCAGAAGCTCATAACCTATAATTGACATAAATGCCCCTGGAACGCCATGTCCTGTACAGTCAATTACGGCAAAAAACACCTTGTTATTTCTCTGATTAATCCAGTAAAAATCACCGCTTACAATATCCTTGGGCCTGTAGTAAACAAAAGAATCGGGAAACAGGTACCTGAAGTGTTTCAAAGGAGGCATCATGGCCATCTGTATCCTCCTGGCATAATTGATGCTGTCGGTTATATTGCGATTCTTTAATGACAGCTCTTCCTTTTGCCGTGAAATCTCCTGCGAAACCAGATTCTTGTCTCTCAGTATCTGGTTTGCAGTCCGTAATTGCCTGGTGCTTATCAAAAATATCAGGTAAATAAACATCAAAAGAACGGCAGTATAAAAAATATATGCATAGACAGATTTATACCAGGGAGTAAGGACAATAATCTTCAGTGAGATGCCCTCTTCATTCCATATATCATCATTATTTGATCCCCTGATGCGAAACACATAACTGCCTGAAGGTATGCTTGAGAAGTTTGCAATACGCCTGCTGCCGGAATATACCCAGTTTTCGTGGAGTCCTTCCATTTTATATGCATACCTGTTTCCTCCGGGCCTGGTAAAATCCAGAGAAGCAAATTCAATGCTGAAAGAATTCTCATGGGGCTGCAAAATGATCTCGTCCCTGTCCTCCACTGCGATTATGGTGGTGCCCTCTTTGCTGTTAATCTCAAATGAGGTAACTGCCAAAGGCGGAACAGACTTGTTTATCTGCATGGAATCGGGATAAAAGGCATTTACTCCCTCAACACCCCCAAAAAACAGCTCTCCCGTTTCGCTTTTAAAACTGGCACCAAGATTGAATTCATAACTCTGTAACCCGTCAGTTATATCGTAGGCTGTAATCTCAAAATTTGCCGGGTCAAATCTTGCAAGCCCCCTGTTGGTACTTAACCACAGAAAACCGTTATCATCCTCCAGTATGGAATAAATAAGGTTATTCGGCAATCCTTCCATCTCCGAGAAAACCATAAAGGAACCGGTGGCCGGGAAAAAACGGTTAAATCCGGCGACAGTGCCGATCCATAAATTCCCTTTTGAATCTTCATGCAAGCAGGTCAGCTCATTATTGCTGAGACTGAAACGGCCCATTTCAGGATCCTTGCCGTAGTTTAAAAATTCACCGGTTTCCGGGTCAAAACTGTTCAGCCCTTCGGCTGTTGCCAGCCAGATGATCCCATCCCGGCACTCTAAAATATCATACACATGGCTTGATGAGATACTCGTGCTGTCACCGGGACGGTGATAATAACTTGTCAGCTTGCCGTTGCTGAATGAATGTAACCCGTACCTCGCAGCTATCCATAAAACTTCTGCAGAATCTTCAAAAATACTGTAAATCCTGTTGGAATTAAATACAACACAATCGCTGTTATCTGCTGCGGGACAAAGCGGTACAAAACCCCTCCGGTATCCCCGGAATATATCCAGTCCGTCCCTGGTGCCCAGAATTATTCTTCCGCGGGAATCAGCAAATATTACATGTACAAAATCATTGGATATCCTGCGTGAGTCATTTACAGAACTATTGGAATAATGAGTAATTTCACCGGTATTCCTGTTCAGCATAAAAAGTCCGGCACCCCAGGTGCCCAGCCATAACTCCTCTTCATTTGCCTCGTATACAGATGCTATAAACATAGCTGAAGCAGGTGCCTCGGGCATATAATCATGAATCCGGTAAGTTGTAAATTTGTTTTTTGAATCTATCATGTATAATCCGCCCAGGGTACCGATCCAGAGATTGTGTGACAGATCCTCAAAGACTGAGAGTACTTCCATATCATTAAAAGGCATGGCTAATGAGCTTCCGCCGAATGAATCAAACCTGCCATTTTCGGGCAGGAATGTAAACAACCCTCTGTCAGTAGCTATCCACACAATACCATTACTGTCTTCATAAATTTCATTAATTACATTTGTCCTGAAAGGAATACCGCCTGCCTCTTCAGGGTAAAAATGATAAAACACCTCTTTTGTACGGTCAAAAACATTGAGTCCGTTTGCCGTGCCAATCAGAAGATATCCGTTTGAAGTCTCAAATATACACCTTATCTTATCATTGCTCAGTGATTCAGGATCATCAGGCTCATGATGAAATCTCCGGAATATTTCTCCCGTTCTGTCAAAGAATAACAGCCCGTCCTTTGAACCTACCCAAAGCCTTCCGCCTGAATCCTCGAATATGGAAAAATAATTCGGGCCGGTAATAAAAGTAAAAACATCATTATAGTGACTGTAGTGTGTAAATACCCCTGTATCCGGGTCAAACATATCAATTCCCTCTTCTGTCTTTAACCATATCTTTCCCGCCCTGTCCTGGTATACATAATAGATATTATTATCGCTCAAGGAAGCAGGATTACCGGGCTCATGCCTGTATACCTCAAAAATATTTTTCTTTCTGTCAAACTTATTCAGTCCGTCTTCTGTTCCTACCCATATATTGCCGTCACTGTCTTCTATAACGGACTGTATTGTGCTGTTGGAAAGCGAATAGGGGTCTGAAGGCTGGTGACGGTATATTTCAAAATTATACCCGTCAAACCTGTTCAATCCATCCTGGGTACCGATCCACAGAAAACCCCGTGAATCCTGGAATATATTATTTACAGAGATCTGCGACAGTCCATCTTCCAGGCTGTAATTTACAATACGCCAGTTATCCTGCGATGCCTGTAATGTACATAATGTACCGAAACCCAGTAAAAAGAAGGCAACGATATTCCTGAAAAACCTAATTTCCAAATCCCCTGCAAAAAAACTAATCTTAAACAGGCGATTTGCAAATAGCATTATATCGGGAAAATATCTGTATCGGTTCACCTATCAGGATATGCTAATAATTTTAATTATCCGCTAATTTACTATTTCTTTATAACAGAGTATGCAGAAGCAAATAAAAAACCGGCCTGACGGGCCGGTTTTCATAAAGAAAAGCACAATGCTCATATACCTGCCTTTTCCTTAAACCATTCCAGGGTATGAGAAGTGGGTCTTTCTATGGGTAATCCGTAAGCTCTGTCCCACAGCAATGAGGCCAAAACACCAAGTGCTCTTGAGACACCAAAAAGCACCGTATAAAAATCAAACTCCTTTATCCCATAATGCATTAACAGCACTCCTGATCCCGCATCTACATTGGGCCATGGATTTTTGATCTTGCTGATACTACCCAAAACCTCCGGAACAACTTCATAAAGACAGGTCAGGGTAATAAACCAGGGGTCATCGGGTAAATATTTCTTTCCGAATTCATGCTGGGCAGTAAACCTCGGATCGGTTTTTCTGAGTACCGCATGTCCATAACCGGGAATAACCTTCCCTTCTTCTATTGTTTTGATAACATATTGCCTGATCTTATCCTTGTCTTCACATGCAGGGCCAATCTCCTCAATCATTTTAAAAACCCAGCGAACAACCTCCTGATTGGCAAAACCATGCAATGGACCGGCCAGTCCTGTCATACCTGCTGCATATGCATAATAGGGATTGCTCAGTGCCGATCCTACCAGGTGCGTAGTATGAGCAGACACATTGCCACCTTCATGATCGGCATGCAGAAACATATAAAGTCTCATAAGACGATGCACCTCATGGTTGTCGTATCCCATCATATGAGCCATATTTGCCGCCCAGTCCAGCGACTTATCCGGTTCGATCTGTTTATTATCATAATATATTCTACGGTAAATATATGCAGCTATTCGGGGAAGACGGGCTATCAGATCCATCACATCCTCATAGGTTGAATCCCAGAATTCTGTTTTGCCTGTACCATCCATATATGCCGACTGGAACTTTGAATCAGTTGCCATTGAAAGGATAGCTGCAGAGAACTGCACCATCGGCCGGGCATCAACAGGCATTGCATCAATTACCCTGTAAACATAATCCGGCAATTCTGAGCGTGAAGCAAACTCTTTACTCAATTGTTCCACCTCTTCATCGGTAGGAATGTCACCAAGTAACATAAGATAAAAAAGCCCCTCGGGAAGTGGTTCTCCCTCAGGATTAACCTTAGGCAGCTTTTCCCTCAGTTCAGGTATCGAATATCCCCTGAAACGAATTCCTTCTTCCGGATCAAGCTTTGAAGTATCAGTAAGCAGACTGACTGTGCCCCTCATGCCCGTCAATACGCTCCCAATGGTCACTTCCCCGATTATTTTATCTGCATGCCCGGTTATCAGTTTTCTGAATTCATCCACCCTGGGCATTGCTTTATCTGCAAATCTCTTTTTAAAAGGTTCCATAATAATTTTTAAATGATAATTGTCATAAAAATAGGCAAAATGATCAAATAAGCAAAATATACAAAGTCATATAAAGCCAGGGCAGATTCAACCCAATACATACCCTGGCATGTAACCACCCTATTAAAACAATTCATGGCATAAAAAAAAGAGACCGCCTTTTTGAGACAGCCTCCTTAACTAAAATTACAAATAAATATCACTTCCTGTAATATTTAAAACTTTTTCCGGGATATTTAGCCAGATCCCCAAGGGTTTCCTCAATCCGGAGCAACTGATTATACTTGGCAATCCTGTCTGAACGTGATGCTGAACCTGTCTTTATCTGCCCGGTATTCAAAGCCACCGCAAGATCGGCTATAAAGCTGTCTTCAGTCTCACCTGAGCGATGTGAGATAATGGATGTCATCTCATTTTTGGTTGCCAGCTGGACAGCATTGATGGTTTCGGTCAGAGTGCCTATCTGATTGACTTTTATAAGTATGGAATTTGCCGATCCTTCATCAATGCCCCTTTGCAGGCGCTTAACATTTGTAACAAACAAATCATCCCCAACAAGCTGAACCTTATCACCCGCAACTTTGTAGAGTGCACTCCAGCCTTCCCAGTCATCTTCATCAAAACCATCCTCGATTGAAGCAATAGGATATTTATCAACCCATTCCTTCCAGAAATCAACTAGCTGAACATTCGTGAATGTCTGACCGGTCGATTCAAACTCATATACTTTCTTCTCCTTGTTGTAAAACTCTGAAGCAGCAGCGTCAAGTGCAATCACAATATCCTCCGCGGGCTTATATCCTGCCTGTTTTATTGCCTCAAGCACTACCTCTATGGCTTCCTCATTGGATCCGAGATTCGGAGCAAAACCACCTTCATCACCAACGTTAGTCGAGTGTCCGCTTTTCCTGAGAACGTTTTTCAGGTTATGGAAGATTTCAGCACCCATACGCAAAGCTTCAGAAAATGATGATGCCCCGACAGGCATTATCATGAATTCCTGGATATCAATCTTATTATCGGCATGAGAACCACCGTTAAGTATGTTCATCATGGGTACAGGAAGCGTATTTGCATTGACCCCTCCTATATAACGGAAAAGATCCTGTCCTGTTGAGGCAGCGGCTGCACGGGCTGCGGCAAGAGACACACCGAGAATGGCATTGGCTCCAAGATTACCCTTGTTGTCAGTACCATCAAGTTGTATCATGGCAGCATCAATACCATTTTGATCCTGTACATCAAAACCGGTCAGTTCATCATTTATAACGGTATTCACATTATTAACCGCTTTTTCTACGCTTTTTCCAAGATATTTGGATTTATCTCCATCACGCAATTCCACTGCTTCATGAACACCTGTTGATGCACCAGAAGGAACTGCAGCGCGTCCAAAGAATCCGCTTTCAGTAATGAGATCAACTTCAATTGTTGGATTCCCACGGGAATCAAGAATTTGTCTGGCATGTATCCGGGCTATTTGTCCCATAGTATTAAATTTTTAAGGTAAATAAAAAAATTATCGTAAAAAAAGGACAAGGAAGTACATCCTTATCCTTTTCAGTTAAAGCTTTATATATCTTTTTTATTCCGTTTTTTTTGTTTCTTCAGGATCATCGTCTTCATTTGAGGATTTGTCTTCCTTATCTTTAACCTTCTTCCCTGTGTCAGTTGCTTCCTTTTTTTTCTCAGCAGCCGGTTTCTCCTCTTTCTTGTCCGTTTCGGATGCTTCTTCCTTCTCAGCAGCCGGTTTCTCCTCTTTCTTGTCCTTTTCGGATGTTTCTTCCTTCTCAGCAGCCGGTTTCTTTTCTTTCTTGTCCTTTTCGGATGTTTCTTCCTTCTCAGCAGCCGGTTCCTCCTCTTTCTTACCTGTTTCGGGTGAATCCCCTTTCTTCTTTGCAGTTGCGGGAGCTTTTTCATCTTTCTCCCCAGCAGAAGTGGTATCATCAACAAGCCCCTCTTCATCAACCGTCTTCCCGGATGCAGATTCAGCTTTGACTTCTTCCTTTTCCGGAGACTTAGCTATAGTTTCAGCTGCAGGAGCAGTTCCGGATGACTGTCCGCTCTTCCTGCCGCGGCCCCTTCGGCTCCGCCTTGTCGATACAGCCTTGCCCTCTTTCGGTACTGTCAGCATATTCTCGTTATAGTCAACCAGTTCAATAATACACATATCGGCATTATCTCCAAGCCTGGAACCGGTTCTGAGAATTCTGGTATATCCACCAGGTCTCTGGGCTATTTTGGGAGAGACCTCACGAAAAAGCTCGGAAACAGCATATTTATTTTTCAGATAACTAAAAACCATTCTCCTAGAATGGGTAGAGTCATTTTTTGACTTTGTAAGCAATGGTTCAACATAGATCCTTAATGCTTTCGCTTTTGCTACTGTGGTTGATATTCTTTTATGCAGTATCAGAGAAGATGCCATATTGGCAAGCATTGCTTTCCTGTGAGAACTGGTCCTTCCCAGATGATTTAACTTCTTTCTGTGTCTCATTTCCTTTAGTCCTTGTCAAGTTTATATTTTGATATATCCATCCCAAAGTTCAGGTTCATTGACTCAAGGAGTTCATCAAGTTCGGTAAGGGATTTTTTGCCGAAATTCCTGAATTTCAGTAAATCGTTCTTATTGAACTTAACCAGATCACCCAGAGTTTCAACCTCGGCAGCCTTTAGACAATTCAATGCCCTGACTGACAGGTCCAGATCAACCAGCCGGGATTTCAACAATTGCCTCATATGTAATACCTCCTCATCAAACTCTTCATTTGCAAATTTCTCATCTGTTTCCAGAGTTATCTTTTCGTCAGAGAAAAGCATGAGGTGATATATAAGGATCTTTGCAGATTCTTTAAGAGCTTCTTTCGGGTGAACAGATCCGTCAGTCTGTATCTCAAATATCAGCTTTTCGTAATCGGTTTTCTGCTCTACTCTGTAGTCTTCCACTGAATACCTGACATTCTTGACGGGAGTAAATATTGAATCAACGGCTATCAATCCAAATTCGCGATCTACAGGTTTATTCTCTTCGGCGGGCACATACCCGCGTCCCTTACTGATATCCAAGTCAATCTGCAGTTTGGTGTCAGGCTCCAGGTGGCAAATAAGTTGTTCCGGATTTAAAACCATAAAGCCATTTAAATATTTGGAGAGATCTCCTGCCCTAAACTCCTCCTGACCACTTATGGAAACCGTAACTTTTTCACCTTCGGTATCTTCAATCTGCCTTTTGAACCTTATCTGTTTCAGATTAAGTACAATCTCTGTCACATCTTCAATTACACCGGGAATTGTCGAAAATTCATGGTCAACACCTGATATCCTGATACTTGTAATTGCATATCCTTCAAGTGATGAAAGTAGCACTCTTCTGAGCGCATTTCCAATGGTAATACCATAACCGGGTTCAAGAGGACGGAACTCAAACTTACCTTCCGTATCGGTAGATTCGAGCATTATTACTTGTTCGGGTTTCTGAAATGCTAATATTGCCATTATTGTTTTATTTTGAATACAATTCTACAATCAATTGTTCCTTTATATTTTCGGGAATATCTTCCCTCTCAGGCATATTCAAAAACCTTCCTGTCAATTTTTCTGAGTCCCATTCAATCCAGGAATAAGCATTACGCTTGCTTCCTGTTAACGACTCAGTTATAACCTCAAGTGATTTTGATTTTTCCCTTACACCGACATAATCACCGGCTTTGACTATATATGAAGGAATATTCACAACCTTTCCGTTTACGGTAATATGCCTGTGAGAAACAAGCTGTCGGGCTCCGGCCCGTGTAGGGGCGATTCCCATACGGAACACTACGTTGTCAAGGCGCGATTCCAGCAGCTGAAGCAATGACTCACCTGTAATACCTTTTGCACGGGATGCTTTTCTGAAAAGGTTCAGGAACTGACGTTCAAGCACTCCATAGGTATATTTAGCCTTTTGCTTTTCCTGAAGTTGTACTCCGTATTCCGAAGTTTTTTTCCTTTTCCGCATATTACCATGCATTCCCGGCGGGTAATTCTTCTTTTCGAGAACTTTATCGGGGCCGAAAACCGGTTCTCCGAATTTTCTTGAAATCTTTGTTCTTGGTCCTGTATATCTTGCCATTTCAATGAATAGGTTTATATTTTACTTTTGTCTTCAATTACACACGCCTTCGTTTAGGGGGACGGCACCCGTTATGAGGCATGGGGGTTACATCTACAATCTCGGTAACCTCGATGCCGGAGGTATGAATGGTCCTGATAGCCGATTCCCGGCCTGAACCGGGACCCTTGACAAATACCTTAACCTTTCGTAAACCAAGGTCATAAGCTCTTTTAGCACAATCAGCAGCAGACACCTGTGCAGCATATGGAGTATTCTTTTTGGAACCACGGAAACCGTTTTTACCGGCAGATGACCATGATATGACCTGCCCGTTATTATTTGTCAGGGTAACGATAATGTTATTAAATGATGCATGTATATGCGCCTGACCGACAGGCTCTACTTTTACAACTCTCTTTCTTGATGTACCAGTTCTCTTAGCCATATTTATCTTTTATTTAGTTGCCATTTTTTTGTTGGCAACAGTTTTCTTTCTTCCTTTCCGGGTTCTTGCATTATTTTTAGTGCTTTGCCCGCGCACAGGCAGGCCGATACGGTGACGAATTCCGCGGTAACATCCTATGTCCATCAACCTCTTGATGTTCATCTGCACCGACGAACGCAGTTCGCCCTCAACTTTGATCTTATCGTTAATAATATTCCTGATTTTGGATAACTGATCATCATCCCAGTCCTTTACCTTAATACTGGGATCGATACCGGCTTCTGTCAAAACCTGAACGGCTGTACTGCGGCCAATTCCGAAAATATAGGTAAGCCCGACCTCACCTCTTTTGTTTTTTGGTAAATCTACACCTACAATTCTTGCCATAATTAATATTTAATGATTTTCAAACTTAACTTAATCTACCCCTGTCTTTGTTTGAACTTGGGGTTCTTCTTATTTATCACGTACAAACGTCCCTTTCGGCGGACAATCTTACAGTCTGTACTTCTCTTCTTTACAGATGCTCTGACCTTCATAACCAAATATTTTATTTATTTATACCTGTAACATATTCTGCCTTTTGTAAGGTCATAGGGAGACATTTCTACCTTAACCTTGTCACCCGGAAGAATTTTAATATAATGCATCCTCATCTTTCCGGAAATATGGGCAATAATGGTATGCCCGTTTTCCAGTTCTACCTTAAACATTGCATTGGATAAGGCCTCAACAATTGTACCGTCTTGCTCTATGGCTTTTTGTTTTGCCATGGTAATCCTTTGTTTGTTTTTAATAATACTTCTTCAATATATTCAAATGTTGACAATATGTCCGCTTTCCCTTTTTCAACAACCACTGCCAGCTCATAATGAGCGGAAGGCTTGTTGTCTCTTGTGCGAATTGTCCATCCGTCCGGTTCCTGAACAATGGCCTTCCCTCCAAGATTGATCATAGGTTCTATACATAGCACCATTCCGCTTTTAAGCAGTGATCCACGTCCCTTTCTGCCATAATTTGGAACTTCAGGCTCTTCATGGAGATTTTCACCTAAACCGTGACCTACCATCTCCCTCACAACTGAATAACCCGCAGCCTCCGAATGCCGCTGAACAGCATATCCGATATCCCCCAACCGGTTGCCTGTTACGGCATGTTCAATACCCTTGAACAACGATTCGTGAGTAACCCTCAATAATTCGGCCACTTCGGGTGACAGGTTACCAACAGCATAGGTATAAGCTGTATCTCCGTAATACCCCTTCATCTTAACCCCGCAATCGATCGAAACAATATCCCCTTCTTTCAGAACAAAAGATGAGGGTATTCCATGTACAACCTGCGAATTCACCGATGTGCAAAGAGTGTTCGGAAACCCCTGATATCCTTTGAAGCCGGGTATTGCACCATGATCCCGAATGTACTCTTCGGCAATCCTGTCCAGTTCAAGGGTAGTAACACCCGGTTCTATATATTTTGCAATTTCTGCAAGTGTTCTTGAAACCAGCAAATTGCATTCCCGGATAATTTCAACAGCTTCCCTTGTCTTTTCATTTAACATCAAAGAACTAAAATTTTTAAGGTCAGATAGCGCCTCCGCCACTTCTGCCTTTAATTCTGCCTGATTTCATCAGACCATCATAATGCCTCATAAGCAAATGACTTTCTATTTGCTGCAATGTATCAAGAACAACACCAACCATAATCAGAAGTGATGTCCCGCCATAAAACTGGGCCCATTGCGAATTGACTCCTGCGAGCATTGCAAATGCCGGCAAAATAGCAACCAGGGCAAGGAATATTGACCCGGGCAGTGTTATTCTCGACATTATAGTATCAAGAAATTCAACAGTTTTCTTTCCCGGTTTCACGCCCGGAATAAACCCTCCGTTACGTTTCATATCCTCTGCCATCTGGCCCGGATTTATGGTAACAGCGGTATAGAAATATGTAAAAAGTATTATCAGTGTTGCAAAGGTGAAGTTATACCAGAAACCTGTAAAATTGCTGAATGCTGCGGCAAAGCCTGTCATTGCCTCAGAAGGTGCAAAACTCGAAAGTGTAAGAGGTATAAACATAAGCGCCTGTGCGAATATAATTGGCATAACCCCCGCAGAATTTACTTTCAAGGGTATATACTGCCTGACACCACCGTATTGTTTGTTGCCAACAATGCGTTTGGCATACTGAACCGGTATACGTCTTGTTCCCTGGACAAGCAAAATAACTCCCATAAAAATAAAGAACAGCACCACCATTTCAACAATAAACATAATCAGACCTCCGCCCTGCTGCTGCTCCAGCTTTGAAAAAAACTCGGCAAACAGGGCATATGGCATGCGGGCAATTATCCCCACCATAATAATCAGTGAAATGCCATTACCGATACCTTTGTCTGTTATCCTCTCGCCAAGCCACATTACAAACATGGTGCCCGATATCAGGATAACAACAGAAGAAACCCAGAAAAAGGGTCCGGAAAGTACAAATGCTGTAGGAGGAAGCTGTACCTGGAGGTTCGTCAGATACGCCGGTCCCTGGAAAATAAGGATAAATACAGTGAGATACCTTGTAATCTGGTTGATCTTTCTCCTCCCGCTCTCTCCTTCACGCTGAAGACGCTGAAAATAGGGAATAGCTATACCGAGTAACTGAACAACAATAGAAGCCGATATATAAGGCATTATACCAAGGGCAAAAATAGAAGCATTTGCAAATGCACCCCCCGAAAACATATCAAGCAGTCCGAGAATCCCATCTGCAGTCTGCTGCTGCAGTGCAGACAGCTGGGATGGGTCTATGCCCGGCAGAACAACAAATGATCCGAGCCGGTAGATCAGCAATATTCCCAGGGTATACAAAATCCTTGAGCGAAGATCCTCTATCTTAAAAATATTTTTTATGGTCTCTATGAAAGCCCTCATATCAGAATTATATTTTTACTGCCGTACCACCTGATTTTTCAATTGCTTCCTGGGCAGATCCGGAAAACGCATGAGCTTTAACCTCAAGTTTTGTATTCAGTTTCCCGTTGCCAAGAATCTTTATAAGATCGTTCCCTGAAGCAAATCCTGCACTCACAAGTGTCTGGGCATCAATTGTACTTACACCCGTTTTGTCGGCAAGATCCTGAAGCACATCAAGATTGATCCCTTTGTAGGCTTTACGGTTTATATTCCTGAAACCAAATTTTGGAATCCTTCTTTGCAGCGGCATTTGTCCGCCCTCAAAACCAGCCCGTCTCTTATATCCCGAACGTGACTTCTGTCCCTTATGTCCTTTGGTGGAGGTCCCTCCTCTTCCCGAGCCTTCACCACGGCCAAGTCTTTTTTCATGCTTTATAGAGCCTGCTGCAGGTTTTAAATTACTCAAATCCATATCTGTAATAATATTTTTTATTTAGCCTTTTCCACTTTAAGCAGGTGACGCACCTTATCAACCATTCCCAGTATCTGCGGAGTGGATTTCGTTTCTACACTGCTGCTTATCCGTTTCAGTCCCAAAGCCTCCAGTGTCTTTTTCTGGCGCTGTGTGCTTCCTATATTGCTTTTTACCTGTGTAATCCGAATCTTTGCCATGACTATATTTTATCTAACCATTAAAAACTTTATCAAGCGGAATTCCCCTGAGTTCAGAAACCGTATGGGCATCACGCAATTCCATGAGAGCATTAAAAGTTGCCTTGACAAGGTTGTGGGGATTGGAAGATCCTTTTGATTTAGCCAGAACATCTGTAATGCCGACACTCTCAAGAACAGCACGCATCGCACCTCCTGCAACAACCCCTGTACCATGCGAGGCTGGTTTGAGAAACACCTTTGCCCCACCATATTTGGCTAACTGCTCATGTGGTATTGTGCCTTTATGTATGGGAACCCTGACAAGATTCTTTTTGGCATCTTCCATGCCTTTCGAAATTGCTGTTGTAACTTCGTTAGCCTTACCAAGACCGTAACCTACTATACCCTCTTCGTTTCCGACCACTACGATTGCCGAAAAACTGAAAGTTCGTCCGCCTTTGGTTACTTTTGTAACACGCTGAATACTTACAACGCGGTCTTTAAGTTCCAGGTCACTGGTTTTTACTTTTCTTATTGTTGTAGTCATAAATTAAAATTTTAATCCTCCTTCCCTGGCAGCATCAGCTAAAGCCTTAACCCTGCCATGATACAAATAACCATTTCTGTCAAACACCACTTTTGAAATCCCTTTTTCCAGCGATTTCTCTGCGATCAGTTTACCAACCTTCTTCGCCTGTTCTGTCTTGGTAATGTTTCCGGAATTTTTTTCATCCCTTTTACCTGATGATGCGGCAACAAGAGTATTGGCATTCAAATCATCGACAAGCTGTACATAAATACCCCGGTTGCTGCGAAAAACAGTCATCCTGGGTCTCTCCGCTGTTCCTGAAACATTTTTGCGGATTCTCATTTTTATCCGCTTCCTTATTTTAAGCTTAGTTAAAGCCATGACTAATCACTAATTTAAATTTTATTAAACACTTGCAGATTTACCGGCCTTTTTTCTTATTTGTTCACCCACAAACTTTACGCCTTTACCCTTGTATGGTTCCGGAGCCCTGAAAGATCTGATTTTTGCCGCTACCTGCCCTATAAGTTGCTTATCAATGCTTTTCAGAGTGATTACCGGATTGCTGCGTCTTTCTGTTTTGGCCTCAACCTTTACCTCCGGCGGAATTTCAAAAAATATATCATGTGAATACCCCAGGCTCAACTCCAGCAACTGGCCCTTGGCTTCAGCCCTGAAACCGACACCTGCAAGCTCCTGTTTAATCTCATAACCGCTCGAAACCCCTTCCACCATATTGTAAATCAGAGAACGGTACAATCCATGCATAGCTTTTACCTGGTTTTCTTCCGAAGACCTTGATAAATTGACCTGGCCATCCTCAATAGTGACGGTAATTTGCGGGTTAACCTGCTGGGAAAGCTCACCAAGAGGACCCTGCACCTTTACCAGATTATTTTTATCTATGGTAGCTGTAACTTTTTCGGGTAATTTTACGGGTAAATATCCTATTCTTGACATTGCTCAATTCCTCCAATTAATATACATAACACAATACTTCGCCGCCAACATTTTTCTTGCGGGCTTCCTTGTCCGACATTACTCCCTGTGATGTTGACAATATTGCAATACCCAGTCCGTTCAGCACCCTGGGCAGATCATTGCTGCCTTTATAAAGTCGTAATCCGGGCCGGCTTGCACGGCGAAGAGATTTTATTGCCGGCTGTTTTGTTTCGGGATGATATTTAAGAGCTATCTTTATTATTCCCTGTAATTCATCATCTTCAAACTTATAATTCAGAACATAACCCTTCTCATAGAGAATTTTGGTAATATCTTTTTTTACGTTGGAAGCAGGAATCTCTACAATCTTATGCTTTGCCATCATGGCATTTCTTAGCCGTGTAAGATAATCTGCTATAGGATCTGTCATCTTGAATTTGTTTTAAATATTAACTACCAACTTGCTTTTCTTATACCGGGAATAAGCCCTTTGGAGGCCATCTCCCTGAAAGTAATCCTGCTGACACCAAACTGCCGCATATATCCCTTCGGACGGCCGGTAAGTTTGCACCGGTTATGCAATCGAATGGGGTTGCTGTTGCGGGGCAAAAGACTTAATCCTACATAATCGCCTTCAGCTTTCAGCTTTGCCCGTTTTTCCGCATAACGGTCAATCAGTTTTTGACGGCGTATTTCACGCGCTTTCATTGACTCTTTTGCCATATCTAATTCTTTTTAACGTTCTTAAATGGTATTCCAAATTCCCTCAGAAGTGCAAAACCCTCTTCATCTGTAGGGGCGGTGGTGACAAAGGTTATCTCCATTCCCAGGATCTTGTTTATTTTATCAATGTCAATCTCAGGAAAAATGATCTGTTCAGCTATTCCAAGCGTATAGTTACCCCTTCCGTCAAATTTACTGCTAACTCCGCGGAAGTCTCTTATCCTTGGTAATGCTGCAGCAATAAGACGTTCAAGAAATTCATACATCCTTTCACTCCTCAGGGTGACGCGAACACCGATAGGCATGTCACGCCGAAGCTTGAAATTAGATATGTCCTTACGTGAAACTGTCTGAACAGCTTTCTGGCCGGTTATTGCCGTAAGTTCAGCCTGTGCTGTTTCAATAAGCTTCTTGTCTGCCACCGCCTGACCTACGCCCTGGTTTATAACAATCTTCTGTAATCTGGGCACCTGCATCACTGTTTTGTATTTAAACTCTTTCTGCAATGCAGGTACTATCTCCTTAATATATATTTCTTTAAGTGAAGGCCTGTATTCCATTACTTGATTTCCTCCCCGGTTTTTTTAGAATAACGTACCAATTTATTTTTATCATTTAATTTTCTGCCTACCCTTGTCGGATTACCCGTTGAAGGATCAACAAGCATCAGGTTTGATATATGAACGGGTGCCTCTTTTTTTATAATTCCGCCCTGTGTATGCCTGGCATTTGGTTTGGTATGGCGCGCAACCATATTTACACCTTCAACGATAGCTTTACCGTCTTTTGTAATAACATCAAGAACACGTCCCTGCTGTCCCCGGGATTCACCTGTTACAACATAAACCGTATCACCTTTCCTTATATGGTATTTTCTGCCCATCAATATTAATTTTAAAAATTACATTTATTAAAGAACTTCGGGTGCAAGGGAAACGATCTTCATAAATTTATCCCTGAGTTCACGCGGCACAGGGCCGAAAATACGGGTTCCCCTTATCTCATCAAGATTATTTAAAAGAACGACAGCATTATCATCAAAACGAATATATGAGCCATCATTTCTTCTTATCTGGTTTTTAGTACGAACTATAACGGCCTTGCTTACAGTTCCTTTTTTGATCTCTCCTGAAGGTATGGCGCTTTTAACCGAGACTACGATCTTATCACCAACCCTGGCATATCTTTTGCCGCTACCGCCAAGTACCCTTATACAAAGTACCTCTTTCGCACCGGAGTTATCAGCTACATCTAATCTGCTCTCTTGTTGTATCATCGTTATTTTGCTCTTTCAATTATTTCCACTACCCTCCAGCATTTATCCCTGCTGAGAGGCCTTGTTTCCATTATTTTGACGGTATCGCCAATGTTGCAGCTATTCTGGTCGTCATGTGCCATCAATTTAGTTGCTTTTTTTACAAACTTACCGTAAATAGGGTGTTTCACCCTGCGGTTCACGGTAATTACGACGGATTTTTCCATCTTATTGCTGGCAACAACACCAACGCGCTCTTTTCTTAATTTTCTTTCCATTGCAAGAACTAACTTTACTGTTTCTCTGTTAACATACGTTGACGTAATTCAGTTTTCAACCTGGCAATATTCTTTTTTACAGCCGGTATCTTCAGAGGATTGTCAAGCGGTGAGACCGTATGGTTCATTTTAAGCTTGAGCAGCAGGCTTTTTTCAGTATCTATCCTTTCCTCTATATCACTGGTGGACAACTCTCTTATTTCTGATATCTTCATGAATAAATATATTTGTCGTATACAGGGTTATTCAACTTTAATTTGACGGCATAACATAATCGCGCCTTACAATAAACTTCGTTGTAATGGGCAGTTTCTGTGCAGCAAGCCTGAGTGCCTCCCTTGCAACCTCAATTGGTACCCCTTCCGCTTCAATTATAATTCTTCCCGGCGTTACCGGTGCAACAAATGCTTCAGGTGCTCCTTTCCCCTTTCCCATACGTACTTCAGCAGGTTTCTTTGTAATGGGTTTATCGGGAAATATCCGGATCCATATCTGGCCTTCCCTTTTCATATGCCTGGTAACCGCTTGTCTGGCCGCTTCTAACTGGCGCCCTGTAATCCACGATTCCTCAAGTGCCTTGATGCCGTATGAACCGAAGGCAAGTTGGTTTCCACGCTGGGCATTACCCTTCATTTTACCTTTTTGTTGCCTTCTGTATTTGGTTTTCTTTGGCTGTAACATTATAACAATACCTTATAAAATAATTAAACTATTTTTTTCTCCTTTTAAAACCGCCACCCCCCCTGGGTTTGTCGCCTCCAGCAGGTCCTCCTGCGGCAAGGTTGGGCGAAAGATCAGGCTTACCGTATACCTCCCCGTTACATATCCATACCTTGACACCTATCAGACCGACTTTGGTCAAAGCCTCGCTGAGAGCATAATCAATATTGGCCCTGAGCGTATGGAGAGGTGTTCTCCCTTCCTTGTACATTTCCGATCTGGCCATTTCGGCACCGCCAAGCCTCCCGTTAATCTGCACCTTTATTCCCTCAGCCCCCATTCTCATTGTGGAGGCAATTGCCATTTTTATGGCTCGCCTGTAGGAAATCTTTCCCTCTATCTGCCTGGCAAGGTTATTTGCAACTATCGTTGCATCAAGCTCAGGACGCTTAACCTCAAAAATATTTATCTGTACATCCTTCTGGGTTATTTTTTTCAGTTCTTCCTTCAGCTTGTCTACTTCCTGTCCGCCTTTACCTATAATTATCCCGGGCCTAGCAGTATTTACTGTAACCGTTATAAGCTTGAGAGTACGCTCAATAATGATCTTTGAGATGCTGGCTTTTGCCAGCCTGGCATTCAGGTACTCCCTTATTTTGTGATCTTCGACCAGTTTGCCGGAATAATCATTGCCTCCGTACCAGTTCGAATCCCAGCCTTTTATAATACCTAACCTGTTACTTATCGGATTAACTTTCTGTCCCATTGACTATTGTTTTGTAGTGACTTCTGTCGGTTCAACTTTGTCCAGCACCAGTGTGACATGGTTGGAACGTTTTCTGATACGGTGTGCCCTTCCCTGCGGGGCAGGCCTTAATCTTTTAAGAGTCCGGGCCTGATCAACAAAAACTTCCCTGACAATAAGATGGCTGTCTTCGATGCGTACACCTTCGTTTTTGATCTGCCAGTTTGAAATTGCAGACAGTAATAATTTTTCCATTTTTCGTGATGCCTCCTTTGAGCTGAATTTTAAGGTATCAAGAGCTTTATTTACCTCTTCACCCCTTACCAAATCAGCAACCAACCGCATTTTCCTCGGTGAGGTAGGACAATTGCGCAGTTTGGCAAAATATCTGCTTTTCTTATCCTCTTTGATCTTCTGAGCTCGTTGTTGTTTTCTGGATCCCATCGCTAACAATTATATTGTGTCGTTGTTAAGTCTTATTTATTTCTTTTTACCTCCATGCCCGCGGAACATACGCGTGGGAGAAAACTCTCCCAACTTATGACCCACCATGTTTTCAGTCACGTAAACGGGAATAAATTTATTCCCGTTATGAACGGCAACAGTGTGCCCTACAAAATCAGGAGATATCATTGAACGGCGTGACCATGTCTTTATCACAGTCTTCTTTCCCGAACTGTTCAGTTCCGAGACCCGCTTCTCAAGCTTAAAGTCAATAAACGGGCCTTTTTTTAGTGAGCGACTCATAACAATCGTTTATTATTGAATTATTTTTTCCTTCTTTCAACTATATATTTATTTGAAGCCTTCTTCCTTGAACGGGTTTTATAACCCTTGGCAGGGATTCCCTTTCTGGACCGCGGATGCCCTCCTGATGCACGACCTTCACCACCTCCCATGGGATGGTCAACCGGATTCATAACCACTCCCCTCACCCTTGGCCTGCGACCCAGCCACCGGCTGCGGCCGGCTTTTCCAGACTCCTCAAGAGCATTGTCGGGATTTGATACAGATCCCACAGTAGCACGGCATTTCACCAGTACCATTCTCATCTCGCCTGAAGGAAGCTTAACTATGGCATATTTCCCTTCGCGGCTGGTAAGCTGTGCATAGGACCCTGCGCTTCTGGCCATCGCAGCTCCCCGCCCCGGCTTTAGTTCAATATTGTGAACAACTGTCCCCAGAGGTATATCTGAAAGAAACAAAGTATTACCGATTTCGGGAGCAGCATCCTTGCCTGAAATAAGTTCCTGTCCGACTTTTAACCCGGCAGGAGCAATAATATATCTTTTCTCTCCGTCGGAATATAGCACAAGAGCAATACGCGCAGACCGGTTAGGATCATATTCGACCGATCTTACGACGGCAGGTATTCCGTCCTTGTCCCTTTTGAAATCTATAACGCGGTAACGCCTTTTATGCCCCCCACCGAGATACCTCATGGTCATTTTTCCCATGTTATTCCTGCCACCTGATTTTTTCATAGGGGCAAGCAGGCTTTTCTCGGGTTTTCCCGCAGTGATATTATCAAAAGTTGATTTTATCTTATGTCTCTGTCCCGGAGTTACCGGGTTTAACTTACGTACTGCCATTTTGAATGAAACTATAGAGTAAAAAAAACATTAACATTTGCTGTCAGCCTCCGGGTTATGATCACATCATAGTCCCGCAGGTATGATTATATATTACTGTAAAAATCAATATTGTCACCGTCAGCAAGTGTAACGATGGCTTTCTTGAAGGAATTTGTCTTACCTTCAATAATACCTGTTTTGGTATACCTGGATTTTGCTTTTCCACCATATACAATGGTATTCACCGCATCAACCCTCACATCGTACATCTCTTCTACAGCTTTCTTGATCTCAATTTTATTGGCCCGTTTATCTACAATGAACCCATACCTGTTTAGCTTCTCGCCAAGGTTGGTCATTTTTTCAGTGATAATGGGTTTCTTTAGAATATCCATGACAATTTTATATTACTGGTTGCTTAACATATTGTCCAAAACATCAACTGAGCTCTCAACAAGCAACAGAACCGACGCATTCATGATGTCATATGTTGTTATATCAGAGGCCTTTACTACTTTCGTACCCTGCAAATTTCGGGAAGACAAATATATGTTTTTATTTTGTTCGTTTAAAACCAAAAGAGACTTTTTCTCATTAATTTTCAAATTATTGAGTACGTTTATATAATCTTTTGTTTTCGGTGCCTCCAGGTTAAAATCCTCAATAATCCTGATCTTATCAGCTTTAGCCTTATATGACAGGGCCGAACGCCTTGCAAGCCTTTTAACTTTTTTATTAAGCTTGAACCTGTAGTCCCTCGGAGCCGGTCCGAAAGTACGTCCCCCACCCCGGAATATAGGACTTTTTATATCACCCGAACGTGCGGTACCTGTGCCTTTTTGCCTCTTTATCTTTTTAGTACTTCCGGTAACCTCAGCACGTTCTTTTGTTTTATGAGTACCCTGGCGCATATTTGCCATATACTGCTTAACGTCAAGATATATAGCGTGATCATTGGGGTCAATCCCATATACACTTTCATTCAAACTGACATTCTTGCCGGTTTCCTCTCCTTTAATATTGTATACTGCTAGCTCCATTTTATTGCTGAATAATTAAATATGAACCTTTCGCACCGGGAACAGATCCCATAACAAGTAACAGGTTGCTCTCCGGTATTATCTTAACAACTCTCAGGGAAATCATCATAACATTTTCACCACCCATTCTGCCTGCCATTCTCATACCCTTGAACACACGCGAAGGATACGAAGAGCTTCCGATTGATCCCGGAGCCCGCATACGGTTATGCTGCCCGTGAGTGGCCTGTCCGACTCCGCTGAACCCGTGTCTTTTTACCACACCCTGGAAACCTCTTCCTTTTGACATACCTGTTATATCCAGCCAGGTGTCATTTTTCAATAAATCAACTGTGATCTGGTCACCTGGTTTAAACTCCTCTTCAAAACCCCTGAACTCATGTAATTTTCTCTTCGGGGTGGTATTTGCTTTCCTGAAGTGGCCAAGCATTGGCTTATTGCAGGATTTTTCCTTCCTGTCATCAAAAGCAAGCTGAACTGCCTCATATCCGTCCTTTTCCCTGGTTTTGACCTGCGTCACCACACAAGGGCCGGCTTCAATAACGGTACATGGTAAATATTTCCCATCTTCACCGAAAACCGAGGTCATTCCTATTTTTTTTCCAATTAATCCGGGCATTTTATCTCGTTTTACAAATAGTTACACTTTAATTTCAACCTCAACACCACTAGGCAATTCCAGCTTCATAAGCGCATCAATTGTTTTTGGTGTTGAGCTGTAAATATCAAGAAGGCGCTTGTATGAACTCAGTTCAAACTGCTCCCTGGCTTTCTTATTTACAAAAGGTGAACGTAAAACTGTAAAGATCCGCTTATGTGTAGGCAGTGGGATCGGCCCGCTTACGACTGCTCCGGTACTCTTCACGGTTTTAACGATCTTTTCGGTGGATTTGTCCACAAGGTTATGATCGTAGGATTTCAATTTAATTCGTATTTTCTGGCTCATCTTATTATTTTTATGCTGATTCTTTTTGCCCTGTAGTACGTTCAAGTATCTTTTTTGTTATGTCGTCACCAACCTTCTCATAATGCGAAAACTCCATTGTAGAGGTGGCTCTTCCTGATGTAAGTGTTCGCAACACGGTAACATAACCAAACTGCTCGGCCAGGGGCACCCTTGCACGAATAAGCCTGGCTCCCGCCTTGCCCTCCATTTTTTCAACATGACCCCTTCGTTTATTGAAATCTGAAATCACATCACCCATATACTCCTCGGGGGTAACAACCTCAACTTTCATAACCGGCTCAAGCAATACCGGTTTTGTTTTTGGCAGGGCATGTCTGAAAGCCTGCTTGGCAGCGATCTCAAAAGAGAGACTGTCTGAATCGACATTATGATAAGACCCGTCCAAAAGGACAACTTTGAGGTTCTCAAGGGGAAAACCGGCAAGCACTCCATTTTGCATGGCTTCACTGAAACCTTTCTGAACTGAAGGTATAAATTCTTTAGGGATGTTTCCGCCCTTAACCTCATCAAGAAACTGGAGTCCGCTATATCCTTCGTCGGCAGGAGACATTTTTACAATTATATCGGCAAATTTTCCTCTGCCGCCGGTCTGTTTTTTGAATACTTCCCTGTGTTCAACAGAACCAGTTATTGCTTCCTTATAGGCCACCTGCGGAGCACCCTGGTTGCATTCTACCTTAAATTCCCGTTTCAGCCTGTCCACCAGTATCTCCAGGTGCAACTCACCCATACCGTTAATAATGGTCTGGCCGGAATTCTCATCATATTTCACCTTGAATGTGGGATCCTCTTCTGAAAGCTTATTCAGTGCAATACCAAGCTTATCTATATCTTTTTGAGTTTTGGGTTCAATGGCCACACCTATAACAGGTTCAGGAAAAGTAATTGACTCAAGTAATATGGGTTTCTTATCATCACACAGTGTATCTCCGGTTCTGAGATTCTTGAATCCGACAGCTGCGCAAATATCGCCGGCCTCAATGAACTCTTTCGGATTTTGCTTGTTGGCATGCATCTGGTAAAGCCTGGTGATCCTCTCCTTTTTCCCTGTCCGTACATTCAGAACCTGGCTGCCCGCATCAATTCTTCCGCTGTATACCCTGAGAAAAGCAAGTCTCCCGACAAAGGGATCCGTTGCAATTTTAAAGGCAAGGGCAGACATGGGTTCAGAAGCATCGGGTCTCCTTTCAACAAGCTCATCATTACGTGGATTAATTCCCTTCACTGCATCAATATCAACAGGAGAAGGCAGAAAAGCAATAATCGCATCAAGTAATCGCTGAATACCCTTATTTTTAAATGCCGCTCCACACATAACCGGAACAACCTTCAGACTTATTGTGGCCTTCCTGATTGCCGCGGATAATTGCTCAGCCGTAATTGATTCAGGATCGTCCAGGTATTTTTCAAGAATGGTATCATCGGCATCCGCAACTGATTCGATAAGACGACCGCGCCACTCTTTGGCTTCTTCAACAAGGTCGTCAGGTATGTCTTGCATCTCATAAGTAACACCCAGTTTATCTTCATGCCATATCATTGCCCTCATATCGACAAGGTCAACTACTCCCCTGAAATTTTCCTCACGGCCTATAGGTATCTGAAGAGGAACAGGGTTGGCTCCAAGCTTATCGTGTATCTGTGATACAACAGAAAGAAAATCTGCACCCGACCGGTCCATCTTATTGACAAATCCTATACGGGGTACCTTATAACGATCCGCCTGCCTCCAGACAGTTTCGGATTGAGGCTCAACTCCGCCAACAGCACAAAACACAGCAACTGCACCATCCAGCACCCTTAATGAGCGTTCAACCTCAACCGTAAAATCAACATGGCCAGGTGTATCTATAATGTTTATCTTGAACTCTTCGTCATTGTATCTCCAGAAGGTTGTAGTTGCCGCAGAAGTAATGGTAATTCCCCTCTCCTGCTCCTGAACCATCCAGTCCATCGTCGCAGCGCCATCATGCACTTCACCCATGCGGTGATTGATCCCGGTATAGAACAGAATTCTCTCCGTTGTGGTTGTCTTACCGGCATCAATGTGTGCCATGATACCAATGTTCCTCCTGTATTTTAAATCTTTGTTCATATAATACTTAACACAAACCTTATTGCAACTTCAGGAAATATTTATAATGTTAAAACCTGAAATGGGCAAACGCCTTATTGGCCTCCGCCATCCTGTGCATATCTTCTTTTCTTTTGAAAGCACCGCCCTCTTCATTATAAGCGGCCACAATTTCAGCAGCAAGCTTATCTGCCATGGTCTTCCCGGCACGCTTACGCGCAAACATGATCATATTCTTAATACTGATGGAAACCTTTCTCTCTGGCCTTACTTCCTGGGGCACCTGAAAAGTTGCCCCCCCTACCCTTCGACTCTTGACCTCAACCATCGGGGTTATATTCTCAAGCGCTTTTTTCCATACCTCAAGAGGCGTTTTCCCGCTATCTTTGGTTTTCTGCTCAACCAGATCCATGGCACCGTAAAAAATATTGAAAGCCAGGCTTTTTTTGCCCTGGTACATCATATTATTTACAAACCGGGTTACCTCAATATCTGTATATTTAGGATCCGGCAGCAAGATTCTCTTTTTTGGTTTTGTCTTTCTCATCTAATTTATTCTTCTGCTGTGTTTAAATTTATTTTTTGACCTTGGGCCTTTTTGTTCCGTACTTTGAACGCCTTTGGGTACGCCCGTCAACTCCGGATGTATCCAGGGCACCGCGAATCAGGTGATATCTTACCCCCGGAAGATCCTTTACCCTGCCACCCCTGATGAGAACAATCGAGTGTTCCTGTAAATTGTGACCTTCACCGGGAATATATGAATTCACTTCCTTCCCGTTAGTCAGTCTTACCCTTGCAACTTTTCTCATCGCAGAATTGGGCTTCTTGGGAGTTGTGGTATAAACACGCACACAAACACCTCTTCTTTGCGGGCATGCATCCAGTGCCGGAGCCTTCTTCTTCTCGGTAAGCCTGGTCCTTCCTTTTCTTACTAACTGCTGAATTGTAGGCATAAAGATTAATTCAAATGATTAATAACATTTTATTAAATGGGTGTGCAAAGGTATATTTTTTTTTCCAAAAACAACAATTATTCATTAATATTTTCCCTCATCTGCCTTCTGTACATGAGCTCTGAGGCCGGGTTCATTATAAACTCCTGTTTACCCGGCAGTACAAAGTTCATATTACTAAGATGTGATCTGCGGCCTGGTTAATTCACCATGTATAATAATATATGTTACCGTTAACCCTGCCCTGTCTCCCTGGAAATTCAAATGATAGTGACCCTTTGCGACAGAAACTGTCCGGCGGAATCAGTTGCAATTGACCGGAGGGCTGCAAAATTAGTAAAAATGATTCTCAAATCAATTTTTTTGAACAAAATTTTTAACAATATTTATCTTTATATTCTTATCCCCGCCACCCTGAATGCAAAACTCAAACTAAGTATTGAAACTTGATTAAAAATTATTACTTTTGAGCCCGATTTACACCTTTACAGATATTTTTCATTAAATATCAGGACATTACCAAAGATATAAGCTTAGATAAAATAATTTCTTAAAAACAACAGCAGTAATATGAGAACTTACCAGACTGAAGAGATAAAAAACATAGTGGTTTGCGGCAACCCCAAATCAGGAAAGACCACTCTGGTGGAGGCCATGCTTTTTGAAGGCGGATTAATAGACAGAAGGGGCACGGTTGAGAATAAGAATACTGTCTCCGACTATAACGAGATTGAGCATGAAAATGAAAACTCGGTTTTTGCAACGGTTTTATACACAGAGTATGCTGATAAAAAAATAAACCTTATTGATGCACCCGGACTTGATGATTTCAGCGGCGGACTGATTACTGGGTTGCGTCCGGCCGACTCAGCCCTTATGCTTATAAACGGTCAGAATGGTGTGGAAATAGGGACTGAGATCCAGGGCCGCCATCTTGAATCTCACAACAAACCGGTCATCCTCGCCGTCAACCAGCTTGATCATGACAAGGCAGCTTTTGAAAAAGTCCAGGAATCACTGAAACAAAGTTACGGAAGTAAAGCTGTTATAATTCAGTATCCTGTCAATTCCGGTGAAAATTTCAACTCCATCGTGGATGTTTTAAAAATGAAACTTTATAAATATCAGGAAGACGGGGGTAAACCCGAAATCTCTGATATTCCGGACGACCAGGCTGACAGGGCTGAAGAACTGCGCAATGAAATGATCGAAGCGGCAGCCGAAAATGATGAAACCCTTATGGAAACTTTCTTTGACAAAGGCACACTCGATGAAGAAGAAATAATGAAGGGGTTACGCATGGGTATCAGAACAAGGAATATGTTTCCTGTCCTGTGTGTGTCGGCAAAAAAAAATATGGGCACGGGAAGACTGCTGGAATTTATTTCCAATATAGCGCCGGGTCCGCATGAGACCGGACCTGCTGTTACAATAGACGGGGCAGAGGTAATTTGTGATGCATCAGGGCCTGCATCAGTTTTTATTTTCAAAACAAGTCTTGAGCAGCATATCGGTGAGATAAATTATTTCAAGGTTATGTCGGGAGAGGTAACCGAAAGCATGGACCTTGTTAATAACACTACATCATCAAAGGAGAGGTTCTCTCAATTACTGGTAGTGGCGGGAAAAACCCGCAATAAGGTATCCAAACTCGTTGCCGGCGACATAGGGGCAACTGTTAAGCTGAAAAACACCAAAGCCAGCCAGACACTTTCAGTTGCAGGCAAGCCCCTGGAATTTGAGCCGGTTAAATACCCTGAGCCGAAATACCGGGCTGCAATAAAGGCAAAGAGTGAGTCAGACGAAGAGAAACTGGGAGAAGCTCTCTCAAGAATGCATGATGAAGATCCAACGATAATTATTGAATATTCCAAGGAACTTAAGCAGATCATTGTTTACGGGCAGGGTGAATATCACCTCAATATCTTAAAATGGCATCTTGACAACATTTTTAAGATCGAGACCGATTTCATTGCACCCAAAATACCATACAGGGAAACCATAACGAAAACCGCCCAGGCCACATACCGCCATAAAAAGCAATCCGGGGGTGCAGGTCAGTTCGGAGAGGTGCATATGGTTATAGAACCATACGCCGAAGATATGCCTGATCCTGTCAAATACAAGATAAACGGAAAAGAGATTAATGTTTCCGTGCGTGGCAAGGAAGAGCATAAACTGCCATGGGGAGGAATGCTCATCTATTATAACTGCATCGTTGGCGGATCGATAGATGGCCGCTTTATGCCTGCCATACTTAAGGGTATCATGGAGAAAATGGAAGAAGGCCCGCTCACAGGATCCTACGCACGGGATATAAGAGTTGCCGTATATGACGGCAAGATGCACCCGGTCGACTCAAATGAGATATCATTCAAGCTTGCAGGAAGGAATGCCTTCAGGGAAGCATTTAAAAATGCCGGTCCCCGAATCCTGGAACCTATTTATGATGTTGAAGTTATGGTTCCGTCAGAAAGAATGGGAGATGTCATGAGTGATTTGCAGAGCCGCCGCGCCATGATAGAAGGGATGACCAGTGAAAAAGGGTTTGAAAAGATCAAGGCCAGGGTACCCCTTGCCGAAATGGCAAAATATTCCACGGCACTCAGCTCGCTTACAAACGGAAGGGCAACATATACCATGAAAATGGCCAAATATGATGCAGTGCCCGGTGACCTGCAGGAAAAACTGCTGAAGGCATACGAGGCGGAACAGGAAGAGGAATAGAATTATTGCACCGGATCCGGATTCCTTTTCGGGGAAACTTTAAGTAAAAAACCACTTATGAATTACCTTCCCCTGTAAAGGTAGAGCGGACCGGTGAATTCATAAGGAACATCATCCCATCCCTCGCCTGAAATAATATAAAAATAGACGCCGGGTGAAGCAAAGTTGTCACCGCCGATCTTACCATCCCACCCCTCTCCGGGGTCTGACCATTCAAAAACCTTCCGGCCGTTACGGTTCAGGATTACGCCGTGAAAATCCCGCAACGAGACTGCCCTTACAATGAAAATATCATTGTATCCGTCGCCGTCGGGAGTAAAAACATTTGGCACCTCAAGCTCTGAAGGATAAACACTGACCGGCTCGGGGTAAAGGAAAAAATCCTCACAGAAATATTCCGAAACGGTTCTCAGCATAACGTTATACATACCGGGTATATAATATGTATGTTCAGGGTTAGCTGAATAATCATCGGGAAAATTGATGTCGGTGGTATCAGGCTGATAATAAAAAAACCACTCATATTCCGCGGCATTCAGCGACGCTTCTGCATCAAAAAAAACTTCAAGAGGTGCTTCTCCCTCAGATGGGTCGATTTTAAATTCAGCCCTTGTCGTAACAGGGTCTTCCGTTATCATATAACTTGCTTCACACAAATAATAATTAACCAGGAAAGTGTATTCAGTAACAACAGGCGGAGGATTCCAGACCCTTATATCAAGCCTGTTTGGGGTCGGCACAAAAGGATCGGCCGACCAGAATATATCATAATCACCCGGCAGGGCTAACATTTCACCGGTAACAGGGCTATGATATGTAAAGGTATCAATATCTACCGTAGCCGACATATCCAGTACCCCGCAGGTGTGATTGATCAGGTCCTCATTTATTTCGGCTGACGGGCGGTTAACAAACACCCATGCCCTGAAAAGAGTGTCAGGGCCGTTACCGCCTGTTATCCTTACCCTGTAACCGCCGCTTTCAAGGTTATCAACCGATGATTCTACTCCCTGTTCGGTTTTAAACGGTGTATCAAAACCGTCAATAATGGTATCATATACCGACCACTCAAAAATCAGATCTCCTGCAGTCTCGTGAAACGAAGCTGAAAGATTTCCATTTTCATTGCAGAATATATATATATTATCCCTGATAACGGTATCAGGATATTCCACCACATACCCGCTCTCTAAAACAGATGTGTATCCGGATGAGGTGATCTGTGCATCCGATATTACTGAAACAGCAGGAAGGCACGCCAGTACAAACAACAGTAATCTGTATCCCCGAATCAGATATCTCCGCATAAGCAACCTGTTTTTTCTTCTTCAAAAATATCAATTCTTTTTCAAACCTCCATATGTTGATAAAATGCTGAAGACTTAAGTTGGAGATAAGAAAGTAAGAGGGTAATTTTACGTTTCTCAATAGTTGGTCAAAAACCTTAATGAAAAACTGATGGTGGCGGGAGACTTTCTCAAAGACCTTAATAAGGCACAACAGGAGGCAGTAAAGCAGATCGAGGGTCCGGGACTGATAATTGCAGGTGCAGGTTCCGGAAAAACAAGAGTGCTGACATACCGCATAGCATGGCTTCTTAAGCAGGGTATTCCTGCCGCCGGCATCCTGGCACTGACCTTCACCAATAAAGCCGCAGCAGAAATGAAGGAACGCATTACCGGGCTGGTCGGATACGGGTCCGCCAGATATCTCTGGATGGGTACCTTTCATGCAGTCTTCTCCAGGATATTGCGGACGGAAGCCAAACATACCGGTTACACTTCCGGCTTCAGCATCTATGACACCCTTGATTCCCGTAATGTAATAAAGGGAATTATCAGGGAACTGAAACTGGACGAGCAGGTTTATAAACCAAATGAGATCTTTGGCCGGATCTCCTCAGCCAAAAATAACCTTATCAGTGCACAGGCCTATGCAGCCAACGCCGGACTAACAGAAGAAGACAGGAGGAGGCAAAAACCAATGACAGCAGAAATATTCAGGCTTTACCAGAAACGGTGCCGGAATGCCGATGCAATGGATTTTGACGATCTGCTTTTAAATACCAATATCCTTTTCAGGGATTTCCCCGAAGTGCTGGCCAAATACCAGGAGATCTTCCGTTATATACTGGTTGACGAGTACCAGGATACAAATTATGCCCAGTACCTGATAGTATCAAAGCTGGCAGCAAAGCATAAAAATATCGGCGTTGTAGGTGATGACGCACAGAGTATATATTCTTTCAGAGGGGCAAGAATTGAGAATATTCTGAATTTTAAGAATGACTATCCGGGATACAGGATATTTAAGCTGGAACAGAATTACCGTTCAACAAAAACAATTGTAAATGCCGCCAACAGTCTTATTGCCAGGAACAGGGGACAAATACACAAGAAAATATGGTCGGCCAGGGAAACAGGCGAAAAGCTCAGTGTACTTGAATGTGCAACAGACCACGAAGAGGGTGCTGCTGTTGCACAATCGATTATTAAAAAAAAGGATGATTCGGGCTGTAATTATGACTGTTTTGCCGTATTGTACCGGACAAATGCACAGTCCCGTATTTTTGAAGAGGTCATGCGCCGTAACGGAATACCCTACAAAGTATACGGGAGCCTCTCATTCTACCAGCGAAAAGAGATAAAAGACCTGCTTGCTTATTTCAGGCTTACGGTAAATAATCGTGACCAGGAAGCATTGCACCGCGTTATCAATTATCCGGCCAGAGGAATAGGAAAAACAACAACTGACAGGCTTTCCGGTTACTGCAATGAGAACGGCATCCACCCCTGGGATGTGATATGCAACATCAGTAAATACCAGTCCTCTCTCAGTATCAACCGAGGCACTGCCTCGCGTCTGGCTGCCTTTTCAGAAATGATTAACGGATTCACCACAAAGAGTGCCGGTAATGACGCCTGGCAGATGGCTGGCCATATTGCTTCTGCCTCGGGCATACTGAAAGAACTTTTTGACCCCAAATCACCCGAGAACGTCACCAAATATGAAAACATCCAGGAGCTGCTTAACGGAGTAAGGGAGTTCACACTTAAGCAGAAGGAACAGGAAGAGAGCACATCACTGGGAGCTTTTCTGCAAAATGTATCGTTGCTCACTGACCAGGACACCGACAAACCAAACGACCGCGACAAAGTCACCCTGATGACCGTTCACTCTGCCAAAGGACTTGAATTCAGGCATGTTTATGTTGGGGGACTGGAGGAGGAGCTTTTCCCGAATATCTTCGCTTCAAATTCACCCCAGGAGCTCGAAGAGGAAAGAAGGCTGTTCTATGTTGCCCTCACCAGGGCTGAAACAACAGCCACCCTGACATATGCTCAGACACGTTACCGGTGGGGTGTTCCTGTATTGTGCCGTCCCAGCAGATTTCTTTCTGAGATTGACCCAGGATATCTTGAATACCCCGAAAAGAGTCTTTTAAGTACCAAAACCGAACAATACAACCATCCTTATGACGATGCCAACTCTGTAAGAGAAAAGAGATTCTCCCGGTCCGCAAAACAAAATACCGGTGCACCACCCTTGAAAAATCCCCCGGCCACAGCGCATGACCCCCTGAAAACAGGCAGGTTTGTACCGCTTAACAGGACAAAGAATAGTACCCTCCGGCTTGACGGCAGCCATCGTGGAAGCAATAATCCCGGCAGTGAAAACTATGAACTGGAAACAGGAATGACTGTCGAACATGAACGCTTTGGCAGGGGAAAGGTAATCAGTATAGATGGCCGGTATCCCGATACCAAAGCCACAGTATCTTTCAGTCCGGGCGGACAAAAACAGCTGCTGCTTAAATTTGCAAAACTCAGGATAATATCTTCATAGCACTTATAACATCATAAAAATCCTTCTCAACAACCAGAAATGCAAATTACTCCTTAAAAACAGGTTTTTAATCAGATATTTAGTACTTTTGCAAAAAATAAAATTACCACCGACGAAATAAAAGATAATACCAATCAAATGACACAAGATTATAACACAAGCAGAGAGAAGATGGCTATTCCCGAATATGGCCGCAACATACATAAGATGGTCAAACATATTGCCACTATTGAAGACAGGGAGGAACGCAACAAGGCCGCAAGAACGATTATCTCAATCATGGGCAATATGAACCCCCATTTGCGGGACATCAATGATTTTAAACATAAACTGTGGGATCATCTGGCAATTATCTCGGACTTTAAGCTTGATATCGACTCTCCCTACGATCCCCCATCAATATCGACGCTTACCGAAAAACCCAGGCCGGTGAATTATCAGACCTATCCAATACGGTACAAACACTACGGCAGGATCCTTGAACAGATGATAAAAGAAGCCACAAAGATGGAAGAGGGAGAAAAGAAAGAGGCTCTTATACACCTGATAGCAAATCACATGAAGAAATGTTTTCTTACGTGGAACAGAAACCAGGTTACCGATGATATAATTTACCAGGACCTGAAGGAACTGTCCGGTGGTTTAATAGACAGGGGACATGAAGTTAAGTTGTCCGAATCAAAAGAAATACTGTCACGAAACAAAAAAAAGAAAACACCCAGGAAATTCAATCCCAGGTCATCTCAACGTTAAAATCATCAGGCAGGTCAGGTCGCAGATAACTTTTAGTTAAGCAAATAAAAGCACTCCGGCAAATGCATCTGCATAAAACAGGTTAATCAAATTAATAATCAGTTATTTATATTATGAAGGTAAAGAATCTTCAGTTTTTCAAACCCGATGGAACCCGCATGGTTTGTTCATGTTATTTTGTCTGCCGAAGGTTGATGCGGGTTTCATATTATTAAACATAATTTCACCTGTTATGGCTTCATTCGAAATACAGGGAGGAAATTCCCTCAAGGGAGAATTAACGGCCCAGGGCGCCAAAAACGAAGCACTGCAGATCATATCTGCAACCCTTCTTACAAGCCAGGAGATAACTGTCAGAAACATCCCCGACATACTTGATGTAAACAGGCTTATTGACCTGCTCAAGCAACTTGGTGTCAACATAAACAAAACAGGCACCGGAGAATACCGGTTCAAAGCCGATCATGTCAACCCTGAATATCTTCTTACCGATGATTTCAGGATCAGGGCAGCCGGTCTCCGCGGGTCGGTCATGATTATCGGCCCTCTTCTGGCCAGGTTCGGTAAGGCTTACATGCCCAAACCGGGTGGCGACAAAATAGGACGCCGCAGACTGGATACCCATTTTTTCGGATTCATAAAACTCGGGGCAAAATTTGAATATAATGTAAAGGAGGATTTTTACAGGGTAGAGGGAAGTAACCTCAGGGGAACCTATATGCTGCTGGATGAAGCATCTGTTACAGGTACCGCAAATATTATTATGGCAGCGGTACTTGCAGAAGGAATAACAACCATATACAATGCGGCATGTGAACCCTACCTGCAACAGTTATGCAAAATGCTCAACAGGATGGGAGCCAGGATAGGCGGTGTTGGATCCAACCTGCTCACCATTGAAGGAGTTGACACTCTCGGAGGCACTGACCATTGCATCCTTCCCGACATGATAGAGATCGGAAGTTTTATAGGTATGGCGGCAATGACGGAATCGGAAATTACCATAAAAAATGTATCATACGATAACCTGGGTATTATTCCCGATGCGTTCAGGCGGCTGGGGATAAAACTGGAAAGACGGAATGACGATATCTATATTCCCGCCCAGTCAAACTATGAAATAGAAACATACATAGACGGGTCAATAATGACAATAGCCGATGCTATCTGGCCCGGACTCACCCCCGACCTGCTAAGTGTCTTTCTGGTTGTTGCCACCCAGGCAAAGGGAAGTGTGCTGATCCATCAGAAGATGTTTGAGAGCCGGCTTTTCTTTGTTGACAAACTGATGGATATGGGTGCACAGATCATCCTGTGCGACCCCCACAGGGCAACAGTGATAGGCCTCAATAAGCAGTTCCGGCTCAGGGGAACCAATATGGTGTCGCCCGATATCAGGGCAGGTGTTGCACTGCTTATTGCCGCCATGTCGGCCGAGGGAACAAGTGTGATAAACAATATTGACCAGATCGACAGGGGATACGAAATGATCGATGAAAGGTTAAACAGTGTCGGTGCCAGAATAAAACGACTGGACTGATAAACAGTGCCCGGAAACACAGGCCCCCTTTGAACATATGACCCTGAAAATTGTTGTTTCCTGTGAAGAACCGGTAAATATTTAAAAAAATCAGAACGATGAGAATTATAAAAATAACAGGTGGTGCCATATTGATCCTTATAATGGCTTTCTGGATATTTAATCAGAGAAAAGCATCTGTTAACGCAGGTCCTGTAATGGGAACATCAGTGGAACCGACCAACAAAACAGGCATCAATATAGGAGATACAGCTCCCGAGCTGGAATTTGAATCTCCAGACGGTGAACTTATTGCACTCTCTTCTTTTAGGGGCAGCATGGTGATGATAGATTTCTGGGCCTCATGGTGCGGACCATGCCGCAGAAGCAATCCGGCAAAAGTGGCAGCCTGGCATCAGTTCCGGAACAGGGATTTTATTAACGGTAACGGATTCACATACTATTCCGTTTCGCTCGACAAATCCAGGGAAGCGTGGTTAAATGGAATAGCTGATGACAGACTGGAGTGGGAGAACCATGTGAGCGACCTGAAAGGGTGGAACTCTGTTCCTGCAGCCATGTACCAGGTGCAGGGGATACCTGCAAGCTTTCTTATTGACGGTGAGGGTGTTATAGTTGCCAGAAATCTGAGGGGTGACCTTATTTCAGAAGCACTGTACAGGTATCTGAAAGAGTAAGTCAGTCTGTTCAGTTTTATACTCAGGCAAACCCGGTAACTGTGCACTTCCGGTATTACATATCTGTGCCATATGGCATCTCAATGTCATATGGCATCTTTATGTCAAAATGTCGGTTTGGTAATTATGGTCCGGTATTTGTCCGGATTTATTTTTTGAAAATGTAATAAATTGTTGTTCACATCATTAATATGGCAAAAAAGCAAGAGAACATGAAGCAAGAGAAGCAAGGGAAAAAAACCGGAAAAATGTATGCCGGGGGGAAGGCTGAAAAAAAGGCCGGAGATCATAAAGAAAAGGTAAACAATAGCCTGGAACAGAATTCCGGCACCATACATCACGATCCCGATGAAAAAATGCAGGAAGAGTATGATAAAACCGGCCGGGAAGAGACAGATGAAACGCTGCAGGAGGAGGAGGCGGAAATAATACTTGAAGAGAAGCTTAAGGAGACAGAGATTAAATATCTCAGGCTCGCTGCAGAGTTTGATAATTACAGAAAAAGAACCTTAAGGGAGAAAGCAGAACTTACAAAGCTTGCAGGTGAAGAGATTATTGGCGGACTGCTTCCGGTCATTGACGATTTTGACCGTGCTGTTGAATCTATGAACAGTGCCAAAGACATTGAAGCAATGAAAAAAGGGGTTGACCTGATAAACACTAAGTTCAGGGAGTTTTTGAGACAAAAGGGAGTTAAAGAAATTCAGGCCATAGGGAAAGAATTTGACACTGACCTTCATGAAGCAGTGACAAAGATACCGGTAAGTGCCAAAAAAGATAAAGGCAGAATAGTTGATGTTATCGAAAAAGGCTATATCCTTCACGACAAGGTAATAAGATATGCCAAGGTGGTGGTTGGTGAATAAACATTAATAAAAATGGGTTCATAAAAAGACAGGGGCAGCAATGGCTAAAAAAGATTATTACGAAATACTTGATATAAAACGTGATGCCTCACAGGCTGATATCAAATCGGCATACAGGAAAAAAGCACTGAAGTATCATCCCGATAAAAACCCCGGAGACCCGACTTCCGAGGAAAAATTCAAAGAAGCTGCAGAAGCGTACGAAATTCTTGGAAATGAACAGAAAAGAGCCCGGTACGATCAGTACGGACACGCCGGTGTGCAGGGTTCTGCAGGAGGATTCGGAGGGGAAGGAGGAATGACTGTGGAAGATATCTTCAGTCATTTCGGAGATATCTTCGGTGGCGGTTTCGGTGGCTTTGGCGGGTTTTCAGGCGGACGCAGAAGCCGGAGAGTCAACAAAGGGTCCAACCTGAGGGTGAAGGTAAAACTTACCCTGAATGATATAGCACACGGAGTGGAAAAGAAGATCAGGGTTAATAAATATGTTTCCTGCAAAGCATGCGACGGCACCGGTGCAAAAAACGGAACTTCTTTCAGCGACTGTTCGACCTGTCACGGTACCGGACAGGTAACAAGAATATCCAATACATTCCTGGGCCAGATGCAGTCCACCTCAACATGCCCCTCCTGCGGAGGCGAAGGGAAAATGATTACCAGCAAATGTCCTGCTTGCTATGGCGAGGGAATCGTAAAAGAGACGGAGATCGTCAAGATAAATATTCCTGCGGGTGTTGCCGAGGGAATGCAGATGTCAGTCGCCGGCAAAGGTAATGCTGCAAGAAGAGGCGGTGTTAACGGAGACCTCCTGGTGGTAATCGAGGAGGAAGAACATCCGGAACTGATACGCGACGGCAAGGATCTTATTTACTATCTGTATCTGAGTTTCCCCGACTCAGCGCTTGGAGTGCCGGTTGAAATACCGACCATCGACGGAAAAGTAAAAATAAAGGTAGAGCCCGGAACACAGCCAGGTAAGATACTGCGTCTTCGCGGAAAAGGCCTTCCCGACATCAACGGCTACGGAAAGGGTGACATCCTTGTAAATATCAGCGTGTGGATACCAAAAAACCTTACAAAAGAGGAGACCCAGGCACTTGAAAAATTCAGGGAATCATCCAACTTCACTCCCAACCCCAGCAAGGAAGACAGAAATTTCTTTGAGCGGATGAAAAGCTATTTTGAATAGAAAAAAATAATTAAGTTTGCCAGGTAAAAGGAAATCCCGCCCTGATTATCAAAAGCCCATATAATGGAGTTATTTGAAGCCAAGAATGTAACAAAGAATTTTTCAAACCACCTGGCCCTGGACAAAGTCAGCATCTCTGTCCCCCAAAAAAGCATATACGGATTGCTTGGCCCCAACGGTGCAGGTAAAACAACACTTATCCGAATAATAAACCAGATAACGGCCCCCGACACCGGTGAGCTTGTTCTGGACGGACGCAGGCTGCGTGCCGGCGATATAGCGCGTATAGGCTATATGCCCGAAGAGAGGGGCCTTTACAGGAAGATGAAGGTTGGCGAGCAGGCTCTCTATTTCAGCCGGCTGAAGGGCCTGGATAAAAAAACAGCGATTAAAAGATTGAAATACTGGTTCGAAAAATTTGAGATCCAGAAGTGGTGGGGCAAAAAGGTGGAGGAGCTGTCCAAAGGAATGCAGCAGAAAGTTCAGTTTATAATAACTATCCTGCATGAGCCCGACCTGCTAATTTTCGATGAACCTTTCAGCGGCTTTGACCCTATAAACACCAATTTGCTGAAAAAAGAGATTACCGGTCTGCGTGACCGTGGTGCCACGATAATATTTTCAACCCACAACATGTCATCGGTAGAGGAACTTTGTGACCATATTACTTTAATAAACAACGCAAAGTCCATCATCAGCGGACCTGTAAACAGTATACGGCAGCAATTCAAACTCGATATTTTCAGGGTAGGCTTTGAGGGCGACGCCGAAAAACTGGATGGCATCCTGAACAACGATTATGAAGTACTTAACCTTGAAAGCACGACAACAGGTCATACCGCCCGTATCAAAATACACAGTCAAACTACCGACAATGTACTTCTTAAGCTACTTCTGCCACATTTTCATATTACATCATTTACAGAAGAGATCCCGGGCATGAATGATATTTTCATTGACCTGGTAAACAAACAAAAGGCAGAGGTTAATTAATTAAACCATGATAAAATGCAGAATAAAAGTTCTCTGATCATAGCCAGGGAGTACCTTTCAAGAGTAAGAAAAAAGTCATTTATCATAATGACGATACTGGGCCCTATACTGTTTGCCGCGATAGTAATAGGTCCGGCATGGTTTGCATCGATGGAAGACCGGGAAGTACGTGTTATCGCAGTGGTTGACAGCTCCAGGTTATTTATCGGGAAGATACCCGAAACCGAATACCTGAAATTCGAATACCTTCAGAATACTGACGTTGATCAGTTAAGGGAGAATTTTTCAGAAACAAACTACTATGCAGTTCTTTATATAGCACATATTGTAACCTCCACACCTTCAGCAGTGCAGTTAATGTCTGACCGGCAGCCGAACCTCAACATCAGGATGCATATAGCAAATGCCATGGAAAAAGAGCTAGAGAGGCAAAAGCTTGCCACCTACGATATTGACAATCTCGATAATATTCTGGAAACTATAAAAACAGATATCAATATACGGACGATTATATGGCAGGATGACGGGGGTGAAAAAGAGAGCCATTCAGAACTGGCAATGATAATGGGTTACCTGGGAGGCTTTTTGATTTACTTTTTCATTTTTCTGTTCGGGGCCCAGGTCATGAGAGGGGTGATTGAGGAAAAATCAAGCCGGGTTGTAGAGATAATCGTTTCCTCTGTCAGGCCTTTTCAACTAATGCTGGGAAAAATTGTGGGTATAGGTTTGGTCGGGCTTACCCAGTTTCTTCTTTGGGTCATATTAAGTCTTACACTCATTACCGTGGCCCAGCAGATATTTTACTCCGACCTGGGTACGCCCTCATCGGAAACAGTAGTTGCGGAGGACATGTTTTCAACCGGCACAATGCAGCAGGCTCCTGCCATGGAAGATGAAAATATGGAAAAATTCAAAGAGATATTTTCTTCAGTTTCCGCTATTAATTTCTCAGTCATGCTGGGCACATTCCTGTTCTATTTCCTTGGTGGATACCTGCTTTATGCATCACTATTCGCTGCAATCGGTTCGGCAGCGGACAGTGAAACTGATACACAACAATTCATGTTGCCGATAACCATTCCCCTTATACTATCGATTATAGTTATGATGAGCGCCATTACGAATCCTGAAGGACCTGTTGCATTCTGGTTCTCGATGATACCTTTCACATCGCCGGTAATTATGATGGCCCGCATACCCTTTGGTGTGCCCTTATGGCAGTTGAGCCTTTCGGGAGGGCTGCTGGTTGCCACTTTTATCTTCACAACCTGGCTGGCAGGTAAGATCTACCGTACCGGAATACTGATGTACGGAAAAAAGGTGAACTACAGGGAGCTTTGGAAATGGCTAATGTATAAAAGTTAATAACAGCCTTCATCTCATGTAACCCGGCTCATTTGAACCTATTAGCCGGATAATTGTTACTATCTCCGGAAGAGTATTTAATCTCTCCTCATTACATTTATCCTGAAAAAAAAGCCAGAATTTTGGCTGAAAATAATTTGACTTCGTCGATTTCACATGCAGTAAAAGTTCCTTTTGCATTATAGTAAAGATGGATAATTGAATTACAGGAGGAACCGCTTCGCTTTAACATAAAAAATTTTTCATCCGTCTGTGTGTTAATTGGCTGAAAAAATTTTATTTACATTTGTCTTATCTTAAAATTATTTTTTAAATGCGAACAGCAATACTGGATCTTGGCACAAACACCTTCAACCTTCTTATTATAGAAACAGAAACAGAAGACAGGAAAAACATCATACTCAGCCGTAAGGAACCGGTAAAACTGGGTGACAGCGGCATAACAAAAGGAGTAATCAGTAATAAGGCTTTTGAGCGTGGAATAACCGCAATCGAAAGTCATATGAAATATATAAAGGACTACCGTGTTGAACAGATCCATGCATTTGCCACATCGGCAATACGTACGGCAGGTAACGGACTTGAGTTTGTGAGGACGGTGTACCAGAAGTTCAATATAGGCATCCAGGTGATATCGGGCGACCAGGAAGCCGGTCTGGTATATCAGGGAGTAAAGCAGGCAGTAGATATGGGTAACAGGAAACACCTGATACTGGATATCGGCGGTGGCAGCAATGAGCTGATAATTGCCAACGGCAAAAAGATATTCTGGAAAAAAAGTTACCCCCTGGGTGTGGCAAGACTGCTTGAACAGTTCAAACCGGCCGATCCGGTGGGAAAAGATGACATACTTGCGCTGGAAAACCATTTCCGGAAATCAATGAGCTGTTTTTTTGAAGCTGCAGGCGAACACCATCCTGAAATACTGATTGGCTCTTCAGGTTCCTTTGACACTTTTCGTGCATTACTGACAGCAATAAAAACCAAACCCCGCGCCAACGATATTCCCTTACAAGGTGCGCCCGGTGATAGAGCAACATTAGCTCCCTCCTACCGTATCAGACCGTCTGATTTCCTAAGGCTCCACCGGAAGCTTCTTGTTTCCGATGCCCGTGAAAGGCTATCAATGGAAGGAATGGAACCGATGAGGGTTGAAATGATTGTGATTGCCTCTATTTTTGTTAATTTTATCGTCCGCGAACTGAACATAGGACAATTGATCCAGTCTGAGTACGCCCTCAAAGAAGGTGCCGTTGCAGGGATAATCAATATGCATGTTCAGTCTGCATAACAGGAAAACTGATCTTTATCCGGATCTTTTAAAAAATGAAAAATGGCTAATATTCTTGTTATTGACGATGAAAAAAGCATAAGGAACAGCCTCAAAGAGGTTCTTGAATATGAAAAACACTCCATAGACCTGTCATCCGACGGTGATGAGGGACTCGACATGTTCAGGAAAAATAAATATGATGTGGTCCTGCTCGATATCAAGATGCCCGGGATCGACGGTATAGAGGTTCTTGAGAACATCATGTCCGAATCTTCAGATATTCCCGTTATAATGATCTCAGGCCACGGGAACATTGACACCGCTGTAGAGGCTATAAAGAAAGGCGCCTATGATTTCATAGAGAAACCCCTCGACCTTAACAGGCTGCTTATCACCATAAGGAATGCACTGGATAAATCAGAACTTATTACCGAAACAAAAGTTCTCAAAAGAAAGGTCAGTAAAACCTATGACATGGTGGGTGAATCACCTGCAATGCAGAAGGTTAAAGAGATGATAGACAGAGTTGCTCCCACTGATGCAAGAGTACTGATAACAGGCAAAAACGGAACAGGGAAAGAGCTGGTAGCCAGGTGGCTGCATGAAAAGAGCTCCCGTGCATCACAACCTTTCATAGAGGTCAATTGCGCCGCCATACCTTCCGAGCTTATTGAAAGTGAACTTTTCGGGCACGAAAAGGGTGCTTTCACCTCAGCTCATAAAGAGAGAAAAGGCAAGTTCGAACAGGCAAACAGGGGCACTATTTTTCTTGACGAAATAGGCGACATGAGCCTGTCCGCACAGTCAAAGGTTTTAAGGGCGCTCCAGGAGAACAGGATATCCCCTGTGGGCAGTGACAAGTTTATAAATGTTGATGTAAGGGTAATTGCCGCCACCAATAAGAACATGAAGGAAGAGATTAAGGCGAACCGTTTCAGGGAAGACCTGTACCACCGGCTCAGTGTCATTCTTATCAATGTACCTTCACTGAACGAAAGGCTGGAAGATATCCCTGCACTGGCAGAGCATTTTAATGAACAGATATGCAGCGAATACGGGATGCAGAAGAAAATTATTACCGACGATGCCATCAAAGAGCTTCAGAAAATTGAATGGACAGGTAACATAAGGGAATTCAGGAATGTGCTTGAAAGACTTATTATACTTTGCGATAAGGAGATAAACGGTAAAGATGTAATAACCTATTCGCAGCCCATCTCAAAATAGTTCCAGCCAGATCAATCCTGAAGGTCATAAGTGCCAGAATCCCAATTAAAACAGGATGTTATGAGAACCGAAAAAGATTTTCTCGGAGAAAAAGAGATGCCAGGCGATGCACTATACGGTATCCACTCCCTCAGGGCCAGTGAAAATTTTCCCTGTACAACCGGATTTCACAAGGAGTGGTATCAGGCACTGGGGTTAACCAAGCTCGCCTGCTACCGCACCTGTAAGGCATTCATAAAGGCTGCGGCCGGAAAATTCAGTGAAATACCCGGGTCAGTTTCCCCGATAAAGGAAGATATCCTTGAAAAGATGGAACTTGCCGCCACAGAAATATCGGGCGGCAGGCATTTCAGCCATTTTATCGTACCGGCAGTGCAGGGTGGTGCCGGCACCAGTATCAATATGAATATCAATGAGATAATTGCCAACACAACTCTTATTAAACTGAACTCCCTCCCGGGAAATTACACGCTTGTCGACCCTGTTGAACATGCCAACATATACCAGTCCACCAACGATGTAGTACCCACCTCGCTGAAGATTGCCGCGATGAAACTCCTGCTTTCACTGGAAGAGGAGATTAACGGTATGCGCTTTGCGATTGAAAAAATTGAGAACCTTCACCGCGGCCATCTGCGAATTGCCTATACACAGATGCAGGAGGCAGTACCATCATCATGGGGCATGCTGCTGGCTGCCTATAATGAAGCAATGTCGAGGGACTGGTGGAGGGTGTCAAAGTGCCTTGAACGCATTAAAACGGTTAATCTCGGGGGCAGTGCGGTCGGTACGGGAATAGCGGTACCAAGGTTTTTTATCATGGAGGTTGTATCTGAGCTGCAGCGGCTTACCGGCATGCCGGTGTCGCGCAGCGAAAACCTTCCCGATGCCACCAGCAATCTTGACAGCCTGGTTGAGGTACATGCCATATTAAAGGCATATGCCGTAAACCTTGAAAAGATAGTCTCTGACCTCCGGCTACTCTCATCTGATATTGCAGGCCACCATGAAGTGATTATCCCGCAGTTACAGGCCGGCAGCTCCATAATGCCCGGCAAGGTGAACCCTGTTATACCTGAATTTGTAATCAGCATTTCCCACAAGGTCTACGCCAACGATCAGCTTATTACATCCCTGTCAGCACAGGGATGCCTCGATCTCAATGCGTATATCCCGATTATAGGCCATTCATTACTGGAAAGCATCAAACTTCTCATTGCTGCCAGTAAAACACTCAGAACAAAATTTTTCAGCGAAATAAAAATAAACAGTAACGTATCCCGGGAAAGGCTCTTCTCCAGTCCGGCAATAACCACGGCTCTTGTCCCGCACATAGGATACAACAAAGCAGCCGTTGCAGCAAAGTTAATGCAGGAAAAAAAGATTGATATCTTTGCTGCGAACAGGGAGCTTAAGCTCATCGATCCGGAAAGGATGGCCTCCATCCTTGAACCGGGCAACCTGCTGAAGACCGGTTTTTCTCTCAACGATCTGGAATAACCGGGAAGAATTATCTTTGCCGGGAATTATGCCGGCTCAGTAATTACGGCTGTTATGCAAAAGATCTTCCGTATACTGCTTTATCTTTCAATGGTATTTTTTATCTGGTACCTCTACAGGGCCGATTACCTGGTTTTTGATGATATTGGTTTTGATGCAGTGAAGCTTTCAGCATCACTTATTCTGCTCTTTGCCGGGTTTCTGGCAGTAAGTGGAAGCTGGGGCTTTGCACTCAGGATCAAGGGAGTGCCCGTCAGGTACAAAGATGCACTGATATCGCAGGGCATATATATCTTTTCCAAGTATATTCCCGGAAAATTGTGGGTCATACTGGGACGCGCCTCCTGGTTCAGTCCGGATAAAACCCGGCTGAAAACCCTTTCACTTATATCGCTGCAGGAACAGATGGTCTTTTTGTGGTGGGGACTGGCTCTGAGTTTGCCGCCAACCCTTTTTATCACCGGCAGGCCATGGATAGGCCTGATCATTTTCACCGCCATTGTTTTACTAACCTTAATACTCTTCTCCGGATGGTTTCACAGAAACTCTTCAGGGCTGCTGGGAAAACTGCTTAAAAGGGATTTTGACTTCAATCCCATGAAATGGAATTTCTTTCTCAGGATCAGCTTTCCTGTCCTGCTTTTCTGGTTATTATGGAGTGCAGGGTTTTATTTTCTGATGCTCTCCTTGCATGACAATATCCCTCTGCTGCTGTCCCTCTCTTTCCCGGCAAGCATGACATACGGATTTGTGGTGGTTTTCCTGCCTGCAGGTGTGGGAGTGCGTGAAGCCATACTTGTTTCCTTTCTTGTGGCCGGCGGATTGACCCCCGGAAATGCAGTTACGCTGTCACTGATCTCACGTTTCTGGTTTGTTGCCGGCGAGGTATTCCTGTTCCTGGTGGCCCTGTTACTGAAATTCAGCGGGAATAAAGGTGCTGGTTATCCTGAATATCCATCCACATAGCAAACAGCAAAGACTGCATAGAACTCACTATCAAGAACATAAACATGATAGAGTTGAGTATCGGCCTCTCCCCGACCGCATCCCCGGTATAATAAGAGAGTATCCTTACGGCAAAAGGTATACTTATAAAGAACAAAACGAAGGCAAGATTATACAATATAAAAAGAGGATGAAAATCCCTGATAAAATACTTTGTCCACAACCTTTTGAAAAATGACCTCAGAAGCAGCCATGATACGCTGGGAATAACCTTTGATATCTTCATCTTTGACTTCTCACCTATATCATAAACAGGCTTTATCTCAACTTCCCTGACAGTGCATAATGCAATGTTAAGCTTTACCAGCATATCGTTCGGCATTCCGTATCCCTTGTAGATCTTATGAAGGGCTATCGCATTCAGGGCCTTGTTCGATATTGCAGTATAACCTGTCTGGGTGTCTGATACCTGCCAGTACCCTGATGCCAGCTTTGTAAGAACAGATAAAACAGAATTGCCTATAAACCTGGTTCGCGGCATCATCAGCTCCGAACTTCTGTGAATTAACCTGTTACCCTTTACATAATCCACGCCTTCCCTGACCACAGGCCCGCATATACTATCAAGCTCGGCCGGGTCCATCTGGCCGTCACCGGCCATCACTGCGGTGCAATCAATGCCATGATCCTTACACCATTTATAGCCCCTTGCAATGGCAGACCCCACTCCGCCATTGCGATGCATATTAATTAAAATCACCCTCTCCTTTTCAGGTTCCCTGTTAACGATCTCTGAGGCCGGAAAATACTCTATCTCTTTTACCATCTGCTTTTGCAGTTCCCTGCCGGCTCTTTCATAACGCCCGCTAATCTTTAGTCCGGTAATATTCTTAATAACTTTTTTATTATCACTGTCCTTTAATAAAAATTGTTTTACTATCTCTTCCGTCCTGTCAGTTGAGCAGTCATTCACCACCACTATCCGGTCTACAAAACCGGGCATCTGCTCAATGACATCACCTATCTGCATCTCTTCATTGTATGCCGGTACAACAACGGCAATAGTTTTACTGTCAATCATTTTCTTTGATTTTCGTATAGCCATGCAGCATCTATAAGCAACATGGAATCGTATGAAATATTGTTTTTTTCAGCTTTCTCCCTGATGTAATTAATCATTTGCGGACTCCCTTCCATCTCTTTCACTATCAGTTCCAGCGCCCACATCCTCTCATAATATTCCCGGCCCTTTTCTTCCAGCCGGACTGAGGCTTCAGCTCTGAGCATCTCCTGTGTATCCATGCCCTGATATGAAGGTACGGCATACAGGCTGTCAATAAGACCCTCCTCTTTTTCCAGCTTGTTTGCAATCCATACAACCAGTTCCCCTTCCGCAGGGGTCCTTCGCCAGTCTGTCTTTTCGGTCATTTCAGCAGTCCCGGGGCGAATTTCCCTGTAGATACCCTGCCTGGCCAGATCATGATCGGGGAGGGTGACAAGATTCCAGAATTTTTCCGTCGGATGAAGCCTCAAAAATGTCTCCATATAAGCCTCCCGGTTCATCCACCACCAGTGTATGGCGTTGTTGACATACTGGCGGGTCTGAAAAAGATTATAAAAAACAAGCATGGCGATAAGCCCAATGGCAGGGTAACGGATCACTCCTCTCCTTGTACTTATAAATTCCAGGAATGCTGCAAGGGGTATGGCAAGCAAAGCATAGGAACCGACAAAGGAACGGAGGCCAAAACCCCCTCCGTACCACCAGTTCCACCATGAAGAAAGAACATAAACGTTCAGTACCATAAAAACTGAAAAAGGCAAAACTGTACCCGGTAATTTTTTTAACAATACAAAAATACCAGCAAGAGCAAAAAACATAACAGGCGTATAGACAAGCCACCCCTTTTTTATACTGAACAGTATATTCATGACCTGGGGGTTACTGAAGAAAAACCTCCCTCCCAGTTCGCCGTATGAAAAGTAAAACAACTTCCCCGAAACCCAGTGCCAGTATATAAACTGGGGTACCCAGATCAACAGGAAGGAAAGTGCCATAAGCAAAAGCCATGTGTATTTCCCGGCAAAAAACCGGAAACGTGACTTAAACCCATTAAAGCTCTTTATATCCCACAGGAAGAACAAGACAAGGACGATGATATTGACCGGTCTTATGAGGGTGATCAGTCCCGACAACAGTCCGCCCGCAACAATTTTAAGAACCGAAGGATTCTCGTAAAACCTGATAGTGAGCCATAAAAACCCTGCTATAAGTGAAAAATTATATACGTGTGTCATAGCTGCCTCGTATGTTGAATAATAGAACAGGTTTGTTCCCAGTACTACTATTACGAGGGTAGCGGCAATAATGTATTCGCCAAAATACCTCTTCAATATTCTTTTGAGAAATATCAATCCCGCCAATAAATAGAACAGCGCCCCGAAAGTGATGGCAAACCTGTACGGGCGGGAATAGCCGTCAGCCTCAAAGGAAGTTGACAATGAAAACATGTGCGCAGCAAAAAAGAAAGGGGAATAGAGGATCGACATCCCCATGGTAGTAACAATGGCTTGCTTCCCTTTGGGAGTTTCAACCGGCCATATCAGTTCACCGAATTTTTCGATATTGTCCCTCCGAAACTCCAGGGAGAGGTCATTGTAGATAAAAGTTGCAGGCAGCCATGCGTAGTATGATTTTACATCCCATTCTATAACCCCGTCCTGCTGATTATACCGGGCATGATGAAAATTTGTAATTATTACCGATAGCAGGATTACACCGATCGAAATCCTTACGGCATTTCTTCCTGAAAGCACGGCTGTGCAATTAAGCAATTGCATATAATATTCATTTGTCTGCTATGAATGCCTGACCTTTATGCACCAACAAACAAATATACATGACAATTTTTAAATGACACACCGGCAGGATGAAATCCTCATCAGTTGTGTATGGTAAGGACACTCCCGTCCCTTGTAATTTCATATTTCTGCACTGCGCTACTGGCAGGCCCTTCAACAACAGCACCGTTGTTTGAAAAAACAGACCCATGGCACGGACAGGGAAAATTACCGGCAGAATGATTATAATCGATTATGCAACCCTCGTGAGTACATACTGCAGATAAAGCTACAAAATCCTCATCTCCAAGATTGGCGATAATAATATTGTCTGCTATGACGGCATTTCCATCTGTCTTTAGTTTGGAATACGTTTCAGAATTGAGGTCAATGGTCAATGCTTCAGGTTCATTGTTTTCCTCCGGATCAACATCAACATCATCATCTTTGCTGCAGGATGAATATATGACAGGTATTACTACTGCTGCTCCGGCCTGCATGCCTTTCAGTATAAATTTTCTTCGTTCCATCTGTATTAATCTAGTTAGTAATCAAAAATCATTTATCATAATAAATAAAAAACACTATTTCAGATCTAAACAATTATAAAAATAAAATGTTTAGCAAAGTGCCATAAACCAGCCCTTTATTTTTTATTACACGTTTTGCAGTTCTGATTATTAATCCCCTATCTCCAGGTTGGATATTTCCTTTGTTACAGTAAAATCATATTCCGGATATTCAAAGACGGGGAGCCGGGGCTCGGTTTCCGATATGGAATAGCCCCATACGGATTGGTATTCCATAACATCTTCCCCCATATCCTCAAGCTGGTGAAGGTATTCACCAATGGGTTTGCTTTCAATAATGACCATTTTGCCAAGCTTGTTTATTATCGGACTGTGCCAGCGGTTATGGTCGTGGTCAAATTCAAGTATACGCCTTCCCCAGCGGGTGATCCCTATAGTCCGGAATGTCATACTTTTACCTACTGCCGGAAGATTTATTACGTTCCTGTCCGTCGCCAGAAAAGGCAGACCTGCCTCTTCACGCAATTTCCTGAGATTACCGGTCATTTTTTCAGCTTCAAGAGTAAACCCTCTTATCCTTTCCCTGTACTGTGACGGTATCTGGCCAATATACTTCTCCTCATGCTGCTCCTGTACAGCCCTGGCATTGGTTGCATAGTTGAAGGTGTTTTCAAGGAAGCCCTTCACTGAGAATGTATAGTAGGTTATTACACCAATGTCATTAAGTACCTTGCGCAGCATGGCCGTATGGCCTCTCCTGGATGCAGCAGAGGTGAAAACAAGCTGATTGGTAACAGTCCATCCGGCCGAAATAAGTCTTTTCACGGCAAGCCTGGTTTCGGGAGTCACCTCCATAGGGCTTTCGAAATGAGTCTGTATAACAAACTGTTTAAGCCCTGCCTTTGCAGCCTTCTTACGGAATTCGGCCAGTATCCTTTCCAGGTCAGGAGTAACCCGCTGCGGCAGGTACGCCAGCAGTCTTGTTCCAAGCCGTATTCTCAGCATCTCCGCATATTTCTCCCCTTCAGGCCGTTTTTTATTTGCCTCCCTCTTTCTTAATGCCATTTCATAAACTTCGTTCAGTATCTTTTCGAGAGACCTGTCACGGCTCATAAGGGCATCCCCGCCTGTCAAAAGAATATCCCTGAGCTGGGTATCTTTTTCATAATAATCGAGCAGGCGGCGTAATTTCTCATCCCAGGTTTCGCCGGGTCTTAGCTTATCCAGATTAAAATTGAGGTTCCCCCTCTGGAAATCATACATACGCTGACACGAAACACATAACCCGCCACAGGCACGGCCCATAGTGTCAGGGATCATTATTGCAACTTCCGGATACCTGCGATGAACATTATGCTGGGACGGAAGGAGCCATCCGGCTGCATTGGGTTTGCCCTGCTCCACCTTGTCCTCTTTTTCCCAGGCCTCAATATTTCCAAACTGATCTATAAGAGGCTTACTGTAAATTACATAATGACGGATCGCCAGATCAGCACCCGCCGAAAAATCCGGGGTTCTGGTGCTCAGAAGTGAAATATAATAGGGGTTTACAAAAAAAGGTATTCCCTTTTTCTCTGCCCTTTCAAGCAACTTCTGGGTGTCCACGTCAAGCGAGTAATCAAGAAGCTCATTCAGCAGGGCAGGAGAGCGGACAGCAAACCTGAGATGGAACATATGATCATCCCACCATTCCCTTACCTTTTCAACCTTGTCCTCAAGGCTCATGCCCTCATCAAAAACATAGCGGCTTTCACCGGGCTCACAACTCTCTATCTTCTCTACCAGGATCTTAATAATCCGCTCCTTATTCTCTTCCCTTTCCCTGACAATATCAGGCTCCATTCCATGGTTCCATCGCTCCATCCACTTAATGACAGCTTTCCGGTCGGGTCTGCTACGGGGAAGCTGCCCTGTAAGCTGGCGAAACAGGTATATCATATCCTCAAAAAAGAGAGGTTTGGATCCTCCCTTACCTGCTTTTGCTGCAAGCCATATAAAACTAAAAGGGTCATTGAGCATTTTCTCCCCTCCCCTGTGGGGATTTAAAAATTCACGACCTGCATTGTCCAGGTAATCAAGTATCCTTATCGCAGCAAAGTCCTTCCATCTCAGCCTGGCATAGCTATCAGGACCCGATATTTCCCTTTTATAATACCTGATCGCATGCTCATTGTCGCCCATAACTTCCTCTGCCCACTCCCTTATTGATTCTTTGGCTTCGCTCTCCTTTTCGGACTTTCTGAATATTTCTTCCAGTCTCGGATTCTCATGGAAGAGCCGGCGAAGCAGTTTTGCCGATTTAACAGAAAGAGCTATTTTTTCAGGATAATACTTCATAAAAGACTAATTTACAGTGAAGCGGTTTAACCGTCTTCATATATTACAAAAAAAGGATACAATAGTTCAACGCGGAAAAAGTTATTTGAGTATGATAGAAATACCACGAATCTCCGGTGCGAAAAACTCTGTTTCCCTTTAAATATTGCAAAGATATAAAAAGGTAAACCTGTTTTTAATGATTTATGACAGACCGGAGCTAACTGAAAAGTTGTTAATTAATACAGCTCTTCGAAAGAAAAATGCAGGAAAAACACTTATTTTAGCGCCAGGAGGACAAAACAACAAAAAATGGAAAAAGGTAAAGAGAGTAAACCTCATATTGGAATATACGGCCGTCGAAATAACGGAAAAAGCACCCTTATCAATATCCTTGCCGGACAGGAAATTGCTATAGTCTCGGAAGTGGCGGGCACCACAACCGATCCGGTAAAAAAATCGTTTGAAATAACCGGCTTCGGACCGGTAGTGCTTATTGACACAGCAGGATCAGATGACAAAGGGATACTTGGAGAAAAGAGGGCTGCAAAAACCCTTCAGACTTTAAGTGCAGTTGACCTTGCCATACTTGTTATAACGCGGAACACTTTCAAAGATCCGGAAAAAAAACTGGTTAATGAGTTTAATAAACTTGACCTGCCATTTCTAATAATACATAATAAGTCAGACCTTGAACAACTGCATGACGATACCAGGAAACTTATCAGATCATATACAGGAAAAGAGGTGCTTGAATTCTCCGGCAAATCAGCGGAGTACCCTGAGAAAATTATCACTGCAATAAGATCGGCCATCCCTGAATCGGCATGGAAAACACCCGGTCTTATAGGCGACCTGCTTGGCTACGGAGATATTGTTTTACTTATAACGCCCATTGACGTGCAGGCTCCTGCCGGGAGACTTATACTTCCTCAGGTTCAGGCCATTCGTGATATCATTGACAATGACTCCGTGGCCGTGGTAATGAAAGAAAGAGAGGTAGATGGGTTTTTAAGGAAAACAGGAATTAAACCCGTGCTTGCAATAACAGACAGCCAGATTTTTGTAAAGGCAGATGCCTCTGTTCCCCGGGATATTCCACTTACAAGTTTCAGCATTATGCTTGCAAGGTACAAAGGCGATTTTGACCTCTATCTGAAGGGAACCCCGAAAATATCTGACCTTAATAACGGCGACCGGATACTTATACTTGAGTCGTGTACGCATCATGTTTCCTGTGACGACATCGGAAGGGTAAAAATACCCCGCTGGATAAGCAGCTTTACCGGCAAACAACTGGAATTTGATGTTGTCGGCGGTCTCGCTGAACTTCCCCGCCAGATAACCGACTATTCCCTGGTAATACAGTGCGGGGGATGCGTTATTACCCGCCGGCAGCTTATTAACCGCATACGGTCTGCAGCCGAAGCGGGTATTCCTGTCACCAACTATGGCATGGCCATAGCCTGGGTACAGGGTATTTATAAACGAGCCATTGCCCCGTTTGTCAAGCTTGATGAGGGCGCCAGCACCTATCTTTAAAAATGTTTTTTAGCCGGTTACCGGATTATTAAAGAGACAAAGGGGAAGCAGCTTGCGCTGTTCCCCTTCGTCCTTGTTAAACCTAAACCTTAACCCAAAAATTGATACTGCTAATAAAACCTAACCATACTTAAAACAAAATTAAAGCAAATTTGTTATATTACAATTGTTAAAAAAATTTAAAATTACTCCCTCCCGGGAAATTAAAACCTGAAATAGATAAATGGCTGGATAGCGGCCGATTTTACCTGGTATATAACAAATACCAGTACCACAATAAAAAGCAGCTTCACGACCACAGGTGTGCGAATAAAGAGCCCCCTGTAAAACTCCTTGAACCTTGAAGGAAGCCAGTGTATTATCATGGCAATCACTATAATGGAAAAGACGTTCCGGTGAACGGACATGATGCTTATAATAATGTCAGCACCAAAAGAATGAAAGATCCGCGAAAGCATGTCCTTTACAACCTGCATATTTTCTGCCCTGAAGAACAACCAGGCAAATGAGACAAACTGGAAAGTCAGAAACAGTGAAAAAAATCTGCGTAACCCCTTCAGACGGATATGAGCTTCGCTACTGGCAGGGAAAATATCCCGCCACAATTTATGCACGGCCAGAGCCAGTCCGTGCAATCCGCCCCATACAATAAAGCGCATATCCGCACCATGCCACAATCCGCCAAGGAGCATGGTAACAAAAAGGTTTGCATACCTTCTCAGCCGGCCCTTCCTGTTTCCTCCAAGGGGAATATAAAGATAATCACGCAGCCAGGAAGAGAGAGAAATATGCCATCGTCGCCAGAAATCGGTAATATTTACAGCCTTATAGGGAGAGTTGAAATTGATTGGTAGCCTGAAACCCAGAAGCAGTGCCACACCTATGGCTATATCAGTATAACCGGAAAAATCGCAGTATATCTGGACCGAGTAGCCGTACACCGCCATCATATTCTCAAAACCTGTGTAAGATAAAGGATTGTCAAAAACCCTGTCCACAAAATTTACCGATATATAATCAGATATCAGCATTTTCTTTATCAGCCCGCTCACAATCAAAAAGATTGCATGTCCCATTTCTCTTACAGTGAGTCTGAAGGATGAGTACAGCTGTGGCATGAATTCTGCTGCACGGACGATGGGACCTGCAACAAGTTGTGGAAAAAAGGATACATAAAAGCCAAAGTCAATAATATTGCGGACAGGTTTGAGTTTTTCCCGGTATACATCGACGGTATAACTGATAGTCTGAAACGTGAAAAAGGATATCCCCACCGGAAGCACAATAACGGAAATATCCATGTCTCCGCCGGCAACCCTGTTGTAAAGCAGTGAAAGGAAATTCACAACCTGTACATCATGGTCAGTGATACTGTTTAATATGTCGGCCAGGAAATAGGCATACTTAAAATATGCCAGCAATCCCAGGTTTATAAAAACACTGATCGCCAAAAACAACTTTTTACGGAGTCTGGTCTTTGCCATGTAGATCAGATGGCCAAGTGAATAATCGGCAAAGGTTGAAAAAATCAGCAGGGAAAAGAAGTAGCCGCCGGACTTGTAATAGAAGAAAAGACTCATCAAAAACAGGTAGGAGTTCCTAAGGGAATTTTTTTTGTAAACAGCACTGTAAAAGAGAAGCAATACAAAAAAAAATCCCCAGAAATAGAGCCGGGTAAACAGCATGGGAGAGTCCTCTGAATATTTGAGAATGCCGGAAAGCAGATCCATCAGAGCCAGTATAAGGGTTCAGCCTGTTATTGCGGGAAATTACAAAAATATCCCTAAACATTGACAAATAGTGGAATACTACATTCCACCAGCATTATCCTGTTTCCTGCCATAATTATCATAGCCGGAAATAATCGATTTATACAGCAGGTCTCCCAAAAGAGCCGATCCGCGGAATGTAAAGTGAATGTGGTCGGCCTGTGCCAGAGGAGGATCGGCCGTTACCCATGCAGGCATTGAATTTTTCCCTCCCATAGCTTCATACATGTCCCAGAAAGCAAATCCTGCCCTGAAAGCGGCATTTCTCTGGGCATCTCTTATTAATTCTATATTCGGAAAAGACTCATAGTAACCTCCGGTAATCTTTCTCGACATATCGGAAACGCCAATCACAATAATGACGATATCCGGATCGAGGGACCTGAAAAAGTCAAGCTGCCTTAAAAGGGCATTCTCATAATAGGTATAATCATCAACAACATGAGGAACCACGTTAACTCCGAACTGCAGCAGCAACAGTCTTACATTGAGATCCTCCATCATTTTCCTCATAATTTCCGGATCGGTTCCCGCAAACTCCAGTCCGCTGCTTCCCCGCAGGGGTACATTGTCAACCGACACACCGGAAGCATCATCAAGAGACACGGAGAAAATAAGAGGGCTCCCCTCTCCCTGAAAAGAAACTGAATATTCCCCGGGGCTCCGGGGAAGTTTCCATTTTAAATATTGAAGAGAGTCAGCAGGGAAAAACAGTTCTGCATCCAGTATCTCATCGCCGGAGATCAGTTCCATGGTAAAAGGCTCATTGTTATAACCAAAAAAGATCCCAAGCTCATTGGTCTGTTGCAGACGCCGGTAACCTGTCCCGGTGGGGCGCAATGTAAAAGATCCGCTTACTCCGTCAATATTGCCGTTTACGAGAGAAGAAAAGGACAGCAACAGGCCGTACCTGTTATGGCCTGTATTACCCTGTCCGCCGAGTGGCGTATATCTTTTCCATCTTCCCTGTAAAATCACATTCACAGAGGCATTGTGAGGTACGGGAGATACAACCGGAAACATACCGATACCCGAACCCCCGAAGGCAGATTGAAACCGGTTCCTGAGGGCCGAAGTTATCCTGTTATTCTCGATCTGCGAATCACCGTAATGGATAATACGTAAAGTTCCGTTTTCACTCTTTATTGCATCAAGTTCTTCGTAAAACATATCCATAGCCGAATCATTGTCCGGCGGGAGCTGAAGAGGGAAAACCAGTTCACGCAACCTCACTGCATCGGCAACCACGGTGTCGGCCTCATCTGTTAATACATATTCTTTTTTGTCGGCCGGTTCATAAGAATCTGCCTCCTGTGTTACGGGTAAGGAAAAAATTTCTGGATAATGAATTGTCAGGGAGTTATTTTCAGATTCATATGCATCAAGAAGGTGCGATATGTCGGCGTATTTCGGGTTGACGGTTTTCAGAACATCCTTCCTGCCGGGAAAATAGAGATAAAAATCCTCTCCCAGTCTAATGCCTCCGGTGGGGAATACCAGTGATATGGTTATAAGAACACCAAACAGGGCAAAAAGAAACAAAAACACTTTGAAAGGAGTAACGTGTTGCTGCATTCCTCAATAAATCTGGTTTGCCGGTAAATACTTTTTTCATGCGGCAATCACCCGGTCAGATACGTCTGAAATCCGGATCCGGCAATCCGATGCCCGATACCGGTAATATTATCCACCGGCAGGTTTTATTTTCAGCTGCTGGCCGGGATAAATGCGATTGGCATTGTTGAGCTGGTTAAGGCGCAGAATATCCCTGTCACTTACACCCGGGAACTGCCTTGCAATATCCCACAATGTATCTCCCTGTCTGACGGTGTAATAAAGATAATCGCCTGTTACGCTCGCCGCAGTCGTTGATGACACCCTGTTCACCTCCGGACTCCTGCCAGTCCTCGCCTGTTTTTCTGCAAATCCAAGACTGTTCACCTCTTTATAGTAGTCCGTCTCACCGGGCGGCACATAAACAACCAGGCGCTGGCCGGAACGGATAAGATTGCCACGGATATTATTCCAGTACCGCAGATCAGAAACCCTGACATTAAACCACTGGGAAATATAGCCAAGGTTATCGCCCGGCTTAATGGTATAATATACCTGAGCACGTCCGGAAGGGGGATCCGGCACAAAACCGGTCCTGCCCGGTATGACAGTCATATTCTCCCTGCTCAGATAATGATCGGCCCTGTAGGCAAAAATACTGTCCTGTAAATCAATAAACGCGGAGGTATAATTCCCCGGTATCCTCAACGCATAAGACCGGTCATCAGCAGGAATAATGTCTCTGCGATATTGAGGATTCATATCTCTGAGCAACTTAAGGGGAATATCAAGAACTTCCGCAATCTGGGAAAGATGAAGACCGCGGTTTATCATTATTGTATCGCTATAAACCGGAAATTCAATCTCAACGGGATAAAGTTCATGCTCTTTGTGGTAGTTCATCGCATAAGTGGCTGCAATATACGCCGGCACATACCCCCTGGTTTCCCTGGGAAGATAATAGTATATTTTCCAGTAGTCCCTTGTGCCGCCGGCTCTGCGGATAGCCCTGTTAACATTCCCCGGACCGCAGTTGTAAGCTGCCAGTGCCAGTGTCCAGTCATTATATATACCATACAGATCCTTCAGGTACTTTGCAGCCGCATGTGTTGAGGCTACCGGATCCCGCCTTTCATCAACAAAAGAGTTCATGGTAAGGTTGTACATTCTCGCTGTTCCAACCATAAACTGCCACATGCCCGTAGCACCGACACGTGATACGGCACGGGGATTAAGGGCAGATTCCACAACAGGAAGATACCTGAGTTCCAGGGGCAGGCCGTGATAATCAAGCACTTCTTCAAACAGCGGGAAATAATGTCTGGTAAGCCCAAGCATAGCCTCCATCTGCTCCCGTCTCTTTTTTGTATAAACATCAATATAATTATTTACCACCCTGTTAAATGAAAGATCTATCACAGAAGGGATCCTGCCCAACCTCTCAATATAAACCGAGTCGGGAAAGTCAGGCACAACAAAGCCGGCACTGTCAATTTCACTCATTCGTCTGTCAGGCCCCGGTAAATTTGTGATAAACCAGAGATTAAGCAGGCTGTCCAGATTGCTTTCAAAATTTAACTCAACGGGGTCGGCAATAACGGTAATGCTGTCCTTTTCTCCTGAGGCATACAAAATCCTGCTGCAAAACAAAATTAGCAGCATGCCAATAATTATAACCGGTCTCTTCATATCGGTAATTGAATTTATCGGGTAAAGATATTAAAAATTTAAACTGAAACTTATACCAACTCCCGCCTGCACCCCCGGTCTGCTGAACGGCAGCTGTTCAGGACTGCTGAACGAGGGACTTACCCTCATACCAAGGTCATCACTTACATCAAATTCGAAAAAATGAGCATCTACCGTTGCATCAATTATGTTAAGGGCATAGAACAGGGCTGTCCATATCACAGTTCTGTCCCTCTGACGACGGTAAAAGTCCTTGAACCTGGTAAGTACCTCATCGGTATATCTTAAATCGCCGGCAAATTCATCGGTGGTCTCCGGATTGCCGTCATTACGGAAAGTAAGGGCATTTCGGTATCTTACAAATTCGTCATTCGTATAAAGGGTATACCATGCAAGACCGGCAAAACCTCCGTAAATTATCGGAACCTTCCAGTATTTCCGATTGTAGACCTGCCCCATACCCGGTAAAACGGCAGAATACAAAGCTGCTTTGCCCGGATGGGGGTTATGGCGGTTTTCTTGTTCAGCCTGGATATTCCCGAGAAAAAGACTGTCCTGCCGGGAAAAGGCTTCACGGCAGTTAAAACATAATAATAGCTGCAGCAGGGTGCAAATAAAAAAAGTACCTATAGTATTGTTCAAAGCAGGAGCATGTTCAGATACCTCAAGATAACGTACTGTAGAAGATTTTAAGTATTCAGTTTGTCAAGCAATCCCACTATTCTCTCCAGTTCATCATTTGAATTGAAAGGAATTACTATTTTGCCCTTCCCTTTCTCATTCCTTCTGAATTCAACATTTGTGCCGAAATAACCGGCCAGGTGCTCCCGCAGGGAGTCATACCCGCCGGGATCGGCATCCTGCCGTGAAGATTTCTCCTTGCTTTCCGGTTCCGGTATCTCTTGTTTCCGGACAATCTCTTCAACCTTTCTGACCGAAAGGTCATGACTGATTATCCTGTTATATAATTCAAGCTGGATTTCAGGATCTTCAACATTAACTATTGAACGTGCATGGCCCATGGTTATCTGCTTATGCCTGATTCCCAACTGTATCTCGGCCGGCAGTTTAAGCAGCCTGATATAGTTTGATATCGTGGAACGTTTCTTACCTACCCTCTCACTCAGGTTTTCCTGCGTAAGCCTGCACTCATCCATAAGACGCTGATAACTAATAGCCACTTCAATGGCATCAAGATCCTCCCTTTGTATGTTTTCAACAAGGGCCATCTCAAGCAATGCCTGATCATCGGCTGTCCTGATATAAGCCGGAATCGTTTCCAGTCCGGCCATTTCTGCAGCTCTCATCCGTCTTTCTCCGGCAATAAGCTGGAACCTGCCATCCTCCTTATATCTTACAATCACAGGCTGAATAATACCCAGTTCTTTTATTGAAGAGGCCAGCTCCTGCAGCGATTCTTCCTCAAACCGGGATCTTGGCTGAAACGGGTTGGACTCAATCAGACCAATACTGATCTCATCATGTCCGGCAGGACCGTCACGGTGTTGTGGTTCCTCTTCGCTAATAAGTGCACTAAGACCTCTCCCCAGGGCATTTTTTTTTGCAGCCATTATTTTCGTAGCATTTGTTAATATTTATAAGATCACTATTCAATCATTTTGTCGGCGTTGCTGATTCTGGTCTTCTCCAGCTTCTGCAGCATCTCCCTGGCAAGATTTAGGTAATTTACCGCTCCGGTTGAATTTATGTCATACATCAGTACAGGTTTGCCAAAGCTGGGTGCCTCACTGAGTTTAATATTTCTCTGTATAATGGTTTCAAAAACCATCTGCTGAAAATGTTTCCTGACCTCCTCGACAACCTGGTTTGACAAACGAAGCCTTGCATCATACATGGTCAGAAGGAATCCCTCTATAACCAGTCCGGTATTCAATCGATTCTGAACGATTTTTATCGTGTTCAGCAACTTGCCGAGCCCTTCCAGCGCAAAATACTCACACTGAACGGGAATAAGCACAGAATCGGCTGCAGTCAGAGCATTCAGAGTAATCAGTCCGAGTGACGGGGAACAATCTATCAGTATGAAATCATACTTGTCTTCAATCCTGGAGACCACTGATTTCATGATCTGCTCCCGGTTTGGGAGATTGGTCATTTCAATTTCTGCACCGACAAGGTCTATATGGGAGGGAATAAGATCAAGCTTCTCGACTTCGGTATTGAGAATAATGCCATTGGGGTCAAGATCATCAATAAGACATTCATAAATACTTGTCTTAATGGTTCGTATATCAAATCCTATACCTGAAGTGGCATTTGCCTGCGGGTCTGCATCTATAAGAAGAACTTTCTGTTCCAGCACAGCAAGACTTGAGGCAAGGTTGATCGCTGTGGTTGTTTTGCCCACACCGCCTTTCTGATTAGCTAATGCAATAACTCTGGCCATTTAAAAATCCTTTTTTTATAAAATTCAGCACAATATTAAAAATAATTCACGTAAGAAAACTCAAAAATACAACTTAAATAGCAGAACTGATCTATGATGTCAAAAGTGAGTTTTTAACATAAAAACGGGGCTTTTTAACAGTTTATCAACACCGGCTTTGGAATTAACTCATTTGCAATATACTGTCAGTAGGGCAATTTACAGGCAGATAGCAAAGTTGTTCATAAATACAGGTTTGTACAGGTAATTTTCAGCATTCGAACTGCAGGTATTGCAGTAAGTTGTGAAATATACAAAAAAAGTATTAGGTTTGAAGGCCGGTGAGCTGGCTGGTTTTTATCTACAAATAATATATGGCGGCAGACAATAACAGTGAATTCCTGGTCATAGTCAATCCAAATGCCGGAAGGCGCAAAGGAATAAAAGACTGGGACAGAATTTCATATCTGCTTAAGAAAGCGGGATTAAAATTCAAAGCCGAATTCACGCGGTCACCACACCATGCTATAGACATATCTGTTTTGCACATTGAAGAAGGATATAAAAAACTGATAGTGGTGGGCGGGGATGGCACAATGAATGAGGTTATCAACGGGATCTTCCTTCAGAATCGTTATCCCACCTCCGAAATATCCCTGGGAATGATCACCGTGGGTACAGGCAATGACTGGGGCCGTATGTTCAGTATCCCCATGGAGTATGAAGATGCCATATCAACAATAAAACTGAATAACAGCTTTATACAGGATGCGGGTGTGGTAAAGTATTATCAAGGAGAGGTTGAGAACAGCCGCTACTTCGTCAATATTGCAGGAATAGGTTTTGATGCAATGGTTGTAAGCAGGACCAACAAGATGAAAGAGGCGGGAAAAGGAGGTCACTGGTCTTACCTTAAGAGCATTATCATAAGTTTAATGAAATACAGGCATACACGGACAAGGATCAGCATTGACAACAAAGAGATAACCAACAATGTATTCAATATAAGCATAGGTATCTGCAAATATAACGGAGGTGGTATGATGCAGTTGCCCGACGCCGTTGCCGACGATGGATTGTTTGATATTACCGTTATTAACAAAATTAAAAAGCATGATGTCTTGCTGAATATCAAGAGACTCTATAACGGAACAATAACCAGTCATCCCCTTGTGGAAACCTACAGGGGAAAATCGATCCTGATAGATTCCAGGCCGGTGATACATCTTGAAACTGATGGAGAATCGCTGGGTCACAGCCCTTTCACCTTTGAAATAATCCCCGGAAGCATCAGAGTGCTTGTAGGTAAAAGTTCCTGATATTCCCTCCGGAAAAATTTATTCCGGAACAACCTCTATCTCAAAGAGCCGGGGCCAGTTTTTGCCTGTTACAAAAAGGCGGTCATTTTCATGATCCCATGCAATCCCGTTTAGCACATCCAATTCCGGATGACGGTAGCGCCGGTCAAGCAACCCTTTAAGATCAATAATCCCCTCCAGTCTGCCGGATTCACGATCGATCATGGCGATTTCGTCAGTTCCGTAAACATTGGCATATACAGTTCCGTCAATAAACTCAAGCTCATTAAGTCCCTGCACCCTGCCGTTATTGTCAAATACCTCAAATTTATCTGTCTCAGAAAAATACTGCGGATCAAGAACATAAATATAGTGTGACCCGTCACTTTTAAGCAGGTTACTGCCATCACTCGTTAGTCCCCAACCTTCTGTATCATAGTAAACCCTGCTGAGCATACGGAAAGTTTCAATGTCATATATAAATCCCACCTTCGATTTCCAGGTAAGCTGGTAAAGTTTGTCATCATGCACACATAAACCTTCACCAAAAAGATCCCTTTCCAGTTTAAGGCTCCTGAGCACCCCGCCTGTTTCAACATCAACCTTTCTGAGTGTTGACTGTCCGTACCGGCCGGTAGATTCATAGAGGAAACCCCCGTAATAAACCAGTCCCTGGGTAAAGGCCCGAATATCGTGAGGATAGCTATTTATAATATTATATGTGTATTTCCGGGGTATTATATCAGATTTCAATACGATATTTACAGGATAAGTTTCTGTAGTGCCATCGGCATATTCAATTTCAAGCCTTATCCGGCGGCTTCCTACCGGTTGTCCCGATGAGTCCCATATCAGTCCCCCGGAAATGCTACCCTTAAAAACTGTCTCGCTGCCGTCAACTGTCATATTCAATGATTCGACATTGCCGGCATCCTGATCAAATGAAAAGTTTATCTCTATCTCCTCACCTGTTACAAAATCATCTCCGTCAGAGGGTTTTACAATAGTTCCGGCAAGCTGCTCTGTTCGGGCGCGTTCTGAAGGTTCAGGTAAAGATTCATCTGCAGGTGTCCTGTTTCGCGGAGTGTCTGCACAACCGCCCAAACAGAAAAAAAATATTACAGTTGCAGGAATTACACCACCGGGGTATTTTTTCTTTCGTCTCATTCGAATAAATTATTGTTAGCCGGCCGGGCTGTTTCATTAATATTTATCATATCCTCCTTCCCAGTATCCTCTGCCAGAAACCCGGTCTCCTTCCGTCCGGCGGGTTGAACATAGTGTTATCGCTACCGTCAGCATCACTGCCAAGCATTTGCCATACCCTGCTCCACCCCGGAAACCCCCCGAGATTCCTGTCGTCAATAAAAATATGGGCATGGATTTTTCTGCTGTCCCTCTCATCATACGCCTCCTCCGGGTAACTTCGGTTAACAGCATAAAACTCAAGGCCGTTTTCCCTGCAAAACCCGACAGCCTCATCAAGCTCCGCACCAGTCCGGTACGTCCACAAGATAATCTGGTGATTCATTTTTTGCAATTCTTTCAGTGTTTCAAATGCAAAAAGCATAGGTTTGCCGATATCGGGATATGCATCTTCCACTATGGTTCCGTCAAAATCAACTGCGATCTTCATTACCGGTCAGGTCTGTTATATATAAAAAACAATTGGTTATTCATCATTCCCTCCGAATACATATCTCACTGAAAAAATATTCGAATACAGGGATATTGTACGCGGGGAAATATTGCTCATAGCATAATCAAGATAAAAACCTCCCAGCTGGAGTCCGAGTCCAACCGAAGGATCTGCCAGCAACTGTTTTTGTCCGCCAAATTCAGTAATTCGCTGCAGATTACCAAGTCCGGCACGAAAAAAGACCAGGTTTCCGTAATTAACTTCAAGGCCTGCCACAGGCTCTGTGCCGATCAGGCGGCTGCTCAACAGTGCAGAACTTTTCCCGTCAAAAGAGACAGACGCGTTCACTTCGGTGAGGAGGGATATCTTTTCATTAATTGTAAAGGTACGTGCCACCCCAAGGTACAAACGGGGAAGCGTAAGCTCCAGCGAATTGTCCGGAGAACGGTTAAATACCGAATCGGCAACCTCTATAACAAGGTTTTCGTCATTGAACTGCCAGGCGTTGAAAGTACTTGTGGCATCACGCATAACAGCACCAAAAACCCAGTGATCTGCCTTATACCTTGCTGCAAGGTCTATCCCGAACCCCCAGGCGGAAGCAAATTCGCCGACCAGACGTCTTATGATCTTCAGATTGCCGCCAAGATCCAGGCCTTTTACAGCAGATGACCGTGAATATGAAAGCAGAAGGGCATAATCAGCAACAGAAAAAGTAGTTATACGGTCATAGTCAATATTTCCTCCGGCATCCAGCAGGTCAACAGTATTGGGAATATCATCAACCCCGTAACGTAAAACCGAGACTCCCAGGGCACTCTTTCCATCAAGCCGGCTTCCTGCACCCATGTAATCAAATTTGGCAATACCTGCAAAATACTGTGCATGCATCAGTCCGGCCTGATGCCTTCCCGACAATCCCGCAAGTCCGGCCGGATTCCAGTAAGCTGCGGTAACATCATCAGCAGAAGCAATAAAAGCCCTTCCCATACCAATTGATCTGGCCCCCACACCAACATTTAAAAATTCATTGGAATATTTGGCGGACTGGCCATAAACGCCTGATGCCAAAAGATTCAGCAAGGAAAAAAGAAAGATGCAGATATGCTGTTTCCCTTTCAATATTTGCAGAATAAAATTATTAAAACGATTGCCATGAGATATAATTCAGGGTTGTTTCGATGCAAACTATCATTTTTAACTTACTTTTACAATAATTTATTGTAAATAATCACCCGTCACGGGGCATATCTAAAATAATCTGATAATGGCCGGCCTTTTAAGATCACTTAAAAACAGTGTACCAAGCACCTTTACCATGCTGAACCTGTTATCAGGCTGCATGGCTGTCATGTTGAGCTTTCATGATATTGCGCTGGCGGGACTGATGGTACTGGTTGCAGGAGTGTTTGATTTTGCCGACGGACTGGCGGCAAGGTTGCTTGGTGCATACTCAAACTTTGGAAGAGAGCTGGACTCCCTGGCCGACATTGTCAGTTTCGGTGTAGCCCCCTCCTTTATACTTTTCCACCTGCTCAGAATGTCACTCGTTACAGTAACCCCGGTTTTCAGCCTTGATATGTTATCAGGCGCCGAAACGATTATTCTTGCGACATCCTTCATGCCGGTAATATTTGCCGCCATCCGCCTTGCCATGTTTAATCTTTCTCAAAACCAGGATGATGTTTTCAGCGGGCTCCCTTCTCCGGCAGCCGGCATTTTCATTGCCTCTGCAGGATACATTCTCTTTACCACAGATACAGGATGGATTCAGCAGGCGCTGTTGAATACCGGGGTGCTGTTGTCAATGGGCATAATCCTTTCGCTTCTTATGGTGGTCCCCCTGCCTATGTTCAACATTAAGTTCAACCATTTCCGGTTTACCGGCAACAGGATTAGGTACCTCTTCGTGCTTCCCTCCATTCTTCTTCTGGTCTGGTTAGGCATCATGGCCATACCGGTAATAATAATCTGGTATATTCTGCTGTCTCTTATCCTGGTCTTTTCCCCCGAAAGGGAAGATCAAAGTCAGCCGGCCTGAAAAACAACTGCCTTAAGATATCTGGTCTGACACTAACGATGCCGGCATAACAGCGCAAAAGCTGAAAAATTACCTGCCGGCAATTTCCTGCTGTATCCTTATCGACTCATCGTGGATATGCTGAAAGATCTCCCCTGTGAATTTCTCCGAAAGTCCCGCTTTTGCGGCATACTCCCTCCTTGAAGAGATAATCTCATCCCACCTTTCCGATTGCAGTACTGACAACCCCTCACTCTTTTTTATTGCGCCTATCTGTGCTGAATACCTGAATCGTTCAGCCATAAGATTAATCAGTTGTTTGTCGATCCGGTCTATATTCTCCCGGTATTTTTCCAGCTCTGTCATTATAATGGTTTTGAAGGCAAAAATAAAAGTAGTTTTTTTATTAATGCAAAAAGGCCGCCCCTTTTTTGGTGGCGACCCCTGCAAAATCATAAAAAAATCACTATTTTTCGGGAAGCCCCTCTGTGTCTATGGCATCATTGTGTTCCACTCCCCAGATATCATCACCGTTGGAAATTGTGAAGATAATATCATTGAAATCCTCATCACTGCCATCCAGCATATCCTCAAAGCCAAGCACTATGTTAAAGCAATCTTTCTCAAGAAAAAGTACATGCTTACGCACTCCTGACGGATTGAATTCCGGTGTGGTGTAAACAGTGTGCCTGGGTTCTTTTTGCTGGTTCAGATCCGGATCCCATCCATCTGCAACTATATAAAAACCAATAACGGTGCCGGCAGGGAAAACCGTCTCATTTCCACCCAGCCTGACTCTTTCACCCATCTGCCTTTCTTCACCGTTGGTGTTTTCGTTGACGTAAGAATAGATGATGTTTTTTTCAATATCATCAGGCGAATCAGGTACATCGTCTTTGTGGTATGCATAATATCCGAACCTGTTGTGCCAGCCGGCGCCGTTATGCAGGAAGGTGATATAAACAGGTGCCTCATCGGTAAGTTCTATTGTGCCGGGCAGTCCCTCCTGCGACAGGTCATGTGCGGGGTGATCTTCTTCGTGGATACTGCCCCTTTCGGGGAAAAGCTCTACCACCCTGTCCCAAAGCGTTTCACAAGGCTCAGTGGGTTCCAGTTCCACAATTTCAAGTATTTTCAGTCCCCCTTTTCCTGTTGCAACAAAAACCTTGTTGTCCTGCGCTTCAACAAAATTTGCAGAAGAGCCGTACTCAAACATGAATTTACCGATTGACCTGACAATATCTGATTTTGAATCATCCATTTCAGCTATATGTACTCCCGAACCACCGTTTGCAACCAGCACCAGCTTCTCATTAACGGAAACTCCGTTGGTAACATAGTTAAGGGGTGTATCGGCAGTCTCAAATTCAACCGGCCTGGGCAGAGAACCAACTTTCTCACCGTTATCTATGTTGTATATCTCCATGCCTCCCGTACCGGCAGCAACTAATGCCAGGTTATCCTTAAGCCTTACAATGGATTTGGCTTCCAGATATTTCCCGTCCTCATCAAAATGCTCCCCTCCGGTGGGAATCTCCATCCCGACATCACCGTTCATGTTCATGACTATCAGTTTGTTCTGCCCGGCACTGTATGCCAAAAGGTGCTGACCGTCAGTGTCGATTGAACGGGCATAGGAAATGGGAATATACCGGGTCTGGTTCATTCCCTGGTTCAGGATCGTAAGTCCGCCATCCGACCCGGAAGTAGCATAAACAACCTGGTTACCGGCACTGTGATACCTTACATCATTGCCGGCATAACTTGGAAGGTCCCTGTACTGACGGGGATCTTCCATATGCATGAACTGGTTTGCCTTATTGGCAATAAACCTTTCAACCACTGCAGGCGACTCCAGTCCGAGTTGATCAAAATCAGGATTATAGGCACCGGTAAGATATATATGGTTATTATTCCCCGTACCCTGGGGATCAATATCAATTGAACTGATATCCTTTTCAGGGAAAACAACGCCCTGTATCAGCACCGGGTTTTCAATGTCGGAAATATCGAAAACATCGACGCCTCCCAGGTACTCAGGTCCCTGGCGGTTGTAAGTCACAAAAGCATTGTTTCCGACAATTTTGATGTGGGAAGCCTGCAACGTTTTGCCTTCATAAACCGGAGGGTCAACCTCCGCCCGAAGATATATCTCATACCGGGACTGAACAGTGCCGCTCTTCAGTCCTTTCGTATCCGTGATATGATCAACGGGCAATATCGGCATTACCCTGCCTCCTTCAATGATCCCTACCCTCCTGCTCAGGCTGGAAAGATCATTGTCAATAATCATTTCCTCCTGTTTAAGACGGTCTTCAACGGGATCCTTTTCACATGCCGCCAGTATCAAGGCAAACAGTGCAAAAATCATTAGTAAAGACCTTAATGCTTTCATGATTGTCATATTTAGTGTTTTAAAAACAAATTGGTTATCCTATTAATATGTAATAACGTATATTATTAAAAAAGGTTATGGCAATTTGACAAAACAACTGATTTCTTACACCAAAGCAAGCTGGTACTGATATTAACATTATTCTCCGTAAATGCAATTTACAAAAATAATTAAAAAATAAAACTTATAAATTGGTATCCAGTTACTTAATCCCTGCCCGTTCTTAATGTTACAGTTGCATTGTCGCCGGCTTTGCCGTGTTTATATATTTTCATTCTTAATAACATTTTTTCGATATTTGGATTGTCTGTTTTCTCCCTGCCTGTCATCCTCAGGCCGGTAACCCAGGAGTTACAGGGATATAAGCATTGTATCTGTCTGCCGAATGAAGAAGCTTCTTAACATGATAGTTAAAATGTCATCGGGCATTCTTATCATTATAAGGAATCCCTCACTGGCAAGGATTTTGATTTTAATCGTATTTATCAAGTTTTTGGTTTTTTATGTTTTTCTCAAAGGCTTCCTTTACCCAAAATACCTGTCGCCTCACTACGAGAGTGATGAACAACGAAGTGAACAGGTAATCAGAGATCTTGTCAACACCGAAAAACAATCCATTTATGATAGAAAACATTGACTTTGCACTTGTCAACTGGTCGCGCGGTCAGTTTGCCATGGTTGTCCTGTATCACTGGCTGTTTATCCCTGTCACTATTGGCACCACCTACATAATAGCCATTGCGCAGACAATATATTTAAAAACCGGCAACCCTGAGTGGGAACGCATTGCAAAATTCTGGGCGAAACTGTTCGGCATCAATTTCGCCATAGGTGTGGGGACCGGGATTATTCTCGGTCTTGAGTTCGGTACCAACTGGTCCAACTTTTCCTGGATCGCCGGCGATATTTTCGGTGCACCCCTTGCAGCAGAGGGCATAATGGCCTTTTTTCTGGAATCCACCTTCGTAGCAGTCATGTTTTTCGGCTGGGGAAGAGTGGGTAAAAAATTTCACCTTGTTTCATGCTGGCTGGTGGCATTCGGGGCAAGCCTCTCGGCTCTCTGGATACTAACGGCAAATGCATGGATGAATCTCCCGGTGGGAATGAGCTTCAACCCTGACACTGCCAGGCATGAAATGGTCGATTTCTGGGCAGTGCTGCTTTCACCTTTTGCCGTTAATAAATTTATCCACACCATCACTTCCTGCTTTGTAATCGGGGCTTTCTTCATAATAGCCATTAGCAGCTGGTACCTTCTCAAAAGAAGAGAAGTTATGCTGGCCAAAAGAAGCATGGTGATAGCATCTGTTTTCGGCCTTACAGGTATTTTAATGGTGGTTCTTACAGGCGACCGCTCCGCATATAATGTGGCACAGCACCAGCCTGCAAAGCTTGCAGCCATGGAAGGGCTGTATGACGGTCAGGAAGGGGCGGGACTGGTTCTTTTCGGTATCCTGAATCCCGCCAAAATAATCGGCGACAGCGAAAATGATTTCCTGATGAAAATTGAAATTCCCAAAATGCTTTCCTTCCTTGGTTATAAAAATGCCAATGCCTTTGTCCCGGGAGTCAACGACCTGGTCTACGGGAACGACCGTTACGGAATCCTTTCGGCCACCGAAAAGAAAGAGAGGGGAAGGGCTGCCCTGGAAGCTCTCGAAAACTACAGGGAAGCCCGTGCAGTAAACAACACCCTGCAGATGGAGGAGTCGATAGCCATATTTGATGAAAACTACAAATATATGGGGTACGGTCACCTGTCAGAGCCTGAGAGCATTATGTCGAACATACCATTTGTTTTCTACAGCTTCAGGATAATGATAATCCTTGGTTCACTGTTCGTCCCGGTGTTTATCCTTATCGTTTTTTTTACTGTCAAAAACAGGCTGGAAAACCACAAATGGCTTTTACGTCTTGCCATCTGGTGCTTCCCCCTGGCATTTATATCATCAATGGCAGGATGGATAGTGGCCGAAGTTGGACGTCAGCCCTGGACGATCCAGGGATTGCTGCCCACAATGATTTCCACATCAAATATAAATACAACTGCTGTATTGTTGACATTCTGGATGTTTGCGGCTATGCTGACTGTCCTGGTGATTGCCGAGTATAAAATCATGCTGGCAGCCATCCGTAAAGGTCCCCGGCAGAAAGGAGGCAATAATGTTTGAAATACTTACCCATTTACAGCTTCAGCAATACTGGTGGTTCCTTATGTCGGTGGTCGGGTCATTGCTTGTATTTTTGCTCTTTGTGCAGGGAGGGCAGACCCTGACAGGTGTTCTCGGGCAAAACGTTAACGAAAGAAATATGGTGATCAACTCCATAGGCAGGAAATGGGAATTCACATTCACAACCCTTATTATGTTTGCAGCAGGAATGTTTGCCTCTTTTCCCCTCTTCTACGCCACAACATTCGGGGGTGCCTATTATGCATGGAAATTATTTCTGGTCTGCTTTGTACTGCAGGCGGTTTCGTTCGAGTTCAGGCGAAAAAAGGGCAACGTTCTGGGTCAGAAAACCTATGACTGGTTTCTCTATTTAAACGGATTTCTTGGCACATTTCTCATTGGTGTGGTGGTATCAAGCTTTTTCACAGGCAGCAATTTCCTGAGGAGCGAATACAATCTTTCTTACTGGCAGTCGGAGTTATACGGACTTGATCTGTTGCTGAACCCCGTAAATTTAGCGCTTGGCTTTGCACTGGTTTTTCTTGCACGTACACTGGGAGCTCTGTATATAATTACCAGCATAAACTCCGAGACTGTCATCGCAAGAGCAAAAAAGCAAACGGGAATTAATGCCCTTGTTTTTCTTGCATTCTTCCTGATTTTCATGCTGAGTATTTTCATGCACGACGGCTATGCATATGATCCCCAGAACAGCCGGGTCTTCATGGAAAGTAACAAATACCTTTATAATTACCTTCAGATGCCCGTGGCACTGTTCCTTCTGCTTGCAGGAGTCATACTGGTCCTTTACGGTATCGGTTCAACATGGTTCAAAAACAGCCGGCGGGGTATCTGGTTTGCAGGGCCCGGAACATTTTCCACTGTTTTATCACTGTTCTGGATACTTGGATACAACAACACTGCATTCTATCCCTCCTCTTACGACATTCAAAGCTCCCTGACAATTGAAAATGCATCATCAAGTCACTATACCCTTACAGCCATGAGCTATATTTCACTTTTTATCCCCGTTGTACTTGCTTATATTTACTTTACCTGGAGAGCTATTGATAAAAACAAGATCAATCCGGAAGACCTGGAAGAAGGCGGACAGCATCATGTATACTAAAAACCCGGTTAACAAAAGGATATGGACTATTTAACCAACATTTTATGGCTTTTAAGCTGGCCCGTTGTAATATTTTTATCATACAGGGCAAGCCTCTTCGCACTCAGAATATTTGAAAGCAACGCCGGCCGGGAAGAGAAACAAAACAGGTAATTGCTGAAACCCTGTCCCGAAACCGGGATCTTCTGTCCGGAAAGCCCCGGTACGAATGGCAGATTTCTGCCTGATAAAACCCGGATTGCCGGTATAAATTTTTCCGCCTGGTTATGATAGTTCATTGAATAATTATAAATTGCCAAAAAAAGACCGGCAATCGATGAATTATTGATTTTCTTTTATTTTATTTACATATCTTTCTTTGTAAAAAGACTTTACGATATGCAGCAGTAAACATATACAACTAGCTGATTATATTAATACTACCTTAAAAATATAAAGAATTCAAAACAAAACCGGAGATCATATCATGGCAAGAATTATTTTTTCGATCGCATTTCTACTGGCCTTTCAGAAATTATTCAGCCAGGGAGGTGTTTTGGACGAACCTGTTATTGGTGTTGTCGAAAAACTTGGGGATACCATACCCGGAGATATAAGGGTTTTTAATGAAAATGGCGACACCACAAGCCTGGCGCAGCTGATAGATAAGCCTACAATCATGTCACTGGTCTATTTCCGCTGCCCCGGCATATGCAGTCCCCTTATGGAAGGTATTGCAGAGGCTATTGACCGCACTGATCTCGTTCTGGGAGAGGATTATCAGGTTCTGACAATCAGTTTCGATGCACGGGAGACTACCGAACTGGCAGTTAACAAAAAACGCAACCACATCAACCTGATGAGAACCAGGGAGGCAGAAGAACACTGGAAGTTCTTCACCTCAGACAGTGCCAGCATCGCGCGACTGACTGATGCAACGGGATTCAGATACAGAAGGACAGGCAATGATTTTATACACTCTGCAACACTGATAGTGGTCAGTCCGCAAAGAAAAATCAGCAGGTATCTGAACGGCACCTATTTTCTGCCCTTCGAGGTAAAAATGGCTGTACTGGAAGCCTCTGAAGGGAAAGTAGGACCGACAATAAACAAGGTGCTGCAGTACTGTTACTCATACGACCCTGCAGGTCAGACATATGTACTGAACATAACCAAAATATTAGGTATCATAATCATATTTTTCTCTGTAGTGCTGCTGCTGGCCTTAAGCATTAAACCAATTAAAAGAAAACTAAGAAGTACATCCCGATAAAAGAATGATTTTGAAAAAACAACTTATCCGGTGATCCAAATTAATAATAAAAATGTCTGAAAACCTGAACCCCTCCATGAAACCCAGTTACCTCCGGCATAAGGGAAAATACGGGGGTATATTTGCATGGATATTTTCTACCGACCATAAAAGGGTTGGATTACTGTATCTGTGGTCTATCCTGTCATTTTTCATTGTTGGAGCAATAATCGGACTGCTGATGAAGATGGAGCTGATATCTCCGGGCAAAAATGTCATGGGGCCGCAAACCTATAATGGATTTTTCACCCTTCATGGTATCATAATGATCTTTCTGATCGTTATTCCAGGCCTCCCCGCAGTATTCGGCAATTTTCTCCTTCCAATTATGATTGGTGCAAGGGATGTTGCCTTTCCAAGACTTAACCTCACATCATGGTGGCTCTATATGCTTGGAGCACTGGTTGTACTTTCCTCACAGTTCACAGGTGGCGGCCCGCCCGATACCGGGTGGACTTTCTATGCCCCCTACAGTTTCCAGACTCCCACCAATATGCTGCCTGCAGTACTGGGAGCCTTTATTCTGGGTTTCTCATCCATCCTCACAGGGTTGAACTTTATTGTAACCATACACCGTATGCGGGCACCCGGAATGGGCTGGTTTAAAATGCCCCTTTTCCCCTGGAGCCTTTATGCGACAGCATGGATACAACTAATTGCAACTCCTATTGTAGGTGTCACCCTGCTAATGATTATTGCCGAAAGGGTTCTCAACATAGGTTTTTTTAACCCCGCGCTCGGAGGCGACCCTATCCTTTACCAGCATCTTTTCTGGATATATTCGCATCCGGCCGTATATATTATGATACTGCCGGCCATGGGGGCCATTTCTGAGATCATACCCACATTTGCAAGAAAAACAATTTTCGGCTACAAAGCCATTATAGCATCAACGCTTGCCATTGCATTTGTGGGTTATTTTGTATGGGGTCATCATATGTTCACCTCCGGAATGAGTGGTGTGGCACTCTATACCTTCTCAGTGCTGACATTCCTTGTAGCAATACCAAGCGCGATAAAGGTCTTCAACTGGGTGTCAACCATGCATAAGGCGTCCATTAATCTGCAAACCCCGTTTTACTGGGCTGTTTCTTTTATTTTTGTCTTTATGATAGGTGGTTTCAGCGGTCTTGTCCTCGGAGCTTTATCAACCAACGTGCACCTTCACGACACTCACTTCGTGGTCGCACATTTCCATTTCATCGTTTTTGGAGGAACCGGATTTGCCTTCATGGGCGCAATGCATTACTGGTTCCCAAAAATATCCGGCCGGAAATATGACGCAGGCTGGGCAAACATAGGCTGGCTCACATTTTTCATTGGTTTCATAACACTTTACGGGCCTATGTTCTACCTGGGTATTGCAGGTATGCCAAGGAGGTATTACGACTATGTGGACCAGTTTCACGGAGGTAATATTATTTCATCTTTTGGTGCAATAATACTGATTGCCGGTTTGGCTATTATTATCATAAATCTTGTAAAATCAGCCCTTTCAGGAGAAAAGGCCGAACAGGACCCCTGGGGTGGGAAAACACTGGAGTGGCAGGTACCCTCGCCCCCTCCGGTTGAAAATTTTGATGAGATACCACATATCACAAAAGGACCTTATGATTACAGTTAATGCATAATTTATTTACAATGGAACAATCATCCGGAAATATCCATATTCACCGTGACGATGAAGCCTCAAAAATCGGGATGTGGTTGTTTATTTTCACCGAAATGCTGCTTTTTGGCGGTCTGTTTATTGTATATTCCATATACAGGTATCTTCACCCTGTGGCCTTCGGACTGGCTGCTGAGGAACTGGATGTCACCATTGGAACGGTTAACACGGTGATTCTGCTGGTAAGCAGCATGACCATTGCAATGTCATTAACTGCCATGCAGAAAGGCAATAAAAAGCTTACCCTTATGTTTCTGGGGGCAACATTATTTCTGGCACTGGTTTTCCTGGTTAACAAATATTTTGAATGGGGTGAAAAGATAAGTCACGGTCTATATCCGGGCTCAGAACAACTCCACGGATTCGGACACGGCGACACCCTGTTTTTCGGACTCTATTACTTTATGACAGGTCTCCATGCACTCCATATCATAATTGGAGTGGTGGTTATTGCCGCAGTAATGTTCCGTGTGCATAAAGAGAAGGTACACTCAACAAAATTCGCACTTCTTGAAAACACGGGCCTTTACTGGCATCTGGTGGACCTGATATGGATATTTCTTTTCCCGCTCTTCTACCTGGTAACCTGATAAAAGCTGCAGATTATGGAAAATAATGATAAACATCACATAGTTCCCTATAAAAACCATGCAATCGTTTTGTTGTGCCTGGTCATTTTCACACTCCTGTCTGTTGCGGTTACCGGTATTGACCTTGGCCCCCTGACAGTTACGGTGGCTCTGCTGCTTGCCACTGCCAAGGCTTTACTGGTGATTATCTATTTTATGCATCTGAAATTTGACAATATCATTTACTCAATAATGGTTGGGTTTATCATGTTTTCCATAATAAGCATAATTGTTATAACATTCCTGGATTACTTATTCAGATAATTCATTGACCATGATTTCAGAAACAAGAGATATCTCAAATTTTGTATCGGGTTACGAGACCACCTTCATGCTGATATTCTGGGTAGCGGTATTCTTTATAGTGGGCATATCACTTACAATGCTTTATTTCATATACAGGTATAACCGCAAAAAAAATCCTGTACCAACACAAATTAAGGGCAGTACCACCCTGGAAATTATTTGGACCATAATACCTGTTGCACTGGTGCTGGTGATGTTCCAGTACGGATGGACAGGATGGAAGCCGACCCAGGAACCCCCGGAAGATGCAATGGTCGTTAAAAGCTATGCCCGCATGTGGAGCTGGTTATTTGAGTATGAGAACGGCCGTATTACAGACACCCTTTATGTTCCCCAGAACCGCCCGGTAAAAGTCGACCTTATTGCACAGGATGTACTGCACAGCCTTTATATCCCTGCCTTCAGGATCAAACAGGATATGGTTCCCGGGAAGGAGGGATTCCTGTGGTTTGAGGCCGGGCAGCCGGGTGTTTATGATCTTTTCTGCGCCGAGTATTGCGGACTCCAGCATGCATTTATGACCACAGCCGTAGTGGTCATGCCGGAATATGATTTCGAGGAATGGCTTGCAGATACCACACAGGTGCTGGCAACCGAAACCGAACAGCCGGGTGCGGCAGGTATGCAGATAATAAGGATGAACGGATGCGGAGCATGTCATTCAACTGACGGTTCCGAACTTGTAGGACCTTCGTTCCGGGGACTCTATGGCTCAACGGTAACAGTTATAACCGACGGCACCGAAAGAGAGATCGTAGCCGATGATGATTACATAAGGAGATCGATCTATGAACCCGATGCTGATATTGTCAGGGGGTACAGCAGGGGACTGATGCTTTCCTACCGTAACCTGATAGATGAACAGGGCATAGAAGATATAATCGAATACCTTAAAACGCTTCAGTGAGCTTATTCCGGGAGGTATCAGGGCTTGTCCGCATTGCGGGCTCACTTTCCAAGGCACACATAACACTGCCGGTAACAGCAAGTACTTTTACCGGATATTTTGTTTACACGGCTTCACTTACACCTGAGCTGCCTCTTTTGCTTCTTGGGGTATTCCTGCTCGCAGCCGGGTCTTCAGCACTTAACCACTTCCAGGAAAGACGCATCGATGCACTAATGGAAAGGACAAAAAACAGGCCCCTGCCGGGAAAACAGGTATCACCGGGTTTTGTAATTCTCTTCTCCGCTGTTTTGCTGAGCACAGGATCCCTGCTGCTTTTTCTGCATTTCTCTCCCTCTGTCGTTTTACTGGGAATTTTCAATTTTATATGGTACAATGCTGTTTACACCCCCCTGAAAAAAATAACTGCTTTTGCTGTGATACCGGGCTCAATAACGGGAGGCGTACCACCTCTTATTGGCTGGGTAGCTGCAGGCGGCCACTGGTTGCATCCATGGATAATAATAATAGTTATTTTCTTTTTTGTCGGGCAGATACCTCATTTCTGGCTTCTTCTGCTGAGATACGGCAAAGAGTATGAAAAGGCGGGAATGCCAAGTCTGACAGGAATCTTCACCCCTGTCCAGTTAAAGCGTATAAGCTGTTACTGGATCGCCGCCGCCGCCACCGCTTCTGCACTGCTGCCTGCAAGCGGACTCATAAGTAACCGGGCACTTATTGTTGTCTGGCTTGCAGCAATAGCAATGTTGGTTTTATCGGGCCTGTACCATATCAAAAGAAAGGAAGCTTACGGTTCCAGGGTACCGTTTATGGCTCTCAACATTTTTTACCTGGTTATCATGATCCTTCTTTCAGCAGAGGCGGCAATTAAAAATGGTATCTGAATAGCGTAATTGGATGTAATATCGGTCGAAGATCATTTTCCGCCGGAACATAATTATACACACATAAAGGAATGAACAATTAAGGCATAAAAAGTGTTTATTATAAATAAAGAATGGATAATCCATCCGTTTGTATCACGTGAATGTAAATTAACTGCTAAACATAATTAATTGAATATTAATCTCATTAACCTGTCTTATTAAGATGAAGCCAATTTTTGTATTAATTGTTCTGGTTCTGGCACTGGGTGCATGCCAGGGGAACGCAAACTCAGGAAAAGAATCTGCACAATCAGAAAATACTGTTTTACAGGTTGCTCCTGAAAATCTTGTTACCATAAGCTTTGATGTTGAGGGGATGACCTGCACAGGATGCGAAAGCACTGTAGTCAGGTCGCTTGAAAACCTTGACGGAGTTGTTGAGGCAAATGCCTCGCACGAGAGCGGAAAAGCCTCTGTACAGTTTGATAAAACCCTTGTTACCAAAGGGGAAATGGAAGACGGAATTGTATCCACGGGCTACAGGGTAACCGGTTACACCGGAGGCGAATAGCATAATTTTTCCTGCACTAAAGGTGATGTTCAGTGCTCTCCTTAATGTAGGGGTGGTTGACGGGTATAAGAGATGCCTTTGAAAGAGTGCGTATAAAAAGCAGCATAAATATGCCTGCAAATCCGGCAAAACTTCCAATCTCTGTAAATCCGATATTTATCTCCCCGGTACTTCCGGGCTTTATCTGCAGGTAAAGGCTTATATAGAATCCGGCAAGCAGCAAAATACTCACGGGCACAATGACAGGCTTTTTGCGGGCAACTTCATCAGACATAAGCACTACAAAAGGAATCGTCCAGTTTACAATGAGTTCGGCATAAAAGAAGGCTGTCCATGGTTCGCTGACCCGGTAAACATAATAGAAGGTTGTCTCCGGAATATTTGCATACCATATTATAAGGTACTGCATAAACCATAAATAACCCCAAACAATGCTGAGTCTGAAAAGGTAACGGGCATAGTCATTCAGATGGTACTTGTTCATCTGTTTAAAATATCCCGCACGGTTGAGGCACAGCACGGTAAGAACGATTGCAGCTACAGAATAATAGAGAGAGGCTATTATTGCCCTGATCCCGAATATTGTGCTGAACCAGTGAGAATCAACAGACATTATCCAGTCGAAGGCTGCCACTGTAAAAGTAATGGCAAAAACGAAAATAAAAACCATTGAATAATGTTTGGTTTTATTGAACCATTTGATCCCTCCTTCAACATCCTCACGCAGTGAAAGTCTTCTCATTGTTACCGCCAGCATTATCCAGACAGCAAATAATATCACCATGCGAAGGTAGAAAAAAGGGATATTCAGGTAAGGCGACTTAAACGCTATCAGTTCATCCTTTTCTGTTATACCCGGCTCTGCCCACTCGTATATCTCCTGCAGACCGGGATATAATGCCAGCATAACAACAAATGCCACTGGTATATAGGCAGTCATAGCCGAGGGGACACGTTGAAACATCACCGGCCAGCCCGATTCAGTGACATACTGAACAGAGATGAAAAAGAGAGCGCCCAGGGAGATTGACAAAAAGAAAAAATTATTCAGCAATAAGCTGGTCCACAACCTGGGCTGATCAGTAATAAAACCAGTGACCAGTGCCAGCAATCCCACGCCGGTTAACAGCCATGCCACCAATCTGGCTTTATGAGGAATTTTGAAGGTTTCTCTCATTTTGATATTTATTTTGCAGGCTTTAAAAAATCAGTCAAACTGAACCGGTAACTCCTCTTCCATATCATGCAATTCAAACCGCTTACCCTGTAACTCCTGTCTTATATAAAGGATAATCTTCCATCTGTCCCGGGGCAGGATAAGGGAAGCATGTTCGGCCATAATACCGTATCCCAGTGAAATCGTATGATAGATACTGCCGTCAGGCAGGGCTGTAATTTTCTCATCAACAAGCGATGAGGGGGGAACAAGATACCTGCCCGAAGTAAAAAGATGACCCGGTCCGTCGCCCTTTTCTCCATGACAATTCATGCAGTATACAGAATATGCCTCTCTTCCCCTTTCAACATTTTCAGCCGTGGCATCAAACGGATTAACAAGCTCTCTTCCCGCACGCAACTGGTCTTCTGCAGTCCTTTCATATTGAAAAGGTATCATATTTCTTGGCACAGTGCCCTCAACCGGAGGCATCATCGTAACACCACCTTCATTTACCGGGTTCTCAGACCAGGTCTGGTAAGCCGGTGAATAAACCATATCAGGAAAATAGTCCCGGCCGGGATCATTGGGCCCCCTGTCACAACCCGCAATTAACAGTACCAGTCCAAGTAACACGACCAAAAATTTTCCGGCTGCACCCCGTCTCATTGAATCTATCTTAGGATCTGTTCGCATTTATGCATGTTTAAAATTGCTGTTAGGTTTCAATTATCTCAACCGCACCGTTCTCTTTAAGTATTTTATTTGCCCCCTGTACCATCTCACCGGAGAGTCCTTCATCCCCGCCCAGTATGAGAATAAAACTGTCATCGGTCGACCCCCGTCCCGGAATTTCAGCCTCCTTCCCCGGAAAAAGGCCTGTGCGCAACTGAAAAACAATAACTGTAGTGATAAAGGTAAACAAAATGGTAAGCAGGTAAATGATCACAACAAAAGAGGGAAGGGCAAAATGGGGCTTGCCGCCGTAATTTAAAGGATAATCAATTACCGCAGTATAATACAGGAAAGAAAAAGCAAGGATTATTGTGCCGGCACCGGCCAATACTGAAAAAAAAGGCAGCCTGCTCTCTCTTCCCAGCAGCTTAAGCACATCATGCACAGGGAAAGGCGTGTATGCATCCTTTACCGGAATATTCTCCTCTTTGAGGCTTCCGATAGCCCTGACCATTTTTTCATCGCAGTCGAAAACAGCCGTGATATCTTTGTTATGCATCTTTATCAGATTTATGATCATCATTTTTTCTGCCCGCCAGTCCCTTAACCTCCGATATGGCAATTATGGGTATAAAACGTACAAACAGGAGCATTCCGCTGGCAAATATTCCAAAGGTCCCGACATATATCCCTATATCAACAATGGTGGGCGAGTAGCTTACCCAGCTTGAAGGCAGGTAATCCTGTGCCAGTGACGATATAAGTATGACAAACCTCTCATACCACATGCCCAGATTGATAATAACTGATATTACCAGCATCCAGGTCAGGCTGCCCCTTACCCTCCTGGACCATAAAAACTGTGGAATTATGGCATTGCATACCACCATGATCCAGAAGGCGGTTGAATATTTGCCCGTGGCCCGTGATTTAAAAAAAGTAAAAAATTCATATTCACTGCCTGAATACCATGCTATGAAAAGTTCGGTGGCATATGCAAGTCCTATGACCATACTGCCAAAAATCAAAACCCTGCATATTGAATCCAGGTGAGACCTGGTGATAAAATCGGTCAGCGAAAAAGTTTTTCTGATAAGTATCATTATGGTAAGGACCATTGCAAACCCGGAAAATATAGCTCCTACAAAAAAGTAGGGTGGCAGTATGGTAGTATGCCATCCCGGTATCACCGATACGGCAAAGTCAAGTGCCACAATGGTATGCACTGACACAACCAGCGGCGCCGCCAGTCCCCCGAGAATTTTGGCCAGAGCCTCATACCGCATCCAGTTCTGCACCGATCCTATCCAGCCCATGCTGAAAAATCCGTAGATACTCTTTTTAATTTTAGATGTTGCCCTGTCCCTCATGGTTGCCAGGTCGGGTATCATACCAAAATACCAAAGGGTGACTGACAGAAGCAAATAGGTTGTGATTGCCAGCACATCCCAGAATAGCGGCGAATTGAAGTTGACCCAGAGAGGGCCCCTTGTATTGGGATAAGGAAAAATAAAAAATATCAGCCATATTCTTCCCAGATGCAGGGCGGGAAACAATCCTGCATTCATAACGGCAAAAACAGTCATAGCCTCTGCAGCACGGTTAATGGAAGATGCCCATCTGGCACGAAATACAATCAGAAAAATTGTAAATGCCGTTCCTGCATGCCCTATACCGATCCACCATACGAAATTAATTATATCCCATCCCCAGCCAACGGAGTTATTCAGTCCCCATGTGCCCAATCCTTCAACTACCGTGGTATACATTGCCCATAGCCCGAAAAGCAGTGCCAGCGTTGCCACGGTCATGGCGGCATACCACCACTTTGCAGGCTTTCGTTCGGCAGGGCCGGCAATATCGACGGTAACCTGCCCGTAACTCTTTTTCCCTTCCACCAGGGGGGGGCGGACTGCAGTGTTGTACATATCTGTCAGCTTTGTTTATTCTTTATCCTTGTAAGATAACCTACCGAAGGCAATGTATGGAGCTCTTCAAGAAGGTGATAGTTGCGCTTATCCCTGAAAATTTCCGCTATCCTGCTGTTTTCATCAGCTATATTTCCAAAGACTATTGCCTTTGACGGACAGGTCTGCACACATGCCGGCATGATCTCATTATCCTTCAGAACCCTGTTCTCAGTCTTTGCCCTGATCTTTGCCTCCTGGATACGCTGAATACAGAAGGAGCACTTTTCAACAACCCCCCTCTCCCTGACGGTAACATCGGGGTTGAGCACCATCCGTCCCGTTTCATCGTTCATATAAGTGTTGTAATCATCACTCCGTGCGTAGTTGAACCAGTTGAACCGTCTCACTTTGTATGGGCAGTTGTTGATACAATATTTGGTCCCGATACAGCGTACATATGTCATCTGGTTAACTCCTTCATCACTGTGGTTGGTGGCTGCCACCGGGCAGACATTCTCACACGGGGCATTGTCACAATGCTGGCACATGACCGGAATGAAGTGGACCGACGGATTATCTTTCTCGCCGGAAAAGTACCTGTCTATCCTCATCCAGTGCATAATGCGCCTCCTGTAAACCTCTTCCTTTCCCACGACGGGAATATTGTTTTCGGCCTGGCATGCAATTACACATGCGCTGCAACCGGTGCAGGCATTAAGATCAATAGCCATAGCCCAGTGCAGACCTTCAAATTTCACCTCATCATACAGGGTATACATATGATCCTGTATTTTTTGACGCATCTCATTGCCGGCATAAGGATTGATTCGATATTCCTCCAGACTGGTTTCCCGCACTATTGCCCGGCCCTCCATCGAATGGTGTGTTTGCGAAAGTGCCATTTTTTGTCTCTCACCCGTTTTTTCAAAAGAGGTGATTCTGCCACGGTAATCTATGCGGCCGTCTGTAAATCCGGACAAGGGCATTACATTGACCCCCACCCCTTCGGCAACCTTACCGGCAATCCTCCGTCCATAACCCATTGCTGCCGACACAGTGCCGGCAGCCTGGCCTGGCTGCACCAGGACGGGTATCCTGATATCACCATCTATCCTGACAATATCTCCGGTTTCAATCAAAAGATCTTCGGCATCGGAAGGAGAAACAGCCAGGTAGTTGCTCCAGCTAACCTTAGACAGAGGGTCGGGCAGTTCCTGCAGCCATGGGTTATTGGCATGTTTACCACTTCCCACGGCAATACTCTGGATGATCTCCATTTCAAGAGAACCTTCCCCTTCAGGCATAACGGTTTCCGGTGAGATCCCTGCAAGATAACTGTCGTTTAATGAGGGCTGCTGACCTTCCGGAATATCTGCAGTGAACACACCCTTTTGCAGACAGTCGTTCCAGCGATCATCAAACACTTTTCCGGCTTCCGGCAGACCAAAAACAGATCTTTGCCAGAAATTTTTAAGATATGTATGGTAATCATCCTCCTCACCCGACCATTTAAGAAGGCTGTCCTGCATCTGCCGTGTATCGCCCAGGGGTCTGATCACAGGCTGCTGCAGGCTGTACTGCCCGGTTACAGGCATCGCATCACCCCATGATTCAAGATAATGGCTGTCCGGGCAGACAAAATCGCACAGGGCTGATGTTTCATCCATCGCCGCGGCCAGCGATATTTTAAGTCCGACCATCTCCATTCCTTTTGCGAATGCTTGACCGTCAGGATGGTCAAAAACAGGATTAACATTGTGTATTATCAGTGCCGACACCTCACCGCTGTTCATTTCACCTATCAGCCTCTCAATTGCGGCATCTTCACCGCGCCGGAGCCTCACGGGTGAAGTGAAATCTATCACCCGGCCGTAATTGCCGAGCAGGTAGTTAATGCCATTAACAAGAACCTGGGCATCAATGTCATTATAACCGCATACCAGCAGCGACCGTCCCCTGTTCTCCTCCATTTCAGAAGCAATCCTGTCAAGTGTCACATCAAACCCGGGCACTGAGTCGGGTGTGGCACCCCTGATCCGGTCATACAGGTATCGGAGAACATGTTTAACCTGTGAGGGCTTTACAGGAATCCGTTCATCTGCTGCCGCACCGGTTATTGTCATACAACTTTCGAGCTGGATATGCCTCGACATCCGGGGGTTCTCCTCTGACACCCTTCTTCCCCGGGCATACTGACCTGCAAAAGTGACCGGCATCAGCCATGTTCCAAGAAAATCAGCTCCAAAACCCACTATCATATCCGCCCTGTCAAAATGCATGTAAGGGATCACCTTCCTGTTGAAACACAAATTGTTGGCCTCCAGCATTGCCGAGAAAGAAAGCGAATCGTACTGGATCCATTCCGAACGGGGTTTCTCATCCAGGAAATCCCTGATAATTGATTCTGTAGAGGGACTGATGACTGTGCCGGTAAGAAGAACTGTTTTCCCTCCCGATGATGAGGCATAGTCTAATCCCTGAATAACCTTGCCGTCAACATATTCCCACCCTGAGGCGGTGCCGTTTTCCAGGGGCTGCCTGAAACGGGCCGTGTCATAAAGCTCAAGAACGGTGGATTGAATCCTGGCAGATGCCCTGCCGCCGGACAAGACAGACAGATCGTTCCCTTCGATCTTTATAGGACGCCCGTCGCGCACCTTGACGAGAATACTGCCGTAATCATCGCCGTCAAAAAAGCTGCTGGCATAATAATTAGCCTGGCCGGGAGTGACCTCTTCAGGCTTAAAAAAGTAGGGTATGGCCTTTTGTACAGGGCGTTCACAGCCTGCAATGAAAGCCGAAGTGGCAATGCTGAACCCGCAAAGCTTCAGAAAATCCCGCCGGGAAGAGGATGCATTCAGAGATTTTTCCTCAACCAGGTCAGCCATCTCATTTTTATTCACGTAAAGATGATCTTCTGTATAGTCTTTTTGGGGACTGTTATTGAGATCATCCAGGCTTTTCCAGTATTTTTTTTCCATCAGTAGTGACATTTCATGCATTCCGTTCCACCGGTCTCACGGGCAGTGACAAGATCAATCCTGCCGGTCCTGACATCCTCCCTCAGCTGCATATAAACCGAGTAAAATTCATTGTTTAAAATATCCACCTCCGTGCTGCGATGGCAATCCAGGCACCAGCCCATGGAGAGATCACTTACCTGCATGAGCCTGTCCATTGTTTCCACCTCTCCATGACACTCCGAACAATCAAGTCCGGCAGCCCCCACATGCTGGGCATGTGAGAAAAATACATGATCCGGTAAATTATGAACCCTGATCCATCTCACCGGTAATTCACTTTCGTAGGCCCGCACAAGCTTGTTGATCTCAAAACGCCCTGAATTTGATCCCTCACGCACTATGATATGGCAGTTCATGCATTGCGAAGTGGAGGGTATACCTGCCTGGTGAGAATATTCTGCCAGGGAATGGCAGTAGAGGCAGTCTGTTTGATTTTCATCGGCATGAACCCTGTGTGAAAATTTTACCGGCTGGTCCGGCTCGTAATACTGAGAGCGTCCCAGTGCAACAGCCTCATGTGCAATGGTTTTTACCATAAAAAGTCCTGTCCCCAGAATAACTGCAAGATGAACAAGTTTTAAGGGTATCTTCCTGAAGATGGCCAGGTCAGCAATTGCAGCTAAAAAAATCACAAGCATCAGCAAAAAAAGCAGCAGCCTGTTAATTACAGGTCTTTCCTCCATCCCCCGCTTTGAAAAATCATCCATCCAGGCCTTGATAACGACAAAATCCTCACCGGAAAGTTCGTAGTCAACATGAACTTCGGTCATCTTAGCAGTTGCCGGTTCCATAACAACAGCTTCAAGTTCTTCCGCTGTCTTATCCTTATAGAGGCGGGCAATCTCATAAGCCGAAGGATTCCAGTTAAAGCTGTCAACAGGGTTTACATTATGGCATGATGCACAGGATGAGGCACCGGGTCCGGGAGGCAAAAGTCCCTGAAAAAGTCGCCCTCCCCTTTTTATATCATCGCCGGTAACTGTATCTGATGCTTTGCCTGCCTCATCCTGCAATGGCTTCCCGGCAGAGACATTAACCGATGATGAAAAAAAAGGGTATAAAACAAGAAGAAAAAAAAACAGGAACAAGGGCCTGCATAATCTTCTGCTGTCGGGGGCTGTATTTTGCATTACAAATCTGTATCGGTTAATGTTGCCTGATTTAGAGGGTCCCGGCTGCATAGCCATGTGTCTGATCCTGCCGCACATAAAAAATCCGGATAAATATATAAAATAAAATATTTATCATTCATACTCAATAATGAGTTTATGAGTAATTTAGAATAAGAATTAATATACATGTGTGGATATACTTCTATTAATCTATACGGCATAAAAGATATGTTGAGCCGGCTATGACAAAAAAAGTTGTATCACCTGTCATAAAAGATATGAATAAAACCATTCCTGTTGTAAAGTGGCTCTGAAGAGGTGATAATATAATAGTAAACACCCGGTTTCACCCTTGTGCCCCCGGCGGTTCTGCCGTCCCAGTTAATCAAAGGTGAGCTGTGGCGGTAAACTATGCTTCCGCCCCTGTCAAAAACAGTTATTGCCAGCGGTGTTACACCGTTTGACCTGACAACGAACTGGTCATTTATACCATCACCATCGGGTGTGAATACATTGGGCACCTCAAAAGAATCATCAACTGTAACCTGAATTCTTTCGGTAAATACCAGCGAGGGATCGGTAAGATCGGTAACTGTCAGGCTGACCTCATAGATTCCTGCTGCAGCATAACGATGCATCACGACCGGGTAGATGCCGGTTTCCCCGTTCCCGAAGTCCCACTCAAAACTGTACCTGAGAGTGTCATCCATGGAGAAATAAACTGAGGAGCCTGCAGAGGAATAATAATAACTTCTGAAAGTAATAAGATAGGAAGCCAGATCATCGGTTTCATGATTAAAAGACAAATAGTCAATCTGGGCATTCAGATATGTTCCGGGCAGGAGGAAGAAAAAAACAGTTAAAACACGCAGAAAATTGTTCATCTTAAACCAGGTTTGACAGGCAAAATAGCGGTCCTCATACTGCAATTTATCAAATTTTTTCAGTCAATCGTTTTACTAGTTTAAAATTATTGAAAAACTCCTTGGCAAATACCCTGATAACTGTATAGGCAGGTATGGCAAGGAACATTCCAATAATTCCTGCGGTGCTGCCCCCGATCATAAGCACAAGAAAAATTTCCATAGGGTGGGCATGAACACTGCTGGCATATATTAAAGGCTGGAAAACCATATTGTCGATTATCTGTACACAAACAAATACAAGTAACATATACGATAGCAGGGGCAGCATTTCCGCATAGAATGAGAGTTCCAGATGGGTCACTATACCTATGAAAATGCCCAGTGTGGCACCTATTACCGGCCCGATATAGGGAATTACATTGAAAACCCCCACCAGTAAACCTATTAAAAGTGCGTTGTTGAATTTAATTCCGACTATAAGCATCCCCGCGGCAATCAATATGATTATACAGGTGATCTGCAGAATTATACCTATAAAATAACGCATCAGCAGGTACTTGATTGAAGACATCACGTGCCTTACTGCCCGTTCCTGCTCAGTTGGCACAAAGATCAGTATTCCCTCAAGAAACAGCCGGTCATCCTTGAGAAAGAAAAAGGTCATGAAAGTAATAGCAAAGGCAGCGATAAAAATATTGCCCAGAAGGGTAGCCACAGAGCCGAATATACTGGCAAAAAATTCAACATTAAGAACAGAGTCGAGTTTCTCTGAAAAAAACTCTGTTATACTCAGATCACGGAATGCATCAAGCTCAAGCCTCTGCATGAAAACCTCAAGTTGATGAATAGGCTCATAAAGATTTAAGATCACCGCATCAGCATTGATATTTGCCAACTCACTTGCCTGGGTGACGATAACGGGAAGAAAAATCCGGAAAAACAGCAGTAAGGCACCCCATAAAAACAAGACACCCAGCAATGCACTCAGCGCCCTGGGCACCTTTATCCTTTTGTATCTTACCTTTTCAAGTATATCCACTACCGGTCTGCCCACCAGTGAAAGCACAAAGCTTATCAGTATATAAAAGATCAATGCCCTTAAGTACCACATTATAAAAAAAATTACAGCGGCCCCAAGGATTATTGCAATATACTTTAAAACACCCCTTTTTGCTTCCGGTTGTGGATCCAATCCTCTGTTCTTTTACTGCCGGGATATTAACCGGCTGTTATTAAAACATGTTTCCTATACTGATAATCATAAAACAAAAATAAGGATTTTACTGACAATACATTATACTACCCGTAAATTCATATTCTCCTTTTCCGGTATTTTCTGATCGGTTTGATTATCTTCGTGCCCTGAATCAAGCACTTGTTATGCTACAAACACATGCAGGGGAGCTTGCAGCGCTTATGGCTGCAATTTTCTGGGCTTTTACCGCCCTGGCTTTTGAACTGGCAGGCAAAAGGATCGGGTCAATAACTGTAAACCTTATCAGGCTTTTTATGGCCTTTATATTCCTTGGCATATTCACATCCTTCAGCAGGGGGCAGTTTTTCCCCGCCGGCGCAAGTGCCCATAACTGGATATGGCTGTCATTGTCAGGCATGGTGGGATTTGTACTAGGTGACCTCTTTCTTTTCAGAGCCTATGTAGTGGTAGGAGCGCGTATCTCGATGCTTATAATGTCGCTTGCTCCGCCAATAGCGGCCATGGTGGGATGGATGATAATGGGTGAAACCATGTCGGCCAAAAGCCTGGCGGGCATGGCAGTTACTTTTGCAGGTATTGCCATGGTTGTGCTTACCAGGCAAAAAGATGATATTCCCCCGCCGGTACCGGGATACCCTGAAAAGAGGACCAGGAAAAGCAGTTTCAGGTTTTCATACCCGGTTGCAGGTCTGCTTTTGGCATTCGCAGGCGCAACAGGGCAGGCTACCGGACTGGTATTGAGCAAATACGGGATGGAAGGCTACGATGCCTTTGCAGCAACACAGATACGTGTTATAACCGGTTTCTTTGGCTTCATGATAATCTATACCCTCCTGCGCCGTTGGAACAGGCTTCTGCCTGCCCTTAAGAATAAACCTGCCATGACAAGCCTCACTATAGGCGCATTTTTCGGACCTTTTCTCGGGGTTTCATTTTCACTGCTGGCAGTAAAATATACCTCATCAGGCATTGCAGCAACCATCATGAGTATAGTCCCCGTCATTATCATCCCTTTCTCGGTCATAATGTTTAAAGAAAAAATAACACCCAAAGAGGTTCTGGGAGCATTTGTTGCTATTGGCGGGGTAGCTCTTTTCTTTCTCTAGTTTGCCCTTTCTGCCATCTCTCTGCCGAACCGTCGTCCGAACTCCCTGAGCTCGTCAATTTTTTCTGCATGAGGAAAGAATTTGGTGGCAAAGCCACCTTCAATTACTTTCAGCTTGAGGTTTTTCAGGTTACCTTCAATAATATTCACTGCTTCGCCGCTCCATCCGTATGAGCCGAAGGATGCTGCAAGTTTACCCTTGTCCCGTATAGGATTTATCAGGGCGAAAAGCTTATAAACGGGAAGCAGGGTATTCTGATTGATGGTTGGTGAGCCGACAAGCAGGGCATTGCAGCGGACAAGCAGTGAATCAAGTTCACCCAGAGGCATGGTTTCAATATCGGCCGTCTCAACCTTGATTCCCGGATCGGTTTCCCTGATACCTTCAGCAATATATTCGGCCATCTGCTTTGTATAGCCGTAAGCCGAAACATAGGTAACAAGAACATTATTCTCTTCAGGATCTGAACCGGCGAGGTACTCCCTTGCATATTTCTCCGAAAGGTCAACATACTTTTTCCAGTCCGACCGTAAAACCGGTCCGTGACCTGTGGCTATGACAGAGATATCAAGAGGTCTGATTTTCTCTATTGCCTTAAGCATGAATTTGCTGTATGGCTTGAGTATTACATCAAAATAATATTTAAATGAATCATCATAATTATCAACCAGATCATCAAACATCTCTTCTTTGCAAAAATGAGCTCCGAATGAATCACAGGTAAAAAGAATCTTGTCCTCTTCCAGCCATGTGTATATAGTATCGGGCCAGTGCAGATTGGGAGCAGAAATAAATTTCAGGGTCTTGTTTCCAAGGTCAAGTGTGTCGCCATCTTTTACCTTCATGCTCTTAAAAGGTATCGAAACAATGTCCTCAAGGTACCGTATGGCATTCCCGCTGCCCACCACAGTGGCACCGGGAGCAAGGCTGAGCAGGTTCTCCAGGTTTCCTGAATGATCCGGCTCAGTGTGATCAAGAATTATATACTCTATTTCAGAAGGGTCGGTGACTGCCTTTATCTTTTCAAGCCAGGTATCCCAGAAACGTGCTTTGGTTGTTTCAACTATTGTTTTCTTCTCCGCATCTATAAAATATGAATTATAGGTAGTGCCATATTCTGTTTCCATCACAATGTCAAAGGTCACTATATCATAGTCGAGTATACCAATCCATTTAACATCCTTACTTACATCAAGTATCCTGTTATCGGTCATAATCTCATAATTATTATTAAATAAAATAATTTAAACCGGAGGAGAACACAAAAGTAATAAATATATAGTCCGGGAGAACATGTTAATTAAAAGTTAAAAAAGTAGAAAAAAACATTAACATTGGACAGCTTCAAACAAATGAAGCTATTACAGAAGTTTTTCCGCTGACTTTCTGACCGAGCTTAACATTCAGTTTAACATCAGTCGGCAGCAAAAGATCAACTCTTGATCCGAATTTTATAAACCCGAGTTCCTGGCCCTGCAGGACCTGCTCTCCTGATTTGGCATAGCAAACAATCCTGCGGGCCACGGCACCGGCAACCTGCCTTACCAAAACGGTATATTTACTGTTTCCTATAACCACAGAGTTATGCTCATTTCTTTCTGATGCCTTGGGATGCCAGGCAACCAGGTAATCGCCGGGATGATACCTGTAGTATTTCACCCGACCGGTAATCGGAAAAATATTTACATGAACATTGAGCGGTGACATAAAAATAGAAACCTGCAGCCTGCTGTCTTTGAAATACTCATTTTCCCGTATCTCTTCAATAGCAACTATTTTGCCATCAGCCGGAGCGATTACGCTATTCTCATCCGGGTTGAAAGACCTCACAGGCGACCTGAAAAACCATAATACCATAAGGTATAAAATAACCGACGACAGAAAAAACAGCTTAAAAAAAACCTGCCCCGATGACATTAATGTCAAAATGAGGATATTTGCAACAACCAGTAAAACCAGCAAAGAAATTAGTATTGTATAACCTTCCCTGTGTATCTTCATGCTTAATTGTCTAAATTGTCAATCTTAAATAAACCCATACTGCGGGCACCACAAAAAGCCATGCATCTATTCTGTCAAGCACACCTCCGTGTCCGGGCAACAGACTGCCGGAATCCTTAATGCCAAGTCCGCGCTTCAGAAGTGATTCAGCCAGGTCGCCCAGTGTTCCAAAAACCACAACTATCAAAGCAATTACAATCCATTGAACAACATCGAGCACCGGAAACAGCTCATTCATAAAAACAGACAGGGTCATTACAGCAAGCCCTCCACCGATAAAGCCTTCCCACGATTTTTTGGGCGAAACTCTTTTAAACAGCCGGTGGCGGCCAAGAGAAACACCAACCAGGTAAGCAACAGTATCGTTTAGCATTATCATAATAAAAAGTCCTGCAAGTATGCCGGGATCATAACAGTAACAACCGGTTTTCTCAGGATATACAAGCTGGCTCATGAGACTAAGCGGCACTGCAACATATATAATGCCGTAAAAAATCCATGCAAGGTTTGCAAATGGTTTCTCTTTTTTTCTGTATAATTCCGTTATCATCATAACAGGGGGAAAAAGAATAACTGCAGCCAGCCATTTTATGGGGATATGACCTGAAGAATAACCGAATAGCATGATAAAGAGAATGACAGAAACTGCTATTGCAGAATATTTCTGCACCTCATTACGATCGTTCCCGGTAAGCCTGTAAAACTCCAGAAGAGCCAGAATAAGGAGAGTTATATAAAAAATCAGAAAAGTAACACTTCCGGCAAATAAAGATCCGAAGACAAGGATTCCGAAAACGGCTCCGGTAACCACACGTTGAAACATTTTACTCAAGACTCAAACTCCTTAATTAGCTTTTCAGCTTTCGGTTTGTTCGCTGGCGCAACTAAAACTTCAACATATCCTATCATAGGATAAGCCGAATCCTTTTTGTTTACAATGACCGATTCGATCCTGTTATCTTTTAGCATCTGTTTTGCCATTTCGGCAATATACAGCTCACCGCCTGTAAATACAACCTGCCAGTCCTTATCCATAATATTACTTGTTGACTATGCTCTTTCCTTGCCGGGAAGATCATTCTTATCGCTGCTCCCTGTAAATACTTTTTCCTTAACCGGTCCGGGAGATTTCTTACCGGCACCCGATCCCCTGCCCTTATTATCATCGGAAGACGAAGCCTTAGGTCCTCCAGCACCCTCTTCAGGTTTTCCCTTGTCAGGATACTTTTTAAGAAGAGGCTCCTTTTCAGGTTTCTGAAATTTTCTTTTTCCAAAGGTCTTCTCAAGATCTTCGCTGAAAATAACCTCCTTTTCAAGCAGCTGTTCAGCAAGCCTGGTAAGGCCCTTCTTATTCCTGCGAAGCAGGGTCTTGGCACGCTCATAGGCAGTATCAACGATCTCTTTTACCTCTTTATCAATGAGTTCGGCTGTAGTCTCACTGTAAGGCTTTGAAAAATTGTACTCATTCTGCCCGGTAGAGTCATAAAAACTTATATTGCCAACCTTATGACTCATCCCGAAATATGTTACCATCGCGTAGGCCTGCTTTGTCACTCTCTCAAGATCGTTGAGAGCACCGGTAGAGATCTTCCCGAAATTGATGTCTTCCGAGGCACGGCCGCCCAGGGCCACACACATTTCATCGTTTAATTGCTCTGTGGTGGTTATCTGTCTCTCTTCGGGAAGATACCATGCAGCTCCGAGTGAACGCCCCCTGGGGATTATGGTTACCTTGACCAGCGGATTGGCATGCTCAAGCAGCCAGCTAAGAGTGGCATGCCCGGCTTCGTGAAAAGCTATGGTACGCTTTTCTTCCATGGAAATGATCTTGTTCTTCCGTTCAAGTCCACCGATTATCCGGTCAATTGCATCCAGAAAGTCCTGTTTGCCTACTGAAGTCTTATCTTTCCTGGCAGCAATCAGGGCTGCTTCATTACAAACATTGGCTATATCAGCTCCCGAAAAACCGGGTGTCTGCTTTGCCATAAAATCAATATTGAGATTTTTCTCAAGCTTCACCGGCCGCAGATGGACCCTGAAAATTTCAGTTCTCTCATTAAGATCGGGCAGTTCAACATGTATCTGCCTGTCAAACCTTCCTGCCCTCAGCAGGGCACGATCAAGCACATCTGCCCTGTTGGTGGCCGCCAGCAGTATTACTCCCATGTTGGGTTCAAACCCGTCCATCTCAGTAAGAAGCTGGTTAAGGGTATTCTCCCTTTCATCATTAGCCCCGAAACCGGGATTTTTGCCTCTGGCACGACCGACAGCATCAATCTCGTCAATAAAAACTATACAGGGAGCCTTATCTTTAGCCTGCTTAAAGAGGTCCCTCACCCTGGAAGCCCCCACACCTACAAACATTTCAACAAAATCCGACCCTGAAATTGAAAAAAAAGGAACATCGGCTTCACCTGCAACAGCCTTGGCCAGCAAAGTCTTGCCGGTTCCGGGGGGGCCTACAAGAAGTACACCTTTCGGAATCTTGCCTCCAAGCTGGGTGTATTTTTCCGGCCTTTTAAGAAAATCAACAATCTCCTTAACCTCCATTTTAGCCTCTTCCAGTCCGGCAACATCCTTAAAATCAATCTTTACATGCGACTCCTTATCAAACATCTTGGCTTTGGACTTGCCCACATTAAATATTCCGCCCGGTCCGCCCCCGCCGCCGGCACCACTCATACGCCGGAAAATAAAGAGCCATATTGCAACCAGGATAAATATGGGCAGAAGCCAGCTTAGTACATCTGAAAAATAATCCCTCTCGGTAACATAACTTACACTTACAACGTCACTCTGGTCAAAATCTTCCTGGGCTTCCCTTAAACGCTGTTCAAAAAGCTCTACCGACCCTATAGTGAAAAAATAATGCGGGCCCGACCTGGATGCCGAAGAGAAGCCACTGTCAAAAAGCTCTTCATACTTGGGAAGATTAAGCCTGTCCTGTTTTATATAAATCCTGGCCACCTCCCTGTTCACAACCTCGACTTTTTCAACATCCCCGGCACTTAGCATATCACGCTCAAATTGCTGAAAATTGATCTCTACAGGCTTACTGCCGGTCCCGAATATCTGAATGGCAATAAAGGCAAGGGCAATTATCCCGTAAATCCAGTAAAGATTGAATTTAGGCTTCTTACCGTTCTCGTCCGGTTTCCTGTCCGGTTCCCTGCCGGAATTCTTATTTTGATTCTGCTCAAACATATTATTACTGATAAAATTTCCTCAATCCAACCTCACAATCCTGCCGTCAGCCCATAGTTCCTCAAGACGGTAAAAATCCCTGTACTCCTTTTGAAAAACGTGAACCACAACAGTACCATAATCCATCAATATCCATCTGGCATTTTCATAACCCTCCTTATGAGGGGATATGAAGCCGGCTTTTTGTTTCATCTCCCTGTCCACCGAGTCTGCAATGGCATTCACATGTGTATTGGAGTCGCCGTGACAAATAACAAAATTCTCGCATATTCTGGATTCCAGCCCCCCAAGATCAATATTGACTATCTCCTTGCCTTTTACTTTTCTGATACCTTCAACAATATTACCCAACAGCATTTCAACGCTTATTTCTTCTTTCTCTTCTGTCATTAATAAATTTTGCCCACAAAGTTAATTAATTTTTAGTATATCACCTCTTCTCAGCAGTTTGCCGTTAATGCAATATTTATATCTGCGGTCAGCGAGGATAATTCGTTGCTAAAACGTACTTTTAACTGCCATATTGCTGAAACCTTTACTAATTTAAACAAATGGAGAAGCGTATTGTTGGAAAGGAGATTTTAAAATTCTCATCGCTTGATTCAACCAATGACCACTGCAGGAAGATAGCCGGCACCAGTGCCATAGATGAGGGCACGGTGGTTTGGGCGGACAAACAGTTAATGGGCCGGGGACAGGGGAGTAACACATGGGAAAGCGAGTCAGGACAGAACCTTACATTTTCCATAGTGCTTTATCCGCGCTTCCTGGAAGCCTCAGACCAGTTTTATCTTTCAATGGTCGCCTCACTTGGATTAACAGATTTCCTCAAAGAATTCATGAAAAACATTTACATTAAATGGCCTAACGACATCTACGCAGGAGACAGGAAAATAGCAGGCATACTTATCGAGAATTCTGTAATGGAGAACAGGATAGATAATTCCATACTGGGAATAGGAATAAACATTAATCAGGACTCTTTCCCAAAATATATCCCCAACCCGGTATCCCTTAAACAGATAACCGGTTACCGGGCAGAGCCGGGAGAGTGCCTTGAAAAGATCTGCAGATATACAGATCACTGGTATGCCATGCTTCAAAAGGAAGAAAAAACAAAAATAAAAAACCGGTATACAAAACATCTTTACGGGCTTGATCAGTTGAACCGTTACAGAAAGGGAGAGACGATCTTTAAGGCATATATAAGGGGTGTTGATAATTTCGGCAGACTGGCTCTGGAGGATGATAAGGGAGAGACAAGGTATTTCGGTTTAAAGGAAGTTGAATTCCTGCAAAATAAATAATGCCGGGAAACCCGCTTTTGTTAAAATTTTGACACCAACCTAATCCGGCAGCCTGCCACCTGCAATATCAATCCCAATCAAGACTGTTAAGATGATCGGAAAGTTTTGATGTGGCCATTTCCAGTCCTTCCTCAATAGGCTTGATGGCGATCATCTTTAACATCATATTAAGTTCCGCCCTTAATGTAAGCTTCATTTTCGTACTCTGCTCCCCTGCTTCATCAAGCTCCACCAGGAGGTCAAAGTAAACAGGGGTCTTTCCTTCCGACTCAAACACTATGGTATCATAAGGCTTTCCGGAAGAAAGCCTTATTGAAACTTCACCCAGTCCGTCAACTATAAACCGGCATCTCTCCTTTTCAACCTCAAAATTCCTCACCCGGCCATCAGGTACCAGATTGTCAAAATTACCCATATCGGAGAGGAACTCGTAAACAGCTTTTCTTTTGGCAAATATTGTTCTGACAGGACTTTCAAATGTTGTCATTCCATTTAATTTTGAATGTTAAAAGATAATGATATCTCTTTTCAGAGTGGGAATTGTTAAAATAATGGAAATATCAGGTTATGATCATATTTTCCAGCCGGCAGGGTCATCTCTCCACTCCCTGAGGGTTGCTGTATGTTGCTCACTTATTGCACCGGCATCCCTGGCTTCCTCTATCAGCGTACTGTAATCGGTAAGGGTGTGCAACTCGCATGAATGATCCCTGAAGTTTGCGGCAGCGATATCAAATCCGTAGGTAAATATTGCAACCATCCCCATGATATCGCATCCTGCCGAGCGAAGAGACTCAACAGCCATAAGAGAACTTTTACCGGTTGACACAAGGTCTTCAATTACCACCACCCGGTCACCGGCTGTCACCTTACCCTCGATCATATTGGCCAGCCCGTGTTCTTTGGGTTTAGGGCGCACATATGCAAAAGGCAGGTTAAGCCGGTCGGCAACCAGGGCCCCGTGGGCAACAGCACCTGTGGCAACCCCTGCAATCAAAGTGACTGAAGGATATAATTCACTGATAAGTTCGCAAAAAGATTCTTTAATAAGATTTCGTGTTTCAGGGAAGGATAAAACAAGCCTGTTATCACAATATATGGGCGAATGCCAGCCTGATGACCATAAAAAAGGTTTTGCTGGTTCCAATTTTATTGCGTTAATTTGCAACAGTTGTTTCGCAACATTCTTTTTTCTCATTTTCATCGTGCAAATGTATAAAGTTTTTTTCAACGAACGAACAGTATTCCTGACACATGATTTTTTCAGGAGTTTCCAGGAAAATCAAGGATTGTTCTACAAGTTTCGGGAAAAAGATGAACTCAAGGAGTTACTGCTGGTTTTTCTGGCACTCCGGAAAATTTCACAGCTTTTTATCTGCCATCCCGACACCGAAAAACTAATGGAAGTATTCCGTTCATGTTTTCAGTATGTGGAAGCTGCGGGCGGATTGGTACGGAATGGTTCGGGAGAGATACTATTCATAAACCGGCTCGATAAATGGGACCTTCCGAAAGGTAAGATTGACGGCAATGAAACAGCCTCTGAAGCCGCCCTTAGGGAGGTAAGGGAAGAGTGTGGTATCGACGGACTTGAGATTGTTGAAGAGCTGCAGCCTACCTATCACACCTATTTCGACAAAACGGTTCCTTACCTGAAAAAAACCAGATGGTTTGAAATGGTTTATAAGGGCACCCAAAAACCAAAACCGCAGACTGAAGAGTTTATTACAAAAATTATCTGGGCCAGGGAAAAAGATCTAAGGGTCATCAGGAAAAACACCTATGCCTCAATAATGGACCTTCTTAAGGAGGCGAAAGTCATTTGACCTCCCCGCGCGACCGCATCACCCTTAACAGGTAACCTTCAAAATTTTCAGCGGGATTTGGTGCCGGAGACATCAAAAGGGTTCCGTCACGGTCAATAAGATAATATGTCGGAAACATTCTGATATCATATTCTTTAAGGATAGAGGGCTGATCACCGTAAAACAGGAAGTCCCAGTCGTAACCGGTTTTATCGAGAAATTCCAGCATGGACTGGTGGCTCTCATCTACAAATATTGTCACTATCCTAAGATATTCATCATGGTTCTCATTAAGGCGGGCGAGCACATCAAATTCAGAAAGGCAACCATAGCTGGCAGCCATGCAAAAATTGAGGTAAACATAATCGCCCCTGTAATGTGGCAGGCTCACTATTTCCCCTTCCCTGTTCCTGAGTTCAAAAGCCGGAGGCCGAAAACCGGTCATCAGACGGGTGACCTTCTCTCTTATATTTTCTGCTATTGCCACATGCTCTGAATACCGGGTAACAGCGGCAAGAGAGTCCAGAACAACCAGCAGTCCCGACCTGGAGAAATCAGATCCGTAAAAAGCATCATGAAGTCCTTTTAAGATAACCATCTCAAGGAGCCGCTCATCACCCAGTACCGGATCGGTGCTTAATGTATTCCGTAAATCTGTAAGGCTCTGTCTCTTGTTTATATCGTCAAATATCCTGCCCCCCTTTACGGTCCGGGAAAAAAATAAAAAATACCGGTTATAGACCTGGTTAAAAACTTCCATATAGGCTACATTCCGGTATTTTACCGGCTCCGACCTGAAATAAGTGTCCGAAAGGGTGCGGGCAGACTCCATCTGAGCCATAATCCTGAACAGTGCCATCTTATAACTCCTGTAATCATTGAAGTAAGGATGACCGGCATCAGAAAAGTGCCGGTCAAAAACAGTACTGATGGAATCAAGAATGTCAGTATCCCCTCCGGTTGTCAGCCGCATAAAAGGTTCCCCGAACAGGGGCTCATACATTTCGTCAAAACTCCTGATCAAAGAATTCAACTCGGTGCTGTCGTGGTTAAGGACAGCTATATGTGTGGGGATACCTTCAAAATAAGGGTTTAGTTCTTCACGGAGAGACTTGTCAGTTTTTTCAGGCAGAACTACACGGTAATCACTGCCGGATTCAATATACATATAAATATAATAGATACCGGTGTTTGAAAAAATATAGAGCGGGGCATCACATACCTCTATCCGGGCAGAGAACTCCCCATTGCTGTCCGGCACAACAGTGAACAGCTCAGTTTCGGTAAAACTTATCTGATCTGTCCATCGGTAAAAAACTATCTCCTCACCAGCATATCCGGGTGCATCGCCAGTGATATTCACTGTGCAGCAGTCTGTGCCTGATATCCTGCCGGCCAGTGCCAGCAGGAAAAATGCAGTACAAATGTATCCCTTTATGAAAGATACCATCAGGGTATAAATTCATTTAATTTAACCCCATCAGGAACAAACCTGGTAGCATCACCACCATATCTGAATATGTCACGTACTATAGTGGAGTTGACAGGAGTATGTTCAGGCCGGGTGAGCAGAAATACCGACTCAACACTGCCTGCCATTGCATTGTTAATCTGGGCAATTGCCCTCTCAAATTCAAAGTCAGCCGCAGTACGCAATCCGCGTAAAATAAAAGAAGCATTTTTTTCACGGCAAAATTCAACAGTTAAGCCACCGAACGATGTAACCTCAACTGCCTCTTCATCACTGAACACATTGTTTATCCATTCAATCCTTTTCTCAAGGGGAAAGAATCCCTTTTTTTGAGAATTGTAGCCGACGGCAATAACTATCCTGTCAAAAAGAGCCAGAGCCCTTCTGACAACAGATTCATGCCCTATTGTAAACGGATCGAACGAACCCGGGAAAACAGCTGTTTTTTCCATAAAATAAAGTTTTAATTCTGGCATAAGGACCAGAATATTATTCTTCAGATACAAACATACATAAAAGGAAAGAAACCGGGGGAACAGGTATTTATAAAAATAAGTCCCGTATCGCATCCTGTCTTCCCATATTCAGGGCAGACAGGAATGGAGCAGGCAGTAGGGCATAAATATTCCCGGTGCTGTATCATGGACCGTACATAAAGGTGACATTGCCGAACACCGCATTTACCATGATATTAATGTGAGGCTTCCCCGGATCAAGGTCATCAGATTCATAGCTTCCCCTTCCAAACACGGGGGTGTTCCTCCCGGGCATCTTCACTCCTGCAAACACTGCATCAACCGTCAACCGGACAGGTACATCGCGGGAAAGATATACGGTGCAGCCTGAAAAGATATTGTCTATCTTCATATCCGTTGTCTTTTCAGGATATTTCATTTCATCAAGGTCAAAAGTGGCCCTGGCAAAAGCAAGTTTAAACCCCTCAGGAAGATCACCGGTAATACCAATCCTCTGCCGGGTAAAAATAATTTCATTGTCAGCCCGCTTAAAAGGCCATATACTGGCAGGGCCGAGTATTATCTTCACTCCAAGCAAAATAAAAAACAGTCCGGCCAGAATTCTTAAAAGAGGAAACTCTAAATTAAACACCACCCTTATAAAAAGTGTAATGCCGCTTAAAGTAAGAAACAAGCCCCAAAAAGAAACATTGTCCATCTGCATTTGCAAAAAGATTTCCCGGCAGTAAATCTATCTAAATTTAATTAAATAACCGGACAGGAAACATGGTAAAGTTTATGCCAGGTTTTCAGCATCCGTTACCAGGGAAGGCTCTTTTACTTTCTCCCTGAGAAGAGAAATATCAAAGACATCGAGTATTGTTTTGACATAATGAAAATTCAGACCCTTTAAATAGATGTCATTGATCTTCTCCATATCCTTCCTGTTATCTTCGGACAGAATAATATGAGAAATATTTGCCCGTTTTGCCGCAAGGATCTTCTCCTTTATTCCGCCAACAGGCAGCACCTTTCCGCGAAGAGTGATCTCACCGGTCATGGCAATACTTTTTTTTATCTTTCTTTGTGTAAAGGCAGATGCCATTGAAGTAACCATGGTAATACCTGCTGAGGGCCCGTCTTTTGGAATAGCCCCCTCGGGGACGTGTATATGAACATTAAGCTTCTCGAACAGACCGGAATCTATATCAAGATATGCTGCATGAGATTTGAGATATTCAAGGGCAAGTTTTGCCGATTCCTTCATTACATCACCCAGGTTACCGGTTATGGTAAGGTTCCCTTTGCCCCTGCTCAAACTTGTCTCAACAAACAATATCTCACCGCCGGCCGGGGTCACAGCCAGACCGGTTACAACACCGGCAAATTCATTTCCCTGGTAGATATCTTTGGTATATTCGGGCGGACCGAGTATTTCCCTGACAAGTGCACTGTTGATTTTCTTTTGGAGAGCTTCCCCGAAAGCCATTTTTTTTGCCAGTCCCCTCACCATTTTGGCTATCTTCTTGTCCATTTCCCGCACACCCGACTCACGGGTGTAATTTTCAACAATCAGTTCCAGCACTTTTTTCGGGAAAAAAACTGAATTCTTCTCAAGTCCGTGATTCAGCAGCTGCTTTGGCACCAGGTGCCTGCGCGCAATCTCAATCTTCTCTTCAACTATGTAACCATTCACATTTATAATTTCAACCCTGTCACGCAACGCCGGATGAATGGTATTGACAGTGTTTGCTGTGGCTATGAACAGTACCCGTGAAAGATCATAATCCAGTTCAAGATAATTATCATGAAAAGCAAAATTCTGTTCCGGGTCAAGAACCTCAAGCAGGGCAGAAGCCGGATCACCATGCACATCCCTTCCCACTTTATCTATTTCGTCAAGTATGAAAACCGGATTGGAAGTTCCGGCTTTCCTGATATTCTGAATTATCCGGCCGGGCATTGCACCAATATAGGTTTTGCGGTGCCCGCGTATTTCCGATTCATCATGTAAACCTCCGAGCGACATCCTAATATATTTTCTGCCAATAGCTCCGGCAACCGACCGGCCCAATGATGTTTTTCCCACACCGGGAGGGCCTACAAGACACAAAATCGGCGATTTCATATCTCCTTTCAGCTTAAGAACGGCAAGATGCTCAAGTATCCTTTCTTTAACCGTCTCAAGTCCGAAATGATCACGTTCCAAAATCTTACCTGCCCTCTTAAGGTCAAAATTGTCCTTTGTGTATTTCCCCCAGGGCAATTCAAGGATGAGATGAACATAATTAACCTGTACCGAATATTCAGCAGATGCAGGATTAAGGCGTTGCAGTTTACTCAGTTCTTTTTCAAAAGCCTCACCAATCTCTTTTGACCATTTCTTTTGTGAGGCTTTATCACGCATTTCAGCAATCTCCTTTTCCACCGGATTGCCTCCCAGCTCATTCTGAATGGTCTTCATCTGCTGATGAAGAAGATATTCTCTCTGTTGCTGATCCAGCTCAGATTTTACCTTCGACTGGATATCTTTTTTCAGTTCAAGCATCTGTACCTCTTTACTCAGATGTTCAAGCAGAAGCCGGGCTCTTTTATAAATCTCGCTTGTCTCCAGAAGTTTTTGTTTTGCAGGAATATCAACATCGGAATTCGAACAGATAAAATTTATCAGAAAAGTTGAACTTTCAATATTTTTTACAGCAAATGAAGCTTCGGGTGGTATATTTGTTGATAAATTGATTATCCTCAGTGAAAGGTCCTTTAATGATCCGATAAGTGCCTGAAACTGACCGCCTTTCTTCTTGGGCATCAGATCTTCCAGACTTTTTACTTCTGCTTTCAGGTATGGTTCTTCAGAAGCGATCCCAAGTATCTCAAAACGTTTCTTCCCCTGGATTATAACAGAAGTGGCTCCATCGGGCATTTCAAGTATTTTAAGTATCTGTGCAGCCGTTCCGACCCGGTAAAGGTCGTCCATCATAGGGTCATCCTCTTCCATATCCTTCTGTGTAACCGCACCCAGCATCTTGTTGCCTTTATAAACATCGCGTATAAGTTTTATCGATTTTTCACGCCCTACGGTTATCGGAATGATAACACCCGGAAACAGAACGGTATTGCGAAGCGGCAGTAAAGGCAGGGAGGCCGGTATTTCGGTCTTGCCGAGCTTCTCCTCATCCTCATCTGAAATAAGTGTTATGTAATCCGACTCTTCCTCTCCCGGATTATTTCCCATCATATCCGACCAGATTATATCTTTGCTTTTTTTATACATGTGATAACAGTGTAATATTATTGTCCGACAATATGTCAGATAGTTAGTAAATGTTATTTATCATTATTAAATAGTCAAGTCCCATGCCAAAAAAGGTTCAGAACCGATAAATAGTTCTGCTCTTATAAATAAACAAAATTTACCTGGATTGGTTCGTTGGAATCAGCTGTCACTTACCATAGAGTTCCGGAGGGGCTGTTATCCATAAAAAACCCTGCGCCGGGCAGGGATTTTTATGCTGTTGGAAAGATTATTTTTTCTTTTTATCCATATGCTTTTTATATCGGGTCATAAACTTATCAACCCGGCCTGCGCTGTCAACCAGTTTCATCTTGCCTGTATAAAACGGATGGGATGTATTGGATATCTCAAGTTTGAAAAGCGGGTACTCCTTTCCGTCATCCAGCTTAATGGTCTCCTTTGTAGATGCTGTGGAACGCGAAATGAAATACTGATCATTTGACATATCTTTAAATACCACAAGGCGGTAATTGTCCGGATGTATCTCTTTCTTCATATCTTTTATTTTACTCGGCTGTTTATTTACTGAAAACTCTTTATATAAACGGAGTGCAAAGATAATAGTTGTAATTTAAAATGCAAAATATTTTCCGGTATAAATAAAACTCATTGCTATTGTAAGGCGAACTCATTATTTTAACCCGGGGACCGAATCCTAAAAGCATACCTGTCCGCGTAGTTCAAACAGATCCTCCATCGTCCCGGCCAACGGTTCAGGAAAACTTTTGTGAGTAAATTCATTTTTCCGAAGCTCATATTTATACATGTCAGCCAGTGAATCAATATTTTGAACGATATCTTCAATCGCGGCAAGAATACTATAAACCTCATGGTCAGATGTTGTGGGGTGAAGCGACATCCTTACCCAGCCCGGCTTGGTGGATAGATCGCCGTGATTTATCATATCGGTAATCTCACGTGATTTTTCATGGCTTACCTCAAGGAGGAAATGGCCGTAAGTGCCGGCACAGGCGCAACCTCCCCTGACCTGGATACCATACTTATCGTTAAGCAGCTTAACAAAAAGATTGTAGTGTATATCAGGATGATAAAAAGAGAATACTGCAAGTCGTTCCTCCACTTTATCTGCAAGTATTTTGATCCCTTCCACTTTTCTTAAGCCGGCAAAGACCATATCAACAAGTTCTTTTTCTCTTTGTTTCATCCGGCCGGTATCCATCAGGTTTTTAAGCTCAATGGCAAGGGCAGTCCGTATAGCCTGAAGAAAGCCGGGAGTACCTCCGTCCTCCCTTGCTTCAATATCATCAACATACTTATATTTCCCCCATGGATTGGTCCAGTCCACCGTCCCGCCCCCGGAATCGTCGGGTATCTCATTGTTGTAAAGACTGACATCAAAAATAAGTACTCCCGATGAACCGGGCCCGCCCATAAATTTATGAGGAGAAAAATATATGGCATCAAGCTTCTCCGCAGGATCATCAGGATGCATATCAATATCAACATAAGGAGCAGATGCAGCAAAATCTATAAAACAAACTCCATCATATTCATGCATGATACGGGCAAGTTCATGATACGGGGTCATAATTCCGGTGACGTTAGAACAGGCAGTAAAAGCCCCTATCTTGAATTTTCTATCTCTGTATTTTTCCAGCTGCCGTTGCAAAGATCCCGGATCTGCAAGCAAATTTGCGCCAGGTTCCACAATCACAACATCAGCAATAGTTTCATACCATGAAGTGTGGTTGGAATGGTGTTCCATATGAGTGATAAAAACAACCGGCTTTTCAATGTCCTTAAGGCAGTTTTTATTTATAAGCTTCCCGCATCCCTTCAGTCCCAGAATCCGTTGCAACTTATTAACTACCGAGGTCATTCCGCTGCCGGCAGTTATAATAACATCATCATCTCCTGCATTGACATGCCTCTTGATCTTCTGCTGAGCCATATGATAGCATCGGGTAGTATGGCTTCCGGCATAACTGGTTTCAGTGTGGGTATTACCCACAAAAGGTCCGAACACATGTACCATTTTATCTTCAACCGGTTTATACAGCCTTCCACTGGCAATCCAATCGGCATAAATTATTTTCTGCCTCCCGAAAGGGGAATCAAAAGATGCATCGATCCCGATTATATTCCTGCGGAAAGCCTCGAAATGTTTTTCCAGAGCACTCATTGAATTAATTTTTAAAAAGCCCGGTAATATTGACAAGTGTTATTTAAGACCTGTTATTCCCATGTTAATAAGCAAAAATACAACTATTATCAAAGCAGAATAAAAAAAATATATCCCGAGGGGAATATATTGGTGCGGACTGATACGGAGGCGGAACCAGTTATAGGCAACCAGCACAATCTTCTCGACCAGAAACACAACAGCTGTTGCAATCGCAACTCCAACAATCCCATATGACCGTATCAGATAAAGGCTGAGGATAACATTCAGAATAATTTCTATAAGAGAGGCAGCAAGTACAATTTTTGTCTTTTTCAGTCCTACCAGTATGGTTTGCGGAAATATCAGCCTGCTGATAATAAGCAGAAGGTAGACCATAAAAACATCTGCACTTCGTAAAAAATTCTCATTAAAAAGGTTTACGTAGATAACCTTGCTGAAAAAAAGAAGAAGTATCGATAAAGGAAACAACAGGTGCATGAGTTGCGCGGACTTCCTTTTTATGGTCTGCATGGCTGACCTTACCCCGTCGGCTGTTGAAAACCGGGTCAGCATGGCATTGCTGAGTCCGTTGGCCATCAGTATAACCAAAGGGAACTCCTTGGCACCGAAACGGAAAAGTGCAAAACTTGCAGCATCAAAAGTGGTTGAAATTATTATCCCATCAATATACTGTGCTGATCCGCTCAGCAGAGAACTCAAAATAAGAGGCAACCCCAGGGAAATATGTTCCCTCATAAAACCGGAGGATATCCTGAACCTCGAATGCCTGATCAAAAGCCGGGCAAGCCAGATAAGCCGGATCACCGAAATAACAATCAAACCCCATATCGCATATTCAACCGGGTAACCCAAAATAACCGGCACTGTCACAATGACAAGCTGTATACCAAAAGTTGCAAAGCCGTATATGATAAGATCGGAAGTGCGGTTTTTCAAAAGATATATATACTCAATAAGATGCCCCGGATTGCTCAGCAGTATATAAACGAATACCAGGTTCATAAAAGATATCTCTTTCACTCCTTCAAACATGTGAAAGGCCCTCTGAAAGATAATACAGAATAGAAAGGCAAGGAAGCTGAAAGCAGACAGCAACAAAAACGCATTAAACAGTTCGGGTGATTTCGATTTCCGGTTAACCGAAAGTACCCTGAAGGTTCTGTTGCTGTTGTACAGGGGCAGCAGGGACTGGATAAGGCCGTTTACCCAGAAAAAACTTACGGCGCTTGCAATAAAAAGAGACAACTCATAATAACCGATATCGGCAACAGGCATCGAGCTTTTGGTGAAAATAACACTGATCAGAAGAAAGGTTGTAAACCTCAGGATCTGGAATAATTGAAGGCTGCCGACATTGGATATTTTTCTCAGAAAGATCAAGCTATCCCTGTTTTTTTCGCATGTAAATGTATATGAAATTTTTTTCATCTAAAATTACACGCAGACAGATGAAAAAAATTTTATAGGAAAGCGAAGCGGTTACTTCTGTAAGTCAAAATTTTGTATTTTTTTGACAAAATTTTGGCTTCTTTTATTACAGATGAAATATATAATAATTAATAATCAGGGAGTGAGATAATGATTTTGATTTTTATGTTTGTAAAACTTAAAAAGAAATATTTATCTTTGCATCGGCAAAAATGGTGGATGTAGTTCAGCAGGTTAGAACGTCGGATTGTGGTTCCGAAGGTCGCCGGTTCGAGTCCGGTCTTCCACCCCTTTAAACCCGGTTACAATTACCGGGTTTTTTTATCCGCTATACTAAAACCCTGTTTTTTAAAAGCTTTTAACTTATTTATGCATAAATTTGACTTGCAGGTAACATGCAGGTCACCAGACAGGACATAACCATGATTCAGACCATATCCAGCGAAAGAATCCCTATCAAGCTCTGGCTTGAAGATATTGAGCCCGGTGCCCTTCAGCAGGCTAAAGATATTGCAAATCATCATTATGCAGCTCATCATATTGCAATAATGCCCGATTGTCACCAGGGTTTCGGGATGCCGATAGGCGGTGTGCTTGCCACCCGGGAAGTGGTCATACCAAATGCAGTAGGTGTGGATATTGGTTGTGGAATGTGTGCCCAAAAAACATCACTCAAAGCAATGCCGGAAAGCAGCCTGGTGAAGATCGTTGAGATAATAAAAAAGAGTGTCCCGGTAGGATTCAGACACCATAAATCGCCCTGCGGAAAAGACCTTCTTCCGCCGATAAATCAAAAGCTTCCGGTTATTGAACGGGAATATGAAAATGCCTCTTACCAGCTGGGCACACTTGGCGGAGGCAACCATTTTATAGAACTGCAGAAAGGGTCGGATGGCTTTGTCTGGATAATGGTCCACTCCGGCAGCAGGAACCTGGGAAAACAGGTAGCAGATCATTATTACAAAAAAGCCGTCAGAGAAACCGAGACCAATTTTAAAAAGCTGAAAACCCCGAAGCAGCTTTCTTTCCTGCCGCTGGACTCTGATGAAGGGTACCTTTACCTGAAAGAAATGCAATACTGCACTGACTTTGCGTTTGCCAGCAGAAAAAGAATGATTAATGTGATTTCGGAGATAACAGGATATTATTTTAAAGATGTGAAATTCTCAAAATTTATCAATATAGCTCACAATTACGCAAGCCCGGAAAAACACTTCGGTGAACACCTGATAGTTCACAGGAAAGGAGCCACATCAGCAAAGAAGGGGGAGTATGGAATAATACCCGGTTCACAAGGCAGCAACAGCTATATAACATTAGGCAGGGGCAATCCGGAAAGTTTTGAAAGCTGCTCACACGGGGCCGGCCGTACAATGGGAAGAAGAGAGGCCCAGAGATCCCTGGACCTGAAACATGAAAAGCTGATTCTTGATAAAAAAGGCATCATTCACAGCCTGCACAGGCAACGGGATCTGGATGAGGCTTCCGGGGCGTATAAGGACATATCACGGGTAATGAAGCTGCAGTCCGATCTGGTGGAAGTTGTTACCGAACTCCGGCCCATGGCAGTTATTAAGGGATAAACTTCTTTTTATGTGCCCCAAAAACTCTTACAGGAAACTGTCTGAATAAATAACCCCGGATATCATTCCGGGGTTATAATTATAACAATTCCGTATTTAAACCCCATCTATTTTGCAGGAAGGAAGTGCTGGGTTATCTTTCCCGATACCTTATCTTTAAGTATACGTTTTTTCGACCCGTCGGGCATTACCTCCTCTTTTATAAGCAAGTGGTCTTTGTCAAACTCATCAAACATGGCTATCGGATCTGCTTTTTCTTTTCCCCGCCAAACCTCCAGGGTAACAGGTTCCCATTTTTTACTCTTTACTGAGCGGTAGCAAGCCTCCATGATCTCGTTCACAACATATCCATCATAAAATGTTTCCGAACACTCTTCACCATTCTCCCAGGCGTTCAGCATCTCGGTGAACATATTGTTATTCCCAAGGTCATGAACCTCATCGGCAACAGGGAACAGCCATCCCCTGTCGGTCTCAGCCTTTTCGGCAACATACCCCTTTTTACCGCCTGCAGAGAACATTTCAATTCCGGTTCTAAGGAAATTATTTATCCAGATTGTTCCTTCCGTACCCATTACCTCATCCCTCAGGTCCATACCTCCCCTGAATGTCCAGCTTACCTCAAACTGTGCCATGGCACCGTTGGCGTAACGAACAAAGCCAATTGCATTATCTTCTGCATCAATCGGTTTGGCAAGTGTGTCGGCCCAGCATATCACCTCCACAGGTCTTACATCCTTTCCGATATATCCCCGTGCAATTTCAATACAGTGACACCCCATATCAAGAAGCACTCCGCCTCCGGATATCTCCTTGTCCCAGAACCAGTCAGAGTGCGGGCCCGGATGAGTTTCCCTGGAACGTACCCATATCACATTGCCTATTGTACCTTTTTTAACCGAATCAAACCCTGTAAGACACTTGGGAGTATATACCAGGTCTTCAAGGTATCCGTGAAATATACCTGCCCTTTCAACCGCATCCAGCATCTGTTTTGCCTCCTTAGGATTCCTGCCAAGAGGTTTCGTGCAAAGAACAGCTTTCTTCGCTTCAGCAGCCAGCTCCACTGCTTCCAGGTGCAGATTGTTCGGGAGGGCGACAACAACAATTTCAACTTCGGGATCGTTCACGGCCTCTGACATATCTGTGGTCCATCGGGGAACCCCGTATTGTGACGCAAAGGCTTTGGCTCTTTCGCCGTCCTTATCACAGACTATCTGAACCTTGTCCCTGCTGCGCAAACCATGAAGTGATGATGTGTAAAATCCGCCGATAAATCCGGCGCCAAGCATTGCAACTTTAGCCATAATTCTTAAGTTTTTGTTAGAAAATATCCGTTTACCATACAGATGTAAAATATTTTCCAACAATAATAGCTAAAAATGACAATAAAAAAAAAGCGGGACCGGACTTTTAACCGAGGTACATCCTGAGTAATTTGTTCTTTGATTTATGGCGAAGACGTTTCAGGGCTTTCTCCTTGATCTGCCTGGTGCGTTCCTTCGTAAGGCCAAGTTCCTCGCCTATTGCCTCAAGCGACATTTCCTGCCTGCCCAGACCGAAATAGCATTCCAGAACATTGCGTTCTTTCTCCGACAGAATACTGAGTGTCCGCCTGATCTCTTTTCGCAGGGAGTCGGTCATAAGTTCCGAGTCGGCTATTGGAGAGTCTTTGTTTTCCATTACATCAAGCAGGCTGTTGTCTTCGCCGTCAACGAAAGGTGCATCGAACGACATAGGACGTCCGTTAAGCTTTAGTGTGCCGGCCACCTTTTCCTTCGTCATTTCAAGCTTCTCGGCAAGCTCCTCGGCCGATGGATCCCTCTCGTTCTCCTGTTCAAAGCGCGAACTTATCTTATGTATCTTCCCCAGTGAACCTACCTGGTTCAGGGGCAGTCTCACCACCCTTGCCTGTTCGGAAATAGCCTGCAGAATTGACTGACGTATCCACCACACAGCATATGATATAAACTTAAACCCCTTGGTTTCATCAAACTTGGTAGCTGCCTTTATCAGTCCCAGATTTCCCTCGTTTATCAGGTCCGGCAGACTCAGTCCCTGGAACTGGTACTGCTTGGCCACCGACACCACAAAACGAAGATTGGCCTTTACCATTTTCTCAAGCGCCACCTGGTCACCTTTTTTAATACGTTGTGCCAGCTCAACCTCCATCTCAGGTGAGATCAGGTCTTCCTTACCTATCTCCTGCAGGTACTTTTCAATAGAATTTGAATCACGGTTTGTGATCGATTTGGTTATTTTTAACTGCCTCATATATCTCTAATTGATAATTATAACGTAAAATAAATATGATTATTATCTCTTCCTTTTCTGCAATACTGCGTAGCGGTCCGGATTAATATTATAATTCGGAGGATCAACTGATTTATCAATTAATCCGAGTAATTTTAACTCCAGGATATGACCGGTGCCGGCCGGCTGGGAGATTCCAAGTTCACGGAGTATATCTCCGAATGAACACGGTCCTTTTTTGCTGAGCATATCAAGAATGGACATTTTAACCTTGTCGTTCAAAATTTCTCCGGCTCTTTCCCTGGTCAGTTTTTCAACAATATTATCACTTGTTTGTTCATGCATGTTTTATATTTTTTTGTCAGACAACCTTTTTATCTATGTAATTTGAGTTCATTATATGGAGTGCCCCCATATAGTTAAGTTTAAATTCAATCAGATCGCCAACTTTGTATTTTGGCTTTTTTGTTCCCAGGTCAACCACTATCATATCTGAACTGGCTCCTGCAATACTCAGTTTTTTGTCAACCAACTCTATATATTCAATATTTATGTCAAGAAGCCCTATATCCAGTATTGCCCTGTAAGCCTTCTTTCCCAGGTCCCTGTCATCAAACTCAAGCTTTTCACCCGTAAGATTCGACCCTATCTCCCCTGTAGGAACAATCGGCTTCTCAGTCAGTTCAATAATCTCGGCGTGAAGCTTGAAAATACCGTTCTTCATGCCTTTAATAAGCTTTTCAGTAAAAAGATCCTTTCCGAAAAACAGACTCTCACCAACACGGAAATGATCTACAGAAACAGGTAATATGCCTTTGACCAGCAGCGGTATCGTTACCGAAGATCCGCCTGAAACATAAGGTATCTTCCTGTTGAATTTAATCTCAATTAACTGTTTGTAAAGGCCAAGCTGAATAAGTTTATCCTGGCTTGGCATAATACCGTAAAGGCAGTTCAGGTTTGTTCCTATACCAATCACCTCAATATTGGGCAAATCAAATATACTTCCGTAAAATTCAATCAGCCTGTCTCCAAGCACTCCTTCCCTCAGATCACCCATTTCGATCATAATGATGATCTTATGGATTTTTTCCTGTCTCCCTGCCTCGTCATTCAGCAGATTTATTGTATAAAGTTCAGTGTTCAGGCTTATATCCGCATATTTAACCACTGAACGCAGAGACCTTTTGGCCGGTGGTTTTATATAAACCGTTTCAATATCAGGTGCAATGCTTTTCAGCACCTTCAGGTTGCTAACCCGGGAATCACAAACCTGTTCTATTCCAAGGTCAACCACCTCCCTCAGGTAAGTCCTGTTCCCGCACAACAACTTTGTAACGATGCCCCACTCAATATTATTATCCTGAAACATATTATTCAGAAATTCGAAATTATGTTTCAGTTTTTCCCGGTGCAATTCCATAAAAGCCATTAGAAATAAATTTTAATTTACCACCTGCCTGGGTGTATCCCTTGGCAGCCGTGTTAATAATTCATAATTAAGCTGGTTGCTGAACTCGCTGAATGAACCTACAGAAATTGTGAGATCTCCCTGCCGCCCGATCAGAACTACTTCATCACCTGTTTTTACACCCGGTAGTTTTGTGACATCTGCTATCAGCATGTTCATATTCACCAGTCCGATTACACCTACACGCTGGCCATTTATAAGCACCCTGCCCAGGTTGCTCAGTGACCTGTTATAGCCATGTGAATAACCTACCGGCACAATGGCAATTTTTTTGTCCTCCTGGGCAAGGTAAATAGTGCCATAACTGACAAATTCCCCCCTTTTGACTTTTTTAAGGGTCATTACCCGGCTCTTCCAGCTTATAACCCTGTTGAGAGGATCCTCCTTCTCCTTTCTCTTACTTATAAAATGAATGAAGGTTTCTGCACTCGGCCAGTAACCGTATTGTAAAATCCCCATGCGAACCATGTCAAATCTTGCGGCAGGATACGTTAATGCTGCAGCAGAGCTGGCCACATGCCTGTACTCAGGAACAAGTCCGTGTTCCCTGAACCACCCGCAAAGCCGTTGAAACCTTCTTATCTGTTTCTGTATTCTGACATGATTTGCAATACTCTCAGCTCCGGCAAGATGAGTGCACAGGCCTTTTAATACAAATAAACCTTTTCTATTAAGAATTATCTTCAATGCCTTCTTCAGTTCATATAACTTCATGCCGGTCCGGTTCATCCCTGTTTCCATCTCAATATGGATAAGTGCGGGCTTTCCTGCTTTGCCGGTAAGCGATATTATCTTTTCAAGACGCGGAGTGTCAAACACAAAAAACTCAACCTCGTTCTCAACCGCCCATACTATATCCTCATCATCCATCCACCCCATGATCATAATGCGGGATCCGGGTTTTTTAATTTTCATAAGCTCCCTTGCTTCACATGCACTGAAGACAGAAAAATGATTTATTCCCGCCCGTTCGGCTATCGGCACAAAAACATCAAGACCATGACCGTAGGCGTTGGACTTCACTACAGAAGAGATAAGTACATTACTGCCAAGTTGTTCCTGAAGGAACCGGATATTCCCCTCTGCAGCTTTTTCGCTGATTTCTATTACCGATGTATTGGCCATCACATTTTTCTGAGTAATTCAATTCCGGTTGAAACAAGAAGATTTACCCCGGTATCAATTATTTCATCGGGAAAATCATAATCAGGGTTATGGAGCTCAGGATGCCCCTTCCCTGCACCGATACCAAATAATAATCCCCGGTACTTTTTGGTAAACCAGCCAAAATCCTCCGACCACTTAAAAGCATCTTCAATGTACCGGTATCCTGTCCCGCTTTTTACGGCCTGTTGCTCCAGTATCCCGTTAAGTGACTTATCGTTTACGGTGGCAGGAAAATGTTCAGTCCTTGAAACCTCAATATCCAGCTCATTCAACAAGGCAACCTCATGAACCAGCTCCTCTGCCGAACTGCAAAGTTTATCCATTTCACTGTCCCTGTAAGCCCTCAGTGTTGCCATAACCACCGCATTGCCGGGACTTGTGCCAAAAGCAACCTCTCCTATCCTGGCATGAATTATTGTTACCAGGGTGAAATGCCTGAATTGTCCTCTTCGGGTCAGTAGCGGCAACTCTTTTAAAATGCGCGAAACTGCGTTCGAGGGACTGATGCCGTTTTCCGGTTCGGCGGCATGGGAGGTTTTTCCCTTAAGATTGATAATCATGCCTACCGAAGCCATTGCGAAAACATCATTGCGCAAAATAACCTCATTGCGTTCAAAACCCGGCAGATTATGAAGTGCAAGTATATAATCCGGTTGCAGTGAAATAAATAGAGGATCATTTACAACTTCATAAGCACCTCTGCCATTTTCTTCCGAGGGTTGAAATAAAACTACCAGCTCCCCCCGTTCGGGTCTCCTGCCTGAAAAATATTTTGCAACTCCCGCGGCGATGACCATGTGCCCGTCATGTCCGCATGTATGTGAAATACCGGGAACAACCGATCTGTAGTCAAAATCATTCGATTCATCTATGGGCAGGGCATCCAGTTCGGCGCGAACCATTACCCTTGGACCGGGTGAGGCTCCTTTAAACCTGGCAGCCAATCCCTTACCTCCGATATTGCACACAAGTTCATCCGGCCTGAGCTCTTCAAGGAACCTTGATATCCGTTGAGAGGTCATCTCTTCACTACCCGATAACTCGGGGAATTTATGTAATTCCTTCCTTAAATTGATCAGTAATTCATGATCCGGCATATTGTCCATAGACTTCCGGAAAAGGGTGTTTCTACTTCTTGTTTTTAATAAGCCTCATTTCCATATACTTGTTTGTAAAACCAAGTTTCTGGTATAAAAACCTGGCGGGATTATCATGTTCAACGTGAAGTTTCACATCGCCCTCGGCAAGTTCAATAGCCTTATTCATAAGTTCCTTACCAAAACCTTTTCCCCTGAATTTTTTGTCGACGGCTATATAAACAAGGATATTTTCCGGTATATAACCTTCCATACCGGTCTTATTTATCACAACAACCCCTGCTATATCGTCTTCCAGCTTGCCCCGAAGCACGAATCCCCCCGGTCCGGGAGATTCACTCAAAGCGTAAGATACAGCCTTACCTATAGCCTCCTTTGTGTCGCGAAACTGGTCAAGATGAGTATGGAGAAAATCAATAATTTCCGACCTCTCCTTATCGGTAATTGGATTTGAAGAATTAAAAATCTTAAAGTTCAGCATAAATCCGATCTGTTTTGTTGAGATTAAAAAAAAATTTCACCTGCCAAACCATATCTGACAGGTTGCATTAATTGAGAATGTTATCTTTTATTTTCTGCACGACAAAAATATGAAAAAAATGAGAGAGATGCAAATAAACCATCCGGCCCGGGTTAAATGCACTGTTACAGAACTTTTTGACAGATATCCGGGTTAACTTCTAATTATCTGACATATATAACCGGGATTAAGCAAATACGCAATCCGGAACCAATCAGGGCAGGTGACTGCATAATCAGGCTTTAACATGATAGTTTGCACAGAAACTATCATGTTAATAATCAAAATTTTTCACAATAAGTTGATGTGAAAAACGACAGCAGAACCGAAGAATCATTGCGGTCCTGAAGGAAGCGGACTTTAACTCTGATCACCGGCAATCTCATCTTCGAAAGTAATAACCGGACTGGCATCAATATTCTCTATATCAAGATAATCTATCAGAAGGTCAAGGGCATCATTTATTGTTTCCGCATCTTTGGGCGATAATGTTTTCAGATTTTCCGAAAGTCGCTCATGCATCAGGGGCGGTATTTTTGCCAAAAGAACGGATGATTTGGAGGTCAGGATAACCGATGTCTTGCGTTTATCTTCCTTTTTGGGCATACGGGCTATATACCCTTTTCC